>NZ_CP043617.1:600000-1200000 GCF_009258225.1 Sulfurimonas lithotrophica
TTTCTTTGCATCTACCGCCCCCGCATCTCCGAGGGTATAAAAGGTAATCATGATTCCAAGGACTGTTCCAAGAAGTCCTACATAGGGAGCGTTTGAACCTATAGCACTGATAACGCTAATGTTGTCCGTTAAATCCATTTCTAAATTGTCTCTATGGTCGTAATCATCTATGCGTACACTTTTGTAAAACATCATTCTCTCTATAAAAAGCCATAAAGTAACTATACTCATAAGAATAAGAACACCCATCACACCGTAGTCAACGGCTTGTTCGGCATATGCTAAAAAATTTATATCTTCCATATTGTTAAATCCCTTATTTAAACATTAGAGTTATTTTTGTACCATAATTCGGTTTTGAATCTATGGATAATTTTATATTTTGTTTATCGCAAAATCTTTTTACCAGACTAAGTCCGATACCAAAACCTTTTGCACCTGTATCGCCTTGATAGTATTTGTCAAAAACTTTTAGCAGTTCACTTTCATCCATACCCTGACCATAGTCTTGTATAGTTAAATATTTGTTTTTTAAATAAATATCTATAATATCACTGTTTTTACTGTATTTTATACCGTTATCGATTATATTATCAATAACTTTTCCAAGTCCAATTTTATCGTTAAATATGTTTACTCTCTCAAGTTTTAGTTTGAATGTTTTGTTGGGATAGATGCCTTGTAAAAAATCTATACGTTCTTTTACAAGTTCATCTAAAAAAAAATCTTCATTAATCTCTTTTGTAGTGTGGGTTTTAATCATATAATCTAGTTCGTTGTAACGTTGTTCAAGCATATTTGATGCACTAAGAATTCTTGAAATTCTTTTTAGATCTTTTTCATTATTCATATTTTTTGAAAGCATCTGTGTATTTGTTTTTATCGTAGCTATAGGAAGGTTTAACTCATGCAGTGTCTCTTTGGATAAATGTTCTATGTTGTTTAAGTGCTCTTGAAACGGTTCAATTGCCAATTTTGAGATAAATACACCGGAAAATATCGCAAGAGTTGCTAAAATGGCCAAAAGTAAGTAAACGTCGCCAAACTCTAAAACTTCTAAAAAGTAATACAAGACAAACAAAAAACCGAGTGTAGTGAAAAAGTAATATATAAAAATATTTAAACGTAAATTATGAAACAAGTTTATACCCTACGGCTCTTACGTTTTGAATATTTATTTCGGGAAGAAGATGTTTAAGACGGTTTATATAAACTCTTAATGCTCCATCGCTTCCACCTTCACTAAGATTCCATAACTCATCCAAAATAAGCTCTTTTGGTACGGTTGAATTCACGTGTCGCATAAGCAGTAGTAAAAGTTTATACTCTTTTTGAGATAAGTCCAGCTCATGAGATTTGTAAAGGATTCTTTTGTGGGTTGCATCGTGACATAACTCTCCGACACAATCTGAATTATTTGTTTTGGTTCTTTTAAAAATAGAAGCTATTCTAACAAGAAGTTCATCATTGTCAAAAGGTTTTTTTATAAAGTCGTCACATCCGTTGTTAAAGCCTTCAAGAAGTTTATCTTTTTCTTGATGGGAGGTAAGATATATGGCAGGTGTATTGTCACTTGCATCTCTTAACTCTTTTAGTAGAGTTAGACCGTCTATTTGAGGAACGTTTATATCCAAAAGATACAAATCAAACTTATTCTCAAATGTTGCATCCAAAGCATCTTGACCGTTTGGAAAATGAGATACGGCATAGCCTTCATCTTCAAGTAAATCTATCAGAGTTTCCCCAAGTAGTATATCGTCTTCTAAAAGTAGTATTTTATTCAACGCTTTGAATTGCCCAACCAATTTCTTTACCTGCATATAAAGGTACTACATCTGAGTAACTAGCCGGTACTTCAAAAGGGCGTTTTTCTAAAACGACTTCTTTAAATTCGGGACATATACCGTAGATGCTTTGTGCATTGTCGCTTACAAATGCTTGTAAGTTATCGAGTTTATCGTACTGTTCAAATATCTCACAAAGAAGCTGAAGAGCGATAGGTGCTGTAAATACACCGGCTGCACAGCCACATGATTCTTTTTTATTTTTGGGATGCGGAGCAGAGTCTGAACCGAACATAACTTTAGGATGAGCTTCTAGTGCAACACTCAGCAGTGCATCCAAATCCTCAGGACGTTTTGCTATTGGTTTGCAAAAGTGGTGTGGCATCATCATACCGCCCACTACGTCATCTAGTGTTAAAAGCAGGTGATGAACAGTTATAGTCGCATAAAGATTATCGTACTTGTCTAACATATCTACTGCGGCTTTAGTTGTGATATGTTCCATAATGATTTTTAGATTTGGAAAGTTTTTAGCTAAAAGCTCATAGATACTCATAAACTCGGCTTCTCTGTCCATAACAAAACCTGCTGTTTCGCCGTGTACACATAAAGGAATGTCAAGTTCACTCATCGCTTCTAAAGTTTCACGCATCTCTTCTATGTCAAAACTGCTAACTCCACCGTCCGAATTTGTAGTCGCACCGTCAGGGTATAGCTTTATTGCAGTTATATTATCAACAACACTCTCAAGAAATGCTTTATCGTAGTTTTTGTAAAAAAGTGTCATATACGGCTCAAAATAATCGTTTGGAACTGTTGCCATAATACGTTTTTTATATTTTTTTACATCATCTAGTGTAGTTACCGGCGGAACCAAGTTTGGCATAATTATAGCACCTGAAAAACTGTAAGCACTAAGAGGTGCAATGTTTTCAAGCATCACACCGTCACGAAGGTGTAAGTGCATATCTAGTGGCATCAAAAGTGTATGGGTTTTCATAAAAATCCTTAAAATATTTCTTATGTATTATAGCAAAATAAGTTATATGTAAGGTTAAGTTAAGAATAAATCATATATTACATAGATATAATATTGATATGAGCAGTAAAAAACAGCAAAATACAAATATTATAAACGAAAACAATATAGGTACTATTTTAACATTTGGACCTTTTATATTTATCCCTTTAACGGTATTGCTATTTAGTTTATTAATTATAAATACAAGCAATGAAAGCTTTAAGAAAAATGTAGAAAAAGTAGAACAAAATCTTCATCATACCCATAGAAAAACTATAAAAGCTCAAGTTGAATCTATGGTCAATCACATAGTTTACCATAAAAGCATCACAAAACAAGATATGAAAAAGCGTATAAAAAGCAGGGTAAACAATGCTATAAAAATCGCAAAAGCAATAGAGACAAAATATAGGGACACTAAATCAAAAAAAGAGATACAAGAGATAATTATAGAAGCACTTCGTCCGATGCTGTGGAACAATGGTGAGAGTTTTATATGGATATTGGATTTTAAAGGAGTTTTTTATTTGTCTCCAAAATATTTAAAGCATCTTGAGGGAAGTTCTATAATAGATTTTAAAGATGCCAACGGCAAGGAGATAATAAAAGATGAGATTAAACTTTGTAAAAATGAAGGGGAAGGTTTCTTATGGGATACTTTTACAAGACCCGGTTTTGATAAAACAAAACAGTTTAAACAACTTGCTTTTGTAAAAAGTGTAGGTTTTTACGACTGGTATATGGGAAGTTCGGAGTATCTTGATAGTGCTACTAAAAGTGCAGACAAAATTTTACTCACAAGTATATCAAAAATAGATGCTATGAACTCGAATTACTTTTATATTGTAAAAAGAGACGGGACTATGCTTTTGCATTCAGCCATGAATGAAATGGTCGGTAAAAATATTAAGTCGTATAAAGAGGGAATAGCAAAAAATATTTATAAAATGATATATGATATTTTTAGAGACAATAATTCAGGTTATATTACATATGATTGGGATAATCCAAAAACAAAAAAAGATGAGAAAAAATATACATATATACAAGCAGTGCCGAATTCTGACTGGATAGTTGCTACGGGTTATTACGAATCTACGGTAAAAGATGAAGTCGCAAAACAAAGCAGAGAATTGTATGAAGCTCATAACATGAAGCTTACAAACTTAGTTTTTGGAAGTATTATCCTTCTTATAGTGTCTTTATTTATATCATATTTTGTATCACGTTTTATAAAAAAATCGTTTGAAAATTATCAAGAAGAGATTACGGCAAAAGCCAAAGAGTTAAAAGTTTTAAATAATTCTCTTGAATCAAAAGTTAAGGAGAGAACTAAAGAGCTGATGCAAGCCACAAAAGATTTGGAAAAAATTGCAAAAACCGATTATTTGACAAAAGCTCACAGTCGGTACTCTATTATGGAAGTATTAAAGCATGAAATTCATCGTTGTAACCGTCATAAAACTATACTTAGTTTAGCAATGGTTGATATAGATTTTTTTAAAAGAATTAATGATATATACGGCCATGACAAGGGTGATTTTGTATTGGTTGAACTTGTTAAACTTTTAAAGTTAAATTTAAGAGATATAGACTATATTGGCAGATACGGCGGAGAAGAATTTTTGCTTCTGATGCCTGATACGAAAATAGCCGGTGCAAAGAGCACTATTGAGAGAATGATGAAAAGTATTTCTGAATATGACTTTGGGTTAGATAAACCTTTGACGATAAGTGTAGGTTTGGTGGAATATGAAGAAAATGAGTCTATAGATATATTTTTAAAAAGAGCAGATACTTTACTGTATGAGTCAAAAGAAAATGGTAGAAATTTAGTAACTATTTAAGTAAAATATAGAAATTTAAAAGGATAAGAGCAGATTTTATGAGTGAAATAAAAGAGATATATTTAAAAGATTATAAACAACCAGAATTTAAAGTAAGCAAATGTGATTTGTGTTTTGAACTTTATGATGATTATACGATAGTAACAAATACGATGAATATAGAGAGTTCAAAAAAAGATAATCAGCTATATACTCTTAAGTTAAACAGTATAGATTTAGAACTGATTGAATTATATTTAAATGACTTAAAACTCTCGGATGCAAGGTACAGCTATAAAGATGAGGTATTGAGTGTTTACAATACGCCAAACAAATTTTCTCTAAAGATAAAAAATAAAATATACCCCCAAAATAACACGGAATTAGAAGGCTTATATAAATCAGGTTCAATTTTTTGTACACAAAACGAACCTGAAGGTTTTCGTCGTATAACACCTTATATAGACAGACCCGACGTTATGGCTGTATATACTACTACAATAATTGCTGATAAAAAAAAGTATCCGGTATTACTCTCAAACGGAAATAAGCAAAGTGAAAATCAGTATGGTGACAAGCACAGTGTTACTTGGTTTGATCCGCATCCCAAACCCTCATACCTTTTTGCATTGGTAGCAGGTGATTTGGGTGTTATAAACGACAGCTTTAGAACAATGAGCGGTAATGATATCGAGTTAAATATCTATTGTGATTTAGGAAATGAATCTAAATGTTTTCATGCTATGAGGTCTTTAAAAGATGCAATGCTTTGGGATGAGGAAAAATACGGTCGAGAGTATGACTTGGATATTTACAACATAGTAGCCGTTGACAGCTTTAATATGGGTGCTATGGAGAATAAGGGCTTAAACATATTTAACTCACATTATGTGCTGGCAAACGAAGAGTTGGCAACCGACAGAGATTTTATGGGTATTCAAAGTGTAATAGCACATGAGTATTTTCATAACTGGACCGGGAATAGGATTACGTGTCGCGATTGGTTCCAGCTTACTTTAAAAGAGGGGCTTACCGTTTTTCGCGACCAGTGCTTTTCAGCCGATTTAAACTCTAAAGAGGTTGCTCGCATCGAAGATGTTAAAGCTTTAAGAGAGCGTCAGTTTGTAGAAGATGCATCTCCGACCTCACATCCTATTCAACCCGAATCGTACATATCTATGAATAACTTCTACACGGCGACCGTTTATGAAAAAGGTGCTGAAGTCATAAGAATGATACACACGCTTTTAGGGGAAGAAAAATACAGAAAAGCTACTGATCTGTACTTTGAGAGTTTTGACGGGCAAGCCGTGACTACAAAAGATTTTTTATGGGCTATGAGTGAAGCGGGTAAAGTTGATTTAACACAGTTTGAGAGATGGTATCATCAAAACGGTACACCTAGACTGCTTGTCAGTGAAAAATATGAGAATAATAAATATATACTTCGTCTTACTCAGGTTATTCCAAATACACTTGAAGGTCAGAGACAAAGAGTTTATTTCTTTCCGCTAAAAATAGCACTCTTAAATGAAGAAGGAAAAGAGATACTTGAAGAGACTCTAACAATCTCAAAAGAGTTTGAAGAGTTTTCATGGGAAACGGATTCAAAACCGATTCTCTCTATAAACCGTGATTTCTCGGCTCCTATTATTATTAAACAAGAACAAAATGATTATCAGTTTTTAAGCAGACACGATTCAAACTCTTTTGTAAGGTACGAGTCGATGCACTCATTCGGTGTCGATACACTTGAGAAGATAATACATAACGACGAGATTGATAGAGAGTTTGTAGATACATACGGATATATTCTGGATGCAGACCTAAATTTGTCGTTTAAAGCTCTTTTGCTTGAACTTCCTTCAGTCTCTACTCTGATGCAAAGACAGGAAGTAGTTGATTTTGAACCTATATATGAAGCCAACGAGAAGCTTCAAAAGCATCTGGCATCCGTATATAAAGACAAACTGTTATCGATTTATAAGAATAATCATTTACCTAAAGACGATTCTATAGAATCACTTAGTATGGATAGACGAGCTATTAAAAACAGGGTTTTAAAACTCTTAAGTATGCTTGGAGATGAGGACATTATTGATTTGGTAAAAAATCAATACGATAACTCATCTACTATGACGGATAAAATAGCAGCTTTGGATATCTTGGAAAATACGACTCAAAAAGAAGGTGCTGTTTCATTGAGCGATTTTTATCAAAGATATAAAAACGATACCTTGGTTATGAATAAATATTTTGCAATACTTGCCGCATCTGAGAGAGAAGGTACCTTAGATAGGGTAATGGCACTTCAAAATGATGATGTATATGATGAAAAAATTCCAAACCTTGTTCGCTCTTTGATAGGAGTGTTTGCACGTAACTATAAACATTTTCATTCAAAAGACGGACTCGGATATAAATTTGTAGCCGATAAAATAATTGAAATAGATAAAATCAATGCACAAATGGCATCAGCGCTGGCGGGGGCATTTAAAATTTACGAGAAAATGAATGAAACAAATAAAAAACTTATGAAAGCAGAATTAAAACGTGTAGTTTCTACACACTCACTTTCAAAAAATTGTTATGAAATTGTAAACAAAATTTTAACAAAATAGTTTAAAATAGAATTTAAAAATCTCTTTAAGCCCTATAACAAGAACTTATATATGTGGTTTATAATTTGTATATAATATGGTTATGTAAAATTGTGATATAAATTTGATAAAAATTTGATACAGTATTCTTTGAACAACAATTTTAAGGAAGATATATGGCAAGATTAGTTGTATTAGGTGGTGGTGTTTCAGGCCACACAGCTGCTACGTTTGCAGCAAAATGGTTAGGTTCAGCTCACGAAGTTGTAGTTGTAACTCCAAATAGTAAATGGAACTGGATTCCATCAAATATTTGGGTCGGTGTAGGTCAAATGACGGCAGAAGACGTTACGTTTGATTTAGCTCCGGTATATGCTAAAGCCGGTATTAATTACAAGCAGGCAAAAGCCGTTTCTATAAATCCAGAGGGAAAAGAATCAAGTGATAAACCTTTTGTTACTATTGAATATACTCAATCAGGTAAAGAGGGTGAGAGTGAAGAGGTAGAATATGATTATCTAATTAATGCTACTGGTCCAAAACTAAATTTCGGTGCTACGCCGGGTCTTGGTGAGGGAAGCCAGCTTGGTGAGCATACCGTGTCTGTTTGTACGGCAGATCATGCGGCTCATGCTAGTGATGAATTAGATAAATGTATTGAAAAAATGAAAGCCGGCGAGCGTCAAAAATTCTTAATCGGTACGGGTCACGGTATGTGTACGTGTCAAGGTGCTGCTTTTGAGTATATTTTTAATATTGAACATGAACTTAAAAAAGCCGGTGTGCGTGATATGGCTGACATCAAGTGGATATCAAACGAGTCTTTCTTAGGTGACTTCGGTGTTGGTGGACTACACATGAAAGCTATGGGCTTTGCCGTAAGTTCTAAAATCTTTGCAGAATCTTTATTTACAGAGCGTAATGTTGATTGGATTATAGGTGCACACGTATCTAAAGTTGAGTCAGGAAAAGTTGAGTATGAGTTACTCGACGGTTCTACGGGTGAGGAAGAATTTGATTTTTCAATGTTAATTCCGCCGTTTGCAGGTGTAGGTATAAAAGCTTTCGGTAAAGACGGCTCTGATATTACGGATACTATGTTTGCTCCAAACGGTTTCTTAAAAGTTGATGCTAACTACGCTGCAGGTGCATATGAGAACTGGAAAGCATCTGACTGGCCTCGTACTTATCAAAATCCTACATACGGTAATGTATTTGCTTGTGGTATTGCCTTTGCTCCTCCACATCCGATTTCAAAACCTATGAAATCTCCAAACGGGACTATGATTGGACCTACTCCTCCAAGAACAGGTATGCCTTCAGGTATTATGGGAAAAACTGTTGCTCATAGTATTTGTGATAGAATACTAAAAGGTGAAAACGCTCCATTACATGAAGCTTCTATGGCAGAGATGGGTGCGGCTTGTGTTGCATCTGCAGGTAAAGGTGTATTCAGCGGTACTGCTGCTGCTATGACTATTTATCCTGTTGTTCCTGATTTTGAAAAATATCCTGGAACAGGGCGTGATACGGATTATACATTCGGTGAGATAGGTCTTGCCGGACACTGGATTAAACATATATTACATCACTTGTTTATGTATAAAGCTAAGCTTAATCCGGGTTGGACTATGATTCCTGAATAGGGATTATTTATAAAAAAATAATATAAGGAGACTATAGATATGGCACACGAACATAAACACGGCGAAGAAAATATTAAAGCTTATGGAAACAACTTTACGACGATGACACCCGGACCGTTTGCAAAATGGTTACGTACATGTGTTATTTGGCAGTTTATAAGATTTGTAATCATAAATCTTAAAATGATAACAGTGGTTAAAAAAAGCCACTAACAATATCCCCATCTTTGGGGATAAAACTCATAATCCTATTTTTTAATAATTAAGGCAATTTATAATGGTAAAAGATATTATTACTTACCCTACACCTCCAAGTGTAAATTACTCCACTGATGTAAGAGTAGTAAATGAAGAGATAGAAAATTTGATACAGGATATTAAAGATACTATAGATGCAAACAATCTTGACGGATTAGCTGCTTTTCAGATAGGGAGTATGTATAATATAGTAGTTATTAAAAAAGAGGACGGTAGTTTTTTAGAGTTAATAAACCCAAGAGTTATAGGTGCTTCGGCGGAAAAAATTACAACGGTTGAAACAACCGCATATTTTCCTGGTTTAAGTGCAAAAGTTACAAGGGATGCAAACATATCTATAGTATATGAAGATAGAAATTTACAACAGCACTCTTTAAAAGCTGAGGGTGATGACGCTATTCTTTTACAAAGAAAGATTGACTACACTTTTGGTTCGTCTTTTATAAATAAACTAAGTTCTGACGAGAAAAAAAGGTTTGAGACTAAACTTGAATTTGGAAGTGATATAGCGATATCTGAGACTTGTCCAACAACTTTTAACAGGGATAAAATATTAAAAGTCATAAATATTGCTATGGTGGCAATGGTAATAATGTTAATATCTTCGTTTTTCTCGGATAACGATAAACTATGGGATTACCAACTATATACATCTTTTGGAGTACTTGGATTAAATATAGTATACTTCTTTTACGCACAGTATGAAGGGAAAAAATATACATCATGTACATCTTGTCAAATAGGAAATATTATAGGTACGACCATAATATCATTATCAAAACTCACTTTGATAATGATAGCTTCATATTTCTTAATGTAGATTAGTTTATGAATATAAGAGCTCCACAGTTAACTAAACATCAGCATCTGTTTATAAATTCAAAAAACAGTATATTAGCCAACTGGATATCTTATGATTTACCCAAAGAGATTCTACTGCAGCACTCTATTGAACCAAAGCTTTTTATAGATACATACGGTTCCGGTGTATTTGATTATTTTATGGGTGTTATCAGCGGAGAAACCGAAATAGGAAACTGTCCTGTTATGCAAGGGCTTTTAAGTTACCTCAAAGATCGAGAGATAAGTGCGGATGAACTGTTTGAGATATGCAGTCATTTTAGACGCTCAATGGTTGATTTTTCATATGATGCAAAAATTAATTCTAAAGAGATTTTTGATGAAATATCTTATATCTTTGATCAAAATTTTCGTGGAATTTTACGTTATTATACGGATACGATTTTTCAAAAACTGATAGATGCAAGAGCTAAGGCAGAAAAAGCTACATTGGCAAAAGACCACTTTTTATCAAATATGTCGCATGAGATACGTACACCCTTAAATGCTATTTTGGGCTTTGTTAATCTGCTTATTGATGAAGACTTGTCCGATAAACACAGAAACTATTTAGATATTATTCATACAAGCGGTGAAACACTGCTTAGTATAATTAACGATATATTGGACTTTTCAAAACTTAGAAGCGGTGAGTTTACCATAGAACCAAAACAGTTCTCAATACATGAAGAGTTAAGTCATACATTAGAGTTATTTGTTGCATCGGCAAGTAGTAAAAATATAACTATTATATCTTTTATCGACCCGCAGATACCCCAAGAGATATATGCAGACCCACTTAGAATAAAACAAATAGTATCAAATTTTTTAAGTAATGCAATTAAATTTACTCCAAATAACGGAAAGATAAGTTTAGAAGCAAAGTGTGTAAACAAGATATTAACCATAAGTGTAAAAGACAGCGGTGTTGGAATTGATGAGAAAGACCAAAAAAATATTTTTTCGGCTTTTACCCAAGCTTATGATAAAACGATTGATTCTATCAGCGGAACGGGACTTGGATTATCCATATCTAAGCAATTAGCGGAGTTAATGGATGGAAAAGTTTACGTAGAGTCAAAACTTGGACGAGGCAGTACATTTTATGTAGATGTACCTGTAAAAGTAGATAACAAGTCTTGTAATATTTTAGACAGTATGTCTGAGCTAACCGATAAAAAAATAGTCTTTTATTTTAATAATGAAGAGAGTAGATATAAATTAGATTCACTAATACGCTATCTGAATGTATTTAAAGTGTATGTTGATGTCGTAAATGATTTAAATACGGATTTTGATGTAGCTTTATATATAAATGAAGATATGAACGACACGGCTTTAAAAAATCATATACTTAATGATACAAATCAAAACTATATAGCACTTATGAGTAAAGAGACCGATGAATATAAAAATTATTCGCATATCTCTTCTATGACGTATCCTTTGTATTGTTCAAAGTTAAAAAACAAATTTTTAGAGATTTTACATCCAAATATAAAACATAAAATACATCAAAACAGTGCTAAAAGTTATATTGGAAATATATTGGTTGCAGAAGATAATGAAGCAAATCAAGAATTAATTAAAATTTTACTCCAAAAATACGGCTTAAACTTTGATATTGTTAACAACGGTTTAGAAGCGTATGATTTATACCGACAAAATAATAACTACGACCTTATTTTAATGGATGAGCAGATGCCTGTAATGGACGGGAATAAATCCGTAACCAAGATATTAAACTATGAAAAAAATATGGGTTTAAAACATACACCGGTCTCAGCCTTAACCGCAAATGTAATCAAAGGTGCGAAGGAAAGAGGATTAAAAAGCGGGTTTGATTCATTTTTGGGAAAACCGATAGTTTTAAAAGAGCTTGAAAAAGTTTTTAATCTTTATTTAAAACAAGGCAGTAAAAAACCGCTAGAACAAAATTATAAAACAGAAAATAAAACACTAAAAGGTTTAGAGATAGATAGATTAATGGAAGAGTTGCAGCTAAATAGAGATGAACTTAGTATGTTACTTGATTTGTATCTAAAGAAGATGTCTAAAATGTTGCCTGAATTAAAAGTTGCAATAAAAGATAAAAACTATAAAGATATCTCTCTTTTAGCACATAGCATAAAAGGTTCAAGTGCCAACTTTAGAATTGATTTTTTGCAGACTTTAGCATACGATATGGAAAAAAATGCAAAATCAGAAAAAGAAAATTATAATTACGATGAAGTTTTTGATGAAATATCTAAATATCTTCAAGAGATAGAGGTCGATTAGTTTTATTCTTCAATAAAATAACCGATTCCCGAAGCATTTTTAATAATGTCGGTCTCAAGCTTGTTTCTAAGTCTCCAAACCAATGTTCTAACACTATTCTCAGTAGCTCCGTTTTCGTCCCATACATAGTTTGTAGCTTGCTCGAAACTTACAACTTGACCGAGTTGTGCTACAAGCAGACGTAAAAAAGCATTCTCTTTTTTAGTCAGCTTTATTTTTTTACCCTTGTAAAATGTTTCGCAAATGGATATATCCAAGTGATAGTTGTCTCCAAAAGGTACAATAGGCTCATCTGAAGCTCTTTTGGAATATAGAAGTTTTTCAAGGTTTAGTTTATCGATTTTTAAAGAACTCAAATCATTTTTTCTGGAGTTTTCTACATTAAACTTAAATAAAGCCATCTGTATAGTAGCATGAAGTGAACTTGGATCAAAAGGTTTTACGATATAACCGTAGGGTTCGGTTACTTTGGCTAAAGATATTATGTCGTCATCACTATGTGAAGTTAAATAGATAAAAGGTATGTTGTATTGTTGTTTTATAAATTTAGCCAGTTCAATACCGTCTGAAGTATCTTGAAGTGAAATATCTACAATTACCAAATTTGGTATGTGTGAAGCTATTTTACTTTTTGCATCGATAACATTACTACAAATTTCAACTATATTGTAGTCGTGTTTTTGCAAAGACATACTTAAGTTTAGTGCAGTAATCTCATCGTCTTCTACTATAATAATATCTACTTTACTCATTTTCTTCCTTGAATCAAAAAAATGTAATTACTTTGTGATAAATTTGTCATCTATTATAATATAATTTTATGCATATTACAAAATATAAGCAAGAAATAAATATTATCTCGTAAAAGAAGTAACATTTTGAAATGCTTAAGTATATTATTTAAATTATATTTATAAAAAAAAATAAAAAATTAAATTTTTTATTTTTTTTAAATAATCATCAACTGTATAAAAAATAATCAATAATTTGTTCAATAAATATTTTTAGACTGTTATAATTCTGGTATATTAAAAATAATATAGGAGATAAGATGAAGAGATGGTTAAAGATAGCGGTGCTGCTGTTACCGAGTTTGGCATTAGCTGAGGAAGCACCGACACTAGATAGCGGTGATACGGCATGGATGATGATGAGTGCGGCATTAGTATTATTAATGACACCGGCAGGTTTAGCACTGTTTTATGCAGGTATGACAAGAAGTAAGAACGTACTAAATACATATGCGATGGTATTAGGTGCATTTGCAGTAGCATTTATAGCATGGATAGCAGCCGGATATTCAATGGCGTTTGGAGATGGAGGAAGCCTGCAGTCATATATAGGCGGATTTGGTAATATGTTTCTAAGTGGAATTAACTGGAACGACTTAAGCGGAACGTATCCAACATATGTATTTGTAGTATTCCAAGGTACATTTGCAGCTATCACGGTAGCTATTGCTTCAGGATCAGTAATTGAGCGTATCAAGTTCTCAACTTGGTTAGTATTTGTTGCAATCTGGACAATCGTAGTATATGCTCCAATCACACACATGGTATGGGGTGGTGATGGTGCACTACTATTTGACGCAGGTGCATTAGACTTTGCAGGTGGTACGGTTGTACACATGAACGGTGGTTTAGCAGGTTTAGTATTAGCATACTTAGTAGGTAAACGTAACGGTTATCCAAAAACAGCAATGAAACCAATGTCTGTAATGTTAACAGCTCTTGGTGCAGCACTGTTATGGTTTGGTTGGTACGGATTCAACGGTGGATCTGCATTTGGTGCAAACGCAATCGCTGGTTTAGCTTACCTTACAACAACTCTTGCAACGGCAGTAGCAGCTATCACTTGGATAGTAATAGAGTGGTTAGTATTTAAAAAACCTACACTACTAGGTGCAGCTTCAGGTGTAGTAGCAGGTCTGGTAGCAATTACTCCGGCAGCAGGGTTTGTAGATGTAACAGGAGCAATCATAGTCGGTTCAGTAGGTTCAATAGTAGCATTTTACGGTGTAGCTGTACTTAAAAAGAAACTTGGATACGATGATTCACTAGATGCATTCGGTATTCACTTTCTAGCAGGTCTATGGGGTGCATTGGCAACCGGACTACTAGCACTAAAAGATAATAACTTACTATGGGATGGACCACTAAAAGCAAGTGGAGACAGAATGGGTCAATTCCTAGTTCAATTAGAATCGGTAGTAGTAGTCGGTATCTTTACATTAGTAGGTACAGTAGTAGTTTACTATATAGCTTCAGCATTAACAGGCGGTGCTAGAGTAGATGAAGAGACAGAACAAGTTGGTCTTGATGAAGCTACGCATGGTGAAAAAAGTCTTAACCTTTAATGGTTTTGACTTCAAATAAATAATAAGATTATTGGAGTTATATGATGAAAAAAATAGAAGCGGTTGTTAAACCATTTAAATTAGAAGATGTAAAGGATGCACTGGCTGAGATTGGTATTACCGGAATTACGGTAACAGATGTAAAAGGTTACGGACGCCAGAAAGGTCACAGTGAGTTATATCGCGGGGCTGAGTATGTAGTAGATTTTTTACCGAAGATTAAGATGGAGATGATAGTAGAGGATAAAGATGTAGATCAGGTTACATCAACAATCGTTGAAGCTGCTCGTACAGGTAAGATTGGTGATGGTAAGATATTTGTTAGTGATGTAGATAAAATTATCCGTATCCGTACAGGTGAGACTGGTAGCGAAGCTATCTAATAATAAAAAATAAATTATTGATTAAAAAATAATCAATTGAATAAATTATTTCTCTTTTTTATTGGCTACAATACAAGCAGATTAAATCAGGAGATAATAAATGGGTAAATTTGTTAATAGTATAGATGAGTTTTTCTCTTTTTGTAAAGAGAATGAAGTTGAATTTGTAGATTTAAGATTTACGGATATAAAGGGTGCATGGCATCACTTAACTTACAGAATGAGTGCCGTAAATGCTGAAAATTTAGAAGCCGGTTTTCCGTTTGACGGTTCATCGATTGAAGCTTGGCAGCCTATCAATAAATCGGATATGCTGCTAAAACCTGATGTTCCGACTGCTTTTATGGATCCTTTTACAGCTGATCCTACTATAATCGTTTTTTGTGATATTTACGATATTTATAAAGGTGAACTATACGAAAAGTGTCCACGTTCAATCGCTAAAAAAGCTCTTGCTCATGCCGATGAAATCGGTATAGCTGATGCTGCATACTTTGGACCTGAAAATGAGTTCTTTATCTTTGATGACGTAAAATTTGTTGATAATATCAATGAAGCCGGTTACAAAGTAGATTCTTCTGAAGGCGAATGGAATTCAAATACTGATTTTGAAGACTTAAACACTGCACACCGTCCAGGTACTAAAGGTGGTTACTTCCCGGTTCAACCAACAGATAGCATGGTAGATATGCGTGCAGAGATGATGCAAGTACTAGAACAAGTTGGACTTGAAGTTGTACTTGGTCACCATGAAGTTGCACAAGCTCAAGGTGAAATCGGTATAGTTTTTAGCGATATCATCGGTGCAGCAGACAACGTTCAAAAATATAAATATGTCGTAAAAATGATAGCTCACCTTAACGGTAAAACTGCTACATTTATGCCAAAACCTCTTTATGGCGACAACGGTAACGGTATGCATACTCACCAATCTCTATGGAAAGACGGTAAAAACCTTTTTTACAAAGAGGGTGAGTACGGTAACCTAAGTGAAACGGCTTTACATTATATAGGCGGTATCTTTAAACACGCTCGTGCAGTTGCTGCATTTACAAATGCATCTACTAACTCTTACAAGCGTTTAATTCCTGGTTTTGAAGCTCCTTCAATTCTTACATATTCTTCTCAAAACCGCTCGGCATCTTGTCGTATCCCATATGGTGCGGGTGAGAAAGCTACTCGTATCGAAATGAGATTCCCGGATTCTACTGCATGTCCGTACTTGGCATTTGCTGCTATGATGATGGCTGGGCTTGACGGTATCAAAAACAAAGATATCCCAATCGGTCCAATGGATGAGGATCTGTTTGAATTAACTCTTGATGAGATTCGCGAGAAAAAAATACCGCAGATGCCACATACTTTACGTGGTTCGCTTGAAGCGCTTATCCGTGATAACGACTTCTTAAAACCTGTATTTTCTCAAGTATTTATTGATACTTACCAATCATATAAATTTGAACGTGATGTATGGCCGGATGAAGGTCGTCCGACTGCTTACGAGTTCAAAACAACTTACCAGTGCTAATAAATTTTTAGCATTGTTTATTCCCACTTTGTGGGGATATTAATACTTTTAAAATAAATCTTTCTTTTCAAAATTCCTAGGGAACAATATATGTAAGTACGTATATAAAATAGGAATAAATTATGAGCAAACCATTACAAATAAACCCAATAAAATTATCGCAGCCTATGGGAGCATTACTTTGTTTTTTAGGTATAAAAAACTGTATGCCTTTGATGCACGGGGCACAAGGATGTGCATCGTTTTCAAAAGTATTTTTTACACGTCATTTTAGTGATCCCATAGCTGTTCAGACAACTGCCATAAATGATATAACTGCCGTTATTGACGGGGGAGATTATTCTATTAGCGAAGCCATCAAAAATATAACAAAAAAAGTTCAGCCTAATCTAGTAGGCCTTTTTACGACAGGTATAACCGAAACTAAAGGTGATGATATAAAGGGTGCTGCATATCTGCTAAAAGATAAACAGCTTATAACCTATGTACATACCCCTGACTTTGAAGGTGGGTTAGAGAGTGGGTTTGCAAGAAGTGTTGAAGCTATTATAGAACAGTTGGTCGAACCTACAATAAAAATAGATACTCAAAAAGCACTTTTAATCCCAAACGTAAATCTAACTCCCATAGAGATTGAGAAGATAAAAGAGCAAATTTCGATGTTTGGTTTTGAGACTTACGCACTGCCAGATCTCAGTGAATCCCTAGATGGTCATTTAGGTTTAAAACAAGGTGCACTTAGCAGTGGAGGAATAAGTGTAGAGGATATTAAAAAACTCGGGGAGAGTGCTGTTGTTATTACAGTGGGTGATTCTGTAGAAAAAGCCGGTGAAAAACTGATAGAGAAAAACGCAAATGTTAAACACCTACATTTTAATACACTAAGCGGACTTTTAAATATAGATAGATTTTATAAAAAACTTATGGAGTTTAAAAATATCTCAAAACCAAATCCGAGTGTTATTAGATGGAGAAAAAGACTTCAAGATGCCTTGCTTGATACACATTTTGCAATAGGCGGTTCAAAAGTAGTTATAGCACTTGAAGCCGATCAGGCACTATCAGTTGTCAGTACGATAAAAGAAGCCGGAGCTGATATTAAAACAATAGTAATACCTACAAGAAGTGATGTTTTAGAAAGTGTTGATTGTGATAATGTAATTGTAGGTGACTTTGAAGATGTTGAGAATGCCTTGGAAGATGCAGATTTACTTATCAGCAATTTTCACGGTGAGAGGATTGCACATAAATATAAAAAAGCATTACTTCTTAGAGGTTTTCCAAACTACGAAATTGTAGGAAACCAACTTATAAACGACACTTTGTATGAAGGAAGTTGTTATTTACTTTTTGAGCTAGCAAATATACTAAATGTATATAATCACGGAGTCCACGAATGAAGTTTGATAAGCAAAAGCATCTTTTAAATTTTGAGGAGATGGACTCTTACCATAAGGATTTTGTGGAAATTTACAATTCTTTGGAAAATGACAGCTCAGAAGCTTACAAAAATGTCATGTTGAAAATTTTAGAACAAACAAGATTACATTTTTGTAATGAAGAGGAGCTTATGCAAAAATATAATTATCCTAGACTAAAAGAGCATTCCGATGAGCATAAAAAAGTACTATATGAGATGGAATACTTTATCAACGGCGCAAATACAAAAATAGGAAGAAATATATTAAAATCATATTTTCTTGAGGGTCTTCCAAACTGGTTCGATACGCATCTTCTAAGTATGGACAGTGATCTTTCAAGCTTTTTAAAAGAAAAAACAAACTTATAACCTTTCAAAGGAACACTTTATGTAACTACATATGTAAATAATATATGGAGAACATAAATGAGTTCAACTATACAAGTAACTTCAAATAACAATAACGACGGAATTATAAAAGTGGCATTTGCTACGAATGATAATGAAAATGTAGATGCACACTTCGGTAGTGCAAAGCAGTTCAATATTTACGATATCTCTAAAGAGGGATATGACATATCTACGATTATAAAAATTCAAACGAAAGATACGGATACGACGGTGGAGTTACTAAAAGGTAATGATATTGTTTATTTTGTAAATATAGGACCTACTGCTGCTGCGAAAATTATTAATAAAGGCATTTTTCCTATTAAATACAAAGAAGTTATTTCTATAGATGAAGAGTTAAACAAACTGGTAAAAATGTTAAATGATAATCCTCCTCCGTTTATTAAAAAAATCATAGAGAAAAAGGCTTAATGATGGAGAATTTATTTATAGATACTTTGATATCTCAAGTTAGAGCACTTGATCAGTTCGGTACATGGGCTAATAAAGCGGATGAAGATATTTTAAAAGAAAAATATGTAAAGAGTAAAGAGGATTTAAAAAATATCCCTGTAATTGCAGACATAGATGAGATGCAGATACAAGATATAAGACTTATATATCAGGCGATTGCACTGGCTTTTGAGAAAAAGACAGGAATTATGTGTTCTGTTGTTATGGAGATGAGTCACGAAGGTTTTGGTAGGGCTGTCGTAATAGCTGAGAAAATAGTAATAGTAAATAAGTTTTTTAAAGATGCACATAGATATTCATTTCGTACGTATGAGAAGTTATGTGAAGAGGGCGATAAAATGCTTGCAGATGCAATAAAAATTTATGAGGAGTATAAAAAATGAGTAAAATCGGTGTTTTCGTAGGAACAGCAGGCGGAACAAGTATGAAGGTGGCAAATGCCTTAATAGAGGCGTTTGAAATCGAAGAAGAAGATGTAATAAACATGGAAGAAGACTTTGATGATGTCGAAGATCAACTTTTAGAATATGATGTTTTATTTCTAGGAAGCTCAACTTGGGGGCAGGGTGATTTACACTTTAGCTGGGTTGATCCTGTACTGGAGATAGAAGATGAGACAATAGACTTTAGCGGAAAAACAATAGCAGTGTTTGGAGCGGGTGATTGTAAAAAACACGGTGAACATTTTTGTTCTGCACTTGGAAAACTTCATAAAACATTTACGTCAGCGGGAGCAAAGTCCGTTGGTTTTGTACCAAAAGATGATTATTCATATGAGTTTTCTTTAGCAGAGATAGACGATAAATTATGCGGTTTGGCAATAGATGAACATAATGAATCTGATAAAACACAAGAAAGGATAGAGAGATGGGTAGATATATTAAAATCAGAACTAGGAGACTAAAATGTACATGGTAATGGCAGTTGTAAATCAATACAACTTAAAAAATATTTTGGAAGATTTGTTTGCAAATAATATAGAGGGTATTACAGTAAGCGATGTAATCGGTAAGGGTTCATTCGGTTTAACAGAAGCCGATAATCAACCGACAGACCTTGTTTCAAAAGTGAAACTTGAAATTGTTGTCTCAGATGTAAAACACAGAGAAATAGTTATGGAATGTATAAGAACAAATGCTCATGATTTAGGTCGCGGTGCAGGTAAGATGTGGTGGCTAGAAGTCGGCGGAGTCGAGAGAATTCGTACGGGTGAGAAAGACATTGAAGCACTTACGACACAGATAAATAAAAAAATAGGAAATGTATCTACAGGTGTTACGACACATATCGATACTCCTTGTAGTTAAAGGAATAATTTATGAATACTAAAGCAAAGTCATTAGACGAGTTTTATGAACTAACTGATGCGGAAGATTATTTTACTTTTTTTGATTTGGATTATGATCCGAGTCTTGTAAATGTTAAAAGATTTCATATATTAAAAGAGTATGGAACTCTTATAAAAACCGGTATGAAAAACCTTATAGGCGAAGAGGAAAGATTACTTGATTTTTTAAAGTATTCACTTCTAAAAGTATATGGAGAATTTTCCAACGGATATGCACCTAGTGCAGCTGATGTTTGGGATATGTTTAAAGACGGGAAACTAAGTGGTTGTATGAGTTGTACGCCATCACCGGGGAATAGTTGTGGATGCTAACGCTATTTTTGATCCAAATGTAAAGCTGTATGACAGTGTAACGGCAAGTCGTTCGGGTAAAGACGAAGAGGAACCAAAGTATAAAGTAGGGCAAAAAGTAAAACTCTTAAGTGATGTTGTAAACGACGGAACTTACCCACATGCAAAAATAGGTACACTCATGATGCCAAAGGGCAGCATCGGATATATAAAACATATGGGTGAGTTTTTACAAGTTATCAGAGTTTACGAAGTACATTTTTTCGGTACAGACATGGACGTTGAGATTATTGGGTGTCGTGAACACGAACTAGAATCTATGGAAGATAATTTTGTTGATGAGGACGAACTTGAGCGTGAGGCTATGAGGCTTCATAGAGAAAAAATGAGTAAAATGGATAAACAGCAATCTAAACATAAGGAGAAATAGATAGCAAAATAGATTAGTTCAATCTAAAACAAAATCACAAAAATTAAGGAGAGATAATGACAACAAGAGTGGAAATCATAAATGATTTTTTAGCAATAAATGTAAAACAAGGTAGTACTATTCAGGATATTGTAGAAGCAAGTGGTTCAGCACTTCCTTTTGGATGTCGTGACGGTGAATGTGGGACATGTGTAGTTGAAGTTGAGTCCGGTATGGAGTTCCTGTCTGACAAGACTGATAAAGAGGTAAAAGTTCTTAAAGAGATTTGTTCTGGAACTTGTACGCCAAATTCACGTCTTTCATGTCAGATGAAAGTTTCTAAGCCAAACGGTTTAGTAAGATTAAAATATTAATTCAACTGCGTAAAATATACGCAGTTATGGGACTCAAGCCATCTTTGGTTTGAGTATAATTTAATCATGTCAAGTACATTTAATTTACACACAACACAAAAACAAGGTTTACAATTATCTTTAAGATTATGGTTGCCTTTATTACAAGCTCCTCTTCAGGATTTAGAGACAATATTTAAAGAACATAGTTTTGATAACCCTTTTTTGGAATATAAATCATCTTTTGAATCAAACTACTCAAGCGGGGGTTTTATTGAAGAGATAAACTTATATAAAGAGTCTTTATACGACGTTGTGTCAAATCAGATTGAAGCTCCTTTGTTTCCGACACCTACATCCCAAAAAGTAGCACATGAGATACTTATGAATATAGACAGTGAGGGATATTTTGAAGGTGATATAGAAAATATTGCAAATAACTGTAATACAACAAAAGAATTTGTAGAGAGTATAAGACAAAGATTTGCATACTTGGATCCTGCAGGGATAGGGGCAGTCGATTTGACCGAATCGTTTATGTTTCAACTCTCCCAAATTCCTCTTGATGAGGAGTTAAACCTTTTTACTCAAAAAGTTATACAAAATATAAAAAATATAGACAAATATCACAAGCATCACAGATTTGATGAGGCTACGGAACTTATTCAAAGGTTTAAGTCACCTCCTGCAGTTGATTATCAAGAGGAAAATTCGTATATAGTCCCTGATTTTTTTGTTGATATAAGTAATGATATTACCGTTACAATGAATAATAGTTATTATCCTGATATTACCATAACAGACCCGTTTAAAAGCAAAAATGAAGAGCTAAAAGAGAAACTAAAAGAAGCAAGAGACCTTGTAAACTTGCTAGAGCTTAGAAAGTCCACACTTTATAAACTCGTTCTTTTAATCGTTGAGAGACAGATGAGTTTTTTTATAGGTAGTGAACTTAAACCTATGACTATGGCTCAGGTTGCGGATGATATAGGTTTTGAAGAGTCAACGATAAGCAGGGCTGTATCAAATAAATATATAAAGTGTGACAGGGGTATATTTTCCCTAAAATCATTTTTTACAAATGCGGTCTCTAAAAATCTCTCATCATCTGAGATAAAAAACTATATACAAAACTTAATAGAGAACGAAAATCACGATGAACCTCTAACGGATCAGGATTTAGTCGATAATGTTATGAAAAGATACAACATGAAGATGGTAAGGCGTACAATTACCAAGTATAGAAAACTTCTTGATATTCCCTCTTCAAAAGAGAGAAAAAAAATATATAAAGTCAGAGACTAAATTTCCGTTACGTCTTTTACGTCAGTAGCGGATAGTTTTTCCATCTCTATCTCTACCAAATCTAAAAAATCATCTCTTGTTTTTTCATCCATATTGTTTTTTAGCATCTCTAAAATATACTTGATACCGTTGGCATTTATTTTTTTAGCACTGGCAAGATAGTGTACATATGCTATAGATTTAACATCATTTATAGAGTATAGTTTTTTAGTTTCTTTTTTTATCGGCAGTAAACCCTTCTCTTCATACATTTTTAAAGTTCTTGGTTTTGCGGAAAGAATTTCAGCGATGCTGCTAAGGGGTAAAACATTTTTTTCATTGTTTAGTAAAGCCATTTACACTCTTTTAAAATTTTAATTATATTTTTTTTAATTATACTAATCTATATATAAATAATTTTTTATAAATGTAGTATATACATTTGTAAATAAAAAAACAATCATTCAGTATTACATTTTTTTACAGTCATTATGTAAAATAATCACAAAAAAAGTTATAAAATTTGACATTTTAACCGTATTATACTACAGTAGAGTAGATTATGATTAGGAGAATTGATGAGTATATCTGAAGAAATAGTTCAAGAAGTAAAAACAGTTGCACACGATTGGCAAAAAAAGATACAAGTTTCTCGTAAAGCAAAAGAGCAGGATTTTCATGAGATGATGCTTAAAATGTTGAAAAATCCCGTAAATAAAATATTTCTAATTGAGTTGTTAGACCAGAGTTTTCGCTCGCATAATCCAGACAGAGTTGCAGACCAACTTGAACACATATTTAAAAAGTATGAAAGTACGGACTTTTTTTCCCAGTTTGAACAGATTTTAATATGGTTATTCCGTGATATAGGTGTATATGTAAGTTCAATCTCAATCCCTATGTTTATAAAATACTTAAGAGATGATATAAGTTCCATAGTTATTCAAGGTGAAGACCCCGTGCTTTCAAAACATATGAAAGCAAGAAAAGACGAGGGTACGCGTGTAAATATAAATGTAATCGGTGAGATAGTTTTAAGTGAAGAAGAAGCTGCTAAAAGAGTTTCAAAATATATAAAACTTCTTAAAAATCCGGATGTGGATTACCTCTCGATAAAAATCTCAAATTTATTTTCTCAGATAATTCCACACGCACATGACAATAATGTAAAACATATATCTGCCCAGCTTGAAAAGATATACAGTGCAGCTAAAGAAAATACGTATAAAGATACAGACTCTAAAGAGAATTACAAATTTGTAAATCTTGATATGGAAGAGTACAGAGATGTTGAAACTACTATAGATGCTTTTAAAGGTGTTCTATCACAAGATCAGTTTAAAGATTTAAAAGCGGGAATTGTTATTCAAACATATCTTCCTGATGCAATGATATATATAAAAGATTTGTATGAATGGGCTAAACAAAGAGTGGACAACGGCGGTGCACCTATAAAGATACGTATAGTAAAAGGTGCAAACCAAGAGATGGAGCTAACAGAGGCATCTTTAAGAGGCTGGCCTTGTGTAACATACTCCTCAAAAGCCGAATCAGATGCAAACTTCAAAGTAGCAATGGACTTTTTACTTGATCCAGAGGTAGCACCGTATGTTAATACGGGTGTAGCATCGCATAATCTTTTTGACCATGCACTTGCAATGCTTTTAGCTAAAGAGAGAGGTGTTGAGAGTTATGTAACGGCAGAGATGCTTGAAGGTATGAGTGAAGCTGCATATGAGCTTTTAAAAGAGGAAGGTTTAGATGTTATTTTATATGCACCTACTGCTACAAAAGACACCTTTACAAATGCTATAGCTTATCTTGTCAGAAGATTTGATGAAAATACGGCTGAGCAAAACTTTTTAAGACATAGTTTTGGACTTGAAGTCGATACTCCTGCCTGGGAGAGATTAATCAAGACATATGATGATGCTATTGAGATAATGCCTAGCATCTACCAAAAACCATACAGAGAGCAAAACAGAAATTTAGAGATTAAAAAACAAAAAGTAGATGTTAGAAGTTACCACTTTGAAAATGAAAGCGATACCGATTTTGTATTAAGAACAAATAGAAAATGGGCAGAAGAAATCAGAGACAAATGGCAAAATATAGGTGAAAGTGGAGGTTTTAATGCTTATCCCGTTATAGGTGGAGAAATTTTACAAAGGGATGAATCCGTACAAAAGATAGATAAAAGTCAATACCATGAAAATAAGACGGTAGGTTCTTATGTTGAAGCTACACCTGAAGATATGAAAAAAGCAATATCCGTTGCTAAAGACGATCCCGACGGATGGAGGGAGCTTAGTGCACAGCAAAGACAAGAGGCATTAATGGATGTAGCACATGAAATCAGAGTGGCACGTGCAGATTTAATAGGTATTGCCGCTGCCGAGGTCGGTAAAGTATTTACCGAAACAGACGTAGAAGTAAGTGAAGCTATAGACTTTCTAAACTTTTATCCATATAGCGTAGCAAAAATCTCAGGATTAACGGGTGTTGAGACAAGCGGTAAGGGTGTAGGTCTGGTAGTTAGTCCATGGAACTTCCCTGTAGCAATTCCCGCAGGCGGAGTAGCTGCATCTTTGGCTGCAGGAAATACAGTTATATTAAAACCTGCAAAAGATGCAATCCTCAGTGCATATAGACTGTGTCAGTGTTTTTGGGAAGCGGGTATTAGTAAAAATACCTTGCAGTTTGTTCCTGCAGCGGGTTCTCATGTCGGTGAACATATGATTCCAAGTAAAGATATAGATTTTACAATATTTACAGGCGGTGAAAAAACTGCTTACGAGATTATAAAGTCTCGCCCTGATATCCATATAAGTGCCGAAACGGGAGGTAAAGATGCAACTATAGTTACGGCACTCGCAGATCGTGATCAGGCTATTAAAAATGTTGTTATCTCTGCATTTCATAACTCCGGTCAAAAATGTTCGGCTACTTCATTGCTCGTTTTGGAAAAAGAGCTTTATGAAGACGATAACTTTAAACAGACTCTAAAAGAAGCAGTCGAATCACTTAAAACAGGATCGGTTTGGGATTTTTCAAACAGAATAGGTACACTTAGCAACCTGCCATCAGGTGAGCTTAAAAAAGCACTTTCATATCTTGATAAAGGTGAGGAGTGGCTTGTAAAACCGGGCTATGCCGATAAGGGAAATCCGTATATGCTTACACCTTCGGTTAGATGGGGTACTAAAAGAGATGACTTTTGTCATATGAATGAGCTGTTTGGTCCTGTTTTAAGCGTTATGTGTGCGGAAGATTTAGACGATGCAATAGATATCGTTAATGCTACGGGATATGGTCTTACATCGGGTATAGAAACACTTGACAAACGAGAACAAGATTATTGGAGAGAGAAAATAATAGCCGGAAATCTTTATATAAACCGTGGAACTACAGGGGCTATAGTTATACGTCAACCATTTGGCGGTATGAGAAAATCTGCAATCGGTAGCGGTAAAAAGGCAGGTGGTTTTAACTATGTTAGTCAGTTTATGAACATAGATTATCATGAAACAAACCTTTATGAGTCTTGTTCAAACAAGTTTATAGACCAGATGAGAATTCTTTTAACAAGAGATACCGTGTTTAACGAAGAGTGTGAGAGTGCACTTAGACATATATGTCACTTTTCTCACTGGCTCGAAGCTGAGTTTTTAAAAGAACATGATTATGCACACATAAGAGGCGAGAGTAATATTATACGCTATCTTCCTGTTAAGAGTGTACTTCTTAGAGTAGAAGAAAAAGATGAGTTGGATGAAATACTGACAACCATTATGGCTATAAAAATGGTTGGGGCAAAACTGAATATATCTATACCTAAAAAGTCTAAAAAAGCGGAACTTATTTGGCTGGAATCAAAACAAGCCGCTTTTATAGGTAAAGATGACAGTATAAGTCGTGATGACGAGGATGAGCTTATAGCCAAAATACCTCATTCCCAAAGGGTTAGATTTTTGCATCCGGATAACGTTACTCAAAATATTTATAACTCGATTGCAGACAAAGCTATATATATAGCCGGTGAAAACTTTGTATCTCACGGAAGGTTGGAACTGATGCACTATTTTGTCGAACAAAGTATTTCAAACTCTTATCATAGATACGGAAACTTAGGTATCCAAGGTCTAAGTATAGAGGAAATATAATGCAAACAGAAATTTTTATATCTTTCATGGGCTATATGCTTGTTATGTTGGCAATAGGGTTTTACTTTTATTTTAAAACAAGTGATTTGAGTGATTATGTACTTGGTGGTCGTGGACTTAACCCCAGTGTTACGGCTTTGAGTGCGGGTGCATCAGATATGAGCGGATGGCTTTTACTTGGGCTTCCCGGTATGATGTACAGCGATGGGATAGTCGGGTCTTGGATAGCATTGGGTCTTGTTGTAGGAGCTTATTTAAATTGGCACTATGTTGCAAAACCGTTAAGGGTATATACACACCATTTAGACGATTCTATAACTATACCAGATTATTTATCAAACCGTTTTGAGGATGATGGAAATACACTGAGAGTCGTTACCGCAATAGTTATTCTACTCTTTTATACACTCTATACATCCTCGGGACTTGTCGGTGGAGCAAAACTGTTTGAAGCTACATTTAACATAGCATACTCCGATGCACTGCTTATAGGTAGTTTTGTTATCGTATCATATACTTTTTTAGGTGGATATAATGCCGTAAGCTGGACAGATTTTATTCAAGGTATTTTGATGATGCTAGCCCTTATCGTAACTCCTGCGGTCGTAATATTTGATTTGGGCGGATTATCAAGTGCAATAGATGCAATAAAAGCTATAGAACCAACGCATCTAAATATACTAAGCGGAGCATCTATAGTATCGGTTATATCACTTTTGGCATGGGGTTTGGGTTATTTCGGTCAACCTCATATCTTGGTTAGATTTATGTCCATAAGAGATGAAAACGAGATGCACCATGCAAAATATATAGGTATGGGTTGGATGGGCATATCTATAATCGGTTCTTTGAGTGTCGGTTTTTTCGGGTTTGCCTATGTTGCAGCAAACGGAGTTGATTTGGCAGATAGTGAGAAGATATTTATTACACTATCACAACTTGTTTTTAACCCTTGGATAGCAGGGTTTTTACTGGCTGCAATTTTAGCAGCTATAATGAGTACGGTTGATTCTCAGTTACTTGTATCATCATCTGTGTTAACAAGAGATATATACCACTCTATTATACATAAAGATGCAAGTGATAAAGAGTTGGTATGGGTTGGTCGTGCTACGGTTATAGCAATCGCACTTATAGCTTGGTACATATCTGCGGATGAAAATTCAAGTGTTCTTAAACTGGTGTCTTATGCTTGGGCGGGCTTTGGTGCTGCTTTTGGACCTTTGATAATATTGAGTTTATATAACCGTAATATCACAAAGTTTGGAGCGGTAAGCGGGATGGTTGTAGGAGCTTTAACGGTTATAATCTATAAACAGTTAGAAGGCGGAATATTCGATATATTTGAAATATTACCTGGATTTATTTTATCGTGGGTAGCTATAGTAGTATTTAGTAAATATGGAAAACAAAACTCGGCTTCGATGCATAAAATGTTTGACGAAGTTCAAGACAGATTAGAAAAATAGGAAGATAAATAGTGAAAAGAATAGTTATAAAAGTAGGTAGTTCGGTTATAACCGAAACTACAGATATAGCAAAAGAGAGGATGTTAAACTTAGTAGGGCTAATAGCCGAGGCAAGAAAAAAATATGAGGTAATACTTGTATCTTCGGGTGCAGTTGCGGCAGGATATACGGCAGTGCAACTAAACAGAAAAGTACCTACGAGTAAAAAAGTCTTGGCTTCACTTGGTCAGCCTATACTTATGAGTGCATATAAAAATCTTTTTGATATATATGATGTGACGATATCTCAAATACTTTTAACAGAGGAAGATTTTGATTCGCGTGTTCATACGCAGATTGTTCAAGATATTATTGCAAGGACTCTAAGAAACGATATTTTACCTATAGTCAACGAGAACGATATCTCTACTACACCCGATCAGCTTTTTGGTGACAACGATCAACTCTCAGCCCATGTAGCTCATCATGCAGGTGCGGATATGTTGATTATTTTAAGTGATATAGACGGGTATTACGATTCAAATCCAAAAGATAATCCAAAAGCACAAATAAGAAAAGTTGTATCGAATATAAATGAAAATGAGCTTGAACAAAAACATACCCCAAATTCAGAGTTTGCATCCGGAGGAATAGTCACAAAATTAAAGGCTGCGAAGTATATGATGGAGAATAATCTGGAGATGTTTTTATGTAACGGTTATGATCTAACGAGTGCCAGAGAGTTTTTGATGAAAAATAAACATAATAAGGGTACTCTTTTTACAACAAAAAAGCTTTAAAGAGGGTGTACTATGAAAATTTTATTTAAGCTATTTGTATTTCATTTTTTATTTTTTAGCTTTCTTTATGGAGCAAGTAATGATACAAATATAAGTAAAGTGTTAAATAAACCTTTGATGGAAAGGTATATTTTTGATGAATTAAAAGAACTTAGAACAAATCATCTTAAACTAAAAGAAGAACTTACAAAACAAATAACTTCAAGTGAACTTAGTATAAGTGACAGGGCATTGAGATATACTACAGATACTGTAAACAACGTATTTTATATTATTGCGGTAGTGAGTTCTTTGCTTTTGATTATAGGTTTAAAATCATTCAAAGATTTAAAAGAGAGTAGTGAGTTAATAGTTGAGACAAAAATAGCCGAACTTACAAAAAACTATGAAAGCAGGCTTTCAGATATAGAAAGAAAAGCCAAACAAAGATTTGAATTAATAACAAAAACTCAAGAAGAGGTTGAAAAATCACAAAAAATTAATTCTCTTTGGAAAAGGGTAGAGATAGAAGATGACTTACAAGAAAAACTAAATTTATATGATGAGATTTTAAAAATAACGCCTCAGGACGTTGAAACTCTGGTTTATAAAGCAGATATACTTTTAGACCTTGATGAAACAAGGTGGGCATTGTCACTA
Organism: Sulfurimonas lithotrophica; assembly: GCF_009258225.1. Lineage (NCBI taxonomy): Bacteria > Pseudomonadati > Campylobacterota > Epsilonproteobacteria > Campylobacterales > Sulfurimonadaceae > Sulfurimonas > Sulfurimonas lithotrophica. Next base: position 629,542 of record NZ_CP043617.1, read on the forward strand.
TGTAATCAAGCTATAAAGTTGGATGACAGTTATGCATTGTCACACTGGCAAAGGGCATGTGCAAATGCTAAACTTGGAAATGTAGAATCTTCATTAGAAGATATTAAAGAAGCATTGGAGTTAAACCCTAGATTACATGATGAGTTATATAACGAAGAATCTTTTAAAGTTTTACATAAAAATAAAGTCTTTAAAGAACTTTTGAAATAATTTAGTCAAAATTTAATTGATAGATAGTAACTTATATCAAAAAGGTTTTCTTCATTTAGATAGTTATTCTTATGATAAACGATAAATGAAGGTTTAGTCGTTGTCTCATACTCGCTGTCAACAAGCCAGTCGTGATAAACCCAGTGGATAAATCTTAGTATATCTTCACCGTATCCCTGCAAATCAAATTTTGCATATACTCCGTCGGATATTTTAAACTTAGGAAGTCTTTGTGTAAAAACTTCCTCTTTCTCATCCGTTATGATGCAGGCGATATATTGACAGTTATCCAACTCGGTTATGGTTGGGTTGTCATGTAGGAGTGCTACCATTTTGTATTTTTTTACTTTGTTGTTTAAAACCAAAGTGTAGAGTTTTTGCCAAGTCTCTTTTACATTGTTTATATATCCGCTGTTTCTGATGTAATAGCTTTTCATCTGCGGCATATCAACTATAGTAGCTGTAATGTTTGTAAAATCAATACTTGTCTTTGTAGATATATTTGAAGCTTTTAAGATTGAATTTGAGTATTTTTTATAAGCACCCTTTCTCCATTCTTTTGGAGAGACGTCAAACTTACCTCTAAAAGCTTTTATAAAAGAGGAGTGTGAGCTGTAACCGCATAATTTTGCAACTTCGGATATTGTAGAGTATTTATTTGTAAGAAGCAGACTTGCCGCTTTTTGTAAACGGATAGATTTTATACTCTCGTAAATATTCTTTTCAAATATATTTTTAAAAACCTTATGCATATGAAATTTGCTGATTTGTAAATCCCTGCTAAGCTCATCCAAGTCTATATTTACATCTATATGGGTGTAAATATAATACATAATAGAGTTTGCTATTTTAATATTTTTTTGCAGTATATTTTTATTCATAGAAAAATTATAACAAAATTAAAATATAAATATAGCAATTTTGAACAATTTTTATAAAATATATAAACAAAAAAATTGACAAAAAAGAAGAAGAATATTTGACTTTTAATCTATTAAAATAATGCAATTACTTTTTTTATGAAGGATGTATAATGGAAAAAATTTCTAAAATTTTAATAGCTAACAGGGGGGAGATAGCTCTTAGAATTATACGTGCGTGTAAAGAACTCGAAATAAAATCAGTTGTGATTTTTTCTGAGGAAGATGTAAACGGAGTATGGGTCGCAAAAGCCGATGAGTGTTATCCGATAGTCGGAAACAGTGTAGATGCATACCTAAAATACAACAAAATAATCGATATAGCAAAAAAAACAAAGTGTGATGCTATTCATCCGGGTTACGGTTTTTTATCCGAGAGTGCAGAGTTTGCACAAGAGTGTGAAGATAACTCTCTAATATTTATAGGACCTAAGCCGCAACATATAGAACTCTTTGGTGACAAAATGGCCTCTAAAGAAGCTATGAAAAAAGTAGGTGTCCCGGTTGTTGAGGGTATAAACACCCCTATAACAGATATGGATGAAGGTAAAAAAATAGCACAGAAAATAGGCTATCCTATAATTATAAAAGCGGCATTCGGAGGAGGTGGACGCGGTATGAGGATCGTTCACTTTGCTGATGATTTTGCAAATATGTTTGAATCTGCTACAAACGAATCTATCAAGTACTTTGGAAAAGGTGACGTGTTTATAGAAAAATATGTTCAAAATCCTAGACATATTGAGATTCAAGTTGTTGCAGATAAGTACGGGAATGTACTTCATTTAGGTGAAAGAGATTGTTCAATTCAGCGTCGTCATCAAAAAGTTATCGAGATAACGCCATCCCCGCTTTTAAATGATGAAGTTAGACAAAGACTTTGTAAAATCTCGGTAGATGCTATGAAAAAACTCGGATATGAGAGTGTAGGAACTGTTGAGTTCTTAGTAGATGAGAGAGATGAGGTCTATTTTATAGAGATGAATACCAGAGTTCAGGTTGAACATCCCGTTACAGAAATAGTTACGGGAGTTGACATAATCCAGAGAATGATAGAGATAGCTGCCGGAGATAAACTAAAATATACACAAGAGCAGATTCAGTTTAGAGGATATGCGATAGAGTTTAGAATCAACTCAGAAGATCCTCAAAACAACTTTTTCCCGACTACCGGAACCGTAAAAAAATATCTAACTCCGGGAGGTCCCGGCGTGAGGCTTGATACAAGTCTTTACAGCGGTTATACATTGCCAACTTGCTATGACTCTATGCTTGGAAAACTGATTGTTTGGGCATTAGACTGGAAGGGTGCAGTTGCAAAGGCAAGACGTGCACTTGATGAGTTCCATATAGAAGGTTTTAAAACAAATATACCTCTTCATAGAGAGATTGTAATAGATGAGAGTTTTAAAAATGGGGAATTCGATACAGGCTATTTAGATACGAATATGGATAGATTTAATATGGATGCACAAAGTTCAATTTCAAGCGAGGAGGAAAAAACACTTAAACTAGCAGAGATGGTTAAACAAATAAAAGAAAATAACTTAGTGTCACTCCAAAATAATTTCACTCTATACTAAGTTTATTCCCAAGGTGCAGCTTCACCTACAACCTTAAATACAGGGTTGTTAACGGCTGCACATACGTCTTTTGCAAGATTCTCAAGACCGTCATAAGCTCCGTAGCTAACTTTTTTCTCTTGGTTAACATCAACAAAGGCTACTTTTTTCTTAATAGCAGTATATAGACTTCTACCACCTGCCAATAAAATATCCACATTGTGCTCATCTATAAGCTGTGCCTGTTCGTTCGCAGGTACTTTCATTAAAATATCTACATAACTTTTTGCAATCTCTATATCTTCTAAGGTAGCTTTTCTAATGCTTGTAGCTACAACATCAATCCCGATGTCCTGAAGTGCAGATGCTATAGACCAAGACTTGTTTCCACCCGTATTTAAAATGGCTTTTTTACCATTTAGTATTTTTCTGTAAGGGATTAAAGCCTCTTCTAGTTTAGCTTCCTCCTCTGCTATTATCTTTTCAGCACGTTTGCTTAACTCTTCATCTCCAAAAGCGTTTACGATTGAGCGAATTGCATTTGTTGTGTCACGTTTTCCATAAAAAGATACAGAAATGTAAGGTATGTCGTAACGCTCTTGCATCTTTCTAGTCAATGTAACCAAAGATTTTGCACAAACTATTACGTTTAACTTAGCTCTATGTGCAGTTTGTATATCTTCTATGCGTCCATCACCCGCCAAAGTGGAAACTACTTTTATACCTATACGTTCTAAAATCGGAGTGTATTGCCACATATCGCCAGTTACGTTATATTCACCGATTAGGTTGATTCCATATGGGTGAATCTCTTTTGGTTCACGAGTACCGATCAACTGGTTTAAAACTGCTTCACCGCCAAGACGGCTTCCTAAGTTTTTACTGCCTACAAAACCGGGTGAGTGTACGACTACGACAGGCAGGTCATGACGCTCTTGCATACGTTTGCAAACATTGTCTATATCGTCACCTATCATGGCGGTTACACAGGTCTCGTACACAAATACAGCCTTAGGATTTTTGTGTGTAATAACATACTCTATGGAATCTTCTAGTTTTTGGTCTCCGCCGAATATTACATCGTTAGTCGTAACATCAGTGTAGTATCCCGTTACTGTATTGTTCTCGCCTTTATAACTTGTCGGTGTAGCCCTTGTTTCCCAAGAAGCCCCCTGACAAGTAGCAGGTGCATGTACCAGATGCACGGCATCTGCATATGGAAAAAGTGCGATTTGTGCACCCTCAAACGCACAACCACCGCTTGTAGCTCCCGGTTTTGGTTTATCACACGAGCTTTTCTTTTTATCATTGTGTGAACAAGCCGATTCATTAAGAAGTTCACGAATTAGTTTTTTATTTACCATGATATTTATCCATATTAATATTTATATCTATATTTATACATATTTTATTCCTTAGAATCTCAAGGAACAGTTAATGTATATTTATTATCAAAATTATATTTTAGAGGATACTAATGGAGTGTGTAAAAGACAGATATGTAACATTTAGCAATATTGATTGTTATGAAAATGCAGCACTTGTGTTAGATGCTATGAATGAGTTGTTTGAACTAGAACCTGATTCAAAAAACAGTTTATGGATTAACTTTATGAAAAAAATACCACAGAACTACAGAGAAGAGTTTAAAAAAGGTGATGAGTTTGATACGCTTTATTTAGTATGTGCAAACGTATTTTATATATATGACCTATTTGAAGATTTTGAATTTGAAAAAGGTCTTGAAGTATTAGAACAAGTCGAGTTAGAGTGTTGTTAGAGACAAAGAGGAGTTAGATTTATGGAACATCGCGAAGCATTAAAAGCATATAAAAACAAAGATTTTGAGAGAGCTATGAGTATTTGGGAAGAAGAAGTTAAACATAAAAACGATCAAGCCATGACAAATATAGGTTTGATGTACCTAAAAGGCGAGGGTGTAGCTAAAGACTTTACTAAAGCCAGAGAGTGGTTTGAAAAAGCAAGTGAATACGGAAATGACTCTGCAAACTATAACTTGGCACTTATGTATCAGACTAAACTCGGAGTTGATGAAGACCAAGATGCAGCGGTTGATTACTTTAGACGTGCAGTAGAGAAAAACCATCAGGGTGCAAACTTTAGACTGGGACTTTTACTTTTAAAAGACAGAACAGAACCTCAAAAAGTAAAAGAGGGTTTTGAGTGTATGTTAAATGCCGCAAAATCCGGTCACCCTATGGCACTTGCTCAGATGGGCGGTGTAGATCAAGAACCAAATACGGCTGTCGAACCTAATAATATGTTTCGTTCATATTCAAAAGAGAAACAGCTTGAAGTAATCGAAGATGCAATAGATAGATACATAAGACCGATTCTTATTAAAGATGGTGGAAATATAACTATACTAGATTATATAAATGAGCCTGAGATTGAGATTAGACTTGCTTATCAGGGTAACTGTGCAGGTTGTTCTATGGCATCTACGAGTACTTACGGAATCATTATGGATACTCTCTCACAAGTTATAGATGAGAACATCAGGTTGTACGTAATATGATTAAGATAGCTTTTGCATCTAAAGACGGTAAACATGTAAACGAGCACTTTGGATGGTGTGAGAAATTTTATATATACGGTGTAAATGAAGATAGTTATGACTTATTAAAAGAGGTTGACTCTTCACAAAAGCATGAAGCCGAAATTGATAAGCTGGAGTATAAAATAGAGTGCATAGACAACAGTGATATTTTATATGTAACACGTATTGGCCCTAAAGCTGCAAATATGGTTAAATATGCAGGCACATACCCTATGAAATCTGCAAGCGAAAATGAAAAAATAGAAGACGTACTTAAATCTATGCAAAAACTTATCAGTGATAATCCTCCGCTTTGGTTAAAAAGGATACTTTTAAAATGAGTGAAGATATAAAGGTGCTAGAAGCTAAGGTTGCAAACCTTTTACAGTTTTTTGCAAAAGATGATTACAGCAAAAACAAAGTAGCACCGCATATTGCAAAGGTCTCGTTAGAGATGAACCATCTCTATCAGGATTTGGGTTTTAAAAGTCGCGTTGAGATGGGAAAGTATATGAGTGAACATTTTCCAAAACTTAGCCGTATGAAACCAAAAGAGACATTATGGAAAAAGTATCTTTATGATTTGATTTTAGAGACTGCTCCTGCATGTGCCGAGTGCAGGGACCAAGATACATGTTTTGCATGTAGAGTATAAACTGCTTTTTATAAGCACCAAAGGTGCTGGGCTCACTGCCGAAGTGAACTTAGCGTTAGCGTAGTTGGCGGAATTACTTCCGACAACGTAATAAATGAAGAGGTTCCCTTCATTTTATGAAATAAAATTAAGGAGTATATATGCAGGTTTATTTAGATAATAACGCAACGACAAAAGTAGATGAAAAAGTTTTTGAAGAGATGAAACCGTTTTTTTGTGAGGTTTACGGAAACCCAAACTCACTTCATAGTTTTGGCTCAAGCACACATAAAAAGATGCTTGAAGCACTTGACTATTTGTATGAAGGTATAAATGCCGCAGATGAAGATGATATTATCATAACGGCTAACGCTACAGAGGCAAATAACTGGGTTATAAAAAGCGTCTGGCTGGATAAGATACTAGACGGCGAGAAAAACCATATAGTGACAAGCGAAGTTGAACATCCTGCAATAACGGCGGCTTGTAATTTTTTAGAGAAAAAAGGTGTAGAAGTAACTTACCTGAATGTAAATGAAGAGGGTATCTTGGATGCAGAAGCTGTAAAGAAGGCTATAAGAGAGGATACTGCTTTAGTATCTATTATGTGGGCAAACAATGAGACTGGAAAAATCTTCCCCGTAAAAGAGATAGGTGCCGTATGTAGAGAAAAAGGTGTGTTGTTTCACTCAGATGCTACGCAGGCTATAGGTAAAGTCGAAGTTGACGTTCAAGATGCAAACGTAGATATGATTAGTTTTTCGGCTCATAAATTTCACGGACCAAAAGGTGTCGGCGGGCTTTATATTAAAAAAGGTGTAGAGCTTAGTCCGTATATGCACGGTGGTGAACAGATGGACGGCAGGCGTGCGGGTACTGTAGATGTTGCGAGTATGATTGGTATGGGAAAGGCTATGCATCTGGCTACAAATACTATGGCAATAGCTTATGAGAAAAATCATGTCGGGATGTTAAGAGACAAGTTGGAAAATGCAATTTTGAAGATACCTGACACAATTGTAATAGGTGGACGTGAAAACCGTACCCCAAATACAACTCTAATCTCTATAAAAGGCGTAGAGGGTGAATCTATGCTTTGGGATCTGAACCAAAACGGAATCGCGGCATCTACGGGTTCGGCTTGTGCAAGTGAGGACTTGGAAGCAAACCCAGTTATGAATGCATTTGGAAGCGACAGTGAACTTGCACATACGGGAATAAGATTTTCACTTAGCCGTTTTAATAATGAAGAGCAGATAGATTATGCGATAGAACATATTAAAAAAGCGGTTGAGCGTCTGCGTAATATTTCAAGTTCGTATGCATATACGCCAAAAAGCCACGAAAGCGGATTATAAAATAAAAAATTTATGAAATAAAATTAAGGAGATTATGATGGCAAAAGGTAGTTTAGTAAGCGGATCGATTTGGGATGAGTACAGCAGTACAGTTGTAGATAGGATGAATAATCCCCAACACCAAGGACATATTACGGAAGAGGAAGCAGAAGCTATGAATGCAAAGCTTATAGTGGCTGACTTTGGAGCTGAGAGCTGTGGAGATGCAGTTCGTCTTTACTGGGCGGTTGAAAAAGATACTGACAAAATTATAGGTTCAAAATTTAAAAGTTTCGGCTGTGGTACTGCTATAGCATCTAGTGATATTATGACTGAATTATGTATGGGTAAGACGGTAGATGAAGCTGTGAAAATTACAAATATAGATGTGGAAAAAGCTATGCGTGATAATCCAAATACTCCTGCAGTACCGCCTCAAAAGATGCACTGTTCTGTTATGGCTTACGATGTTATAAAAAAAGCTGCAGCTACATACAAAGGTGTAGATATGGAAAGCTTTGAGAATGAGTTTATAGTTTGTGAGTGTGCAAGGGTTTCATACGATACTTTGGTTGAGGTTATTAAACTAAACGATTTAAAAAGTATAGAAGAGATAACGGATTATACAAAAGCGGGTGCATTTTGTAAATCGTGTATAGAGCCTGGTGGACACGAAGCTAAAGATATCTACTTAGTTGATATTTTAAGAGACACAATAGCCGAGATGGAAAAAGAGAAGTTAGTTGAAGCTGCAAATACAGCTCCTGATGAGAAACCAAACTTTGCATCTATGAGTCTTGTTCAAAAAACTCGTGCAGTAGATGCCGTAGTTGAAGAGTATGTACGTCCGATGCTTGTAATGGACGGTGGAGATATGGAAGTTGTAGATATAAAAGAAAATGATGCGTTCCATGATATCTATATAAAATACTTAGGAGCGTGTTCAACTTGTTCAACGGGCTCAACCGGTACCCTTTACGCTATAGAATCTACGCTAAAACAAAACCTTGATGATAACATCAGGGTAATGCCTATTTAATCTTTAACACTCTTTGCCGTTTATCATTGAAGATACCAAGCCTTTTTCTTCGGTATTATCGGCGATAATAACTCCCGCTATATGAATCGGTACAAAGTACATGATGATGTTAAACACAAACTCATGAATCTCTTTGATATCGTGTGCCGCTTCTTTTGAGAGTCCTAAATCCTGATAAAAATGAATCATAAAACCGGAGATACTCATAAAGATAAGGGTCGCATAAATAATATAGTATAAAATATGAACGGCTTTTTTGTGAGGAGTTAAAGAGCTAAAACTCTCCCTTATAGAAGAATCCTTAAAATATAAAACTATTCTGTAAACAATCAAAAAAACAAGAGCATAACCAAGTATGATATGCCACTCCCACATACCTGCACGAATAGCTTTTGCCAAAATTTTTGCCTGTTCGAGAGTTATCTCAATGTCCATATCGAAAAGTTTGTCCATAAGTATTTCGGAGTTTGTCCTCCAGCTTAAAAAAGTTTTGCGTAAAAATACTGTCCCGAGTAATCCTAAGACAACTATTGCGTTTAGCCAGTGCCAGATGCGAAAAGATATTGAGTACTTCATTTTAACTCCTTTATTATGTCATTATATCAAAAGTGATATGCGAAAATAATAATTAAATTTAGTGTAATATAATAATTTCTTATTAAGTATGTGTGTCTTATACTACATTTAGTATCTAAGGTTAAGAAGCCTTTTGAAGGAGATGCCATGTTTGATAATACGAAACTTACAAAACACACTTCAGCTAGCGGTACTTCAAATAAGGACTGGTGGCCAAATCAGTTAAATCTTGATATTTTATCTCAACACTCTACTAAAAATAATCCTATGGATGAAGATTTTAACTATGCCAAAGAGTTTGAATCACTAAATCTTGAAGAAGTAAAAAAAGACCTTGAAAAAGTAATGACGACTTCTCAAGATTGGTGGCCTGCTGATTTTGGTCATTATGGACCTTTATTTATTCGTATGGCTTGGCATAGTGCAGGTACATACCGTACAGCCGATGGTCGAGGCGGCGGTAGCAACGGAAACCAACGCTTTGCACCTCTAAACAGCTGGCCTGATAATATAAACCTTGATAAAGCACGCAGACTTATTTGGCCCGTAAAACAAAAGTACGGTCGTAAAATTTCATGGGCAGATTTGATGATATTGGCAGGGAACGTAGCATTAGAGTCTATGGGTTTTAAGACATTCGGTTTTGGCGGTGGACGTGAAGATATTTGGGAGAGTGAAAAAGATATCTACTGGGGTATGGAGAAAGACTGGTTAGATGACAAGCGGTATGCTAACGAACATGAAAATCTCGAAAACCCCCTTGCAGCTGTTCAGATGGGTTTAATATATGTAAACCCTGAAGGTCCTAACGGGAATCCCGACCCTTTAGAAGCAGCCAAAGATATCCGTGATACTTTTGCAAGAATGGCTATGAACGATGAAGAAACGGTAGCCCTGATAGCAGGTGGTCATAGCTTTGGTAAGACACATGGTGCAGGAGATGCATCTCATGTAGGTCCAGAACCCGAAGCTGCATCTATAGAGGAACAGGGCTTTGGCTGGAAAAGCAGTTACGGCAGCGGAAAAGGAGCTGATACCATATCAAGCGGATTAGAGGTTACTTGGACTTCCACACCTACAAAATGGAGCAATAACTTTTTTTGGAATCTGTTTGGTTATGATTGGGAGCTTACTAAAAGTCCTGCAGGTGCACATCAGTGGATACCAAAACACGGTGCAGGAAAAGATGCTATACCTGATGCATTTGATTCTGCAAAGCATCATGCCCCGTCTATGCTTACAACAGATTTGTCTCTGCGTTATGATCCGGAATATGAAAAAATTTCAAGACATTTTTATTTGCACCCTGAAGATTTTACAGAAGCATTTTCTCGTGCATGGTTTAAACTTACCCACCGTGATATGGGACCGCGTTGTCGTTACCTTGGAGATGAAGTGCCAAACGAAGAGCTTATTTGGCAAGACCCGATTCCTTCTTTAGACCATGAACTTGTAAATGAGCAAGATATATCTTTATTAAAATCTAAAATAATCTTATCTGGATTAAGTATAGGGGAACTTGTCTCAACTGCATGGGCTAGTGCATCTACCTATAGAGATTCCGATAAACGCGGTGGAGCAAACGGTGCTCGTATTCGTTTTGAACCACAAAGAGATTGGAAGGTAAACAAACCTGACCAACTCTTAAAAGTTTTGGATATATTAAAAGATATTAAAAAAGAGTTTGATGAATCTCAATCAGGAAATAAAAAAGTATCTTTGGCTGATATGATTGTGTTAGGCGGATGCGCGGGTATTGAAAAAGCAGCTGAAAATGCAGGATATAAAATTACAGTCCCTTTTTTGGCAGGTCGTATGGATGCCTTGGCCTCACAAACAGATGTAAAATCGTTTGAAGTTTTAGAACCCGTTTCTGATGGTTTTAGAAATTATCAAAAAACAAAATACTCAGTACCGACTGAAGAATTATTAGTTGACAAAGCTCAGCTTTTGTCATTGAGTGCTCCTGAGATGACAGTCCTTGTAGGTGGTATGCGTATGTTAAATACAAATGTGGATGACAACGGATATGGAGTATTTACGGATAGAACTGAGACATTGACAAACGATTTTTTTGTAAACCTACTTGATATGTCAACCGAGTGGAAAGTTAGTCCTGATAAAGATGATATATATGAAGGGCATGATCGTTCAAGTGGCGAGATAAAATATAAAGCTACAAGAATAGACTTGATATTTGGTTCAAACTCTCAACTCCGTGCTATAGCTGAAGTTTATGCAAGCTCAGATGCAAAAGAGAAATTTATAAAAGACTTTGTATCTGCATGGACAAAAGTTATGAATCTCGACAGATTTGATTTAAAATGAAATCTGAATTTACAATTTTTGTAGATAAAAAACATTTTTGTTTCTACTAAATCTGCAAAATTGTAATTTTATAAATTTAATAATTATCTTTTATAAAAAAAGAGAAAAAATCTCCTAATTTAAAATCAAACCCCTAAAATACGACTCTTCAGACAAATTTACAAATTCTTTCAATCAAATAACTCATCTAGGGAACACTATATGTACTTGTAATAAGCGAAACCAAATTATTCAAGGAGAAGACGATATGGCTGAATTAAGACAAATCGCATTTTACGGTAAAGGTGGGATTGGTAAATCTACTACATCTCAAAATACATTGGCGGCAATGTGTCACTACTATGGACAAAAGATTTTAATTGTTGGTTGTGACCCAAAAGCGGATTCAACAAGACTTATATTACACGAAAAAGCTCAATCTACTATTATGCAACTGGCATCTGAAGCCGGTACGGTTGAAGATTTAGAGTTAGAAGATGTATGTAAACCGGGTGCTGATGAATTTCACCCTGATAATGAAGAATTAACTGAAGGTTACATTATGTGTACAGAGTCTGGTGGTCCAGAGCCAGGTGTTGGTTGTGCAGGTCGTGGTGTTATTACAGCTATTAACTTCTTAGAAGAAGAAGGTGCTTACGATGATGAGCTAGATTTCGTATCTTATGACGTTCTTGGGGATGTTGTTTGTGGTGGATTCGCTATGCCGATTCGTGAAGGTAAAGCACAAGAGATTTACATCGTTATGTCTGGTGAGATGATGGCTATGTATGCTGCTAACAACATTTCAAAAGGTATTTTAAAATATGCTAACACCGGTGGTGTTCGTCTTGCAGGTTTAATTTGTAATGCACGTATGACTGACCGTGAGTATGATCTTGCTAAACACTTAGCACAACAAATCGGTACTCAAATGATTCACTTCGTACCACGTTCTAACCACGTTCAACGTGCTGAGCTTAGACGTATGACTGTTGTTGAATTTGCTCCGTCTTCTGACCAAGCTATGGAGTATAAAGAGTTAGCTAGAAAAATCATTGCAAATGACTTAAAAGTTATCCCAACTCCACTAGAGATGGATGATCTTGAAAACTTACTAATGGAATTCGGTCTTGAAGAAGAAGTAGAAGAAGATGCAATCGGTCAAAAAGAGGCGTAAGTCATTTTTGAAAATTTAATATAAAAATAAAAACTAAAAAAGAAAGATATAGGAGAAAAATATGTTTATATGTGGTTATCATTTTCCGGCAAGTGAAGGAAACGACGTAGCTTTTGATAAAGTAATCGAGAAAGTTAATGAAGGTATTGATGCATCTGGTAAAACAGTTACATTAACAAGTGAAACAAGAGAAGGTGTTCAGTTAGAAACTATCGAAGTTCCGGCTGGTACTTTCGCTCATACTGCATTTGTTGATTATTATGAAGGAACTGAAGTTGATGGTGAGTTTAAAATGGTTTATTACACTAATAAATATCAAATTAGTGAAATCTCAAAATCAGTTGACGGTGATGCGACAAAAGATTTATGTAAAAAATTAGATGATATGAATCTATATAGAGTAAAAGTAGCGTAAGCCACTAGAGTGATACTTTTTAACAATTTCTTTGTTGAAACCTGCGTCGTTTACTCATAGTAAACTTCCTTGGTTTCGCATTGAACTTGAAAAAAATTATCTACTCTTCTTAGAGGTGAGTAAAATAAAATTAGAGAGGAAGGTTTAAATGGGACCAGAAACATTAGAAGCTTTACAGAAAGAAGCTATTGAAGAAGTTTTAGAGGTATATCCTGCTAAAGCTGCAAAAAACAGAGTAAAACACTTGGGTGTGGACAGCCCTGAGGGTGTAAAAGGTGCTTGTGACAAAACAAGAAGTAATAAACAAACCGTACCTGGTGTAATGAGTCAACGTGGTTGTGCTTATGCAGGGAGTAAAGGGGTTGTTTGGGGACCGATCAAAGATATGATACACATCTCTCACGGACCGATAGGTTGTGGTCAGTATTCACGTGGTGGTCGTCGTAACTACTATATCGGTACTACAGGTGTAGATACGTTTGTAACTATGAACTTTACAACTGACTTTAGTGAAAAAGATATTGTCTTTGGTGGAGATAAAAAACTCAAAAAAGCTCTTGAAGAGATTGATGAGTTATTTCCTTTAAACAACGGTATCTCTATCCAGTCGGAATGTCCAATCGGTCTTATCGGTGATGATATTCAAGCTGTTGCAAAGGTACATAAGAAAGAGAGTGAAAAACCGACTATCGCAGTTTCTTGTGAAGGTTTCCGTGGGGTATCACAATCACTTGGTCACCACCTTGCAAATGATGCGATTCGTGATGAAGTTATGACTGATGCGTCTGCTAGAGATGAATTTAAATCTACTGATTATGACGTAGCTATCATCGGTGACTACAATATCGGTGGTGATGCATGGGCAACTAGAATTCTTTTAGAAGAAATCGGTTTAAGAGTTATCGCTCAATGGTCTGGTGATGCTACTTATAAAGAGATGGCAATCGCTCCAAAAGCAAAACTTAACTTATTGCACTGTTACCGTTCAATGAACTACATCTCTCGTCATATGGAACAAGAGTTCAATATTCCTTGGATGGAGTATAACTTCTTTGGACCAAGTAAAACTACAGAGAGTCTAAGAAAAATTGCTGAGTTCTTTGGTAAAGAGATTCAGGATAAAGCTGAAGCTGTTATCGCTAAATATACTGCAATGACTGATGCTGTAATTGAAAAGTACAAACCTGTACTTGAAGGTAAAAAAGTAATGTTATATGTTGGTGGACTGCGCCCTCGTCACGTTATCGGTGCATACGAAGATTTAGGTATGGAGATTATCGGTACCGGTTATGAGTTCGCTCACGGTGATGACTATAAACGTACTAAAGAAGACATTGAACGTTCAACTTTAATCTATGATGATGTTAATGAATATGAGCTTGAAAAATTCGTTCACAAACTAAAACCGGATTTAGTGGCAGCAGGTGTTAAAGAGAAATATGTATTCCAAAAAATGGGTCTGCCGTTTAGACAGATGCACTCATGGGATTACTCTGGACCGTACCACGGGTATGACGCATTTGCAGTATTTGCAAAAGATATGGATTTAGCTATGAATTCTCCGGTTTGGAATCATACTAAAGCACCATGGGAAAAAGAAGAGGTAGGAGCTTAAGATGCAAGACGTAGAAAAAATTGTTAATGGTCAGAAACTATTCCTAAAAGAGGAGTACCAAACTTCATTAGCTAATAAAAAACAGTTTGAAAGTAGCATGGGTTCAGTTAATCCTGCTAAAGTTGAGGAAATTGGGGAGTGGACGAAATCATGGGATTATAGAGAAAAAAATCTTGCTCGTGAAGCTATTACGGTTAACCCTGCAAAAGCTTGTCAACCGCTTGGTGCGATTATGGCTGGTCTTGGTTTTGAGAACACTATGCCATATGTACACGGTTCTCACGGTTGTGTTGCATACTTTAGATCTTATTTTACAAGACACTTTAAAGAGCCGACTCCATGTGTATCTGACTCAATGAGTGAGTCTGCAGCGGTATTTGGTGGGTTAGCAAATATGAAAGACGGTTTACGTAACTGTAACGCTATGTATAAACCAGAGCACATTGCTGTTTCTACTACTTGTATGGCTGAGGTTATCGGTGATGACTTAAATGCATTCGTTCAAGGTGCTCGTGAAGAAGCTGAGGGTGAATTAGATAATTTACCTATCACTTACGCTCACACTCCATCATTCGTAGGTAGCCATATTACCGGTTATGACAACATGATGAAAGCTATGCTTGAGCAACTTAACCCTTCTAAAGCTGACAAAGTTGTAGATGAAGGTCGTATCAACATTATCCCTGGTTTTGAGCCGTACCTAGGTTCTTTAGCTGAGGTTAAAGAGATCTGTGCCCAATTCAGTGACAAAATCGTAATGATAGGTGACCACGAAGCACAATGGAATACCGGTGCCGGTGAATACCAACTATACGCTGGTGGTACTCCGATGGAAGTTGCTAAAACTGCTATCAATGCTGAGACTACAGTTTCACTGCAAAAATATTCTACAGTACAAACTGCTAAGACTATTAAAAATAAATGGAAACAAGGATATGAGACTTGTAATCCAATCGGTTTAGCCGGTACTGATGAGTTCGTTATGAAATTAGCTGAATTAACAGGTAAAGAAGTTTCTGATAAACTAAAAACTGAGCGTGCTCAACTTGTAGATGCTATGCAAGATTCTTATCCGTATATGCACGGTAAAAAGTTTGCAATTTTCGGTGACCCTGATTTCTTACTTGGTCTTGTTTCATTTATCGTTGAAATGGGTGGAATACCTACTCACGTATTATGTCACAATGCTCCAAGAAAAGGTTGGGAAGCTGATATGCAAGCTATCCTTGATAAATCTCCATGGGCTAAAGATTGTCAAATCTGGGCTGGCAAAGATTTATGGCACTTAAGAAGTTTACTGTTCACTGAGCCTGTAGATTTTATGATCGGTAACGTATATGGTAAAGAGCTTTACCGTGATACCGGTACACCGTTAATTAGAATTGGTTTCCCTATCTTTGATAGACACCACTTACATAGATATTCTATAAGTGGTTATAAAGGTGCGCTAAACCTTTTAACTTGGATTACTAATGGAATATTAGACCAGTTAGATGAAGAAACTAAAGATATCGGAGAGACTGATTACTTCTTCGATGCTGTTAGATAATAGTTTCAAAATTTTCATTCATTCCCCTTGTTAAGCCGGAAGATGTTTCTTCCGGCTTTTTTTTTAAATTTTAACTAAAATCTTAATTTTTTGAATTCTTATCATTGTATTTTCCATCACCAAACTGATTTTTAGCTGCTACAAAAATAATTACTGGTATAACAATAAACATAAAAATAAAAACTATCAAGCCATTCATTTTAGTTTTCCTTAGTCTTGTAATGCATTTTGTCCCATAGAAACTCCTGTGTCAACATCAAGTAAAGTTGAACTATTAGCTTGCGTTTTCATATATAAAATTTAAGTTGGATTTGATATGGAATTTTACTTATATTTATTAATATACACTCCACATCTAAAAATATGGAACGAGTGATAGAACTTTAAAGTTTATTTTAAATTTTCTTCATTTTTATTATTAGGTTTATGTTTAAAATTTAACTCTTCAATAATAATATCAAATAAATTTTCTTTTTTATAAAGCCTGTATATAATTAAAATTAAAATTAAAAACCACATATTAAAAACAATATCAAAAAAAGTTATGTTTCTTGAAGATTTTAATAAAATATATAAATCATTTAATTCTATTAACAATAACATCCATAATAAAATCATATCCATATTTTTTATTAAACTATTATGCATCTTATTTTCCATTAGTTTTTTGCATTTCATTTATCATACCGAAACCAGGACCTACAATTCCACCAGGAGGTCCTGCAACTCTCATACCTAGTCTAAACCCTTTATATGCACCTTTTAACATTTTATATAGAGGACTATTTTTAAATTTATCCCAAGGTTTATTGTCTGGATCTCCAAAAGCACGTTTATTTATAGGATCATTTTCACAATATAATCCTAACGGATCCACAAAGTTAACAGGGTCATTAAGAACATACCCATAAAGGTTAGTATCACCACCGCTAAAGTCTATTGGGTCTTTTGTAGTCCACTTAGCAGTAAATGGGTCATATTCTCTATAACCAAAGTGAACTAGGTTAGTATCTCTATCATGTAATCCACCTGCAAATCCAAACGGTACAGTGAAGTTTGGATTTGAATCATTTAGTATATTACCATAAGTATCGTATGTTATCTCTTTTACTACATTATGTTCTGCATCTACAACTACTCTTAGTGTTCTTGTTTGGTCGGTAACGCTGTTTATGTTTCCTTTTGCATCGTAAGTATAAATAAAAGGAGAAAATGGTTTTTGTGGTGGTTTACACATTTTTATTTCTCCTTTTTAGTTTATGTATGCATTCCACCTCTGGAGAGGTGGAACGAGTGAGACTCTTGATTATTTTCTAGTTTCTTTATATTTATAAAAGACATACAATAAAGAAAATAAACCAAATATTTCTATTAAGTAAAGTTCATATGGGTTTTTAGATATAAAATAAGCTTCATAAATTAAATATGAGTCACATGTAATAGCTATTAAAATCACAATACTATATACTTTCTGATATATTGTTTTTGCAGAAATAATAATTAAATATAATATACTGATTAATAATATGACACTATATAAATTATACTCATAACTATTCAATTCACTAAACCAAATTAGACTTAATAACTGAATTAAAAATATAAAGAAAAAAATAATTCTTATTACAAATTCAGCTGTAGAAATCAACTGCATTCTATTTTCCTTGAGCGTTATCATAGGCTTGCTTACCACCAAACATAACAGCCATACCGTAATATGGATTAGACATGAATAGATTTAAATCACATTCACGTTGAGATTTTGAACAATCAGAATAACATTCATCGTGTGCTTTACAAGCATCTGGAGAAATATCAGGAATCCAAGTAGCTGACTTACTTCCTTGTTCTCCACATATACCACCAAACGGACCAAATCCATAACCTGGTGCACTACCTTTACCATCCCCACCCATAGCAGCAGGAACACCTTTACCATTTAGTCTAGGATCTTGATATAGTCCTAACGGATCCACAAAGTTCACAGGGTCATTAAGAACATAGCCATAAAGGTTAGTATCACCACCGCTAAAGTCTATTGGGTCCTTAGTAGAGTAGTCCATTTAGGTGTGTACTTTCAAAATATTATTCATTTTCATAAAAGTTTCCAGTAATTAAGTTTTGGATTTGCATTTTGTTTATTGTAATATTATCATCAAGATTTTTATAATATACATATATATTCACATTATTTTTATTGCCATTTACTAAATACATTAACATACTATAATCATTATGATATAAACTTTTTTTCCAAGTTAAATTAAAAACATCACCTACAATATTTTTAACTTTTTTATTTTGCAAAATATATTTTTCAACTATCTTACGTTCACTAGAAAAAAAGTTTTGATAAAACTCATAACTTGATATTAAAATAAGAAAAAATATTATTATATAAAAAATTTTCATATGCTTGTTCATTAATAAAAACCTCCAACAACCCCTGCACTATATCCAATATTTAAGCCCCAACCACCCTGAGTATACGAAACTCCAGATTGATTTGAAATAAAATATTGTTGATTAGCAGTCATACCATATGTTCCGCTAACAGATAATGAAGAACCACCAAAATTAGCATTAGCACTACACTGAAGCCCTAAGTATGTACCATCCCCAGAAAGCCCAAGTCCATTATCTATTGGATTAAAGGATAAACCACCGCCTAAACCAATACCAAATCTATAATCCAAAAACCATCCATTAGTGCCATTACCAAAAGTGAGCCCACCACCTCTTCCAAAATAAACATCAAATGATAGTGACCATAACCCCTCAGGATCAACAAAGTTAACAGGGTCATTTAACACATACCCATAAAGATTTGTATCACCACCACTAAAGTCTATAGGGTCTTTAGTAGTCCATTTAGCAGTGTATGGGTCATATTCTCTATAACCAAAGTGAACTAAGTTAGTGTTTCTATCATGTAGCCCACCTGCAAATCCAAACGGTACTTTAAAGTTTGGATTTGTGTCTGAGAGTATATTACCATAAGTATCGTATGTTATCTCTTTTACTATGTTGTTGTTTGCATCTGTAACAAGTCTTAGAGTTCCTACTTGGTCATAGTGTAAGTAGTATGTTTGATTATCTTGTGTTAAAGATGTAGGTACACGCTCATCTGAGTAGTTGTATCTTTGTACTACATTATCATCTGCATCTAGTACAGCTAACAGTGTAGTTAGATTCTCCCAAAAGTATTTTTCAACTATAACTCCATTTACCTCTTTAGCTATTCTCTGGTTTAACGGGTTTAGGTGGTACTTTATAGTTGTACCGTCTTCATCGTAAGTGTAGTTAAAAGAAGAAATATTTTTTGGTGGTTTACACATTTATTTATCCTTTTAATTTGTATATATTCCAGATATTAAGAATAATGGTTACTTATTGTAAACAATTTATAAAAAAACTTATAAAAACCAATCCACTAACTAGAGATACAGCAATTTGATATTTCACAATTATATCTCTAAACTGACTTTCAATTCCTTCGTAAACATAAAATCCAAAACTATACACACATATTAAAATTACTGAAAAATAAAAGAAACATAAACTATTGTTAAATGTTTCATAGGATACAATGGAAATTATTGCCAAAATTGACAATGTCCAAGAGATATATTTATTATAAAAAATTTTTCTCATCATAATGGAGTCACCCATGAATAACATCCATCAATTCCGAATGAAGCACCAATTCCAAGACTAGATGCTGGTCCTCTAAAACCAGTTGAAAGACTTGCTCCAGAACTACTACCACTTAATGAAGCTCCACCACCTGATGTAGCAAACGCAACATCACCTCCAACTCCTCCACTAAATCCACTAGATTGGCAATCGTCTTCTACACCTGTACTAATTTCCAGTCCACCTCCTAAATATATACCCGGTCCTATCCTAGCACAAACTGTATGCACTTTATATAGTCTCCCATTAATTGTTTTTATAGCATAATGATAATGTGCACCTGCAATTAAAGCGTGTAATCCTGCTCCAAAACCACCAGAACCACTAACACCAACTTGTAACCCCTCAGGATCCACAAAGTTAACAGGATCATTAAGAACATAGCCATAAAGGTTAGTGTCGCCACCACTAAAGTCTATCGGGTCTTTTGTAGTCCATTTAGCCGCATATGGGTCATATTCACGGTGACCAAAGTGTACTAAGTTTGTATCTCTGTCTGACAATCCACCTGCAAATCCAAACAGTACTTTAAAGTTTGTATTTGAATCATTTAGTATATTACCATAAGTATCGTATGTTATCTCTTTTACTATGTTGTGGTTTGCATCTGTAACAAGTCTTAGTGTTCCTACTTGGTCATAGTGTAAGTAGTATGTTTGATTATCATGTGTTAGGCTTGTAGGTACACGCTCATCTGAGTAGTTGTATCTTTGTACTACATTATCATCTGCATCTAGTATAGCTAACAATGTAGTTAGATTCTCCCATAGGTATTTTTCAACTATAACTCCGTTTACCTCTTTAGCTATTCTTTGGTTTAACGGGTTTAGGTGGTACTTTATAGTAGTACCGTCTTCAAGTGTAACACCCGTTAGAGTTCCATAAGTGTTGTAAGTGTATGTTGTAGTGCCTAAGCTATTTTGTTTACTTACTAGTTGACCGTCTTCATCGTAAGTATAAGTATTATCTCCATATACTTCTGTTTGATCATCTAGTGTGTAGTAAGCCGATGTAGTTACACCGTTAACTGTTGCACTTACTCTGTTACCGTTTGCATCGTAAGTATAAATAAAAGGAGAAAACGGTTTTTGTGGTGGTTTACACATTTTTGGTTTCTCCTTTTTATCTAGTTTGAATTTATTCATTTCCACTTGTACAGAGTAAAGTGGATTTTCAACCTCAGGGGGTGTAATTAAAAATAAGTAATGTTACTGTGTTAAATATTATGATTTGTATTTTAATACCTATATAAAATGAATGGTGATATTAAGTATTTTTGAAAAATATAAACTTTAAAAACAAATATATAAGTGGAACTATGATAACTAAACTAAACACATTTAAATTTCCACTAAACAACTCATTATATACAGCCATTGTAATAATGCATAGAGCTACTATATTAAATACTATACCAACTTTCTGAAAAGTATCATATTCAATATTAGCACCTTGTTCAATAAGTTGTTTATAATACATCCAGTCTGAAAATAAACCATATAACAAAGTAAAAATAAGTATTGCAACACCTAAAGCTTGTATAGCTGTCCCTACGTTACCTTCTGGATCAGGAAGAAATTGCATAGAGATAAAATAAGCTACACCTACTGAATAAGTCATTAATATACGAACTCTTTTTATTTTGTCTATTGACAAGATTCTTCCTTTTTGCAAGATGGTGCAGATGCATAGTTTACTAAAGACGACAAGAATGAAGTTCCTAATCCACCAATAGCTCCTGCATATGTTAAGTTAGAAAAGCTTGCACCTATAGCTCCAAAAGCAGCACCACTTAAAGTATTTATAGCTAAATTTTTATAACCTTGAAATTTAACCTGCCCTGTACATGGATCAATAAATGATGAAATTAAACCTACAAATCCACCTGCAGCTGCTCCAGCAACACCAAACTCTCCTGTAGGATCAACAAGATTAACAGGGTCATTAAGAACATACCCATAAAGGTTAGTATCACCACCTGAGAAGTCTATCGGGTCTTTTGTAGTCCATTTAGCCGCATATGGGTCATATTCACGGTGACCAAAGTGTACTAAGTTTGTATCTCTGTCTGACAATCCACCTGCAAATCCAAACGGTATTTTAAAGTTTAGATTTGAATCATTTAGTATATTACCATAAGTATCGTATGTTATCTCTTTTACTACATTATGCTCTGCATCTGTAACTAGTTTTAGAGTTCCTACTTGGTCATAGTGTAAGTAGTATGTTTGATTATCTTGAGTTAGGCTTATAGGTACACGTTCATCTGAGTAGTTGTATCTTTGTACTAAATTGTCATTACCGTCATATATAGCTAACAGTGTAGTTAGATTCTCCCAAAGGTATTTTTCAACTATAACTCCGTTTACCTCTTTAGCTATTTTTTGGTTTAGTGGGTTTAGATGGTATTTTATAGCTGTACCGTCTTCAAGTGTAACACCCGTTAGAGTTCCGTAAGTGTTGTAAGTATAAGTTGTAGTACCTAAGCTTGATTGTTTACTTACAAGTTGACCGTCTTCATCGTAAGTATAAGTATTATCTCCATATACTTCTGTTTGGTCATCCAGTGTGTAGTAAGCGGTTGTAGTTACTCCGTTTATAGTTGCACTTACTCTATTGCCATTTTTATCGTAAGTGTAGTTTTCAACTGTTTGGTTGTCTTTGGTTACCGTAGTGAGTCTTCCCCTGCTGTCATACTCGTAGTCGTATGTTGCATCTACACCGTTTAAAGATTCTGTTTTTTGGCTAATCATACCTTTTGCATCTCTTTGAAGTTGGTATGTGAGAGTATTATCACTTTTAGATATTAACTCTCCATAGTCATTATACTCTTTGTTTATGTTTAGCACTCCATCACTTACTTTTGTGGCATAGCCGTTGTCTGCATCTCTTGTGATGTTAAATGCTCCGCTTGAAGTTAGTAAACCGTCATCATCGTAAGTGTAGTTTTCAGTTGCACCCGCGTATGTTGAGCTTGTTACTAAAAAGTCATTGTTGTATGTGTAGTTTATGCTTTGGTTTAGAACACCGCTTTGAGATACAGAAGTTAATAACTCTCCATCATATCCATATACTATTTTTGCATTTGCATCAGTTATGCTTCCTACCTTTTCATCAAAAAGGTATGTATAGTTTACAGTACCTTCAGATGTTGTAGTAGATGTAAGTCTATCGTTTACATAGGTGTTGCTTATGGTATTTCCACTTGGTCTTGTTGTAGAAGTAAGCTTACGGTTTTTGTTGTAGGTGTAAGATGTTTGGTAACCTAACGGTGAAGTTAAACTAGTACGTTTGTCTATACCATTGTATGTAAAGTTAAAGTTAGATGGCGTAGGAGTAGTTAACTTTGTCATGTTGGAGTTAAAATCGTACTCGTAGTTTTCTGTGGTTCCGTTTGGATAAGTAATCGTAGTGACTCTATCCATAATATCGTAGGCGTAATTTGTCGTCTCACCTTTAGCATTTGTAACGGTAGCTATATTTCCTTTTGAGTCGTAAGAGTATGATACTATTCTTGAACCTGTCATTTCTTTAACAACTCTACCTTTTGCATCGTACTCATAAGTGGTCGGTAAAAGTGTACCGCTTTGTACAGATGTAGTTAAGCGGTTCTCTTTGTTGTAGCTACTACTTAATGTTCTGCTCTCAGGGGTGGTTATAGTTTTAGTGGCGTTGTTATAATCTTCAACTATTTTAGTAACTTTAGAGTTTTTAGTGATGGTTTTTGTTTTGTAGTTAATATCTATTTGATTTCCATCATAATTACTATGATAGGTTGTTATATTCTTTAATCCGCTTGGCTGAGTTGTTGTATATGAGGAAAGTATTTTTTGCTGATTAAGAATATCTTTTATATATATCACATTTGTTTCAACTCCATTTTTTGTAGTAACGTAATTCATTTGATTTTCTGAAAATACAGAAGAAACAGTGTCCCCACTAGGAAGTGATATTTGCGAAAGTGTTGAACCATCACCTTGTTTCGTGTCTGTAGAGATTGTTTCATCTCCCTCAGGTTTTGTGATAATGTAGGTAGATTTATTTTCGTTATTTATTTTTGAGAAATCCCAGTTAGCACCTAGATGATCATTCTCCTGATAAATTCGACCATTTTCATCATAGTACATAGTAGCTTCATTTCCATTAGGGTCAATTTTTCTAGTCATAAGCGAATTATTATCATATTCAAAATTATATACTGAACCATCTTCGTATTCAACTGAATTTAAGTCCCCATTTTCACTTATGTTTAGATAAGTTTTTTGCCCATTTGGAGCTGTTATCAATGTTGGAACATCATTATAATCTCTTGTAACTGTAGTTATATTTGAAAAATTATCTGTTATTGATGATATCAAATTTTCTGTATTATGTGTATATTCTGAAATAATAATCTTATTATCATTATCAAAAACTTTTTCTAATATTCCTGTTTTTTTGTTAAATACATAACCTAATTTACCCTCAAACACTACTATGTTGTCACTTCTAATACCTATGTTTTGATATTCAGGTAAAGTACTTAAGTCTAATACTGTATCAATATTATATATTTGATTAAGTTTATCTAATAAAACTTTATCAGGTTGAAAGACAGTCCAATAGTTATCATCTCTATTTATATCTCCACCATTTGAATTTGTTACAATCATAAAAGGGGTGCTAGTATCCATTCTTGCTTTCAATTTCTTTTTAAGCTCAGGTATACTTTTTGATGGGTCTAAAAAATTCCTATCTGAAATTCCTTCATAAATGGTTCCTTTATGTAAAGCATATACATCATAGCCGTTTTCTGGACGATCTTCATATGAAAGTTTAAAATTAAAATTAGAATATGTTCCTAAAGTAGTTAGTTCTTTATTACTCTTTTTTCCATCAATAAAATTAAAAGAGATTAAAGATACTGTATTGCTTAAAGAACCTAAACTTGCGCTAGGGTATTTCAAATATAAAGCAAAGTATCTATCTTTTAAAATTTGAAAATAATTTAATCTGTTTTTTGGTTCATTTTCAACTGAAAATAAAAGACCGTTTTTTATTTCAATATATTTTCGACCTTTAATTCCTTGTAGTATGCCTCGTTCAAATAGACGTAAATATATATTATCTTCTATACTCCATCCATTTGAAATGGTATTTGAACTACTAGTGACATCAGTATTTATATTTATATCTTTTGTGGTTACCATATCCATCTGGCTTCGTCCTCTTACAGCTATACTTCCTGTCCCAGCTTGTGCCCAGGCTTGTGTAAATGCTGAAGAAGCTCTATAATATACTAAATTATATTCATAAGATACAATGATTTTGGCATTACTCTCACCTGAGAGTTTATTACCCAATATATCTTTTCCATCCCATATAAATTGTAAATTACTTAGTTCTCCTATAGTAGCTTCTTTGACAAAAGTATGTCCAGCTACTTTGAGTTTAACAGATACTTTTTGTACAGAACTTGGAATATTAGACGTATTAATGGATGTATCAATAATATGTTTATACCCATCAACTCTTTTAGAAGAATAGTGAAGTACTTTATCAGTTCCTGCAATAGGTATATCTTCATGAAATACTCTTGTTTTAGTTGTAATGTAAGAGTTAGTACTTATACCACAGTCATTAGGAGGATTTTGATCTGATACATCAGGTTCGTCTGGAGATTCTGCATCAGATGGTGGACCATATGGCCAGTTACAATCCCAAGGAGTAAAGTGATTAAATTTACTTCTCCAGTAAGTATTACCAGCTTGATAGTTTGGATTATCTTTTATACCTGTAACTTCATCCTCTGTTAATCCATCACCATCTATATCATTTGCCTGACCATCACCTGTACTGTCAAGTGCATCTATAACTCCATCACCGTCTGTGTCCAGTAGCTCTACTACGACACCGTTTTCAGAACCTATCCATTTACCTTTATTTCTATCATAGTAACCTACAGGAACTATTTCACCAACATTAAATCCTAAAAAGTTTTCAACATACATTACTACCGGTGCATTAAATGTTACATTCTCATCATCACTTACACCATCTACTTTTATATCTGTACAGTATGTATAAGCAGTCTCTATTGGTAAATCAGATGGCATAGATTTCGGTGTTTTAAATTCTGTCGCACGAACATCTATACTTGTAAGTTCTCTTGTTGTACCGTCTTTGGAAGTAACAGTTGCTTTAGTGATTCCATCAAACACTATAGTCGCACTTCTTTGTCCTCTATCATCTACGACAGGAGTTGAAATATGTAACTGTGGAGTTGTAGAGCTTAAGTCTATAGTAGTTACTTTAATATCTTCTTGAAGCATAGTTACATCATCCGCAATACTCCAGTCTTGCGGTTGTACATAAAGTTTTCTGTCTATAGTTGTAAAACCATTTTTTTGATAACGCATTGTCAGGTGTGCAGCACCTTCAGTTGCAAAGTAGTATTCACCCTTTGCATTTGTTATTTGTGAACCATACTCAGGATGATTATGTATAGTTACTTTTACTCCGCTTAGAGGTGTACTGTCTTCTGCAAGTATTTTACCTGTTACCATTGCAAAAAGTTCTTCGTCATATTTAGTTAATGTTGCATCTGCAGGTATATATTTAGTATATTGAGAACCAAAATGTGTAAAGTTAAAGTTACTTGTATCTATAGGAGCTTTTACTTCTATTTGAATTGTATTAGAAGTTATCCCATTTAGTGTAGCAGTTATTGTACTTGTACCTTCAGCTAAAGCATCCAGTGAATTTCCGTTGATACTTAAAATACTAGGATCTGACATATCATACATAGCGTCATAAACAATGTCTTCACTTGAGCCGTCACTATATGAAGCGATAAGTATTATGTTAGTAGATTGGTCAACTCTTAGTATATTTGTATTTGTACTTAAAGATAAAGATTCTAATACTACCGGAGGCTCAATAACTTCTACATATCTAGTTAAAGTAGATTTATTTCCTACACTATCTTGTGCAGTATATGTTACAGTGTAAGAACCGACTGTAGTTGTATCGACATTACTACTTATATTTACATCTACAACACCGTCTTCATCATCATAAGCAGTTGCACCCTCTTCAAAGTAGTTATCGTCTTTATATAGAGTTATTGTACTTTCACCATTTAGTGTAATAACGGGAGCATTAGAATCTACAGGCTTCTCGGAAACTTCAAAACTATAATGAATGTGCTTAAGTTTAAATTTTTTATGTTTATGTCCATCTTTTTGTATTTTTATTAGATTTTTAAATGCAACTCTATATTTTCCTTCTAATAGTTGTTTATTTGGAGTGAAACTTATAGTTTTTGTATTTTCATTATAAGAAAGTTCACCATGAACTCTTTTTCTTTTACCGGATATTTTTTTTACGATAATATTGTTTTTTCTTACACATAATGGATCAATATCATCATCAAAGGTTGCTGTAATAATAATATCCGGAGATACATTTTTTTCATTAGCTTTTGGAGTAAAAGTTATATGTTCCAAAGTATTGGTTTCTTTTTTATGATGAAAATTAAAAAAGTCAAACCATCCAGCGGATAGCGGTTGTGTTAAGACAAACAATAATGTAAATACAAACAATAAACTTCTCATTATACTTCCTCTATTTTATGAAATAAATATAACAACTAATACAAAATAATATATTTAGTTGAAAAATAACCTTAAAAAATCCTAACTATTTTTTGCTTACCTGTGTCTTAATTTTTAATTAATTTTAATAAAATTTAATTATTTGTGAAAAATATACTTTTAATTCATTATATATTAAGATATATAACGCTACTATTTTCTAAATTTAAAGGTTTTAAAAAATGGAATTTACTTCATCGTTAACACTGTTTAACTCAGATGTACCTTTTTTACTTGAGAAAAGGATAGCACTGCTTCAAGCTATTGAAGCATCGGGCTCGATCTCAAAGGCTGCAAAAATGGTACCTATGAGTTATAAGGCTGCATGGGATGCCATAGATGCTATAAACAATCTTTGTCCTCATGCAGTAGTTAGCAGAGAAACAGGCGGAAAAGGCGGAGGCGGAACTAAGATAACGCCATATGGGCACAACCTTATTAAAACCTATCTGCTTTTACAAAAAGAACATAAAAAATTTTTAGACTCTCTTTCAAAAAATACAGACTTTGACAAAGGGACTATAAAATCACTGCAAAGGTTTTCAATGAATATAAGTGCGAGAAACAAAATACACGGAAAAATAGAGCTTATAGAATCAGGCAAGGTTAATGCACAAGTATATGTAAAGTTAAAAAGCGGTTATACGATAGTATCGGTTATAACAAATTCTGCGGTTAAAGAGTTAGAGTTGAAGCTCGGCGATGAAGTTAGTGCCATCTTTAAATCAAGCTCGGTTATATTAAGTACGGACAATGCACTCTCAATTAGTGCCAGAAATAAATTCAAAGGTATTATAGATGCCGTCTCTTTTGGAGAGGTAAACAGTGAAGTTGTTGTGGATATTGGAAATGATGACAAGCTCGTAGCCGTAATAACAAGTTCATCGGTAGATGCACTGGATTTAAAAAAAGATAAGGAGGTTAGTTTGATTATCAAATCTTCAGATGTTATGATAGGAAAATAATATAGTGAAGATATTTTTTTATATAAGGCGTTATATATTCAAGTATATAATGAAACAATGGGAACCCTGCAGCGGCAACTGCAGAGTAAATGCTTTGGTATAAGCAGCTAAAAGTATAACAAATAAAATAATAAAGGAAACTAAATGAATAAAAGTATTAAGTTTATAACTTTTATTGCATCCGCCGTATGTTTTGCATCTACGGTATATGCAGATGATGACGTGTCAAAATACACTTTAAAAACAAACTATCAATTAGTGTTCAACAAAACACCTAAATCGGTAGATAATTTTTCGGATATGTTTAAAAACGGAATGTTCTACGGCAGGCTCCGTTCAAACACTTTTTATTTTAAATGGGATAAGGAAAACAGCTCCCAAGATTCACATACAATAAGTGGACTCGGAGGCTCACTGTTGTATAAAAGTGCAAATTTTTCAGGTTTTGATTTTCATACGGGTTTGTATTTCTCAAAAGCATTTTTTGATCAGAACAGCAGCCCTGTAAATAGACTAAAAGCAGGGAAAGACGTTTTTAGCAGATATGATTATACAAATACGGGAAATAAGTCTATGGCTGTGTTGGGAGAAGCATATGTAAGTTATAAAGGTTTTGCAAAAACAGATATTAAACTCGGAAGACAATTGGTTGAGACATTTTATACAAAATCAAACGATACAAAGATGATACCAAATACCTTTGATGCAATAGTTCTTGAGAGTAAAGCCATCAGTGATACAAACATAAAACTTGCATATCTTGCAAAACAAAAACTGCGTGATCATACCCAGTCGCATTCTGTACTAATGTATGCAGATGCAAATGCATTTAGCTCGTTAAATCCCTCATGGAACGGCAATGATGATTCGGCTATGCACAAAGGACTTACATACACGGCACTTAAAGCAGCTGGTAAAGATACAGACAGCCCTCTGATAGTCTTTGATTTTCAAAACAAGTCTATAGATAACTTAAAAGTAGATGCTGCGTTTTACACCGTGCCTGAGTTGTTATCAGAGGCTATGCTTGAGTTAAACTACAAAGTAAAGCTGGCAGGCTTTAGCATAAGCCCCGGTGTGCGTTATATAAAACAGTTTGACGATGACGCGGGAAAGATAGGTGGTGCGGCGTATGACGGCACTACGGATGGATATAAAGATCCGTTTTCGCTAGATTCTCAAATGATTGCAGCAAGGATAGTTGGAACTTATGATATTTACAAATTAAATATAGGCTATTCAAAAGTTTTTGACGAAGCGGATTTGATAACACCTTGGAGAGGATTCCCGACTTCTGGATATACACGTTCAATGGCCCGTTATAACTGGATGGCAAATACAAAAAGTTATCGTATGGAACTAACTATGAATAGTAATAAAAAAGGTATATACAAAGATATGTTCATCCAAGCTTCGATTTTGCATACGGATGCAGATGAGAATAAGGGAAAATATGATGAGAATTACTATTATCTTGGTTTTGTACAAAATCTTGAAGATATGCAGGATTTACAGTGGAGACTAAGACTTGGGTATGCAGATACGAAAAAGACAGATGCAGACAGTTTGGATGCACGTTTTGAGATTAACTATTTATTTTAAAGGATAAAAAATGATGAAAAAAATAATTATCGGAAGTTTAGTATGTGTTGCATCTTTATATGCCGGAAGTATAAATATAGCAGTAGCTGCAAATGTAAGTTATGCAATTGACACTCTAAAAGAAGAGTTTAAAAAGTCCAATCCAAATACAGAGGTAAGAGTTACACTTGGAAGCAGCGGAAAACTGACCGCTCAGATAAAACACGGCGCTCCGTATCAGCTTTTTATGTCGGCAAATATGAAATATCCGGAAGCTCTATACGCAGATAAGATAGCTGTTACAAAACCTGTGATTTATGCACAAGGGAGTCTTGCATACCTAAGTAATAAAAAACAAAATTTCAACAGTGGTATAAATATCGTTAAAAACCCAAATATAGAAAAAATAGCAGTAGCAAATCCAAAAACCGCACCCTATGGAAAAGCAGCTGTTGAAGCTATGAAAAACGGTGGTGTTTATAAAGATGTAAAATACAAATTAGTATATGCGGAGTCTATTTCACAAACAGTATCTTATGCAGTTACGGCTACCGATATAGGTTTTGTAGCAAAGTCATCACTTTACAGTCCTAAAATGAAACACTTTAAAGAGGGAATAAACTGGACAGATGTAGATGCAAAGCTTTATACGCCTATAAATCAGGGTATAGTAGTTTTAAAAGAGGGTAAAAAAAATCAAGAAGTGCTTGCTTTTTATGACTTTATTTTAAGTCAAAAGGCAAAAGAGATACTTAGAAAATTTGGATATTTAGTACCGTAGTCTATTTTAAATCTCTAAGGAACAATATATGTATAGGTTTATGCATATATTATTTTTTTGGAGATTAAATGGAAATTTATTTATTATTACCACTAGCATTATTAACATACTTAACAACTATTATAATCTATGTAAAAAAAGTTGAAAGCAAAAGAGCTTAAGATGGGATTTGCTACTTTTGAAAATACATACAATTTTGCTAAAAAATTCTCAAACTATAAAGATTTTTATATAAAACACAACGATCTTATTTTTTCAAAACTTGGTCTTGGTACTTTTAATAAAGAACCGTATAAAGAAGAAAACTACGTTTTTCATTATATTGAAGCTGTAAAAGAGGCTATTAGAAGCGGAATAAATTTAATAGATACTGCATCTAACTATAGATATGGTCAAAGTGAAAAAGAGATAGGAGAAGCTTTAGCTGAGTTAGGTGATGAGGTTAAACGTGAAGAGCTTATCATCTGTTCAAAAGGTGGATTTATCCAGCTTGATTATCCTTTTCCTGAAAATCCATACACATGGATAGATGAAAACGTCATAGATGCAGGTCTTGCAAGTAAAGATGATATTGAGCTGGATCAGCACTGTATGACACCTGATTTTTTAGAATGGAGCTGTAAACGCAGTTTAGAAAATCTTGGTGTAAATCAGCTTGATATTTATTATCTACACAACCCAGAGATGCAGATAATAAAACTTGGTAAAAAAGAATTTTACAAACAAATTGAAAAAGTGTTTGCAAGATTTGAAAAGTTGGCTGATGAAGGCTTATTTAAATCTTACGGTGTAGCTGTATGGAATGGTTTTACAGCTGAGAACGAAGAGATAATAAGTTTAGAAAAACTTGTGGAAATTGCCATAAAAGTTGGCGGAGAGAATCATAGGTTCAAGTATATTCAACTACCGTTTAATATGGGTAAAACAAACGCTTACACGAGTCTAACCCAAAAAGTGGACAATGAGGAGTGCAGCATCATAAATGCCGCTCATAAACTCGGCATCGGAGTTATAAGTTCATCTTCGCTTTTACAGATGAATCTGTTTAAAAAATCATTCTCAGCTGAAACCGGTGTAGTTTTAGATAGCACAATGACACTAAAGAGTGATATTCAACTAGCTCTTCAGTTTGTTCGCTCAACTCCGGGGATAGTAAGTTCACTATTTTGCTCAAAAGTTCCCCTGCATATTAAACAAAACTGTGAAATCTCAAAAGTAAAGTCGGTAAAAAGGGAAAAATACGACTTACTTTACAGGCTGTAAGTTTTGATATATGACGTAATAGTAGTAGGCGGCGGAATAGCCGGACTTATGGCGGCAATAGAAGCTAAAACAAGTTCAAACAAAGTTGCCGTGATTACAAAAGGCAATATTTTTAAGTCTAACTCTTCACTTGCCAGTGGCGGGATAAATGCGGTTTTAGATAAAAATAATACTCACGAGATAAAAAAACATATAGACGACACCATAAAAGGCGGTTATGGTTTAAGCGATAAAAAAAGTGTCTCATATATGTGTAATCGTGCTCCCAATATTATTAAAAAACTTCTCTCTTACGGAGTAGAGTTTGATAAAGATGAAAACGGTGAGATAGCCCAGAGAAGTTTTGGCGGCGGAGTTTCCAAAAGAACTTGTTATGTAGGTGACAAAACCGGTTCTGCAATCATGCAGGTTTTGATAAAACAAGCCAAAATTGTAGGTGTAGATTTTGTAGCTAACAATTTTGTAATGAATGTTACAAAACTAAAAAACAAGATAAGCGGTGTAGTAGCTATCAGAAGGATTGATTCATCACTTATGGTCTATCCTGCAAAGTCGGTGATTCTTGCCGGAGGCGGATATGCAGGTATATACAGAGGACACTCTACAAATGCACAGGATTATACCGGTGATATGCTGGCTATAGCCCTTAGAAGCGGACTAAACTTAAAAGATATGGAGTTTGTCCAGTTTCATCCGACAGGCATGGCAAAAAGCTCTTATCTTATCAGTGAAGCGGCACGCGGTGAGGGTGGATATCTGGTAAACAGCGACGGCGAGAGATTTGTAAATGAACTTGAAACCAGAGATATAGTCGCACGCGCTATTTTAACTCAGGTAAATAACGGCAAAAAAGTATATCTGGATCTTAGACATTTAGATAAAGAACACATTGAGACAAAACTGCCAAGTTTATACAAAGCTGCATATAATCAAGCGGGTATAGATGTTACTACTGAGTTACTCGAGGTCACTCCCGTCGCTCATTACAGTATGGGTGGAATAGAATCAAAAATGACAAAAACCGATATAAAAGGTTTGTTTGCTTGTGGAGAGTGTGCTGTAAACGGTATCCACGGTGCAAACAGACTTGGCGGTAACTCTTTACTTGAAGGTGCAGTTTTTGGTGAGTTGGCAGGGAAAAAAGCAAAGGAATATGCAAAACATAAAGAGTTCCTGCCGATTGATTACAACATCGTAGTTAAAGATCAAAAAGTGGTCGATAAGATATTTGATCGTGATACTTCTAAAAATTTTAATTCGATGCGTATAAGTATGGGTGAGACCATGTTTAAAAATGCCGGAATTCACAGAGATTACAACTCTTTGATAAGGGCATATGACTATATAAAGTATCTTCGTAAAGAGGCAGGTACGCTTCATTGTATCGATAAAGGAAGAAATAATAATGTAGAACTTATATCTATACTTGAACTTAAAAATGCATTGGAGGTAGCTGAAGTAGTAATTTTAAGTGCATTGGAGAGAGAAGAAAGCAGAGGTGCTCACAGCAGGGATGATTTTACAAAAACTTTAAAAGCTAATGAAAAATCGATTCTGGTAAATGAGCTTAAAAAAGGTTATTTCCAAATTTGGTATGAGCATAAAAGTGCCTTACTCAATTGCATAATCAAAAAAATCAAAAACTAAAAGGATATAAAATGGCAAAAGTGATGTTAAGAGAGAGTGGCGGAGAGATTTCTTTTTATGTTGCAAAAAAAGATATGGAAGAAACAATAGAGACTATTGAGTTTAACACCGATGAAAAATGGGGTGGAGAAGTAGAACTAAGTAACGGAGAGATTTGGTGGATTGAACCTGCTCCAAAAAATCTACCTAAAGAAACTGTTTGTAAAAAGATTTCTGATTAATTATTAATCATTAAAATGATTAAAATTAGTCTGTGGCGGAGTATAATGATATTTATAACAAAAAAAAAGATATAAATTATGATTACTCAATGCAACGAATGTTTAACACACAAAGAACTACTGGTTTTATATGATATTGCTTCACTTATTTCAGATTCAAGAGATATACAAAAATCTTTGGAAAAATCCCTATCGGCACTTAAGAATGCTTTGGATTTGGGGAATTGTGTTATTTATAAACTAGAGGATGAACAACTTAGCATATGTGCATCTATAGGCTTTAACAAACATCAAAAAAATATTTCGGAATATAAACTGGGAGAAGGTGCTACGGGGCTTGCCGCTAAGAGTATGGAACCCGTAGTTATAGCAAATATACATAACGATATTATATTTCTAAATAAATCAGGGAATAAAAATAATGAGACTATATCTTATATAGCAGTGCCTTTAATTGCCGAGAATAATGTTATCGGTGTAATCGGTGCAAACCTTACAAAATCTACAAAGATTGATTTTGAACAAACGGTTAGAATATTGACTATTGTCAGTTCATTATTTGCACAATATATAAATTCAAATATGTCAATAACAAAAGAAAAAGAGAGACTTGAAGAGTTGAAGCTTTATTATAAGATGGAGTGGGATTCAAAAGTACATAATTTTGGGGATATTATAGGCGACTCTGAAAAGATGCAAAACGTTTATAAAGTTATAGAAAGAATAGCACAAAGTGAAGTTACCGTCTTAGTTCGTGGGGAAACAGGTACGGGTAAAGAGTTGGTAGCATCTGCTATACACAAAAGAAGTAAAAGAAATGATGAACCATTTATAAAACTAAACTGTGCGGCAATTACGGATACTCTTTTAGAGAGTGAACTTTTTGGACACGAAAAAGGTGCATTTACCGATGCCAAAGAGACTAGAAAAGGTAGGTTTGAGTTGGCTGATGGCGGTACGCTGTTTTTAGATGAGATAGGTGATATATCTGCATCTGCACAGGTTAAACTGCTTCGAGTCTTACAAGAACGTGAGTTTGAGAGGGTAGGGGGAAGCAAAACTATTCGTGTAAATGTTAGACTTGTTGCCGCTACAAACCGTGATCTTGAACAGATGGTAAAAGACGGCGAGTTTAGAGAAGATCTATACTATAGGTTAAATGTTATTCCGATTGACTTGCCACCGCTTAGAAAAAGAGGGGAAGACATAAAACTTTTGGTTAACTTCTTTTTAGAGCGTTCAATGTTAAACCATAAAAAAAGAGTAAGTATTACAAATGAAGCTATGAGTAAACTTATGTCGTACCCATGGCCTGGGAATGTACGTGAACTTGAAAATACGATAGAGCGAATAGTGCTTATGGGTAACGAGGATGGAATAACTGCAGAGGATATGATGCTTTTGTTACCTGCTTTAAATAATGAAAAAGCATCTGAAAAACATATGCAAATACCATTTGAGAACAAAACCTTAGATGACTTGGAAAAAGAAGCAATTATAAATGCACTTGAAAATAGTGGAGGTAATCTCTCCGAAGCTGCAAAAGTTTTAGGGATTACGCAAAGACAAATCGGATATAAGGTAAAAAAATATGGAATCTAATATTAAGTATAAAGATGAATCTTTAGAGTTGTGTGAAGACTTTATTGACGTAGGCTATATGGCTGAAAATATTGAAGTTGTAGATGCATCCGGAGAAACTATGGAGATAAAGAGAAGTCATCCCGATAAATCTATGACACTTCTTGCATCTTTTCCACATGACAAAGATGAGTTTTTAGATGAGATATTAAAACTTGATGAGCTTTTAAGCAACATCCAAGTCCCACTAAATTGTTACTATATATTTGATAAAGATTATAAGATGCAGACCGTTTTAAAAAACAGACTTAAAAAATTTACGGTAGTTTTAGATGCAGAAGATGAATTTGGAAACATGTACGGTACGAAACTTGTAAGTGGTTCTTTAGAGGATAAGTTAACCAAGTCTTTGTTTTTGATAAGCAAAGACGGAGCTATCTTTTATCTTGATATGCCAAACGACTTGACTAAGCCGTTTGATTTGGAAAGGTTGAGAGTTGAGTTAAACAAAGCCTACGCCAGTTATACGGGAGTCGGATGTCATGGGTAAGTAGTTCTTTTTTAAAGACCTACTAAAAAGCTTCTCATTGCACTTTTAAATCCATTTGGGTTTTCGAGCATGCTCATGTGCCCACATTCACTTAGACTCACAAATGTTGAATTTTTTATTTTACTTGCCATAAGCTCCATTGTCTCTTTTGGTATGATTTTGTCATCTTCGCCGGTTATCAATAAGACGGGAATATCTGTCTCTTCTAAGCCTTTGGCAGTATCAGTTCTGCTAATCATAGCTAGGAGGGCAGCTTTAATACCTATTGGATTAAAGCTCATGATGTTTTCTTTTATACTCTTTATTTTTAGAGGTTCTTTCTTGATAAAGTCCTCACTAAAAGCAGCTGATAAAAATCCATTTACAAAAGGTTCAAGTCCTTTAGTGTCTATGTCTGAAATGCCGGTAGAGCGTTTTAATTTTGCTTTGTCATCATCACTGTTCGTTGCAGTGTTGGCAAGTATCAAAGCTTTATATTTTTCTCTTTCATTTGCTCTTAGTGTGATATAACCACCCATAGAAAACCCACAAAGAATAGGCTTACTCAATTTTAGACCTAAGATGATATTCTCTAAGTCTTGCACATAACTCTGCATTGTAAATTGAGCTGTATTTATCTCAGACTTACCAAAACCTCTAATATCATAGGAGATACAATAATAATCATCTTTAAACTCATCAATCACATCATCCCAAAGTGTATGGTCGTATGGAAAGCCATGTATAAAAACTATAGCCTGATTTGTGTCTTTACCTAAAGTCTTGACATATATGCCATTTATTGTCTTATCCATCTTAAATCCTTTCTTTTATATATACATACATTAACACAAGATAGTTAATTTATAAAAATCATTAAACGGAATACTTTATGTATAAATATAAGTATATAAAATGTATTGGATACTATATGGAAAATATCAAAGAAAAATTATTAAGTGGTGAATTAGTACCTTTTATTGGTATGGGTGTATTTGAAAATACAAAGGCAAATGACGGTTCTAACTTGCCATACGACAGTGACAGCATGATCTTAGCACTTAATAACGGTCGTGCTATGAGTGATAGACTTATGTATGAGTACAGCCGTGCTGCAATGAGTTTGGAGCAAAGAAAAGGTAGAGATTTTATAGTGCAAATGACAAATCATATTTATGCATCTAAAAAGTATGATCTGCCATTTACATATGAGTTTTTAAAAGATATCAAACCAAAGTATATGATAGATACAAACGTCGATGACAGCTCATGTAAGGTTTATGAAGATGTTGAGCATTTTATGATTACGGGTATATCAAGGATTACAGCCGACTATGACAGATTTGTGGTTTACAAATATGATCCCGATGCAAAAGAATACAGTGTAATAAGCAAAGAGGAGTTAAACGATACTTTGCCGATACTTTTTAAACCTATGGGTTGTATGCAACCGGATATGAACTTTATTATAAGCGATGCAGACTTTGTTGACTGGCTTACAGAAGCTATGGGCGGGTATGCGCTTCCACCGTTTTTAAAAGAGTACAAAAAAGACAAATCATATATGTTTTTAGGCGTTGATTTTTCGCGTGATACTTTTAGAATGGTAGCTCACGAGATAACACTTGGTTTAAAAGACGGTTTTGTTGTTACAAAAAAAGATGAGCTTACAAAAAAAGAGAACAAATTTGTAGATATGCATAATCTAGAAGTTATAAAAGACAACTCGGATGCATTTTTAAAGAGTATGCTATGAGTAAAGATATGATTTGTGACTTTTGCGGCAAAAGTGTTAAAGAGGTAGAGAAAATATTTAGTGCCGAAAATGCACATATATGTAATGAGTGTATAGGTACATGCTCAGATATTATCCACAAAGAACAGTTAAAAAAAGAGCGTGCAGAGTTTCAAAAAGGTCTTAGCATCCCAACCCAGATAAAAGAACATCTGGATAATTATGTCATAGGTCAAGAAGAAGCAAAAAAAGTCCTCTCAGTCGCACTCTATTCACACTACAAAAGAATTGATAAACCGATTTTTAAAAACGTAGAGATTGAAAAGAGTAACATTATGCTTATCGGTCCAACGGGTAGCGGTAAGACCCTTTTGGCAAAGTCGCTTGCTAAAATAATGGATGTGCCTTTTGCAGTGGCAGATGCAACTGCTTTAACAGAAGCGGGTTACGTAGGTGAAGATGTTGAGTCTATCCTTTCGCGTCTTTTGGCATCTGCGGATTTTGATGTTGAGCGTGCGCAAAAAGGTATCATCTACATAGATGAGATAGATAAAATCGCAAATAAAAGCGAGAGTGCCACAAGTGGCAGGGATGTCAGCGGTGAGGGTGTTCAGCAGGGACTTTTAAAAATTCTCGAAGGCGGAGAGGTATATGTACCCGTAAAGGGAAGCAGAAAAAGCTCATCCGCAGAGACTATACTTTTTGATACTACACATATTTTATTTATATGTGGGGGTGCATTTGTCGGACTTGTTAAAGATGCCAACGATTCAAAAGATAAAAAACCTAAAAAGATGGGCTTTTTAACAAGTACGGACGAAGAGTTTACTTCACAAGAGATAGAATCAAAAGATTTGATAAACTTCGGGCTTATACCTGAATTTATAGGTCGTATTCCCGTTATAGCTACACTAAACCAACTCTCGATAGAAGACTTGATAAAAGTACTGAGTGAACCAAAAAATGCCATTGTAAAACAGTATCAGGCACTTTTTGAGCTTGACGGTATAGAGTTGGAATTTTCTGATGATGCTTTGCAAGAGATAGCAAAAATGGCAGATGAAAAAGGTGTAGGTGCACGTGGTCTTCGAGGGATAATCGAGAAGATTATGTTACCGCTTCAGTATGAGCTTCCTGCTAAAAAAGATATAGAAGCCTGTGTTATTACAAAAAGTTTTATAAACGGTGAGAGTGAAGTAGAACTCATAAAAAGAAAAAAAACAAAAAAGGAGGCTAACTAATGGATGATTTATCAACAGCTTATGAATGGGCAAAGACTTATAACTTTAGTGAAGAGGAAATTCAATACGCTACTATTTTGGCTCTGAAGATTTTAGATGATGAGTGTAAAATGGACTATGATAACTATAACCTTTTTATGTCTGTGTATGATGGTATAAACGACAAAGCAAACAGCCCGTTTAACCTAAGCGTGCACAGCATCATAGATTTGGCACGTGCAAAAGACCCTATAAAAGCAGACCCAATCTACAAAGAGATGATAGGTGAGCTTAGAGTCACTATGATGAAAGATATGCAAAAGCCTATAATGAAGGCTTATAAAAATCTGGTTTGGGACGTGGTAAGTAGTTAGTTAATATCTTCTATATAATATCTGTTGTTTTTTTTGTTTATATTAATATCAAGTTCAAAAATTTCTGATAAATTTTGGGATGTTAAGATATTTTCTTTTTTTCCTTGTTTATATATTGTTTTTTTATAAATTAAAGCAACATGGGATATTTCTGGAAATATCTCTTCAATATGGTGAGTTACAAGTATTATAGATGCTTGTTTTGAAAGTTTACGGATAAGTTCTATAAAAGAGTTTTGTGCTTTTATATCGAGCCCTACGGTAGGCTCATCAAGTATAAAAACTTGTGGGTCATGTATCAAAGCGCGACCGATTATACAGCGTCTAAGTTGTCCAGTACTCATTTGCGATACTTTTTTCTCTTTTATATCCAATATATCAAGAAACTCTAAAACTTCTAAAGCTTTTTGGTATTGTTCTTGTGAGAAGTCCTGATGTTTAAAAACTCCTATAGAACTATAATACCCACTAAGTACAACCTCGTAAGCGCTTAAAAAACCTCCATGCATCTCAAAGTAGTTATGCAACTCGTTTGTAATAATTCCAAGCTTTTTTTTAAGCTCAAATATATCCCATCTCTCTTTATTAAAAATCTTTTTTGTATAACTGTATTTTTTACTTGGATGCAAATCGCTTGATATGAGTTTTATCAAACTTGACTTACCGCTTCCGTTTGAGCCTAAAATAGTCCAGTGCTCGCCTTCTTTTATTGTTAAGTTTATATTTTCAAGTACAGGTTTTAAATCATAATTTGTATATACGTTTTTAAAGTCAATAATATTCATGAAAATATTATATCTTTTAAATGTCACAAAACTCTAAAGATTCTAATTTAGGGTTTTTCAAACCTTTATTTTCGGCTATATAAAGATTTTTTAGTTTTTTTAGCTCATAAAAAGACTTCGGAAACTCTTTTATATCGTTCTCGTCAATATCAAGTTCTAAAAGATTTTGTAAATCTCCTATGCAAGAGGGTAACTCTTTTAAACTATTTGCACTCACACTTAAGCAGTTTAGTTTATCTAACTTACATATAGCATCGGGTAGGTGTTCTAAGTTGTTGTTATCAAAACTAAGCAGTTGCAAGTCTTCTAGTTTACTTATATCAAAGTCTATTTTACAAAGATTGTTGTCATTTAGATTTAGTTTTATGAGCATATCGTGCGATTCCAAAGAGGGCAGGTCTGTAATCTCGTTTCCTTCAAGCAAAAGAGTCTCTAACTCTTTTATCTTGCTTATAGATTCGGGAAGTTTTGTAAAGTTGTTATATGAGAGGTCTAAATAGTAAAGCGATGACATATCCTCAAACGCTTCTGGAAGCTCACTGAGATTGTTTGTATCGAGTGAGAAATATAGCAGGTTTTTAAGGTTTTTTAACTTCTCTGATAGTGATGTAAGATAGTTTGCAGCTATGGTAAGCCTTGTTAGTTTTGTAAGCTTGTAAAACTCATCCGGGAGTTTTGTAAGCCTGTTTCCGTTTAGGTTTAAAATAACCAGTGATTCAAGCTCGCCTATGCTTTTTGGAAGTTCATCTAAAAGGTTGTTCTCACATTGGAGATTTTTTAGTTTTTTTAGATTGCCAATGTTTTTTGGCAGTTTTGTCAGTCTATTTCCGGAGAGTTTTAAAACCGTCAAATTTGGAAGATGGCAGATTGATTCGGGTAGTTCTCTGAGTTTGTACTTTGTTAAATCGAGTACGGATAAGTTTTTTAATTTATCAACTTCTAGAGGTATTTTTGGATTTAGACCTTTGTTTCTAATCCATCTTGAAAAATCTTCTAAATTTTTATCTCTCATATTTTTACCTGTTATTCATTTGATCTATTAAAAAATCTATCTCTTCGTAATCTATCTCACCAAAATCCACCATATTAAAAAGTGCCATAAGCGGTCTTCTACAACATGTTTTATTACACTCGGTTACCAGTTTTTTGGCTTTTTTATATGGAAGATCCGTCTCTTTAAAAATTTCAACTGCTTGTTTAACTGTTTTTGTCCCGCAGTTGCAGATTATTTTATCTTGAGCATCTTCCATCTTATTTATCTACTATTTTAAAAAATCGTGTTTAGCTTTAAATGCATTTACGTCTTCCATAGCGAGTGAAACTTTTTCACTAAGCTCAGCTAGTTTTACATATTCGCTCCAAATAGTATCTTCGACTATATCGTGAATCTCACCCGCAAGCTCCGTAACGATGCGTTTGTACTTTGCATACTCTTTTTTAATCTCTTTTTGTTCTTCTGTAAGTGCCATGTATTTTGTCTCCTTTGTTAAATTAAAATGCGTATATCATCTCCAAATTGATTGGCGGTTTGGAGTTTTTGTAAAACAAAGTGTACTCCTCACTCATATCAAATTTGTAAGATTCATACAAATCCGTTATCTCTTTTACCTCACTTGGTACATATGCAAATATCTTCTTTAACCCGCGATGATAAATGATGCCCCTTATCATCTTCTCTGCATCGCTAAATGCTGCATCTCTCATAATCCAAGGGGAGATTTTTATAAGTGATTTGTTTATCGCGTATGAGTGTTGATACCCTGATTGTGTGGATAAAACAAGGGATGATTGTTTTAAAAGTATATTTTTAGTGTAAGGGGTTTTGTCTTCTTCAAACGCTACTTTGTCGATAGAAGTCATGATAGGCAGAAAGTTTTCGTTGCTTATACTTTTTGCAGTTGCGTTTGTAAAGTTAAAGGCAACACCGCCACCGCTGTAAATGGCACGTTTGAACTTTGAAAACTCTTTAAACTCTAAAGATGAAAAAAGTTCTCTCTCATCTTTTTTTGACATTATCAAAATCGGCTTTTTATCTTCGTTTATATTCTCTAAGAGAAGTTTAATAAGTCTTTTTTTTATATCGTCATCTATCTCATCAAGATAGTAAAAATTGTTTATCAAAAAACTTTTTTCAAGCTCATAGGCTGATATAAAAGCTACAAGGTTGTTTTCATCGTAGATGCCAAAACATAATGATGAGTTTTCCTCATATGTTTTTAAAATCAAAGATTTGTCTATAGTCATCTTTTCGTTTAAAGCTTCCAAATCAGTGCTAAAACTGTTTTTTCTAATCCAACCTATGAACATAAGTACAACTCTTTTAGCTCTTGTGGGTTAAGGACTTTTTTTCTGTTTGTGACTATCTCTCTGACAATCGGCAGCATATTTTGCACCTTTTGCGTTATGGGTTTTATGCCGCTTGCATTTAGGTGGTAAAGCAGGGTTGAAGTACCTGAGTGTTTACCTATTGGGAAGTATCTTTGCAACCCTACGCCTTCTGGTTCAAATGCTTCATATGAAGCGGAATTTTTTATCATTCCGTTTACATGGATGCCGGACTCATGTGAGAATATATTAGCTCCCACGATAGGGCGTGAAGAACTGATAGGTTTGTTTGCCGCACGTGATACACTGCGTACAAGTTCATGCAGTTTTGAAGCATCTATGTCACGATCTTCTTTAAACTGATGTTTTAGGCTCATTAACACTTGTTCAAACGAAGCATTTCCCGCTCTCTCGCCAAGTCCTATAACGGTAGTGTTTGCACTGACAGCCCCCGCTTCTATACCAGCTATGGAGTTTGCAGTAGCCATACCGAAGTCGTTGTGTGTATGCATCTCTATATCTAAAGTATTATCAGATGCAAGGTATGAAATATTTTCATATGTTTGATTTGGAGTTAGTATGCCTATAGTGTCGCAGTATCTGAATCTATCAGCTCCGAGTGAAGCCCCAAAACTCATAAGCTCTTTTAAAAACTCGTTGTCCGCACGGCTTGAATCCTCTCCACCGATGCAGACAAACAGACCCTCTTGTTTAGCTACTTTTACAACGTTTTCCAAGTTTTGGAAGAGTTTGTCTTTATCGCCACCGAATTTTACGTCTATAAGTGTTTTTGAAACTGGTACAGATAAGTCCACGGCTTTGATGCCAGTCTCTAAAGAAGCTTCGAGATCACTCATGGTAGTTCGGTTCCAGCTCATGATTCTTATTGGCAGGTTTAGTGCTAGTATCTCTTTTAGGTCATCTTGTTCTTTTTGACCCATAGCAGGGATGCCGACTTCAAGTTCATCTGCCCCTGATTCATAAAGAAGCTGGGCAATGTTTATCTTTTCTTGAGTGTTAAATGCGACATATGGAGCTTGTTCACCGTCACGGAGTGTAGTGTCGTTTATAATAGCCATAATAATCGCCTCCTTATTTTTAGCCTACTTCTTTTTCGCTCTCGTAGAAGTGTTTTTGAACTGCATCAAAAACAGATTTTTCAATAGGCTCGTTTGCATACGAATCATCACAAATAAGACCTATCTCATTTAAGTCGTTCATCGGACATTCACCGATTTTTGCAGTCAGAAGTACATCTACGTCTTTAAGTGTAGTTTTTATCTCATCTATCGGGTTATAGTCTTCTCCAAGTTCAGCACCTGAGTATGAACTCTCGATTTTTCTGTGCATTACAAATTTGATGGCTTTGTCACCGACTTCGTAGATTAAGAACTCTTGTGCAGAACCAAAGTGTACGTTTATCATACCTTCGCCCGCAGTAGTGATAGCTACAAGTTTAGTTTTACCGTCTGAGCTTAACTGCTCTTTTGAAGCTTGCTCAATTTTTATACGCTCGTTTGCAGCTTCTAAGTGTGAACGCCAGTTCTCTATGGCTTTGTGTTTTTGCTCTCTTGCTTGGATGTCGTACTTTTTCTCCAAGTCTTCAAAACTCATATCCACAAATGCATCAGGTGTAAACTCGTCACCTCTGTCTTCGCCTATAAGTCCTACTGCATCTGCACGACACTGACGACAGTGACTCATCAGTTTCATATCCATTCCACAAGCTTCCTGAGCAGCCATAGTCTCTTGGTCTGTCGCACTAGGAACACCGTCAAGTCCAAACTTAGTACCAAACTCAGGGGAGCTAAGAAGCGGCATGATGTTGTGTAAGAACACATTCATCTCTTTTAGTTTTTTTGCAACGTTTGGAAGGTCTTTGTCGTTTACACCAGGGATTAATACAGAGTTTGCTTTTACCAAGATGCCTCTCTGGGTTAAAAGTTTTATACCCTCTAGTTGTTTCTCAAGTAAGATTTTTGCACCCTCGGCACCCCATACTTTTTTATGGTTCCAGTGTACCCACGGATATATCTGGCTACCTATCTCACCGGTTGCATCTACGGTATTTATAGTTACCGTTACGTGGTCTATGTTGTATTTTTCTATCTCATCTATATAGTCGGCTATTTTTAAACCGTTTGTAGATAGACACAGTTTCAAGTCAGGGGCTTTTTCTTGTAACATTCTAAAAGTATCAAAAGTTTTCTCAGGGTTTGCAAGAGCATCTCCCGGACCTGCGATTCCGACAACCGATAACTGCTGAATCTCACCACCGACGTAAAGCACTTTTTTTACTGCATCTTCAGCAGATAGTTTAGCACTTGTAACACCCGGACGTGATTCGTTTGAACAGTCGTATTTTCTATTACAGTAGTTACATTGAATATTACATGCGGGAGCAACTGCTACGTGAATCCTTGCATAATGTTGGTGAGCACCCTCGCTATAACACGGGTGAGCGTTAATTTTTTCTTTTATAGCCATGGCTTCTGGATTGTTTGGATCAAATCCTGCATCGCTTGATGCAGAGCATCCACCTGATGAACAACTCATAAAAAATCCTTTAAATAATTTCTTAGGATTTATAATTCATAAAGTGTTCCGTTGGTAAATAAGATATATAATGCGTAAAAAAAATATCAGGATATAAAATTGCAAACCCATATTCAAAAAAATGTATATATATACTTGATAGCAGCTATGTTCTTTTGGGGTGTAGC
This sequence comes from Sulfurimonas lithotrophica, assembly GCF_009258225.1. Lineage (NCBI taxonomy): Bacteria > Pseudomonadati > Campylobacterota > Epsilonproteobacteria > Campylobacterales > Sulfurimonadaceae > Sulfurimonas > Sulfurimonas lithotrophica. The sequence continues at coordinate 674,503 of NZ_CP043617.1, forward strand.
ATGGCCTTCATCAAAGGTACTGACCGAATATACGGACAGCTATACCCTTACGTTTTTAAAGTTTTTTCTTAGTTCTATATCTTTGATACCGATGCTCTATTTCTCAAAACAGAAGCTGATTTTTTCAAAAAAAATATTTAAGTATCTAGTTCTTTCGGTTATTGTTCTTATACTTTATAACGTACTGTTTTTTCTTGGACTTAAGGTTGGGTTTGCAGGTTTTGGCGGGATGCTCGTAACTGGTTCAAACCCTATATTTACATTTTTGATAGTAGCAATGCTCGAAAAGGTAGATATACCACGTGAGAAAAAGATTCCGCTTGGAATCGGAATACTCGGTACGGTGATAATGCTTGATTTGTATAACAACTCCATAGCCGACTTGATGCGTGAGGGAAATATATTATTTTTACTCTCATCTGTTGTGTGGAGCATCCTTACAATTTTGAATGCTACCTCAAGAAAGTATGTAGGAACTTTGGTTTTTACCTTTTATCTCTACATAGCATCTTCACTTGTTTCGTATGTGTTCTTTGTTCCAAATGAGAAAGTTATACAGATTTTCGAGTTTGATTATATTTTTTGGATAAATCTATTGTTTACGACGGTCGTATCTACGGGGATAGCTACGACATTTTACTTTAAAGCGAGTACTATCATCGGGGCAAATCAGGCATCTTCGTTTATATTTTTAGTCCCATTGGTCGCAATGGCAAGCTCAAACATAATATACTCCGAAGTGCCAAGTTTTTCTACACTCCTTGGTGGAGTGTTAATGATATACACGGTATGGAGATTAAATAAAAAAGTTACTAACTAAGCAAATTTTTTATATCTCTACTTCCATTCCGGCTTCTCTATCTGCTATAGAGATGCTTTCTCTGAAAGGTTTTGGTTTTTTCTCAGGAGAAAAAATACCTAGTTTTTTGTGGATACGTATGTTATATTTGCCATCTTCATGACCCTGTAAGAAGTAGTCATTATATTCTGCGGTATATGGCATATCCCATACTATCGCACCTTCTGTAGGACACACATAGGCACATTTTGGTACTGAAGCATCGACACACTCAATACATTTTTCAGGTTTAACGTAAACATATTGGGCATCTACGATGGGAGAATCATCAGCACTAACTATTGCCGTAGCCGGACACTCATCTATACAAGTGTCACAGTTTATACACGAATCTGTAATTATTACAGACATGACTTAAGCCCAGCGACCGATATTTGCATGAGCTTCACGATCACTCATAGCAATCTCAGCGATGAACGGTTGCTCTTTTTGTTCTGGTAACATAAGACCTTTTTTCTTATGTTCACGAATTTTGTAAGTTCCTTCTTCATTACCTCCTTTATAGTACTCGTTGAAGTCCATAGTATATGGCATATCCCATACTATAGCACCCTCGGTTGGACAAGCCTCAACACATCTTGGTTCATCTGCATGACCGACACACTCTACACAGCTCTCAGGTTTTACGTATAAAATTCCGTCCTTTGGATTTTTTTCATTATCTTCTTCTAAAATTGCCGCAACGGGACACTCAGATGCACAAGCATCACATGAGATACACTCATCTGTAATCATTACTGCCATATTAAACTCCTAAATATTGTTTGTAATTTCTATACATATAGTGTTCCTTTTAAAGGTACGCAACTTGTACATATAAATATCAATTACTTAAAGAGGTATATATTATGATTAGAAAAGCTACTCTTGAGGACATAGATGCTCTAAATGAGCTTTTAAAATCTTTATTTGAGCAAGAGAATGAATTTCAAGCAGATGCAAAACTACAAATCAAGGCTTTGAAAAAAATTATAAACTCAAAAAAGATAGGTGACATTTTTGTATATGAGAGAAATAAAAAAGTCATAGCTATGGTAAACGTGCTTTACTCTATCAGTACGGCACTTGGTAAAAAAGTGGCTATTTTAGAAGATATGGTTGTTTTGAAAAAATACCGACAAAAAGGTTACGGTACAAAATTGTTGTCTTATGTATTAAAACGGCTGGAAAAAGACGGTGTTAAAAGAATCACGCTTTTAAGTGATTTTGATAATGACAAAGCCCACGAGTTTTACAAAAAACAGGGTTTTAAAAAATCAACTATGGTTGTACTAAGGAAATAGTGATGGGAATTTTTGAAGATAAGATAAAAGCTGACTTGCTTCAAAGTGTATATGCAGACAGCATCAGCATCTATGAGTTTATAAGCATGAAAATTTATAGTTTGCTATTATAGAATTTTTAAATGTTTTGTTGATGGGCAGACTGACTTTTGATTTAGGTGCTGCATTTGCTCTTTCTAGTTTTACAAAGTTTTGTTCAGTAATAAAAGTATTATGATTTGAATGCAAATCAATAGATTCTATTTTACATGATTTAAAACTATTGTTAAGCTTTTGAACATATTTCTTTGCAAATTCAAAAGCCAAATTTTCTAACTCCTGAGTTTTTTGAATTTTTTCTTCTTTTGTTTGTATAAAGCGAATTTCATTTTGCAATATTTTAATATTATCTACTTTTTTAACTTTATCTAGTAAGTTTTCGTAAGCTTTTTTATCAATAAATTCACAATTATATATGATGTTGGAACTATAACCCAAATATACTTTAGTATTATTTTCCCATTTATAATTTGGACGGATTCTATATTCTCCTCCTTTACAAATATCAGCTTTTCGTACTATTTGTGAAATGCTTTGAATTTTGTGTTCTATAATATTTTGATTACTGTGTTCTATGATTACTTCAAAGGATGTTTTCTTGAATTTTGGTTTATGTTCCAAGGTAAATTCTTTTGATTTTGAGATGCTTAGTGCATTTAAACTTTGAAACAACATTAGAGTGATTATAAATAAGGTCTTTATCATTTTATATCCTTTATTATTTAACAATAATTATATATAGAGTATCTTCATACTAGCTAAATATTATACTGTAGGTATCTATGACAAATAATAATTATTTTCTCTTAAGATTTATGTTACTATAATGATAGCACCATGTTTATCTTTTAGATAAATATTAAATATATTAAGGGATGGGTAATGCCAACAACTCAAGAAAATCTAGAAACAGCGTTTAGTGGTGAAAGTCAAGCTTTCCAAAAATACAGTGCATTTGCAGATAAAGCAGAAAAAGACGGTTTTGCAAATATAGCTAAACTTTTTCGTACAACGGCAGAAGCTGAAAAAATTCATGCAACAGGGCATCTAAAAGCTATGGATAAAATCGGTTCTACTATTGAAAATCTTGAAGCTGCCATCGGTGGAGAGACGTATGAATTTGAAGATATGTATCCGCCTATGTATGAACAAGCCGTAGCTGAAAAGCATAAAGCTAAAAAAATGTTCGGATATGCCCTTGAAGCAGAAAAAGTTCACGCAGAACTTTATGAAAAAGCACTTCAAGCAGTTAAAGAGGGAAAAGATATAGACGAAGTAAATATTTATCTTTGTCCCGTCTGTGGGCACATTGAACTAGGGATGCCAACGGAAAACTGTCCTGTTTGTGGTGTAAAACCTTCTACATACATACAAATCTAACATTTTAAACAATGAAATTGCCTTTTTTTAGAGGCAGTTTTATTTTATAAATATAACGGAATATTTTATGTATAAATGATTTTATATTATAAGATATTGTTATAAAAAATAAGGTTGTAGATGCAAAATGAAGAATTTTTAAAGAACCAAGACGAACTTTTTAAAACCTTTTTGGAAAATACAAATGATTTAATTTTCATCTTACAAATAGATGATGATGTTAAATTTATCTATACAAACGATGCTGCTAAAAACAGGCTAGGGTACTCGTTAGATGAGATGAATGAAATAGGTATTGAAGGAATTAGAAAGCCTATAGATGAGACGAATCATTTTTTTAAACATATCGATAAATTAAAAAACAACGGTTACGGAATTGACAATGCGTATATCAGATGCAAAGACGGTAGTGAATTTCCCGTAGAAGTTAATGCAAAACTTGTAAAACACGATAATACTACCTACAATATAGCTATAGCCAGAGATATTACTGATAGGCTGAACTACAATAAAAAGCTCGAAGATGAAATAGAAGAAAAAACAAAAGAGCTAAATGAAAATATTCAAAAATTAAAAAGTTATAAAGAAGCTGTTGATATAAACTCTATTGTAACTATTTCCGATATCCAAGGTAAAATCAAATATGCAAATGATAAATTTTATGAAATATGCGGATATAAAAAGGATGAGGTAATAGGTAGAAACCATAATATTGTCAGGCATCCGGACGAACCAAGAGAAGTGTTTGCCGATATGTGGAATACGATACTAGATAAAAAAATATGGCGTGGAAAACTTAAAAACTTAACAAAAGACGGCGATACATATATAGTTCAGGCCGTAATAGTACCTGTTTTAGATAACAACGGCGATATACTGGAATTTATTGCTACCAGATACGAGATTACAGATATAGTTAAAAAACAAGAAGAGATAGAAAAACTGCTAAAGACCGATGCCCTTACAAATCTTTATAACAGGTTTTATTTAAACGAGAACCTAAATTCCGCAAGTGATACGGCTAGCGTAGCCCTTATAGATATAAATAGTTTTCATGAGATAAATGATTTTTACGGTGATCAAGTTGGGGATATGGTTATAGTAAAATTATCAAATATATTAAATAAAAGATTAGGGCATAATTACTTGTTGTTCCATCTATCGGGGGATGAGTTTATTGTTTTTAACAACGATATACCTAGGGATATTTTTATAGATGAGATGATAGAGACAAACAACTTTTTAAATACAAAAACGTTGATTATTAATGAAAAAACATTTTATTTAAATACTACTATAGCACTTTCATTTGAATCTAAAGAGAATTTGATGTCTTCTGTGCATCTTGCTAAAACGTATGCAAAACAAAACGGTTTGAATTTTAATATTTATAATGCTCAAAACCCATTGGAAAAAGAGTACAAATCAAACTTAACATGGGCATACAGGATTAAAGAAGCTATACAGGACAATAGGATAACCGTATTTTTCCAACCAATAGTCGAAGCCAAAACCAAAAAGATTTTAAAATATGAATCATTGGTAAGAATGATTTCTAAGGACGGTGAGGTTATATCCCCTTACTTTTTTTTGGATAAAGCAAAAAAATCTAACCAATATGTAAAAATTACGAAAATAGTTATAGATAAAACTTTTGAAGCTATACTAAAATATAATATAAAATCCTCGATAAATATAACTATAGAGGATATACAAAATACGGATACAAAAGAGTATATATACGAAAAGCTTGAAGATTTTGATAAAAGTGAAAATATAACTTTTGAACTTGTTGAATCAGAAGGGATTGAAAACTTTGATGAAGTGGATGAGTTTATAAAAACTATAAAATCTTACGGTTGTAAGTTGGCAATAGATGATTTTGGAACAGGATACAGCAACTTCGAGTATCTGCTAAAACTAAATGCGGATTTTATTAAAATAGACGGTTCTTTGATTAAAGAGATAGATAAAAATCAAGATTATTACGATATTGTAAAAACAATAGTAAGCTTTGCAAAAATAAAAGACTTAAAAGTCGTAGCTGAATTTGTAAGTTCAAAAGAGATATATGAGAAGATACTTGAACTAGAAATAGATCGTGCCCAAGGATATTTGTTTTGCGAACCTAAGCCTATGGAATAAGATATGTATAGACTTAAATAAATTATTATTTAAGGAATCCCATGTCTAAAGTTATGGAATATGTAAAAAACAATGAGTTGGATTGGCAACCGTCATTCAATGATGTGCTAAGTGATGGATTAAACGGCTATAGAGGTGCACTGATAGTAGAAGAGGGTAAACAACTATCACCTGACAGAAAACTGCCACCGAAAATTCAAGCTAAACAGGTTATTATGGTTAGTAATGATAAAGGTATTAAACTTTTGGCATGTGAGCTAGAGAGTTTTAATCACTTCAAACCTATGTTTGAAAAATACAAAGAGTTTTTTACGCCAGATAGTTTAAATATACTATACGTTACAGATCTTGACGGTAACGGTACATTTACGTACGAAGGCATTGAATTTACTGCAATTATGCTTGATGAGAGCTCAGTATGGAACGAATTACTAGAAGTAGCCGACCTTGAAAAAGGCGATATGAAAAAGCTTAGTCCTGCTGAAAAAATTGAAAAAATGTATGATGAACTTTTAGAAGCCGATGTTCAAGAAGCCCCTAAAACTTATGAAGAGATGTGTGAACTGATAGGTGAGAGTTCAAAACAATTAATGGGTGCAGTATAATAATCTTTTATAAAAAAATATTGTTTTTCGTGAAATAGGCGGTATAATATCAAAAAAATTTTCATATAGGAAAATTATGAATAATCTATTTGGTGGACTTACTGCTTCTATCGTTGCACTTCCGCTTGCCATTGCCTTTGGTATTTCAAGTGGACTCGGTGCAGGTGCGGGAATATTCGGTGCAATATTTTTAGGTTTTTTTGCTTCTTTATTTGGAGGTACAAAAACACAAATCTCAGGACCTACAGGACCTATGACGGTTATCTCTGCATCTGTCGTAGCAGTCCTTGGACCCAATCTAGCTTTAGTATTTACAACCTTTTTACTTGCCGGTTTTTTTCAAATTGTTTTTGGACTGTTAAAAATAGGTAAGTTTGTAAAATTTATACCGTATCCCGTAATATCGGGTTTTATGAATGGTATAGGATTGATTATTATTTTACTTCAAATAAATATAGCTTTTGGACTTCATGCAGATTCATCCGTTATAGGGGCGATATTAAATATTCCAAATAGCATCATAAACTTAAACCCGCAAGCTTTTTTCTTAAGTATGGCTACGCTTTTGGTTCTTTACTTTTCTCCAAAACAATTTACAAATAAAGTACCGGCTCCGCTTATTGCATTAATATTATTGTCTGTTGTTGCAAATATATTAAGTTTGGAAGTATTTTACGTAAGTGATATTCCAACAGGGCTTCCTAGTTTTGTAGAGTTCGATTTTGATATGAGCCATCTGTCTTTTATTTTGGTTTCGGCTTTGACTTTGGCGGTTTTGGGGACAATAGATTCTCTTCTTACATCACTTGTTGCAGATTCACTAACAAAAGATAAACACAATTCAAACAAAGAACTAATCGGGCAGGGTGTAGGAAATATGATCTCATCGTTATTTGGAGGGCTTCCCGGTGCAGGTGCGACAATGAGAACCGTGTCAAATATAAAAAGCGGCGCTACGTCCAAAGTATCTGGGATGATGCACTCTGTATTTTTACTTTTGATTTTACTTATGTTTGCTCCGCTTGCGAGTAAAATACCGATGCCTGTATTAGCCGGAATACTTATAAAAGTAGGCTTTGATATATTTGATTATAAGATGCTAAAACAGCTAAATATAATACCAAAATACGATGTATCCGTTATGATGATAGTATTTTTCTTAACGGTATTTGTTGATTTGATTGTAGCTGTTGGAGTTGGTGTTGTTTTATCGGCATTTTTGATTATTCACAGACTTGTAAAAGAGAGCGAAGTAAATGTTTACGGTGAAGAAGTAGAAGAAAATAAAGACGACAGAATCTTTAGAGACGGCTTGGTTAGAATAGTAAATATAAAGGGTCCTTTTTTCTTTGGTTCGACATCGTTTATCCTTGATAAAGTAGATAAAATTTATGATGTAAAAAATGTTGTAATAGATTGTTCTTTAGTATCTTTTATGGATCTCTCGGCTATATATGCTTTGAGTGAAACAATAGAAAAACTAAAAAGCAGCGGCAGCGAAGTTTACATTGTCGCAGACGAGAAAAGAAAAGAGAAACTGATTAAACTCGGTATAACTCAAAGCATAGATGCAAGTAAAATTATAGATTCTCAAATGAAGGCTTTAAGAGCTATAAATAAGGTATTTTGAAAGTTCCTCTCCTAAAAGTTCCACTTTTATAGGTTTTGGTACAAAAGAGTTCATACCCATTTCAAAATAGTACTCAATATCATCTTTCATGCTGTTTGCTGTTAATGCTATTATAGGTATGTCTGAGTACTCTCTAATAATTTTAGTAGCTTCTATACCGTCCATATTAGGCATTGTAATGTCCATCAATATAAGGTCGTATGTATCTTTATTAAATTCTTCTACCGCTTCTTTTCCATCTTCTACTATTTTACAAGTTAAGTTCATGTCTTTTAAAAGTATATCTATTAACAATTGGTTTGTTTTATTGTCTTCTGCAACTAAAATATGCCCTTTAAATTTATACTCTTTTTTTTGTTTTTTTTCTTTTGAAATATCATCTGCTTTAGGTGCGGATATATAAAAAGAAAAAGTACTCCCTTTATCAACCGTACTCTCCAAGCTAATTTCTCCGCCCATTAATTCGACAAGTTCTTTGGAAATAGCAAGACCGAGTCCTGTACCTCCAAAAGTTCTAGTAGTAGAGTTGTTTTCTTGTTCAAAAGGTTCAAATATACGTTTTTGTGCATCTTTTGGAATACCGATACCTAAATCGCTTACCGATACATACAGATATTCTTCTTTATATTTTACCGATACGGTAATACTGCTATTTTTTTTGGAGAATTTTATAGCATTAGATATTAGATTCGCTAAAACTTGTCTAAAACGTAAAGAATCGCTTTTTATAAAGTTTGGCGTATCATCATTCTTTACAAGTTTTAGTTTTATATTTTTATCTTTGGCATTATTTGCATATAGAGTTAATATATCATCAAGTTCTTGATATAGATTAAAAACGGTATGTTCAATAGATAATTTTCCATCTTCTATTTTACTAATATCTAATATGTCGTTTATTATATCTATAAGAGAATTGGAAGAGCGTCTTACCATGTTTATATAGCTTAATTTTTTTTCGTCTTTTTCAGCTTTCTTTAAAAGGTTTATAAACCCTACTATACCGTTAAGCGGAGTTCTTATTTCATGTGACATATTTGCCAAAAATTGACTTTTGATTCTGTTAGCTCTCTCGGCTTCCTCTTTAGCCTGTTTTAGAATTTTTTCATTTTGAATAAGTTCATATTCGACCTCTTTTTGCTTTGTAATATCGATTCCTACGGTGATTATATATTTCATTTGGCCATATTCATTATTTACAAGTGCGTTTGACCATTCAAATACTCTCTCTTCATTATATTTTGAAATCCAAGAATTTTGAAAACTTTCAACTATAACTCCGTTTCTGGCTTGTTCTATAATACCAAATACTTTATTTTTAATATTTTCATTTAAAAATCTTGACCAAAAATACGCTTTGGAAGCTACCTCTTGTTGAGTATAACCTACAAAGTTTTGCCCGTACTTGTTAAGTCTAATCATTACACCGTCTCTATCTATAACTGCAATAACTGCATTTGTATTTTCAAGTATGTTCGTAAGAAAATTCTTTTCAAAAAGTATATCTTCATCTGCAAGTTTTTTATTTGTAATATCGTTAAGAATAGCTATATATCTAATGACTTCGGTATTTTCAAATATAGGTGTTATAGATAACTGATTCCAAAATTTGCTACCGTCTTTTTTATAGTTTATGATTTCACATTCACATGACTCATTTAGCATTAGTTTATGCTTGATAAATTTCATAGTATCTATGTCGCTATCTATACCTTGAAGTATATTCGGTTTTTTACCGTATATCTCTTTTTTCGTGTAGCCCGTTAATTCCTCAAATGCATTGTTTACATATATAATTCTTTGATTTTCGTTTGTGACTATAACACCTTGAGATATATTGTGTAAGGCATCATCGTGCATCTCAAGAATATCTTCGTTTTGTTTTAATTTTGAAGAATATAAAAAGCTTAAAAGTATCCCTATAAAAGTAAATATAAACGGGTATATTTTATCTACTTTGTTTTCAAACGAATTAAGTGGATTTATTTTTAATGTCCAAACATGATTATCAATATTTAAGTTTGTAACATATTCCAATCTACTTAATGTTTTAGTAAGAGGTTGAGAATCAAAAAGTAGTTTTTCTTCATTCTTACCTTGTTTGTCGTAAAGTTTCAAACTTACTTGGTCTAAAGTATTCTCAACAATGCCAAGCATAAAATCTTTTGCACGAAAAGGGGAATATATAAACCCTTTAATAGCTTTGTAACGATTTTCTTTAGTATCTAAAGGCATATTGGCTTTATAGTGTGGAAGATATAATAAAAAACCTGCCTGCTCGTCTTTACCGTTTTCTTGTACAAGTCTTACTTTACCGGATAAAGACGGATTTCCTGTTTCAATAGCATACTGCATTGCAAATTTTCTAGTCTGTTCTGAGTACATATCATACCCGAAAGCTCTGACATTACGCCAGTCAAACGGTTCAAGATAGATTATAGAGGTGTATAAATCCCTTTTTCCTTCGGGATATATTTTATAGTTGCTAAAACCTTCGGAGCGTATTTGAGCTATGTTTTTATCTAGTTCATCCTCTTGTAGAACTATCGAGTAGCCGACACCTTGGATTCCGGGAAAGTTATCTTTTAGTTTTAATTGTTTTATATATATTGCCCATTGTTCTCTAGTGACATTTCCGTTATTTGCTTCAAATAAAGCCAAACCGCCGTATAAAATTTCTCTATATATTTTTACTCTGTCTTCTAGTTTAACAACAATTTTTTTTGCTACCTCATTAAATCTATACTGCTCTTCCTTAATATAGTAGCTATAAACAATAATACCAATTAAAAAACTTATCAATATACCTATAATAAGTACTATTTTATGCAGTTTCATAGTAAAAAATCTTCCCCTTGTAATATTTTATAATATCTAAGTTGTTAAAAAATGTCAATAATATTAACTAATTAAATTAAAATAAACAATAAATGAGAGATAACAAGTTTTTGTGGAAGTGGCTCCGAATACTGGATTCGAACCAGTGGCCAAGTGATTAACAGTCACCTACTCTACCGCTGAGCTAATTCGGAATGTGCTTTGAAGTTTATATATATGGCTCCGGATACTGGATTCGAACCAGTGGCCAAGTGATTAACAGTCACCTACTCTACCGCTGAGCTAATCCGGAATATATATGAGGCGAAATTATACTTTATGAGCTTTAAAAAGTCAAGGGTTTTTGGCTATTTTTGACGTTTTCTTTGAAAATTATTTTGAGGTATGAAAAAAACTAAATTTCCTACTATTTTTTTAACTATTTTTTCATCTTTTATAAGTGAATCTAGTCTTGTTTTTGTATCTTCATCAAATAACAAATTTATATCATCTATAGTTAAGGGTCTTTTATCTAAAGTATTAATAATCTCTTCATCACTATAGTATTTATTATTTGGTTCGGCATGGATGCGTGAAGCGATATGGATAGGCAGAGAACTATCAAACATCAAAGATATATCGTGAAGCTCTTTATAGCTTATACCGACAACAGGGTAGGCAGGCGGTCTATCGATGCTTCCCAAATCTACTCTTTGTATATTTTGAAGTTTTAAAAGTGTATCGTTTAATTTTTTTACTTCTTTGTTTGAATCGTTAAGCTCGTGAACAAAAAGTATCTCTATAAACAGTTTACCCTTAAACTCTTTGCTGAATTCAATGACTTTTTGTATCACTTCATCTACGTTTATATTTAGGTGAGGGCGGTCTATCTTTTTAAAGATATCACTGCTTATAGCATCTAAGGATAGTTTTACTTGGTCGAGTTTTAAAAGTGAATTGTATATTTTATCATCTACCAGATTTGCAGAGTTTGTCAGTATTAAAGTCTGAGTTGTGTTTTTAATCTCGTTAATTGCATCTATAAGCTCACCCAGTTTTGGATAAAGAGTGGGCTCACCGTTTGCAGTTAAAGTTATTACATCTATTTTATCGTCCAGATGCTTTTTAAGCTCACCTATAATTGTTTTTACTTCAAGTATATCTTTTTGTGCATCTACTGTAGCCGCAGGAGCAAGTTCACAGTAAAGGCAGTCAAAATTACATTGTTTAAAAGCAGGGGAGAGATCGATGCCCAAACTCATACCGAAGCGGCGTGAGTTTATCGGACCGAAGATTATATTATTTTTTTGCACTGATTCTTTGACATTCGCTAACAAAGTGTTTTGCGTTCTCAACCGGTACGTCTGGAAGGATTCCGTGACCAAGGTTAAAAATATGACGTTTACCGCCCATAGTTTCTTGGATAACCTTTATACACTCAGTCGTAGCTTCTTTTGAGTAAAGACGACATGGCTCCATATTTCCTTGAAGTACATACTTATCACCAAGTTTTTCTTTTGCAAGTGCCATAGGAGTTGACCAGTCAACACCAAACACGTCGAAGTTTCCATACACTTTATCTAAAAATGCAGGGATGCCTTTAGGGAACATAATTACAGGGATATGTGGATATTTTTCTTTTAAATACTCGGCAATCTCTACCATATATTTCCAAGAAAATTCATCATATTTACCTGGTTCAATTGCCGCTGCCCAGCTATCAAAGATTTGAACTACATCAACACCGGCTTGAATCTGTTTTTCCATATAAAGCTTAACAACTTCAGTAACTTTAGCAAGAATATTGTGTAGAAGTTCAGGGTTTGAATACATCATTTTTTTACAAATATTGTAAGTTTTTGTACCTTGACCCTCTATCATGTATGTAGCGAGTGTCCAAGGTGCTCCCGTAAAACCGATTAATGCTTTTTCGTCACCTCTTTCATCTAGCTGTTTACGTAAAAGTTCAATTGTCTCATATACGTAGGTTAATTTACTTGCAGCCTCTTCACCGCCTATTAATCTATCTACGTCTTCTTGTGAAACCAATGGATCGGAAAACTTAGGACCTTCACCTTTTACAAATGATAAATCCATACCCATCTCATCAGGTATAACTAAAATATCAGAGAATAAAATAGCTGCATCTACACCTACAATATCTAAAGGCTGAATGGTAACTTCAGCCGCTTTCTCCGGGTCATGACAAAGGTTTAAAAAGTTTCCTGCAGCTGCACGAACTTCCATATATTCAGGTAGGTAACGACCTGCCTGTCTCATCATCCATACCGGTGTGTATGGAGTTTCTTTGCCTAAACAGGCATCTACGAATATTTTACTCAAATTCTTTTCCTTAAAATAATTTTTCTTTTTTTAAAAAAGAAATCTTTAGTGACCACAGCGGTCTAAGCGACGTAAAAGGAATTATTTCCTTTTACTTACTAATTAGTGCTTTTTCCCTACCTTACTTAAAAAATATAATCCAACCGCAACAGCCGTAATAGATAGTGCCAGATATAGCATATCTAAAGCAGTTGTAAACTCTGTATGTCCGACTTTTTGAAAAAATCCGACTACTAAAACCATAACGATAACTTTACTTATCTTGTCTTTTAACTGATCTAACGAATGTATAGCAAGAAGTTGATTCTCTTCTTCTCCATTTTCTTTTGCAGCATCTATATCTGAAATAAATAACTCATATAAACCAAAAGAGAATATTAACATAACTACACCAATTAGATATAAATCGACCGCACCTATTATGCCACCTACAACTTCTTCATGAAAATGTTCGGGATGTGCATGGTTAATGTACGTACTGATAACATAAGCAGCTGTTTGAAACACATCAAAACTAGCTACTACAAAAAGTACAACTGCACCTATCAGACCAAATATAACAGCTAAGATTATTATGAATCTAGAGTTCCATAAAGTATTTTCAAATAGCTTTTCCATTTTAGTTATTCTCCTCCATAGCAATCCATTTCAGAGCTATACGTACCGCATTTGTTGCAGCTCCTACACGAACTTGGTCTGCCGAGTTAAACATATGAAGCATATTTTTAGAATATATGTCTTTTCTTATTCTTCCGACATAAGTCGTGTCGGTATCAGTTGAGATTATTGGCATCGGATATACACCGTTTTCCAAATCATCCATAACCTCTACATTCTCAAACGCAGCTAAAGCAGCTCTTACGTCATCAAGGTTTACATCTATATTGTCTTCAAATGTTACGGTAATAGACTCTGTATGACTTCTTAAAACAGGTACACGAACACATGTAGCAGCTATAGCCATTTTCTTTTTCATAATCTTTTGAGTCTCGTTTACCATTTTCATCTCTTCTTTTGTAAAGCCGTTAGGTTGAGGAGTGTCTATATGCGGTATGACATTTAATGCAATCTGATGCATAAAAGCTTCTTTTTTACTCTCATCCAGTTTAAAAGCAAAGAAGTCTTGAAGTTGTTTTACAAGTTCTTCCATACCTGCTTTACCTGCACCGCTTACAGCTTGGTATGTACTTACATCCACACGTTTGATGCCATAAAGATTATCAAGTGGTTTTAGTGCTTGAACCATTTGGATAGTCGAACAGTTTGGATTTGCAATTATTCCTGTTTCACGCCATTTAGCTATATCTTCCGGATTAACTTCAGGTACAACTAAAGGGACATTCTCATTCATTCTAAAGTGTGAAGTATTATCTATTACAACGGCACCGCTCTCAACTGCGAATTTAGCAAATTTTTCAGAGATGCTTCCACCTGCGCTAAAAAAGGCTATATCAACGTCATGTTCAGAAAATACAGTCTCGGTAAGCTCATAAACTTTATGCTCACGACCGTTAAACTCTATAGTGCTTCCTGCAGAGTTAGCACTAGCCAGCGGAAGAAGCTCCCCAATAGGAAAATCTATTTGTTCTAATACACGAAATAATTCTTCTCCGACAGCACCGGTGGCACCTACCACTGCTACATTATATTTTTTACTCATTTTTATTCCTTAAATTTTTAAAGTCCGCGAACTTCAAGGTGCAAGCTTTCTGCATCTATCGTATCATCGTCACTTAAAATAGTTGCACGTTCAACCACCGATATTAACTCACGTATGTTTCCCGGCCAAGAATATGCCAAAAGCTGTTCTTTTGCCTTCTCACTAAAAGATTTTTGTTCAAACCCGTACTTTTTACAGTTTTGCTCCAAGGTAGCTTCTGCAATCTGCATGATTTCATCTTTACGTTCTTTTAGAGGAGGTATATTTAAAGGGATTGTATTAAGTCTATAATACAAATCCTCTCTGAATTCTCCATCTTTTATTTTATCGTTTAAGTTTGCATTTGTTGCAGATACTATACGTACATCAATCTTTATAGGTTTTGATGAACCTAAACGGCGGACCTCTTTTTCCTGCAGTGCACGAAGAAGTTTAGCCTGAACACCAAAAGGCATCTCACCTATTTCATCTAAAAAGAGCGTACCACCGTTTGCAATTTCAAACTGTCCGGCTTTTGCCTCACTTGCATCCGTAAAAGCACCTTTTTCAAATCCAAATAGTTCGCTTTCTATCAGATTGTCCGGTATTGCAGCCATATTTATAGCTACAAAAGGTTTTTTAGCCCTTTGCGAGTTGTTATGTATATATGAGGCAAAGACCTCTTTTCCTACACCGCTTTGACCTAAGAGTAATATACTCGCATCCGTTTTACATGCTTTGTTTGCAATATTCAGCGCACCTTCAAGTGATTTTGACGTACCTAAAAAACCGGAATCGGATTTTTTCTTATTAGATTTATTAGCACTTTTTTTTACTTTTTGAATTTTATCTTCACGCTTTATTGCATCAACTAAAGTATCTATTTCAAAAGGTTTAAGTAAAAAGTCTTTTACTCCTAAGTGTATAGACTCTATTGCACGGCTTAGCGTTGCATTTCCCGTCATTATAATTACTTCGTATTTACCGTTTAACTCTTTTATAAACTCTATGCCGTCCATACGAGGCATATTAATATCCGTAATTATTAAATCAAATGAATCGTCAAGTTTTTTAAGTGCATCAACAGCGCTTTTAAATGTTATAACTTCGAATTCTTTAAAATCTTCAAAAGAGATTTCAAGAGATTTTCTCATATTAATATCATCTTCAACTATTGCAATTTTCACTAAAAGAAGCCTTATCCTATTATTTTAAAGGGGCTATTTTAGCAAAATTATCATTAAAATCGACTTTGAAGCATTTTGTTTTAAGTGTAAGTACCGTAGTAGAGGTATTTTGATAGTTATAATTTTTTTGTGAATGTTTTACGTTTAAACCTAGTTTATGTAGATAGTTTATAAATTCCGATGAGTTCTCAGAAAGTATTTCTCTTAAGTTTTTTGATTTATCTACTTCAAGTATTAATGGTAGATATGCATCACCGTTACACCTTTGCATAGCAGGCGATACTTGAAGCGATTCGTTATACATAACGGCATCTTTTACTACATATCTGTATGATATATAATACTCCTCAGCATTAAGCTGGGAGATTATAAAAAAAAAGATTATTGTGCAAAGTCTGAATGAAAAAGAGTTATCTCCATCTCTACTTCGCATAAGCCCTCTTTAAATACAGTTTCTACAACATTTGCATTTCTTACCATAGCATGAACGGCTGTACGTACAGTTGAACGTTTAACCATCATATTTTTGATAATGTCTTGACCGTCAACTCTAACACCTTTTACTTTTTCAGCTATAAGTCTGTATGCATCCGCAATAGCTGCACGTTTTGCAAGTGCATAAGCTTGAGCAGGCGATTGAGTATTCATAGGTGCTACACCTTGACCGACTACGCTAATTATAAGAGGCACGGACTCTTCTAATATCGGCTCATCACTCTCCTGTGCATTGCTCATAGTTTTCTTTTCTACTTCTACTACGTTTTGCTCTTCAACGGCAACTACAGTACCCATACTCTGTTTTTGTGGTTGTACATTTTGTACTTTTGTCTCTTGAGCAGTTTCAACTCCATACAGTGAAGAAATACTAAAAAGCATTGCAAAAATTAGAGAATATTTCATGTTTAATCCCTTAATGTTAATTATTCTATATGCATTGCAGGAGCAACAACTATTCCAACTCTTCTGCCGAAGGTGGAATTACTAATTCATCTTCATCTTCATCCGGTTTTTTTGGACATCTTGAAATACTTGCTACGTCATCACCTTTTACTATATATACACCTGAAGTATTACGACTTGATTTTGAGATTGTTTGCATATCTACACGAATCATTTTACCTGCTTTTGTAAGAGCCATCATGTCCATAGTCTCATCAACCATCAAACATCCAATTACGTACTTACCTGTTTTTGGCGTCATTTTCATAGCTATTACACCGCTTCCGCCACGATTTGTTAAGCGATACTCTCCGGCATCGGTACGCTTACCGATACCTTTTTCGGATACGACTAGAATTTCCTGTTCATCATCACGGATGATATTGGCATCCACGACTTTATCACCTTTATGTTTAAATTTGATACCGCGAACACCGCGTGTATTTCTACCCTGATCACGTGTTTTTTCAATTTCAAATTTAATACATTGGGACATTTTAGTCATTATAAACAGATACTGAATCTCTGGACCCGCTATCTTAGCCGTGATTAACGTATCGTCTTCATCAAGGTTAATCGCTTTTACACCGTTACTTCTAATGTTGCTGAACTCACTTAGGTTTGTACGTTTTACAACACCTGCTTCTGTAAAAAATACTAAAGATTTTTCTTCAGAGAAGTCGATTGTAGGTATTATGGATTGTATTTTTTCATCTGCCATTAAATTGATTAGGTTAACTACAGCTTTACCTTTTGCCGTACGGCTGCCCTCAGGTATGCGGTAAACTTTTAACCAGTGAAGTTGACCGCGATCGGTTACAAAAAGAAGGGTATCATGTGTATTACACGTGAAAAAACTCTCAATAAAGTCATCTTCGTACGTAGTTACGGCTGTTTTACCTTTTCCCCCACGACGTTGTTTCTCATAAGATGTAAGAGGTACACGTTTAATATATCCGCGGTGAGTAATAGTAACTACCATTGGCTCATTAGGAATTAAGTCTTCTATATCTATATCATCATAATCATCTTCAATCTCTGTTCTTCTATTACTTGAACCGTAAGTATCAAGAACCTCGTCAAACTCTTCATTTATAATTCCCTGTAGTACTTCTTCGCTTTTTAGAATAGACTCTAGGTATTCAATAAGTTTAATAAGCTCATTTAATTCATTTTCAATTTTCTCAATTTCTAAACCTGTTAAACGTCCAAGTCTCATAGCTACGATGCTGGCAGCTTGAATTTCCGAGAAGTCAAATTCGCTTACAAGGTTCTCTTTTGCCGCGTCTTCAGTTTTAGATGCACGGATAACGCGAATAACATCATCAATAATGTCGATTGCTTTTCTAAGACCTTCTAAGATGTGTGCACGAGCTTTTGCTTTTTCCAAATCAAAAATTGTACGGCGGATAATAATAGTTTTACGGTGATTTATAAAGTGTTTTAGAATATCTATTATTCCAAAGATGCGAGGTTCTTGATTTAAAATAGATAACATGATGATACCGAAAGTGGTCTGCATCTGAGTCTGTTTAAACATATTGTTTAGAACGATTTCACTCATTGCATCTTTTTTAAGTTCAATTACAACTCTAATTCCTTCACGGTCAGATTCGTCACGAATTTCAGATACGCCTTCGATTAATTTGTCTTTTACCAGATTTGCAATATTTTCTATTAGACGAGATTTATTTACTTGGTAAGGAAGCTCATCTATAACGATAATTTCTTTTTTACCTTTTTGTTCTATATGAGTTTTCGCACGAACTTTTATACGTCCACGACCTGTCTCATATGCATCCATAATACCTTTTTTCCCATAGATGATACCACCTGTCGGAAAATCAGGTGCAGGTATATGTTCCATAACTTCAGGAACCGTGATACTAGGGTTTGCCAAAAGTGCTTTTAAAGCATTTAAAACTTCTTTTGGATTGTGAGGAGGTATATTTGTAGCCATACCGACTGCGATACCTGATGAACCGTTTATAAGAAGGTTAGGTACACGAGTAGGCATAACTTCAGGTTCTTTTGTAGTAGCGTCGTAGTTATCAATCATATCTACGGTATTTTTTTCTAAATCTTTTAGAAGTTCTCCTGCATATTTTGTCATACGTGCTTCGGTGTAACGCATTGCTGCAGCATTATCACCGTCAATTGATCCAAAGTTTCCTTGACCGTCAACAAGCTCCATTCTCATAGAGAAATCTTGTGCCATACGTACAAGTGCGTCATAAACAGCCGTATCACCATGCGGGTGATATTGACCGATAACATCACCGACTATACGTGCGGATTTTTTATATTTTGCGCCGTGTGAAAGATTTAGTTTATCCATTGCATAAAGGATTCTTCTGTGAACGGGTTTTAATCCATCTCTTACATCAGGTAAGGCACGCCCTACAATTACACTCATTGAATAATCAAGATAACTGTTTTGAAGAGTCTCTTCTATATTTATAGATTCTATATCATCGTTTTTTAGCAAGTCGCTCATTTATACACCTAAATAAAAAATATTTTCATGTATTCTATCTTATACTCCCTTAAGTTAATTGTAAATGAAAAATAATTTATTTATAAATATTATAAAAAATTAACTGATGAAAAAATAGGCAATATTGTGGATAAATAGTAAAAAGAATAATGTACAATTTTCTCAGTTAAAAAATATATAGGAGATAAGATGAAGAGATGGTTAAAGATAGCGGTGCTGCTGTTACCGAGTTTGGCATTAGCTGAGGAAGCACCGACACTAGATAGCGGTGATACGGCATGGATGATGATGAGTGCGGCATTAGTATTATTAATGACACCGGCAGGTTTAGCACTGTTTTATGCAGGTATGACAAGAAGTAAGAACGTACTAAATACATATGCGATGGTATTAGGTGCATTTGCAGTAGCATTTATAGCATGGATAGCAGCCGGATATTCAATGGCATTTGGAGATGGAGGAAGCCTGCAGTCATATATAGGCGGATTTGGTAATATGTTCCTAAGCGGTATTAACTGGAACGACTTAAGCGGAACGTATCCAACATATGTATTTGTAGTATTCCAAGGTACATTTGCAGCAATCACGGTAGCAATCGCTTCTGGTTCAGTAATTGAACGTATTAAGTTCTCAACTTGGTTAGTATTTGTTGCAATCTGGACAATCGTAGTATATGCTCCAATCACTCACATGGTATGGGGTGGTGATGGTGCACTACTATTTGATGCAGGTGCATTAGACTTTGCAGGTGGTACGGTTGTACACATGAACGGTGGTTTAGCAGGTTTAGTATTAGCATACTTAGTAGGTAAACGTAACGGTTATCCAAAAACAGCAATGAAACCAATGTCTGTAATGTTAACAGCTCTTGGTGCAGCACTGTTATGGTTTGGTTGGTACGGATTCAACGGTGGATCTGCATTTGGTGCAAACGCAATCGCTGGTTTAGCTTACCTTACAACAACTCTTGCAACGGCAGTAGCAGCTATCACTTGGATAGTAATAGAGTGGTTAGTATTTAAAAAACCTACACTACTAGGTGCAGCTTCAGGTGTAGTAGCAGGTCTGGTAGCAATTACTCCGGCAGCAGGGTTTGTAGATGTAACAGGAGCAATCATAGTCGGTTCAGTAGGTTCAATAGTAGCATTTTACGGTGTAGCTGTACTTAAAAAGAAACTTGGATACGATGATTCACTAGATGCATTCGGTATTCACTTTCTAGCAGGTCTATGGGGTGCATTGGCAACCGGACTACTAGCACTAAAAGATAATGACTTACTATGGGATGGACCACTAAAAGCAAGTGGAGACAGAATGGGTCAATTCCTAGTTCAATTAGAATCGGTAGTAGTAGTCGGTATCTTTACATTAGTAGGTACAGTAGTAGTTTACTATATAGCTTCAGCATTAACAGGCGGTGCTAGAGTAGATGAAGAGACAGAACAAGTTGGTCTTGATGAAGCTACGCATGGTGAAAAAGTTATAAATTTATAGTTGATTTAAACACTAAAAGTGGTTACAATTTGAAAATTAAAAATTAAAGAGGGTTTAAGTCCCTCTTAAAATATTATTTATGGAGTTTAAAATAATGAAAAGAATAGAAGCGGTTATTAAACCATTTAAATTAGAAGATGTAAAGGATGCACTGGCTGAGATCGGTGTTACGGGTATGACTGTAAGTGAAGTAAAAGGTTACGGACGCCAGAAAGGTCACAGTGAGTTATATCGCGGGGCTGAGTATGTAGTAGATTTTTTACCGAAGATCAAGATGGAGATGATAGTAGAGGATAAAGATGTAGATCAGGTTACATCAACAATCGTTGAAGCTGCTCGTACAGGTAAAATCGGTGATGGTAAGATATTTGTTAGTGATGTAGATAAAATTATCCGTATCCGTACAGGTGAGACTGATAACGAAGCTATATAATGTGAAAAGTCTGTTTTTACAGGCTTTTTAAATCGCTTATTCCTTAGAAAAACTTTTTTGATTAAAATTTAATCAGTTTACAAATATAAAATAATTCCTTTTTAGATAAAATGCCTTGTTTTTATACAAAAAAGGAATTTATATGCTTGAATCTGATTTCAAATATATCATAGATACATTTTTTTCTTTGTTTTCTATGACTCTTATTATACTTATGGTACCCGGTTTTGCAATGCTTGAAGCTGGACTTGTTCGTGCAAAAAATGTTACGGCGGTACTAACAATCAATACATTGATTTATGCTATAGCATCTATAGCTTTTTTACTAATCGGTTACGATATAGCATTTGGAACATGGGAAAATGATTCTATGAGTAAATGGGCTGCATTTTTATTTCAAATGGCATTTGTTGGAAAAACTATAAATATAATGAGCGGTGGGGTTAGTGAGCGTGTTCGTATTATACCCGTAGCTATTTTTGCATTAATAATGGGTGGTGCAATTTACCCGTTTATTGTTAATATATCTTGGGGTGCAGACATATTCGCAGGAACAATATTTGATATAGATATGTATGATCTAGCAGGTTCAACCGTTATTCACTCGACAGGTGGATGGGCACTTTTAGCGACACTTATAATTATGGGTTCAAGGAAAGGAAGATACGGTAAAGACGGGAGTGTTCGTGTTATTCCTGCTTCTAATATACCACTTGTATTTTTAGGTGCATTTTTATTATGGATAGGCTGGTTTGGATTTAATGGCGGTAGTGTAGGTTCAATATCTTCTATTGAAAATGCAGATGCCGTTGCAAAAACTATTATGAACACAAATACGGCAGGACTTGCAGGTGCGATAATTGCAACATTAGTTATGTATGCAAGATATAAACTCTTTGATATTACCATGATTTTAAACGGTGCATTAGGTGGACTTGTTGCAGTAACTGCAGGACCTGATTTATATGATGCTTACACACCTATACTAATCGGTGCTGTGGGTGGTGCACTTGTTATTCTAGCAGTTCCTTTATTTGATAAATTTAAATTAGACGACCCTGTAGGAGCACTATCCGTTCACTTGGTTAACGGTATATGGGGGACACTGGCAGTTGGTATTTTTGTTAGTGATGTATCCTTTATGTCGCAACTAAAAGGTGTTTTAATAGTCGGTGCTATAGTGTTTCCAGTATCTTTAACAGTAGTTTATGTTATCAATAAACTTATAGCATTTACCGCAGATGCAGACGAACAGCTTCAGGGTATGGATCTTGTAGAATGTGGAGTAGAATCATATCCTGAATTTAGAAAAACTATATAACATTAACTTTAATGTGTATCTATAGGTTATGAAATGCTTATAGATATACTTAATTCTTCAACAAACTAAGAGACTTTATTTTAGATTAACTTTATTTGATTATATTTCCAATAACTATAAATAATTTTAGGGAGACCTTATGAGAACATCATGGGTAAAAAAGCGTGAAAACGATGAGTGTAAAACTCAGATGTATTACGCAAAACAAGGCATCATAACCGAGGAGATGGAGTATGTTGCAAAAATTGAAGATTTAGAGCCCGAACTTGTTAGAAGTGAGATAGCAAGAGGGCGTTTGATAATTCCTGCAAACGTTAATCATACAAACTTGGAACCGATGGCAATCGGTTTGGCATCTAAATGTAAAATAAATGCAAATATCGGTTCTTCTGCGATAGCAAGTGACGTACAAGGTGAGATTGAAAAAGTTCAGGTATCACAACATTATAAAGCCGATACGGCTATGGACTTATCTACAGGTGGAGATTTAGACGAGATTCGCTCAGCTGTAATTGAAAACTCTAAAATCCCGATAGGTACTGTACCAATTTATCAAATACTACACGATGTCGGAAACAAGATTGAAGACTTATCTATAGATGTAATGTTAGAGGTGTTAGAGCGTCAAGCAAAACAAGGTGTATCTTACTTTACGATTCATGCAGGTTTTTTACTTGAGACTATGCCAAAAGTAGCTAAACGTAAAATGGGAATCGTATCTCGCGGCGGTTCTTTGATGGCTGCTTGGATGATGCACTATCATAGAGAAAATCCTTTTTATACGGCATTTGATGATATTTTAGATATTTGTGCAAAATACGATGTATCGCTTTCTCTTGGAGATTCACTGCGTCCAGGTTGTTTGGCAGATGCAAGTGATGATGCACAGCTTGGTGAGCTTAAAGTGTTAGGTGACTTAACGCTTCGTGCTTGGGAGAAAAATGTTCAGGTTATGATTGAAGGTCCTGGACATGTACCTTTAAACCAGATTGAGCGCAATATGAAGATTCAACGTGAATATTGTCATGAAGCTCCATTTTATATTTTAGGACCTCTAGTTACCGATATAGCGGCAGGATATGATCATATATCTTCTGCAATCGGTGCAGCCGTAGGTGGATGGCACGGAGCTAGTATGCTTTGTTACGTTACGCCAAAAGAACACCTTGGTCTTCCAAATGCAGATGATGTTCGCGAAGGTATTATTGCATATAAAATAGCTGCTCATGCTGCTGATATCGCACGTGGTCGTAAGGGTGCTAGAGATATCGATGATGAGATGAGTGATGCACGTTATTCATTTGACTGGGAAAAACAGTTTGAATTAGCCCTTGATAGTGAACGTGCTCGTGAATACCATGATGAAACATTACCTCAAGATGTATTTAAAGAAGCAGAATTTTGTTCTATGTGTGGACCGAAGTTTTGTTCATACAAGATTACTCAGGAGATAATGGATAATCCTGATGCTATAGCAAAAATAGCTGAAGATGCTAAGTTGGCTGAAGCCAACTAGTTTCTTTTTGGAGAGTTTTTTCTAAAATATTTAGAAATTGATTTTAAACAAGACAAAAATTGTCTTATTTATGTTAAACTCTCAAAATTAATGAAATTAAATTATAAGGACTAGTTAATGACTGAACAAATTGTTAATGAAGCATTGTCAAAAGTTACATATCCCGGTTTTACCAAAGATATAGTAACTTTTGGTTTTGTTAAAGATATTCAAATATCAGGAAATGATGTAAGTATAACTATTGATATTACTTCATCGGCTCCCGAAGTGGCACAACAGATTACTGATGAAGCACAGGCAGAATTAAAACGTGCAGGTGCTACAAGTGCTACAATTAATATTAAAGCACCTCAGATGCCAAAAGAAAGTTCATCTAAGGGTAAAAATATTGCCCCTCAAGTTAAAAACTTCTTAATGGTAAGTTCAGGTAAAGGTGGTGTCGGAAAATCTACAACATCTGTAAATATTGCTATAAGTCTTGCAAAACAAGGTAAAAAAGTAGGTCTTTTAGATGCAGATATCTATGGTCCAAATATCCCTCGTATGATGGGTATTGCCGATATAAAACCTGAAGTTAACGGAAATAAAGTCTTACCTATAAACGCTTATGGAATTGAAGTTATGTCTATGGGTTCACTTATGGAAGAGGGACAATCACTAATCTGGCGTGGTGCTATGATTATGAAAGCTATTGAACAGTTTTTACGTGATATCTTATGGAGTGAATTAGATGTATTGGTTATCGATATGCCTCCTGGGACTGGTGATGCACAATTAACACTTGCTCAGAGCGTACCTGTAACAGCAGGACTTACTGTAAGTACACCTCAAAGTGTATCATTAGATGACTCACGTCGTTCATTAGATATGTTTAAAAAACTTAACATCCCTATAGCCGGTGTTATAGAAAACATGAGTGGATTTATCGCTCCTGATACAGGTGTAGAATATGATATTTTCGGTAAAGGTACGACTCAGCCGTTAGCAGAAGAGTTTGATACTGAGATAATTGCAGAGATTCCTATCGAGCCAAGTATTCGAACAGGTGGAGATGAAGGTAAACCTATATCTTACGTAGCACCGACTAGTGAGAGTGCAAAACGTTATGCAGCTGCAGCTGAATCTATTTGGGCTACTATTGAGAAAATCAATGCCGAGGGCGGGGTTGATAATCAGGCGGTACAGCCGACGACGCCTCCAGGTGTTAGTGCTTGTTCAATGTAGTAAAACTACAATCAACTTAAATCAAAGTATCGGCGCATTTTCAGCGTCGTTACGCTTGTCATGTACTGTTAGTACACTTCCTCGCTAAACTTCTCGATACTACACCAATCTTTTGATTTTTATAGACTATACTTTAATATATTGAAAAGTTTTTATTTTAATACTCGTCTTTATCAAACATATGATCTTCAAACTCTACTATTTTATTTCTACCAGTATTTTTTGCTTGGTATAAAGCCGTATCGGCATATTTAATACACTTCCAAATAGAATCGCCGTCTTTAGGAAATTTTGATATACCGATTGATATTGTTTTATGTAACGACTCTCCGTTGCCGACGTCAAAACGCAGTTTTCCAAAATCTTTATGAATATTGCTAGCTACTCTTAGAGCACCTTCATCCGTTGAATTATGCAGCATAACTAAAAACTCTTCCCCGCCGTAACGTATAGCCAAGTCAGCTTCACGTATATTATTTCTAAGCACGTTTGCTAAATCTACAATAACCTTATCCCCTATATCATGTCCATATGTGTCATTTACCATTTTGAAAAAATCAACATCAAGCATCATAACGTGATAAGTCTCTTCTGAGCGTTGGATTTGGCTCATAATCTTATCTATAAAGTTCTCTAAAAACCTTCTGTTATAAAGATTTGTCATACCGTCTCTCAATGATGTATCATGAAGTTTATCCATAAGTATGTTACTTTCAATAACAGGTTTTGCAGCTTCTAAATAGTTTGATATACTTGGCATATAAGATGTAAGTCTTGCAATTTCATTAGGGTCATAAGTAGTCATTGAAATAAGCAAAGATGCTTCATCGTTAATTTGAAACGGGTGACATAAATAATGTATGTTATTCGAACAACATGCATAACACAAATCATTAAAATCGGTTGAGATAACATCGGAGTTTGTTCTGCAAGCACGACATTTTTGTGAATCAGCATCTATATGTTTAGTATTACATATATCTTTTAAGTCATCATGGGTGGCATAAATAAGTTTTCTTGTAGAGTGTTTTGTGTCAATTTCATAAAATGAAAATCTTTCTATATTAAACTTACTTTTTAAAACTTCTATAATTCTTTTATAAATTATGTTTTTGTTTTCGTCAAGTTCAATAGTCTTTTTAAATTTATAAATATCGGATAGTTCATTAATAACTTGTTTGGCTTCGAAAAGAGGATCGTTACAAGAAGCTGCACGCTCAGTCACGAAGGTTGCAAGATTTACTCTTATTTCACCGAATGCTTCTTGCATCTTCATAAACAGAGTGTTTAGCTGTTCAACCGCTTTTCCTGCCTCACCTTTTATTTTTGTCGTAAAAGTATGTGTAAAATCACCGCTGTAAGCTTTTTGTATGCCTTCTTGTAAGTCTTCAAAAAGCTTCATATAAGGTGTTACATAATAGTTTATCAGCAGTAAAACTACTACTATAAATATAAGATTTATACCAAGAATTTTAAGTATTGTGATAAAACCGGTATTTCTCATATCTGTAATGTCAAATTCCATACTGATAACACCTAACGTATCACCTCTTTTAACGTCATGACATTTTAAACAGTTTGCATTTCCTGTGGTAATAGCCTTATATGGCATTGTAACTCTCAAATTTATTTTGTTTGTAGTTTCTTCGATTTTTTTTATGCTTTTTCCTGTTTTTAATACCTCTTTATCAATTGCATCTCTGGCAGTTTCAGAGTTAAATCCTTCACCGTATTGTTTAATTATATGATTACTTCTGGCAAGCCATAAGGACTTGATATTGTCGTTTTTAGAAATTTGTTCTAAAAAATACTCACGTTTATCCATTATTCCGTTAACCATATGTGCCGTTAAACCGTCTTCTACGGTTTTGGCAGCCATTTCAGCTTTCTCAAGGGCTGATTTGACACTATATTCTCTGAAATTAAGTGATACGTTTATTATTGTGGCTACGGCTAAGCCAAGAAGCATAAGAGTTACTATAAATAGGAGTTTGAGTTTTGTTCGCATTAATCATCACTTACATTAGAATTTAATAAATTTTAATTATAATATCTTAAGATTAATTAAGACTAATTTAAACTCAAAAAAAATCTTTTTTTATTCTACCGTTACACTTTTTGCAAGATTTCTTGGCATATCGACATCATTTCCTAATCGTATAGAAACTTCTAGCGATAAAAGTTGTACGACAATCATCATTTCAAAAAATTCCAACATATAGTCTTTGCATTGATTGATTTGTATAAAATCATCTGCTTTGTCAAACTCTAAAGCAGAAATAGCACATATAGTGGAGTCTCTTGCACTTAACTCCTCTACGTTGCTTTTAGACTTTTCGTATAAGAGATGTTGTGGTAACAGTGCTATCGTAAAAAGCTCGGGGTCTGCCAGTGCTATAGGACCGTGTTTCATCTCACCGCTTGGATAGCCTTCTGCGTGAAGATAGGATATCTCTTTTAGTTTTAGTGCACCTTCTAATGCCAGAGGATAAAAAATATCACGACCTATAAAGAAAAATCCGTGTCCATGTAGATAACGCTTAGATAAGCGTTTTATTCTCTCATGCATCTCATCTGTTACTTTAACGCTTAAAGGTATCTCTCTTAAAAGGTTTATTTGATGTTTTAACTCTTGCGTATTCATAGAATTTTTTAATTTAGCTACATAAAGACTTAGCATCCAAAAAACAGTAACTTGCGTGGCAAATGCTTTTGTAGATGCTACTCCTTTTTCTATTCCTGCACGGGTAAGTATAGAGGCATTGGCTTCACGAACCATAGACGAGTTATCTACATTACATATCACAAGCGTTTTTAAACCTGCTTTTTTTGCCATCTTAAGAGTCTCTAGAGTGTCTGCGGTTTCACCGCTTTGAGAAATTACTACAAAAAGAGTATCTTTATTCATTATAGGCTGACGATATCTAAACTCGCTTGCAATTTCAACCGAGCATCTGACTTTTGAGTAACGTTCAAACATATATGAGGCTGAGAGTGCTGAATGATACGACGTACCGCATGCACAAAGTTTTATTTCATTTATGCCATCAAATAGCTTAGTATCCAATTCTTCAAATATAATTTCATCATCACTTAAACGACCAAGCAGAGTATCTGAAATAACATCACTTTGCTCATAAATCTCTTTTTCCATAAAAAATCGATACCCGTCTTTTTGGGCTGAGAGTTTATCTACTTTAAGAGGGATAAAATTAACTTGCCTTTCCTTACCCTGTGCATCAAATATTTTAATTTCATTTTTTGTTACATATCCGTAATCACCGTCTTCAAAGTAGTTTACCTCTTTTGCATGACCTATTAGGGGTGAATCCGATGATGCAAAAAACTTTTCATTTTCATCATTGATTCCAACTAGCATCGGCGAGCCGTGTTTTGCAAAGAAAATAGTATCGGGCAGGGATTTTGTAACTATTAAAGTAGCATAAGCACCTTCAAGTTCGCTAATAGTTTTGGAAAATGCTTTAAATTCATCAGCCTCGGTTTTTAGATTTTTCTCAAACTGATGAATAATTACTTCCGTATCTGTTTGACTTAAAAACTTAATACCGTTACCAATTAGGTCTTCTTTTAATTTTGCATAATTCTCGATTATACCGTTATGAACTACGTATGAACTCTCGCCAAGGTGAGGGTGTGCATTTAACTCAGTCGGTTTTCCGTGTGTAGCCCAGCGTGTATGTCCTATTCCAACGGCAAATTTATCGGTTATAAAATCTTTTGTTTTTTCTTCTAGGTTTTTTAACTTTCCAACAGCTTTATAGTTTGAAAACTCGCCTTCTTGAAGCACTGCTATTCCTGCAGAGTCATAACCGCGATATTCTAACTCTTTTAAACCCTCAAGTAGAATTTCTTTAGTGTTTTTCTCACCTAAATAACCGACTATTCCACACATATATTCACCTTATTTTATTAGTAATTCATAAATTTTTTCGACATTATTACATATATTGTTTTGTTTACTTATTAAAAAGCTGTCACGTACTTTATGTTTTGTCGAATGTATTTTAGCCGTAACAATATTAATGCCAAGTTGTTCAAAACTATCCATAAGGTGTGCAAGCAGTCCAATTTGATTTTTTGTATTTACATTTAGCTCGGCATGTGTTTTTGAATGTTCACAATCTATGGTAATCTCATCTTTTTTTATAACTATATTTCTATGCTCGACCACTCTGTCCATATCAAATGCTGCTTTTATGATGTTTTGAACCTCTGTAAGCTCATCTCCGTCCACATTTTTTTTAAACTCTATTTTGAAGTATTTTATATCGTCAAATAGTGTAAATATCTCCATACTACCTACATCTAGGTGACTAAGAGTAGAGAGTAAAAAACCTATGTTAAGCGGTACACGTCTAAATATTTCAATAGTTAAAGAGTTTTCGTTGTTTACTACAAATTGATACTCTTTTGTATCTTTTGCTTTCATAACTATCTGGATAATATCTAAGGGCGTATGTTTAAAGAAAAAAAGATTGCTCTCTACACCAAGAGTTTTTTTCTGAAGTATTTTTGGTATATTTTTAAACTCTTCTAAGTTTTTTACTTTTTTTTCAATTATCAAACGTTTTTTAGCATCTGTAATACGGTCGTTATTTTGAGAAACTTCCAAAGCACTGATATATAAATCGTGCAGAAGCTTGGCATTAAATGAATTGTATATATCGCCTCCGACGCCGTTAACATCTGCATATGTAACTATATAAAGTAGTTTTAGGTTTTTCTCATCTACTATATTTGACATAAATTTGTAAAGTATTTTTTCATTATGTATATTTTGTTTAAAAGATACATTACTCATTAGTATATGATGTTTAACTAAAAGTATAGCCCGCTCTTTAATCTCTTGGCTTAAACCTATTTTGTCGATAAACGGTGCTATAAGTTTTGCACCGACTTCACTATGGTCTTGTTTTCTGCCTTTTCCGGTATCGTGAAAAAGTACGACAATTTTTACTAGAAGCTTTTCATCTGCATCCAACTCGTCAAAAAGTTGTTTTACAAACGGTTCTTTTATGTTTTCAAGTGCTTCGATACACTTTATGGAATGTATATCGACGGGATAATGATGGTATCCGTCAAACTGCGGCAGATGCATAACTTTTTTAAAGTTTGGAAACAAATGTTGTAATATACCTGCATCGTAAAAAAGTTTTAAAAAGCTGTATATATGCTGTTTTTGCAATAGTTGTTTTATAAGTTTATATGTTTTTTGTCTGAGAGGGTAAGATATGTTTACATATGTGAACTGTTTTAAAAAACCTGCATCAAAATGGTAAAATTTGTCTTCTAGATTTACAAGGATAGTTAAAAGCTCATCTATAGACAGGTTTGCAAGATTATAAGATGCATAAAGTCTGTCTTCTAAAAGATATATACCTTTTTGCAGTCGGTTGTGTTTAAAACGTTTTATAAGCGATTTATCTTCAATATATTTTCTAACCATTTTTTTAGCAAATATCTGCGTAAAGTTACTTATACGCCACTGGGCTTCAAGTACTTTAGATACCATTTTTTGCTCATTTTTAAAGCCTAGCATCCTGCTTGCTTGGGGCATATGCTGGAGTATTAATCTGTCCTCTTGTTTGCCTGTTATCAGATGCAATGCACTTCTAACACGAAACAGAAGTTCTAATGCTATACGGTATTCTCTGTATTCTTCTTCGGAAAATACATCACCGCTTAAATCTTTAAGTGAAGATATCCCGTATATAGTTTGAGCAATCCAAAAAATAAGATGCGAATCTCTTAATCCTCCTACACTCTCTTTTATGTTTGGCTCCATTGTTGTCGGATATTTTTTTCTTCTAATCTGGGCTTCTTCTATTTTTTCTAAAATAAAATCTTTTTGCTTGTCTAAACGTATTTTAGTTAACTCCCGTCCCGTAGCATGCCAAGTAAAATTAGAACCGGTAATAAATCTTGCTTCCATTAATGATGTGCGTATAGTGATATCTTCCTTGCTAGAACTGAATAAATCATTTACCTCGTGTACACGATGACCAAGCTTTAAACCTGCATCTAATGCCAAATAAAATAGTTTTTCAATGATTAGCTTGGAGTTATACCCTTCAATATCCTGATACACTATAAGGAGGTCTATATCGCTATGTACACAAAGCTGTTCGCGACCGTAAGAGCCAAGTGCTACTATAGCTATGGGTATAGAGTTTCGCATTGGAAGATAGTTTCCAAACATACGACGCAAAATCGTTTGATACATAAGAGTTATTATAGAATCTAATTTTTTTGTATGTTTTACTAAAAAATCTTTACCTTGATTTGATTCAAAAAGCTCCGGCAGGGAAGTTTTATATTCTTTTATATATTCTTTAAAAAGTTTTGAGAGTTCAAAATCACTTCCGTTTTGCTCTATAACATCTTCAATTTGCAGTTTTATGTCCACAGGCATTATCCTAAATATTTTTTATATTATATTACAGTTAATTTAATTAGATATAATCTCAAAGATTAAATATTAAACAATTTAGAAAGGTGTATAACCCTATGGAAATTACAAAAAGAGTGACGTTTATAGCAAAAGATGACGAAAAAAGCATAGCAAAGATGAAAGAACTTTTAAGTGCAATGGTTAAACCCAGTCAAGCTGAAGACGGCTGTATTTTTTATGAAATATTTCAGTATGAAAATAACCCTCGTAAATTTATGGCGTATGAAAGCTGGCGTGATGAAGCTGCACTTGATGGACACAAAGCATCTGCACACTATGCAGTTTACAAATCTTCATATGAGCCTTATTGTGAAAAAAAATATACCGATGAATTAGAAGTACTCGGCTGATTTTAAAGGTTTGGTATGGAATATAGAGAGTTAGACGTAAGCAGTATAATAGAGTATCTTTTAAGTGTTGATGAAGTTGCTAGCTACTTTGGCGGTGATGATTTAAAAGCAGATGAGATAGGTGACGGCAATTTAAACTATGTCTATCTTGTAAGTTCTGTATCTGATTCAAACAAAGCTCTTATAGTAAAACAGGCTGTTCCATATCTAAGATGTGTAGGTGAAGAGTTTGCCCTAGGGCGTGAGCGTATGACTTATGAGATAAGGGCACTATCCAAGTTTAAAGAGATAGCTCCAGATTTTGTGCCGGATATTTACCATGTAAGCGAAGATATGTCTATTGTAGTTATGCAGTATTTAGAAAACCATATCATCTTAAGAGGCGGACTTACAGATGCTAAAAAATATCCAAATTTTTCTGAACATGTTTCCAGTTATTTGGCAGATACACTTTTTAAAACTTCCTCTTTGTATCTGAACTCTACATTAAAGCGTAAACTCATTGATGAGTTTAATTCAAACACGGAACTTTGCAAACTTACTGAAGATTTTGTGTTTACATTTGCATATATGCAAAACGAGACAAACGATGCAGATAATGTAAAAGACAATCCACTTGCACAAAAGCTTTTTTCGGATATGGAGTTTAAAGAGAAGGTTTTAGACTTAAAATACAAGTTTATGACTTCTACGGATGCTCTAATCCACGGTGATCTTCATACGGGTTCTATTATGTTGAATGAGAATGAGACTTTTGTGATTGATCCTGAGTTTGCATATGTTGGTCCTTTTGGATTTGATATAGGCGCACTTTTGGCAAACCTTGCAAACAACTATGTACATCATACAATAGTTACTAAAGATGAGGAATTTAAAGAGTATCTTCTTGAGACGATTAAAGAGATAATCGAGCTTTTTGAGAGTAAGTTTTTAAAACTGTGGGAGGTTCAAAAAAACTCGGCACTTTTGATAGATGGTTATATAGATGATAAAACGGCTCAAAAATACAGAGAAAAATTTGTAAAAAGAATTCTACAGGAATCAATAGGTTTTGCAGGTTGTAAGATGGCAAGACGGGTATTTGGAGTTGCAGGGGTTGCGGAGATAAGAGGCATTGAAGATAAACAAAAACGCCATGATGCAGAGGCTTTGGTTTTAAAAATAGCAAGAGAGTTTGTAATGAAATATGAAAAAATAGACTCTGCAGAACAAGTATTAGAAATTATAAAGGTAAATAGTGCAGGGTAAATACAGAGCTTTAAGGCTAAATGAAAATGGTTTTTTGGAAGTTATAGATCAAACAAAACTTCCGTTTGTTACAGAGAGTAAAGTTTTAAAAACTACAAATGAAGTAGTTGAAGCAATCAAAGACATGACTGTTCGCGGTGCAGGTGTTATAGGAAGTGTTGCGGCTTTTGGCATCTATACTGCGTGCATGGAAGTAAATAGTTATGATGAGTTAAAAGAGAAGGCTCTTCTGATAAGGGAGTCACGCCCTACGGCTGTAAACCTTATGTGGGCTGTTGATAAGATGATGGAGCTTTTAAAGGACTCTACAGATTTAGTAGCAGATGCAAAAAAGTATGCAATAGAATTAAATGACGAAGAGGCATCAGAGAGTCAGAATATTGCAAAATACGGTGCTGACATAATTGAAGAAATATTAAAAAAGAAAAACAAAACAAGTATAAATATTCTGACTCATTGTAATGCCGGCTGGCTCGCGGTTATAGATGAAGGGACTGCTTTGGCACCTATATATGAGGCTGCAAAACGCGGGATAGACGTGCATGTCTGGGTAGATGAGACAAGACCTAGGAATCAAGGAGCATCTCTTACTGCTTGGGAGCTTACTCAAAGTAAAATTAAGCATACTATCATAGCAGACAACACCGGTGGACATTTGATGCAACACGGTATGGTAGATATGGTAATTACGGGAGCTGACCGTGTAAGTGCAAATGGTGACGTTGCAAATAAGATAGGGACATATCTAAAAGCACTCGCGGCATTCGATAATGATGTCCCTTTTTATGTAGCTATCCCGGCATCTACATTTGACTTTGAGATTAGAGATGGTGTAAAAGAGATACCAATTGAGTTAAGAAGCGAAGATGAGGTCAAATATATGCGCGGTGTGGATAGCAATGGAGAGGTGAGAGAAGTTCTTATAACTCCAAAAGATTCACCTGCAATTAACTACGGTTTTGATGTAACACCTGCAAGACTTATCAGTGGACTTATAACAGACAAAGGTGTATGCAAAGCAAATTATGAAGAGATTAAAAAGAGGTTTAATTAGATGAAAAGTTTATGGAGTGATGCCGAGGCAAAAGAGTTTAAAACAGATTTAGATTTACGTGTATATACATCAAGGTTACTTGGGCGTGACAGCTCTTTAGTTTTGCATGGAGGTGGAAATACATCTGTAAAATCGACTGCTACAAATCTTTTTGGTGAGAGTGAAGATATCCTTTACGTAAAAGGGAGCGGTTGGGATTTGGCTACCATAGAAGCAGAGGGATTTGCTCCGGTTAAGATGGAGATGCTGCTTAAGATGGCTGAGTTAAAAGAGTTGAATGATACGGATATGGTTAAGTACCAGCGTTTGGCTATGACAAATCCATCAGCTCCAAACCCTTCGGTTGAGGCTATTTTACATGCCGTTATTCCTTATAAATTTGTAGACCATACACACACGGATGCAGTTGTGACTATCACAAATACAGAGGGCGGAGAAGAGAAAATAAAAGAGCTTTACGGTGATAAAGTTCTGATTATCCCATATATTATGCCGGGTTTTGTTCTTGCGAAGTTAATTTATGACATGACAAGGGATGTAAACTGGGATGAATTAGAGGGAATGGTTCTAATGAATCACGGTCTTTTCACGTTTAACGATGACGCTAAAAAATCTTACGAGAAGACTATAGAATTAGTTGACAAGGCAGAAAAATATTTGGCATCTAAAGGTGCTGATTTAGAGATTAAAAATGAGAGCTTGGATATTGATTTAATAGAACTTGCATCTATTAGAAAAGAGGTCTCAAAACTAAAAGGTCATGCGACAATCTCAATACTAAATGATTCAAACCTGGCTTCTTACTTCTCAAAGCAAGATATTGTGAAAATTGCAACTCAGGGTCCTCTTACACCTGATCATGTTATCAGAACAAAAAGAATTCCTGCTATTGTTGGTGAAGATTTTGAAACTGATTTGGCTTCTTACGTGCAAGAATATACACAATATTTTGAAGATAATAAGACTGACGAGACACTTTTAAATCCTGCACCGAATTTTGCAATTCTTAAAGATAATGGAGTGTTGTCTTTTGGTAAAAATGCCAAAGAGGCAAATATTATCAAAGATATAAACGAACATACTTTTGAAGCTATTTTAAAAGCTGAGAAACTCGGCGGATATAAAGCCCTGAGTGCGGCAAAGATTTTTGAAGTTGAGTATTGGGAATTAGAGCAGGCTAAACTCAAAAAAAGTGGAATTTCTCCTGAGTTTAGCGGTAAAGTGGCACTTGTTACAGGCGGTGCTAGCGGTATCGGAAAAGCGATTGCAAAGATGTTAAACTCAAGAGGTGCGGCAGTTGTCGTTTTAGACATAAACCCTGATGTCGAGAATGTATTTAACAAGCCAGACGCAAAAGGCGTTTGCTGTGATTTGACTTCAAATGATGATATTAAAAAAGCTGTAGAGATTGCGGTTAAAAACTTCGGCGGAATCGATATAGTTGTTAGTAATGCAGGTATATTTACACCGAGTGAGAACTTAGATTCTCTTAGTGATGAGAACTGGGAGAAAAGTATGAATATAAATCTTACTTCCCATCAAAAGCTCATACGTGCGACGGCTCCATATTTAAAACTCGGAATCGATGCATCTATCGTGATGGTAGCATCTAAGAATTTTCCTGCACCTGGTAAAGGTGCGGCTGCTTATTCGGTTGCAAAAGCCGGACAAACTCAGCTTGCACGCATTGCGGCACTTGAACTTGGTGGTTACGGAGTAAGGGTAAATACACTGCATCCACATGCAGTGTTTGATACCGCGATCTGGACGGATGAGGTTTTGGCAAATCGTGCAAAGGCATACGGTATGAGTGTAGAAGAGTATAAGACAAATAACGTATTAAAAACAGAGATAAAATCAGATGATGTTGCAGAACTCGTTTGTGCAATGGCATCAAAACCTTTTGCTAAAACTACAGGTTCTCAAGTAGCGATTGACGGTGGAAGCGACAGGATAATCTAATGTCTTATTTGATGGCTATAGATGCGGGAACAGGGAGCATAAGAAGTGTTATATTTGATTTAAAAGGCAATCAAATATCTGTATCTCAAAAAGAGTGGGTACATCTTGAAGAAGAGGGTGTTCCTCATTCTATGAGCTTTGATTTTGAGACAAACTGGACTCTTGTATGCGATGTTATAAAAGACTCGATTTTAAAAGCCGAAATTGATGCAGATGAGATTTTAGCCCTTAGTGCTACATCTATGCGTGAAGGTATTGTCCTATATGATGATGAGGGTAATGAACTTTGGGGTGTTGCTAATGTTGATGCAAGGGCTTCCAAAGAAGTAAGGTATCTAAAAGAGCTGGAAGAAAATATTGAAGAAGAGTTTTACGCCTTAAGCGGTCAGACCTTTGCACTTGGTGCACTTCCAAGAATTCTTTGGCTTAAAAACAACAGACCTGAAGTTTATGAAAAAGTAGCGTCTATATCTATGATCGGAGACTGGGTACTGGCATCTCTTAGCGGTGAGATAGCAAGTGATCCAAGTAACGGTGGAACTACGGGTATATTTAATCTTAAAAAACGTGACTGGCAAAGTGATATGGCTAAGAGAGTCGGTTTAAAAGATGATATATTTCCGCCTTGTTATGAAGTAGGGACCATCATTGGAAATGTCGGAGATATTGTGGCTGAACAAACAGGACTCTCTATTAGTACAAAAGTGGTCACGGGCGGTGGTGATGTCCAGCTTGGAGCTGCAGGGCTTGGTGTTGTAGAGGAAAATCAGGTAGCAATACTTGGGGGTAGTTTTTGGCAGCAGGTAGTAAATATAAAAAATGATGTAACTCCGCCAAAAGATATGGGCATACGTATTAACCCGCATGTAGTAGCAGGGCTTAATCAAGCTGAGGGAATTACCTTTTTCTCAGGACTTGTTATGAGATGGTTTCGTGATGCCTTTTGTGAATTAGAAAAACTTGAAGCTAAAGATTTAGGTTTGGATGCATATGAAGTTCTTGAGAAAAAAGCTACTAATATTCCCGCAGGTTCATACGGGATACTGCCGACTTTTTCAGATGCCATGAAATACGGAAAATGGTACCATGCAAGTCCGAGTTTTTTAAACTTGGGACTTGACGAGAGTAAATATAACCGTGCGTCTATATTTAAATCTCTTCAGGAAAATGCCTGCATCGTAAGTGCAATAAATTTACAGAACATACAAAAGTTCTCAAATGTAGAATTTGATACGGTAGTTTTTGCAGGCGGAGCAAGTAAGGGAGAACTTTGGTGTCAGACTTTAGCCGATGTTTTAGGAAAAAAAGTTAAAATTCCAAAAGTTAGAGAAGCTACGGCACTCGGAGCTGCTATGAGTGCCGGTGTCGGAGCAGGAATATATGACTCTTTGGTAGCCGCGGCACAACAGTTGGTCGTATGGGAAAAAGAGTATGAACCGAATATGGATAATAACAAAATATATAATGATATAAAAGAAAAATGGCAAATTGCATACGAGGCACAACTAAAACTCGTAGATGAAAATATAACAACTTCAATGTGGAAGGCACCGGGATTATAAATGAGTAGAATAAATTTTGAAGAGGCTCTAAGCCTGTATGATAAAGACCTATTTGAGTTAGGTGAGATGGCGGATAAAATCCGTAAAGAAAAGCACGGTAAAAAGACGTATTTTAATATAAACCGTCATATTAATCCTACAAACGTTTGTGCTGATATTTGTAAGTTTTGTGCATACTCTGCAAATAGAAAAAATCCAAACCCTTATACTATGACTCATGATGAGATTTTAAATATTGTGTCTGATATTGATAAACGCGGTGCTAAAGAGGTACATATCGTATCAGCGCATAACCCCGATACCGGACTTGATTGGTATCTTAGTATATTTAAAAAAATAAAAGAATCTTTCCCTCATATACATGTAAAAGCTTTGACGGCTGCAGAGGTTGACTTTTTGGCAAGACATTATAATAAAACTTATGATGAGATACTTGATTTGATGGTTGAGTACGGAGTTGATTCGATGCCGGGTGGCGGTGCCGAGATATTTGATGAAAAGGTACGTGATTATATCTGTAAAGGTAAGGTTACAAGTGAGCAATGGTTGGAGATTCATGAGAAATGGCATAAACGCGGAAAAATGAGTAACGTTACTATGCTTTTTGGTCATGTAGAAAAACGTGAACATAGAATTGATCATATGATGCGAATACGTGAACTTCAAGACAAAACAGGCGGGTTTAATGCTTTTATTCCTCTTGTATATCAGACGGAGAATAATTACCTAAATGTAAAAGAGCCTATAACTGCAAATGAGATTTTAAAGACCATGGCGGTCTCACGTATCGTTTTAGATAATGTTCCAAACCTAAAGGCTTACTGGGTGACTTCAACAGTTAATTTAGCTTTAGTAGCTCAAGAGTTTGGTGCCAATGATTTGGACGGTACAATCGAAAAAGAATCTATCAATTCTGCAGCCGGTGCAAAAAGTGCAAATGGAGTAGATTTGGAAGAATTTGTAGGACTTATTAAAAACTCAGGTTTTGTACCTGTTGAGCGTGACAGTGTATATAATGAAATAAAGGAATGGTAAAAAATAATAAAATATGTTACTGTTAATTATTTGTTAGTGAATATAAGTGTATTATACTGTTTGATTTTATTATTAAAGGTTGATATATGAAAATTTTACTTTCATTAGTAATGTTGGTAGGTGCACTTTTTGCCAGTATAGATATAAATAATGCCGATGCAAAATCTTTGGCAAATTTAAAAGGTGTCGGAGCTAAAAAAGCTGAAGCTATAGTAGCATATAGAAATACAAACGGTTGTTTTTCTAAGCTAGAAGATTTAGCAAATGTAAAAGGCATCGGTTCTAAAACTATAGAAAAAAATAAAGCAGATTTAGTTTTAGGCGAGTGTAAAAAATAATTTCACAAGGGGATAGTTATCGATATTTCAGTTATTATCCCCACATACAACAGATATGAGCTTTTAAAAAGAGCTCTTAAGTCAGTGTTTTCCCAAAAACTTCTCCCTATTGAGGTTATTGTTATAGATGACGGGTCTAATGACAATACCTCAAAAATTCAAAATGACTTTCCACAAATAAAATATTTATATCAGCACAATAGAGGTGTTTCAAGTGCCAGAAATACAGGAATAAAAAAAGCTTCTTGTGAGTGGATAGCCTTTTTAGACTCAGATGATGAATGGCATCCTCAAAAACTACAAAAACAAGTGGAATTTCATAAAAATAATCCAAATATTTTGATGAGTTATACCGATGAATTGTGGATAAGAGACTCTAAAGAGCTAAAGGTGCCTAAAAAATTTCAAAAGCATGGTGGAGAGATTTTTGAGAAGTGTTTATCTCATTGTATTATAGCTCCTTCATCTGCTTTAGTTCATAAGAGTATGTTTGAGAGTATCGGTATATTTGATGAGAACTTGGAAGTTTGTGAAGATTATGATTTATGGCTTAGAGTTGCGTCTAAAGAAAAAATAGGTTTGGTAAATGAAAAACTGATTGTAAAATATGCAGGACATGAAAATCAGCTTAGTTTTAAACACTGGGGTATGGACAGATTTAGGGTTATTGCGTTAGAGAAGTTGTTAAATAGTGAGTTTAAAACTCAAGTGATTGAGCAACTTATAAAAAAGTATAACTTGCTGTTAAAAGGTGCTATTAAATATGATAGAATAGCAGACAAACAAATATATGAAAAAAGATTAAAAGAATTAGAAAATGAACTTAACTAAAGAAACCAAACTAACACTACTTTATATATCTATAGCTTTTTTATTCTCAGTGGGGATGAGAATGATTTGGATTTATCAGTTTAGCGGATATGAACCGTTTTTCTTTAACGATCAGTTTATGATAAATACAAATGACGGATATTATTTTGCAGAGGGTGCAAGAGATCTTATATCAGGTACATCTACAAATCATGTTGCTGAGAAGTTTTACGATAGATTTCATCAGTTAAATGATTTATCTCCTGTAAATAGTGCAGTTTCACAATTAACTGCTTT
Organism: Sulfurimonas lithotrophica; assembly: GCF_009258225.1. Classification (NCBI taxonomy): domain Bacteria; kingdom Pseudomonadati; phylum Campylobacterota; class Epsilonproteobacteria; order Campylobacterales; family Sulfurimonadaceae; genus Sulfurimonas; species Sulfurimonas lithotrophica. Next base: position 714,982 of record NZ_CP043617.1, read on the forward strand.
TTTTACTACTATATTACCATTTAGTTTTGAGAGCATTATTTTATATATTCCGGTATTTTTAAGCTCACTTATAGTTATACCGATTATTTTAATTGCCAAAAATCTTAAAAATTTAGAGATGGGATTTATTGGCGCACTTTTGGCATCTATAGCTTGGAGTTATTATAACCGTACTATGGTAGGGTATTATGATACAGACATGTTAAATATTGTATTGCCCACAGTATTGCTTTGGTCTATTATTTGGGCTATACAAACATATGAAAATAAATATCTTCTAATCACTGCATTAGATATTTTAGTGTATCGTTGGTGGTATCCGCAAAGCTATGCATTAGAGTTTGCATTTTTTGGACTTATCCTTTTTTATACACTTGTTTGGGATAGAAAAAATATATACAATTATAAACTATTGGCACTTATGATGTTTGCAATGTTAAATATAGATGGTTTTATAAGACTGCCAATAGTGATTTTTATGTATTATATTTTTAAAGATGAAAAATTTAATAAGTATGTTCTTTATATTTTAGGTTTATCTATAATAGCTTTTTTCATAACTGGAGGATTTAATCCTATATGGGATAGACTTCAACCTTATGTTTTTGGAAATAATGTAGATAAATTGAATGCTGGATTAGGACTTCATTTTTATGCAGTTTTGCAAACTGTTCGTGAAGCAGGTAAAATACCTTTTGAAACCTTTGCAAATCGTATTAGCGGGCATACAGTTACATTTATATTGTCATTTATAGGTTATGTATGGCTTGCATATAAACATAGAATAATGTTATTGGCTCTTCCAATGTTGGGACTTGGTTTTTTAGCATATGTAGGAGGACTTAGATTTACCGTTTACGCAGTACCTGTTTTGGCTCTAGGGATAGCATTCTTAATTACAGAAGGGTTGAGATATATAACCGATAAAAAAAGTGTACGCATATTATCTTACGTAATAATTGCTTCTGCGATTTTAATACCTAATATTAAACATATAGAATCTTATAGAGTTCCTACTGTTTTTAAAAAAGAGGAAGTAAAAGTTTTAGATAAACTAAAAACTATTGCAAGCAGAGAAGACTATGTAGTTACTTGGTGGGATTATGGATATCCTATAAGATATTATTCTGATGTTAAGACACTTGTAGATGGGGGAAAACATAGTGGTAGTGTAAATTTTCCTGTCAGTTTCATATTAACAAAACCACAAGATATATCATCAAAGATGGCAAGATTAGATGTTGAATATACTGAAAAGACTTTTAAATTCAAAAAAGAAAATTTAGAAGCTATAAAGGCTAAAAAGATAAAAGTATTTTCAAATATTGAACAAATGACAAAAGATTATGGATTTGACAATACAAATGATTTTTTATTCTCATTGGAGACCGATATAAAACTTCCTAAAAAAACTAGAGATATATATTTATATCTTCCATATAGAATGATGGATATATATCCTACCGTAAAAGTGTTTTCAAATTTGGATTTAATGAGTGGACAAAAATATAAACATCCGTTTTTTTATGTAACAAGAAATTTTAAAAAACAAAACGGTTTAATATATCTTGGAAATAATATTATTTTAAACTTAAAAGATTCTACTTTACAAATAGGGGATAATAAACAGCATATAAGAAGGTTTACTGCTACGGAATACGATAATAAACAAAAATTAAAAGTTCAAGAGAAACTTATAAATTTTGCATCTGATATAAGTGTAATATATATGAAAAACTATAATACTTTTTTAGTTATGGATGAACCTACGTATAACTCAACTTATATACAGCTTATGGTACTTGAAAAATATGATAAAAAGCTTTTTGAGGAAGTTATATTTACACCTCTAGTAAAGGTATATAAATTAAAAATTTAGATGAAGATACTATTAATACTTTTACTTTGTACATATATATGGTCAGATAAACCGAATCTTTTTTTACTTAATACTTATACTGATGATAAAAATATAAGTGGTTGGTATATGAGCGAAAAACTTGACGGTGTTAGAGCATACTGGGATGGTGAAAAATTAATATCAAGAGGCGGAAAAGTTTTTAATCCCCCTACTTTTTTTATAAAGAATTTTCCAAAACATAAGCTTGATGGTGAGCTGTGGAGCAAACGCAATGATTTTGAAAATATTAGCTCAATTGTAAAAACTAAAAAGTCAAATGAAAAATGGAAAGAGCTGACATACAATATATTTGAAGTCCCTAGTGCAAGAGGGAGTTTACTTCAGCGACTTTCAAACGTAAAAGAGACAAAATATTTAAAATTAATAAAGCAGATAAAAGTAAAAAATAAAGAGCATCTGAAAGAGTTTTTAAGCACTATAGAGAAACAGGGTGGAGAGGGTGTAGTTGTACGTGATGGAAGTTTGCCTTACTATACAGGTAGAGATAATAACTCTTTAAAAGTAAAAAGCTATCAAGATGCTGAGTGTAAAGTAGTTTCTTTTAATAATGGAAACGGTAAATATAAAAATAAACTAGGTTCATTAAACTGCAAGTTAAAGAGTGATAAAATCATAAAAATTGGATCTGGATTTAGTGATAAACAAAGAAAAAATCCTCCAAAGATTGGAAGTATAATAACTTTTAAGTATTACGGACTAACATCAAAAGGAAATCCAAAGTTTCCTGTATTTTTAAGACAAAGAGATAAGACTAAATGAACTACACAAATAATTATAATCCTACTATTTCAGATGCTGAGCTGTTTGAGAGTATTAAAAAAGAGCGTGAATATATAGGGTATTACAACTTAGTGCATCAAGATACATCAATTTTTAAAGAATATGCAAAGACCGTAAAACAAAAAGATATAGTAGTTATCGGTATTGGAGGAAGTACTCTAGGAACTTATGCAATTTACAAGTTTTTAAAACACTCTAAAACATTAGATAAAAAACTTCACTTTTTAGAGAGTACCGATCCTATTGAATTGAAGTCTAAAATAGATGCAATAGATATGAAAAATGCTTTGTTTATTGTTATTTCGAAAAGTGGTACGACGGTGGAGACAATATCGATATGGAAATATATAAACTCATTGATTAAATGCGATAAGTCAAATACGGTTGTGATAACTGAAAATGACTCAAAACTAAACGCTTATGCACAGACACACCAGATGCAGACATTTGAAATACCAAAAGATGTAGGTGGACGTTTTTCAGTTTTTTCTGCAGTCGGTTTACTTCCGTTAGCCGTAGTTGGATTGAATATAGATGTACTGATTGGCGGTGCTAAAGAGATTTATGAAGGTTTTTTTAGTGAAAATTCGTCATATGAAAGAATTTTAAAAAAAGCCAGATTCTTTGCAGAGTATAAAAACAGTTTTAATATAAATGTAGTTTTTTCTTACTCTTCCAGACTTGAAGGATTTAATAAATGGTATATTCAGTTATGGGGTGAGAGTTTAGGTAAGATAGATATAAATACAACTAAACAAGGTTTAACCCCGGTTGGAATTATAGGTCCGATAGACCAACACTCTTTTTTACAACTTATAGTAGAAGGTAAAAGAGATAAAACCGTAACGGTCGTTAAAGTAGATAATTTTGAAAACGATATGAAAATACCTGATGTAAAATTGGAAGGTTTAGAAGAACTTGCTTATCTGGAAAAGCTAGACTTTTCATATCTTATCAATGAACAAGCAGATGCAACTATACAAGCTATAAATGAGTTAGAAGATATCCCTTGCGATGTCATAACTTTGGAAACTGTTGATGAAAAAAATATAGCTGCTCTTATGTATGAATATGAACTTTTAACTTCTGTCGTAGCTAAATTCCTTCATATAAATGCTTATGACCAACCGGGTGTTGAAGCTGGAAAGATTATATTAAAAAATAAATTGAAGATAAAATAATAAAAATCAATAATTAATAAATATTTATAATTAAGCAGTAAGAAATTAATAAAAAGATATAATTTTCTACCTAAAAAAAGGACTATAAAAGTTTGATGATTAGAAAATGTTTGTTTCCTGCAGCGGGTTACGGTACACGCTTTTTACCTGCTACTAAAGCTACGCCAAAAGAGATGCTGCCCGTACTAACAAAACCACTTATTCAGTATGGTGTCGAAGAAGCACTTGAAGCAGGATTAGATACTATGGCCATTGTCACAGGTCGTGGTAAACGTGCAATAGAGGATCATTTTGACATAAGTTATGAACTAGAACATCAAATAAAAGGAACCTCAAAAGAACATTATCTGACAGAGATAAGGGATGTTATAACTAAATGTACATTTTCATACACACGTCAAGTAGAGATGAAAGGTCTGGGACACGCAATTTTAACCGGTGAAACACTAATCGGTAAAGAGAGTTTTGCGGTAATACTTGCAGATGATTTATGTGATAACGACTCTGAAGCAGGTGGTGTATTGTCTCAGATGATAAAAGTATACAATAAGTATAAATGCTCAATAGTAGCTATAGAAGAAGTTCACAAAAAAGATACAAATAAATATGGTGTTATAGACGGTGAAGAGATAGAAAACGGAGTTTTTAGAGTGTCAGATATGGTTGAAAAACCTGATCCAGAAAATGCACCTACAAACATGGCTATAATAGGCAGATATATACTAACTCAAGATATCTTTGATATATTAAAAGACACTAAACCTGGGAAAAGTGGGGAAGTGCAAATAACAGATGCACTTTTAGAACAAGCAAAACAAGGAAATGTTGTGGCATGTAAATTTAAGGGTAAGAGATTTGATTGTGGCAGCATAGATGGTTTTGTAGAAGCTACAAATTATTTTTATAATAGGGAATATAATGAATAAAATATGTGTAATAGGTTTGGGGTATGTTGGATTGCCATTAGCTCATGCATTTAGTGAAAAGTATGAAGTTGTAGGATTTGATATCGCACAGTGGCGTATAGATGAACTAAACAGTGGTTATGATAGAACTTTAGAACTCTCAAACGACCAAGTCAAGGAATCCTTAGATAATGGTATGAAGTTTTCTTTAAATATTAATGATATAAAAGATTGTAATATTTATATAATAACAGTACCTACACCTATTGATGAAAATAAAAGGCCTCTATTAACACCACTTATAAAAGCAAGTGAAACAGTTGGAAAAGTTCTTAAAAAAAATGATATCGTAATTTACGAATCAACAGTATATCCAGGTGCAACAGAAGAAGAATGTGTACCAGTTTTAGAAAGTGTTTCTGGACTTAAATTTAATGAAGATTTCTTTTGTGGTTATTCTCCAGAGCGAATTAATCCAGGTGATAAAGAACATACCGTAACAAAAATATTAAAAGTAACATCTGGAAGTACACCTGAAATCGGTAAAAAAGTGAATGAACTATATCAAAGTGTGATTACTGCTGGAACCCACCTTGCTCCAACAATGAAAGTTGCTGAAGCGGCAAAAGTTATTGAGAACACACAAAGAGATGTAAATATTGCTTTCGTTAATGAACTTGCATTGATTTTTAATAAATTAAATATAGATACAAATGATGTTCTTGAAGCTGCAGGAACAAAATGGAACTTTTTGAAATTTAAACCTGGTTTAGTCGGCGGACACTGTATAGGTGTTGATCCATATTATTTGGCACACAAAGCACAAGAAGTAGGATACAATCCGGAAATAATTTTAGCAGGACGTAGACTAAATGATAACATGGGGATTTATGTTGCCAATCAAGTTATAAAACTTATGATAAAAAATGGTTATAAAGTTGATGGTGCCAAAGTACTGGTTTTAGGAATTACTTTTAAAGAAAATTGTCCAGATATAAGAAATTCAAGAGTTATAGATATTATTAATGAACTTAAAGAATTTGGATGTGAGATTGATGTGTATGATCCATGGGCAGATAAACAAGAAGTTGAAAATGAATATGGAATTAAACTTATAGAATCATTAGATAAAAAAACATATGGAACAACGGTTGTAGCAGTTTCACATGATGAATTCAAAACCATTGATTTAGATAGTACAAAGAATGGTTCAGAAGCTATAGTATATGATTTAAAATCAATATATGATTATGATAAAGTAAACGGGAGATTATAATAATGCCAAATAGTAAAAATTTTGCACTCATAGGAGCTAGTGGATATATAGCTCCTAGACATATGAAAGCTATAAAAGAAACAGGGAATAATCTTGTAGCAGCACTTGATCCATATGATGGCATAGGGATTATGGATAGTAACTTTCCTCAGGCTAATTTTTTTACAGAATTTGAAAGATTTGATAGGTTTGTAGATAAATGGCATAGGAATGGAAATAAAAAGATAGAGTATATTGGTATAACTTCACCAAATTATTTGCATGATTCACATATACGTTTTGCACTTAAAAGTGGAGCAGATGCTATTTGTGAAAAACCACTTGTATTGAATCCTCACAATATTGATCAATTAAAAGTAATAGAGAATGAAACCGGTAAAAAAGTTTATAATATTTTACAACTTCGTTTACATCCTTCAATAATTGCACTTAAAGAAAAAGTTTCCAAAGAATTAAAAGAAAATCCAAATAAAATATATGATATTGATTTAACATATCTTACTTCTCGTGGTAAATGGTATTTTGTATCATGGAAAGGTAATGAAGATAAAAGTGGTGGTATAGCTTCAAATATTGGTGTTCACTTTTATGATATGTTATGTTGGATATTTGGCGATGTAGAAGAAAATATAGTTCATCTAAAAACACCGGATGCAAATGCAGGTAGCTTTAAACTAAAAAATGCAAATGTAAGGTGGTTTTTAAGTGTAAACTACGACTATATTCCAGAAGAAGTAAAACAAAGAGGACTTACAACTTTCCGCTCAATTACGGTTGATGGTAATGAAATAGAGTTTAGCGGAGGCTTTACGGACTTACATACTAGAAGTTATGAAGAGATTTTAGCCGGTAATGGTTTTGGTTTGGATGAAGCATATGGTTCTATCAGTACAGTAGCTACTATCAGAAATTCTGAAGCTATAGGTATGAAAGGCGATTATCATCCATTTGTTAAGAAGGTGCTTGTATAAATGTCTGAATTTTTTTCACATGAATCATCTTTTGTAGATGATAATGTAAGTATAGGAAAAGGTACTAAAATTTGGCATTTTTCACATGTTTTATCAGGAACAACTATAGGTAAAAACTGCTCATTTGGACAAAACTGTGTAGTGGGGCCTAAAGTTAATATTGGAAACGGTGTAAAAGTTCAAAACAATATTTCTATTTATGAGGGTGTAGAAGTTGAAGATGATGTATTTCTTGGACCATCTATGGTATTTACCAATGTTATAAATCCAAGAGCATTTATTGTAAGACGAGATGAATTTAAAAAAACACTTTTAAAATGTGGTTGCTCTGTAGGAGCAAATGCTACTATTGTATGTGGTACAACAATAGGAGAATATGCACTTATAGGAAGTGGAGCAGTCGTAAATAAAGATGTGAAACCATATGCACTTATGGTAGGTGTGCCTGCAAAACAGATAGGCTGGGTAGGAATATCCGGAAATACCTTAGAATTTGATAATAATCAAGCTGAAGACGAATATGCTACATATAAACTTGTTAATGATAATCTAGAGGTTATAAAAAAATGAAGATAGACTTCGCAAACTTACAATATCAACACGAATTATATAATAATGAAATTGAAGAGGCTATATTAAATGTAGCAAGAAATTGTAACTTCATTATGGGTAGTGAAGTACAAGAACTAGAAAAAAGCTTAGAAGATTTTACAGGTGCTAAATATGCTATTTCTTGTAGTAGCGGAACTGATGCGTTGATATTAGCTATGATGGCACTAGATATAAAACCTGGCGATGAGATCATAACTACACCTTTTACATTTATAGCTACTGCTGAGACTATTGCACTTTTGGGTGCGACTCCAGTATTTGTAGATATAGATGAAAAAACATACAATATTGACACATCTAAAATAGAAGAAAAGATCACGCCAAAAACCAAAGCAATCATCCCTGTAAGTCTTTACGGACAACCAGCAGATATGGAAGCTATACAAACAATAGCTGATAATCATAACTTGAAAATTATTATAGATGGTGCTCAAAGTTTTGGAAGTACATTTAACGGTAAAACTGATAGTAATTTAGGTGATATTTCTACTACATCTTTTTTCCCGGCTAAACCTTTAGGATGTTACGGTGATGGTGGTGCAGTTTTTACTAACGATGAAAAACTAGCTACTAAAATGAAACAACTTCGTGTTCATGGACAAAATGAACGATACTACCATAAATATATTGGTATAGGTGGAAGACTTGACACTATCCAAGCTGCAGTTTTAAATGTAAAGTTAAAATACTATAAAAAAGATTTATCTTTAAGACAAGAAGTCGCTGTTAAATATACTAAATCTTTAGAAAAGAAAAATGATATAGTCCTTCCATATGTAGATGATAAAGCAACATCAGCGTGGGCACAATATTCTGTTAGAGTAAAAAACCGTGATTCTCTTCAAACTAAGTTAAAAGAAGTAGGAATTCCAACTGCTGTTCATTATCCAATGCCTTTACATCTTCAAGAGTGCTTTGAATATTTAGGGTATAAAAAAGGTGATTTTCCTATATCCGAAGTTGTATCAAATGAAATAATGAGTCTACCTATGAATCCATATATTTCTAATGAAGATATTAGCTATATTTCAAAGGAACTAATATGATAGATAAAAAAAAACTAACACATTTAAAACAGCTTGAAGCAGAATCTATTCATATAATGCGTGAAGTTATAGCTGAGTTTCAAAATCCTGCTATGCTTTACAGTGTAGGTAAGGATAGTTCTGTAATGCTACATTTATTACAAAAAGCATTCTATCCTGCACCACCACCGTTACCGCTTGTACATGTTGATACAAAATGGAAATTTAAAGAGATGATAGAATTTCGTGATCGTAGAGCAAAAGAGGTTGGAATGGAACTGATAGTTTATTCAAATCCTAAAGGTGAAGAGATGGATATATCACCTTTTAAACATGGCTCAGCTCTTCATACTGATGTAATGAAAACTGAAGGACTAAAGCAGATGCTTGATATTCAAAAGTTTGATGCTGTTTTTGGCGGGGCAAGGCGTGATGAGGAAAAGTCTCGTGCAAAAGAGCGTATATACTCATTTCGTGATGAAAATCATAGATGGGATCCAAAAAACCAAAGACCAGAACTTTGGAATATTTATAATGGCAGACATACTAAAGGTGAGTCTATTCGTGTATTTCCTTTAAGTAACTGGACAGAGTTAGATATATGGCAATATATATATTTGGAGTCTATCCCTATTCCTGATTTGTATTTTTCAAAAAAACGTCCTGTAGTTGAATATATGGGCACTAAAATCCTTGTTGATGATGAACGTATGCCAAAAGAATTGGCAGATACTGCAAAGATGGAAGATGTAAGATTCCGTACTCTTGGTTGTTATCCATTAACAGGTGCAGTAAACTCTGAAGCTTCAACATTACCTGAAATTATTCAAGAAATGTTAGTATGTACGACAAGTGAGCGTCAAGGTCGTTTGATAGACAGTGATGGTGATGCTTCTATGGAGAAGAAAAAACAAGAGGGGTATTTTTAATGGCTCATCAGTCAGACTTAATAGCAACAGATATTGAAAAATATCTACATGAACATGAAAATAAAGAGATATTACGTTTTATAACTTGTGGAAGTGTAGATGATGGGAAAAGTACTTTAATCGGTAGGCTTCTTTACGATTCTAAAATGATATTTGAAGATCAACTAAGTGCAATAGAGAAAGATTCAAAAAAGAGTGGTACAACAGGTGATAAAATAGACTTGGCACTTTTAGTCGATGGGCTGGCTTCTGAGAGAGAACAAGGTATTACGATAGATGTAGCATACAGGTTTTTCTCAACCGATAAAAGAAAATTTATAATAGCGGATACTCCGGGGCATGAACAATACACTAGAAATATGGCAACAGGTGCTTCTATGGCAGATGTTGCAATCATACTTATAGATGCAAGACAAGGTGTTCTTACTCAAACAAAACGTCACTCATATATATCTTCTCTTTTGGGTATTAAAAATATTATTGTAGCTATAAACAAAATGGACTTAGTTGATTTCTCACAAGAGAGATTTGAAGAGATTAAGTCTGATTACGAAAAAGTCATACCAAATCTACCACATCATCAGGATATAGGATTTACATATATTCCTATATCTGCATTAGACGGTGATAATATTGTCAGTATATCTGAAAAATCATCTTGGTATGATGGGAAACCATTGATGGAACTTTTAGATACTATAGAAGTTAATAAAAAAGAAAGTAAACATTTTAGACTTCCGGTTCAATATGTTAATCGTCCACATCTTAATTTTAGAGGTTTTTGTGGAACAATTGCTAGTGGTGAAATAAGTGTAGGTGATAAGATAACAGTACTACCTTCAAGAAAAACTTCCAAAGTAAAATCTATAGTATCTAATGATGTTAAAGAACTCAGACCAAAAACTAAAGATGAGGAAGTTGAATCTATTGACAGAGCATTCGCGCCTATGGCAACAACTCTTACTCTTGAGGATGAGATAGATATAAGCCGTGGTGATATGATAGTGAAAACTTCAGATATTCCAGATGTATCTAATAAGTTTAGTGTTATGTTAGTTTGGATGAGTGAAAAACCTATGTTATTAAACTCAAATTATATTATAAAAAGAGCTACCTCTGTTATAAATGGATCGTTTAAATCAGTAGAGTATAAAAAAGATATAAACACATTCGATGAATTAGGTTCAGCTACTTTAGAATTAAATGATATAGCAAAATGTACATTGTCATTAGATAGAAAAATAGCAGTAGATCCATATAATGAAAATCGCTATACGGGAAGTTTTATAATTATAGACAGGTACACAAACAATACGGTCGGTGCCGGTATGATAAACTCATCAATCATAAATGATTCTATGGATGATGAAGTATCTCAAAAAGAATATACTGAAGCTGAGAAAGAGTTAAATGCTTACATTAGAAAAAACTTCCCGGAATGGGAATGTAAGGCAATATTTTAATGTATAAGGATACAAATAAACGCTCAATTGCCAAAGGGGTAAGTTGGCGTTTTTTTGCTACAACAACTACTATTATTATTGTATATGTGTTTTTTGGACGACTTGATTTAGCTATTGCTGCAGGTTTACTTGAGACAGTAGCTAAGATTGGTCTTTACTGGGCACATGAAAGAGCTTGGTTTAAAATAAAATGGGGTCGTAAAAAGATTGAACCATTCAACATTTGGTTTACTGGACTTCCACTTTCTGGAAAAACAACAATAGCTGATGCTGTTTATAAAGAGTTAGAAAAGTTAGATATTCCAATAGAGAGAATAGATTCAAAAGATATTAGAGATATTGCTCCAAATATAGGGTTTAGTAGAGAAGACAGAAATAGGCATATGCACCGTATTGGTCATCTTATAAAAACACTTCAGAATAATTCTGTTTCAACAGTTGCATCATTTGTAAGTCCATATCGAGAATCTCGTAAAGCTATCCGCGATATGGTTAAAAATAATGTTGTGGTATATGTTAAAGCAGATATTGAAACTTGTAAAGTACGTGATTATAAAGGTGTTTACAAAAAAGCAATTAGTGGTGAACTGAAAAACTTTTCAGGTGTAAACGATGTTTATGAAGAACCACAACATGCTGAAATAATAATAAATACGGACAATACAAGTGTAGAAGAAGCTACGATAATTATTGTTAAATATATAAAGAAGAACTATGTCAAGTAATGAAAATATAGTATGGCATAATCACCATGTAAGTAAAGAAGAACGAAGTCAGTTGAAAATACAAAAGCCTTGTATACTTTGGTTTACAGGACTTAGTGGAAGTGGAAAATCAACTGTTGCAAATGCAGTAGAAACTAAACTTTTAGAATTAGGAAAGCATACTTATTTACTAGATGGTGATAATATCCGCATGGGATTAAATCGTGGTCTAACTTTTTCAGATAAAGACAGAGTGGAAAATATTCGTCGTATTGGAGAGGTGGCAAAACTATTTGTAGATAGTGGTATAATAGTTTTGAGTGCTTTTATATCACCATTTTTAGATGATAGACAACAGGTTAGAAATCTTGTTCAAGACGGGGAATTTATAGAAATATTTGTAGATACTCCACTGGATATTTGTGAAAAGCGTGATCCAAAAGGACTTTACAAAAAAGCTAGAAACGGTGTGATTCGAAATTTTACAGGTATAAGCTCACCCTACGAAGCTCCAGAAAATGCTGAAATACATTTAATCAATGATAATATAAGTATAGAAGAGGCTGCTTCTAAAGTAGTTGACTACTTAAAAGAAAAAGGTTATTTAGATGCTTAACACAATAAACATAGATGAAATTAAAAAAATAGCTTTAGAGGCAGGTGAAGCTATTATGAAAATATATAATAAAGACTTTTCTGTAGAATATAAAGATGATAAATCACCACTAACTGAGGCAGATTTAAAATCAAATGACATAATATGTACCAAACTACAAGAACTTTACCCTAATATTCCTATTATGTCTGAAGAGAATAAGCAAGTAGAATATGAACTTAGAAAAAACTGGGAATATTACTGGTGCATCGATCCAATAGATGGAACTAAAGAGTTTATTAAAAAGAATGATGAGTTTACTGTTAATATAGCACTTATAGAAAAGAGTATTCCTGTTTTAGGTGTAGTATATGCTCCTGCAATTAATGAGATGTATAGCGCAAAGAAGAATCAAGGTGCTTTTAAAAATGGAGAAAAACTTCCTTTATACATAAATAAAACTCCAGAAGAAAAATTAAGTGTCGTTGCTTCAAAGTCACATCTTTCAGTTGAAACTCAAGAATTTATATACTCGTTAGAAACGAATAAAATAGAACAAGTTTCAAAGGGGAGTTCTCTTAAATTATGTATGGTGGCTGAAGGGATAGCAGATATTTATCCAAGACTTGCTCCAACAATGGAGTGGGATACAGCAGCTGCTGATGCCATAGTTAGAGAGAGTGGAAAAATGACTTATCAGTTTAATAATAAGATACCTGTAACTTATAATAAAGAAAATTTATTAAATCCTTGGTTTATAGTACAATAACAGATAGTTTTGAAAAATTATATAAATGGAACAACATGTCAAATAAAATAAAACTAAAAGATATAAAGATATTTTCTATAATTTGGATAATTATATTTAGTTCAATATTTTTTTATCAATTTGTAAAATATAATGAAGTTATAAGAACAATACTAATTACTATAATATTATTAACTTTAGTATTGCTTTTTAAACCAACGGTATTAGTAAAACCATACCTTATATGGATTAAAGTTGGTGAATTTATAGGTAATATAATATCAAAAGTAATAATGACAGTTTTATATTTTGGATTATTTACACCTGTTTCTATAATACTTAAAGTACTCGGTAAAGATTTATTAAGAAAAAAAATGAATAATGATGAATCTACATATTGGATACAAAGAGAAACTCAACCACAATCAATGAAAAATCAATTTTAGGAATAATTAAATGTCAATGTTAAAAGAACTATGGGCTTTTATGAAGGTAAGAAAAAAGTTTTGGTTAGCACCAATAATTGTGATTATGCTTGGTCTGGGTGCTTTAATCGTATTATCTCAGGGTAGTGCAGTTGCTCCTTTTATATATACTTTATTTTAGGAAGTATTTATGTATATACTAGGGATATCATCTTATTATCATGATAGCGGTGTAGCACTAATAAAAGATGAAAATATTATTGCAGCTGTCCATGAAGAACGGTTTACAAGGATAAAACAAGATGATTCTTTTCCAAAAGAGTCAATTAAGTATTGTTTAAAAGAAGCAGGAATCAACTTAGAAGATATAGATTATATAGCTTTTTATGATAAACCCTTTATAAAATTTGAAAGGTTACTTGAAACATATTTAACAGAAGCTCCAAGAGGTTTTCAATCATTTTTAATGTCTATGCCTGTATGGTTGAAAGATAAGCTGTTTTTAAAAGAAACATTAGCTCGAGAGTTTAAAGTTTTATTTGAGGAATTAAATCCAGATTGTACTGAAAAGCAATCAAAAGAGTTTAAGTCAAAAGTAATAGAAAAATTTATGTTTGGAGAACATCATCAAAGTCATGCAGCAAGTGCTTTTTATCCTAGTTCTTATGAAGATGCTGCAATTTTAACTATCGATGGAGTTGGAGAGTGGGCTACAACTTCATTAGCATATGGTAATGAAAATAAAATAGAGTTTCTAAAAGAGATTCATTTCCCACATTCATTAGGCCTTTTATACTCAGCATTTACTTATTACACTGGATTTAAAGTAAATAGTGGTGAATATAAAGTAATGGGATTGGCTCCTTATGGAGAACCAAAGTATTCTAAGCTTATTAAAGAGAATATACTTGATATTAAAGATGATGGTTCTTTTAAGCTTAATATGAGCTATTTTAATTACACAACTGGTTTAACAATGACTAGTGAAAAATTTCATAAGTTATTTGGTGCACCTCCAAGAGAAAGGGAAGGGGAACTGTCTCAAAGAGAGATGGATTTGGCAGCTTCAATTCAAGATGTTACAGAAGAGATAATGATAAAACTTGCTCGTCATGCGAAAGAAGTTACAGGAAGTAAAAATCTATGTTTGGCTGGTGGAGTAGCACTAAACTGTGTTGGAAACGGAAAAATATTAAAAGAAGGTATTTTTGATAATATTTGGATTCAACCTGCTGCAGGTGATGCAGGTGGAGCACTTGGCGGTGCATATTCTGTTTATTATCAAGAGTTAGATAATAAAAGAACTATTAATACAGAGGATATAGATAAAATGCAAGGTTCATATTTAGGACCTAAATTTTCAAATACTGAAATTAAAGTATATTTAGATAGCGTAAATGCTAAATATGAGCTAATTGAAGATGAAAATAAACTACTTGATATTGTTTCAAATGAACTTGTTAATGAGAAAGTAATTGGATGGCATTATGATAGAATGGAATATGGGCCAAGGTCATTAGGACATAGAAGTATAATAGGTGATGCAAGAAGTAAAAAAATGCAAGAGACAATGAATCTGAAAATTAAGTATAGAGAGAGTTTTAGACCTTTTGCTCCATCTGTTTTAAGAGAAAAAGTAAATGAATGGTATGAATTAGATACAGATAGTCCATATATGCTCTTAGTTGCACCTGTTAAAAAAGAGAAATGTTTTGAAATGACAGAAGAACAAAAAAAACTTTTTGGTATTGAAAAATTAAATGTTCCAAGAAGTGAAATACCTGCAGTTACACATATAGATTACAGTGCAAGAATTCAAACTGTACATAAAGAAACAAACCCTAGATATCATAAACTTATTTCTAAGTTCGAACAAAAAACAGCTTGTGCAACAATAGTAAACACATCGTTTAATGTTAGAGGTGAACCAATAGTATGTACACCGGAAGATAGTTATAGATGTTTTATGAGAACAGAAATGGACATTCTCGTTATTGATGATTTTATCCTATATAAAAATGCTCAACCGAAATTTGAAGATAAAGGAAACTGGCAAGATGAATTTGAATTGGATTAATATGTTCAAAATGCAATATTTTAAAATTATTTTTTATAATCTGTTAATATTTTTCATTCTCTATATTGCTGTTGCATACTATTTTTATAATAAATTAGATCAAAATGTAAAAGTTGTAAATAGAACTTATAACAGTAATAATATTCGAGCTTCATACCCTACATATAGTAATTTAGATAAACAAACTGCTATAAAGATATTTGATGAATATGCAGCTCCAAAATCAAGTTACGAACCGTTTATAGCATACAGACGTCAAATGTATAACGGAACAGTAGTCAATATTGATAACAATGGATTTAGAAAATCTACTAATCATAGTTTAAATGATTCTACTTGGTTTTTTGGTGGGTCTACTATGTGGGGAACGGGAGCAACAGATGAGACAACCATTCCCTCATTTTTTGCTAAATATACAGGCGAAAAAGTACTGAACCTTGGAGAAAGTGGATATACATCTTTTCAAGAATTTATTAATTTGCAGTTAATGTTATTAAGGGGGTATAAGCCAAAAAGGGTCTTTTTTTATGATGGTCAAAATGATGGATATAGATATTGTCAAAAAAACGAACCAGTACCTTCTCATGCTTATTACTCTAGATATCTACAAATGATAAATAGTTATCCAAGAATGAAAAAACAGTTAAATAATATGTCACAAAATAAAAATAGAATGCTTCAAGAAACTTCTTTTTTTAAATATGTAGATATTAAAATGAATGGACTTTTTTCAAAAATTGCCAGCTTTATGTATTCACCGTTTTCTTATTTTTTTAAAAATCAAAATCCTTCAAGAGCATACAAAAGCTTATCATTTAATTCAGATAAATCTTTTAAAGATTTTTCAAAAGAAAATGATTATTTAATATGTAGTAAAGAAGAGAATGCAAGACGAGCTGCTAAAGTAACAGTTTTTTCATGGTTAAATGCATATAAGCTTTTAAAAGATGAAGGAATACACGTAGGATTTATATTACAACCAACAGCAGTATATAATCCAAGTAGATATGAATTAGATTATATAATAAATGAAACAAAGCAAAGAATAGTAGACGAAGCTGATAACTATACAGTTTACTATGATGTCCTTAGAGATGAGTGGAATAAACAGTGTAGTGCTTATGGAATATGTGATTCTTTAATAGACTTAAGTGGTGCTTTTTTTGATAATGAAAATCCGATATTTGTAGACGCATGTCACGTCGCACCTATTGGTAATGAAATAGTTGCAAAAAAACTTATTAAATATATAAAAGAATGAGTCTAAAATTTAATTTAGTAAAGCTGTTTCCTGCTAACAAGTCAGGATTATTTATAACTAAGAATAATATGCTAGAATTCACGTTTTAAGAGAAGGATTATTTAAATGAAAATATGTATGATTATACCACCTAAATATGGGGATCAATATGTTAGAAGAGAGGCTAAAGATGCTAGTTATTCTATTGATCCGTTTATGCCATATACTCAACCTCTTCACTATGCACTTATACAAAGAGAATTAAATGATATTGAAATAAATATAATAGACGCACAACTAGATCATTTAAGCAATAAAGAAGTATTAGATAAACTTGATAGTATTAATCCAGATATAGTTATAACATATTTATCTTGGACATGTATCCCCCATGATAGAGTTTTAGCTGAAAGTAAGTATCCTACAATTGCAATTATTTTACAACAAAGAATAGACCAACTAGAAGCTTGTGAAATATATAAACTAAAAAGTAAGTATATATTGTATAAAGAGTTGGAAGCACCACTTATTGAAGCGTTAAAAGAGTTTCAGGAAAAAGGTGATATAGAAACAGCTAATGGTGTAATTGTAAATAGTAATGGTACATATAAATTGTTGGCTCCACCAAAAGCATATCATTTAAGTGATCTTCCTAAACCAGATTTTGAAGCATTTCGATTTTCTGACTATATAAAACTAAGAGAAGATATATCACCTGATATGAGAGCTAGAACAGCACACTTAAGTACTATGAAAAATTGTCCTTTTGGTTGTTCTTTTTGTGGAAGTTCAAATGATGGAAGTAAGGTTGAATATCAAACAGCTGAGCAGGTAGTAGATCAATTAAAATATTTACATGACACTTATAATATAAATGTTTTTATTTTATCTTGTAATGTATTTACGACTAATAAAAAGAGAGCTAGAAAAATAGCCCAAGGTATTATTGAATCTGGAATGAAAATAAAATACAGTATAAATGACCGTGTTGGAAACTGGGATAAAGATTTAGCAGACTTATTGGCAAAATCAGGATGTTATGAAGTAAGATGTGGTGTTGAAGCAGTTGATCCAAAGGTTCAAAAAGTTCTTAATAAACCTTGGGATGTGGAGAAGTTAAAAGAACAATTCAAGATTATTCATGATGCTGGAATTAGGGTTAGTACATGTTTTACAACAGGTGTACCTGGTGAAACAAAACAATCTTTAGATATGAATGCAAAATTTATTAGTGATATAGATGCCGATGGTTTTACAACAAGTCCTCTTTTTATTATGCCTGCTTCACCTTTATATTATAAGTTAAAATCAGAGAAGAAACTTTTAACAATGGACTGGCATAAATACCATGAACTTAAAGAACTTGTATATGTTAATGAAACTTACGACAATATGGAGGAGATACTTTCTGCAGAAAGATATATGAAAAGAAAAGTATATCTATATAATATGCAAAGGTTTGATAGAGGAATTAACTATGTTTTTAAAAATGTAGCTAAATATCTTGCGACATTTGATTCTCTTAAAAAAATTGTTATGTCCATAATCCCAAAACGTACAATAGGAGTTTTAAAAAATAAACTATATTATAAGCAGAGATAGAGGAATTGAATCAGTATATATATAATTTTGCAAATAGATTAGTTAACAGTTTTAGCTCTATTGTATTTGTCATAATTTTAGGTAATACTCTTTCTCAAGAAGAGGTTGGAATATACTCTCTCGTATTATTGGCATCTGCTTATGCAATCTCTCTTTTAACATTGAAAATAAATCCTAGTATCATTCAGAGACTGAATGATACTAAAAACAAAAACTTATTAAACCAATATTTTACTGCAGGATTAATAAGTACACTTGCTTTTTCTGTTTTAATTGTATCTATTTATTATACGTTCTCTAACATGATTATGGATGGTTTTAATTTAGAAAATAAAAATTTTATATATCTTGCTTCATTTCTTGCTTTTACACTAACTATAAGAGGATATGTAGATCATATTTTAATGTCTTTATTACAAAACAAGTATCTTTTTTTTATATCTTCAATAGCTTTTGTAGTTAATATTATCTCTTATTTTATACTAGCCAATATTTACAGTTCCAGTATTGAAGTTGCTATTTATTCTATTTATATAGCAAATATATTATATGTTGTTATGGGAATATTCAAAATATTTCAGTATTACAAATTTTTAATAGATAAAAATATTTTATTATGTATTAAATCTATTATGACATTCTCTTTCATAGTATATTTTGTATCATTAGCAGATTTTATGAATAGCAATATAGCACTTTTAATAATTAATCAGCATTTAGGCAAAGAAGATGTGGCAGTTTATAATTATGCCATTAAGATTGCAATGTTGTTCCTAATAATTGGGGCAAGTATTTCAAATGTTAATTATCCTAAAATGACAAAACTATTCAGTGAAAATAAAATTGATGAAATATCAAACCTTTTAACTGTTACATTGAAAATGAACTTTTATTTTATTTTAATATGTTCAATTATTTTTTTAAGTATATCAAATGAAATAATAGCTTTGATTTTGCCTCCTGAATATCAGAGTATGGTTGAATTGTTGTTTATTATATTGCCTGGAATAGTTCTTTTTTCTGGTTTTATGGCTATTAAGTCGTTGTTTAATGCACTTAATATGCCATCAGTCGGATTACTGATAGTATGGGGCTCATTGATACTAAATGTTATTTTTTCTCTAATACTAGTTCCAAAGTACGGACTATATGGTGGTGCAGTGAGTACAATAATTTCTTTTTTATTCAATCCATTGTGTATTATTTTTCTAATAAGAATCAAGACAGATTTTGTTATTGATTTTAGTTTTTTATATTTTATATTTCCATTCTATTTAATAAGTGTTTATTTAGTTTACCAGTTTCAGAGTGAAATAGGTATAAAGCTCGTTATAAGTATGGTTTTTATATTATTTGCCTCTCTTATAACAAACCCTATAAAAATATATAGAAGGTATAAAAAATAATGGATAAGGCAAGGATATATAGTTTACTTAAGTCAAATTTTAATTATGTTACTCAAAATGGTTATGAAGGGTATGACCCAAAAATATTTGATTATATGCCATTCTCATCCAAAACATCTTTTAAACCAACATTTAAGAATAAAGTTCTAAGAAGACTTGAAATTGAAATTTTTAGAAGAAAGTTTCCAAATTTATTAATTCCGTACTTAAATTTATGTAACATTAATGCTAAAACAACAATTCCATATGGGTTGGGTGTTTTTATGCAGTGTTATGCTCAAATGTATCGTGTAGAGAAAAACATTGAATTTTTGAATGAAGCAAAAAAAGTTGCTTCTATCGCTTCTGATATGTTAATACCAGTCAAAGGAGGATTAGGTATACCTAATCCTTCAAATGGTAAAGAAGTTAAATACGGTGATGGCATATTTAATGATTCAACTGCATTTTTACCTGGTGGAAGTGAAGTTTTTTTTGGCTTTTATAATTTATATAATATAACGAATGACAAGTCGTATTTCCAATTTTGTCAACAAATTGCAGATGGGTTTATTAATGCATTCACACTTAAACATGTTAGCGAAGAAAAATGGGTGTTTGATTATTCAAATAAGGGTGACAATTCACATGTATTAAATGCTAATGCACTAGGAATGTCATGTTTGGCATTGATGTATAAAGAAACAAAAGATGAAAAATATAAAAACATAGTGGAAAAGTTGTATAATTATTTAGAACCATATATGCATTATGAAAATATTCCTTATGCAGGAATAGAAGATAAGAAAAGTAATAAATCTTGGTTTGGTTGTGATGCATATCACACTGGCTTTACACTGAGAGGAATGTATGAAACTGCTGATATCTTGAACTATGACAAAACTCATATTATAAAACAGATAAAACAAATGATTATGGATTTTGTTATTGATGATAAGATAATAGTTTATAAAGGAATAGGACAAAAAGGTTTACATCAAGATATTCATGCTTTATCTGAATACATACGAATTTTTTCTACATTTTATGATTTTTTTGATGAATCAGAAAAAAATCTGTATAAAGACTTGGTAATGAAAAATATAAATGATTTTATATTACCTGATGAAAGTTCCTACTATTATACTGTTAATAGAAATAAGAAGTTCTATTTATATATGCCAAGATGGAGTCACGGACCGATGATGAATGCACTTAGCTTACTATATGACAAAATTTAAACTATGAAAAAATATATTAACTTTATTTTATTTAAAATTTTAAACTTTATCTCTCCAATAATAAGAATATGGGAATCAATATTAATAAAAAAATATAGTGTTTTGCCACTCAAGCATGAACCTGTATTTATAGTTGGTGCACCAAGAACTGGTAGTACAATTTTGTATCAAGTCTTGACGAATGAACTAGATAGTATCTATATTAATAATTTGACTTGTAAATTTTTTAGAAATTCTTTTTTTGGAATGTGGTTAAGTTCTAAGTTCTATAGATATAAAGCCCACAATACTTTTAATTCAAAATATGGAGATACTAATGGTCTAAACTCACCAAGTGAATGTGGACAATTTTGGTACAGATGGCTTCCAAAAGATATTTATTTTTTAAAAGCATCAGATATAAAAGATGAAATAAGAAATGAAATTAGAGATGAAGTTACTGCAATAATAAACTATCATGATAAACCATTAATAATAAAAAATTTAGGTATGGGTCAAAGACTGGACCTATTAAAGGATGTTTTTCCAAATGCAAAAATAATATATATTGATAGGAACCCAATACTTACAGCACAGTCTATTTTAAAGGCAAGATTAAAACAAGACTATCCTGAAAACAAGATATGGAGTATAAAACCAAAAAATTATCTTATATTAGAATCTTATTCTTTACATAGTCAAATAATAGGACAAATATATTATCTACAAAAGCAGATTTTAGAAGATTTAGGTAAGTTTTCTAATACATTTCAGTTAAATTATTCGGATCTAAATGATAAAATAAAATTAATCAGTTGTAAAAAATTTATTACAAGTAAGAATAGAGATAATTATGAAGATTCAGTTATAAACAATAAAGAAAAATTAACATTAAATTTAAATGAAATAAATATATTAGAATCAGAGATAAAAAAATATGATTGGACAAACTATGATAAATAAAGAACTTTATAAAAAATTTTGTGATAGTGAACCAATACCTATATTTAGCCAATATTGGTGGTTAGATAGTGTATGCGGCAGTGATGGTTGGGATGTGCTTTTAGTAGTTAAAGGTAATGATATATGGGCTTCTATGCCTTACTATAAAACTAAGAGAGGTTTTTTTGATATTATAACTATGCCTACACTAACCCAAAATATGGGAATATATGTTAAATATCCTCAAAATCAAAAAAGTCATAAAAAAATATCTTGGGAAAATGAAATGACGAAAAAGTTATTTGATAAGTTACCAAAGTTTGACAGCTATTTATGTAACTTTCATTATAATGTTTCTAATTGGATGGAATTATATTGGAATAATTTTAACTGTACAACACATTACACATATGTAATCAATGACTTAGATAATTTAGATGAAGTTTACAATAATTTTGACAAAAGCTATAGAAATAAGATTGCCAATGCAAAAAAGAAAGTAGAAGTAAAAACAGGGATGAATATATCCGACTTTTTTGATATAAATAAGATGACTTTTGAAAGGCAAAATATTGACATACCATATAGCTTAAATTTTTTAGAAAAACATGATTATGCATTAGCTAAAAATAATGCAAGAGAAATTTTTTATGCAGTTGATGAATTAAATAATATTCATTCTGCACTATATCTTACATGGGATAAAAAATCATCATATGTACATATGGTTGGTGAAGACCCTGAATTAAGGAATAGTGCAGCTGGACTACTGTTGATTTGGGAAGCTATAAAATACACAAAAGAAGTATTGGGTTTAAATATATTTGACTTTGAAGGAAGTATGCTTAAAAACGTAGAACAAGTAAGGAGAAAATTTGGTGCTACACAGACACAATATTTTTCAATAAGTAAGGTAAACTCTAAAACAATAAAATTTAAAAACTTTTTTAAAGATATCGTAAAATGATTAAAATAACAATTCCTGATGATAATTTTGCTGAAAGAAAATATATATTAGATATTATTTTTAATGAGTTCTTGGGATTAAGTTATGACCTCAAAATAGATAAGTTATGCAAATTTTGGGAAATAGAAATCGAGAATGGTTTTAAACTGATTTTTGAAGATCATTTTTTTAAAAAATATCCAAAAAACTTAGAATATTTAAAATTTGAGAATATACAGCAAAAACCAAGTTTTGTAAACAATAAGTTTATTAACAAAGACAATATACCTGTTATATATGGAAATGATAAGTTAGAAGTTACAAATAAGGAAATTATTTCCGGAATTGATATATTTGCATCATCTTTTTTTATGTTAAGCAGATGGGAAGAATATGTTAATAAGACAAGGGATGAACATAACAGATTTTCAGCATATGATAGCCTGGCTTATAAAAATGATTTTTTGGAAAGAGCAATTGTAGATGAGTATGTCGATATGCTAAAAAATATGTTATTAGAACTTGGATTAACAAGCGAAATAATTACATCTAAAAATGAACTTTTCTTAACTCATGATGTAGATGAGATTTATAAATGGCAAAACTGGAAACATGTATTAAAAGTTTTTTTAGGAGATATACTTAAAAGAAAAAATATTTTTCTGTCTTTAGAAAGAATAGCAGAATATTACCTAGTAAAACGTGGAAAAATAAAAGACCCTTTTTACACATTCGATTGGTTAATGGACCAAAGTGAAATTAAAGGATTAAAAAGTAGGTTTTACTTTATGAGTGGTGGAAATTCTAAGTTTGATAATAGGTATTCGATTAATGAGCAGAAATCTTTAGGATTGATAGAGAACATTAAAAAAAGAGACCATATCATTGGAATTCATCCATCTTATAATGCTTATAATAATTTAGAACAATTAAAAAAAGAAATAGATTTATTACATAAAGCCACAAATAAGCAAGTTGAAGAAGGTAGAGAACATTATTTAAGATTTGAAGTCCCTACAACATGGCAAATATGGGAAGATGCCGGTTTGAAACTAGATAGTACTTGCGGATATGCGGACCATATAGGTTTTCGTTGTGGAACTGGAAAGGAATTCAGTGTATTCAATATTATTACAAGAGAAAAACTAAGTCTAAAAGAAAGACCGTTAATTGTTATGGATGGAAGCTTGTTTTCATACCAAAAAATTAACTACGCAGATGCATATGAAAAAATAAAAGAAATGAGCTCTGCTAGTTCTTATACTGTTCTGTGGCATAACTCATATACTGAGCATTTTAAATTTTACAAAAAACATTTGAGTGAAATATGATAATAAATAGAAGTAAATTTGACATTCTGTTTTCATTTGTCTTTTTATTTTCATTTGTATACTATTTATTTTTAAATATTAGTCAACCTGATAAAGGTTCAGTAGCCCTTACAACTTTAGTATTTACATTTGCAATAGGAATAATATTTTTAATTTATAGAATAATATCTTCTAAAAAAATATCCATTAAGTATAGTGGACTAATAATAGGGTTATGGTTTACGTATTTTTTATTAAAGATTATATATGATTTAGGTGTAAACCATATACATGATCAAATGACTAGTACTAGTGGTGGTGTTTTATTGTTTTATTTGTTGGGTGTAGTATTTGCTACAATATTAGATACAATTTTAAAATATAAATATAGGAAAAGAAATTCACTACTTACATATTTATACATTTTATTATATATATTAATTGGAATTTTTATTGTAAGTATCTCATTAAAATTTTCCGAAATATCTGTTGTTTCCTATAGTGGTACATTAAACTACATTCCTGAATATGAAGGTCTATATCAAAGGCCGGCAGATTTTTTAGCAATATCTTTTGTTATATTATCCTTACTTTTAATAATCATTTTAGAGGATAAAAAAAAATCATTCGTTCTTTTTAATATATTTATATATATTTTTTTAATAATCTTGGGGATATATTCCTTACAGTTACTAAATTCAAACAAAATCGTTCCCTTGTTACTGATTCAATTGTTATTAATGATAATAGTATTTAATAGAAACATTTTTAATAATTTAAATATTTTATTAACAAAGAGAAGACATGTAAAGATAAAAATATTATTATTTAATAAAACAATAATAAAGAAAACTTTAAAATATTTTACTGTCAGTATAGTATTAATTGCTATGTTTTTAATACTAAGTAGCTTGGCTGATTATGATTTGTTAAAATTCAGAGTTTTTTCAATAATGGATTCAGAACAAGGTGGTTCATTAATAAATCGTTTTAAAACCTATAAATTTTTTTATGACCAGTTTAATTATTCACCTATTTTTGGAACTTTGGAGATAAAAGATATTATAGGTGGAAAAAATACACACTCTTTTGTTTTGGAAATACTTGTTAATACAGGAGTTATAGGTTTTTTATTAATCTTTTCTTATATGGGTTCTATAGTAATAGAACAAATTAATAAAAAATATGAACAGAAAGATATTTTAGTGTTAAAAAAAGATTTTTTTAGCTTTATATATTTATGGGTTGTTTTTGTCTTGGCATGTTTCTCTGTTGGTATAAATTGGCCACCAATATGGTTTATGTTTGGATTGGTATCTCCACCTTTTAAGCTCAAATGACAAGTGTTTTATATAAAGCATATATTAAAACATAATCGGATATAATCTATGTATGTTATATGAGATATGAGAAATATATTATATCAAGCATCGATACTTTTAAGGAATAATAGGAAAGTGGTATTAAACAATTTACATATATCGATGACTGATTTCAAAAATGAAAGTCGTGTTTTAAAAGAAACAAACTCTATGCTTAAACATGGCATCGTAAATAAAATTTTTATAGCTTCACTACATGAAAGTGGACTAGAAGAGGAAGTAGTTTACGATGAAAAATTGATCTTAAATAGATTCAAACTCTCCACTAGAAAATTTAGCAAAAATATTTTTTTTCAGGCAATTAAATATATTGAATTTTTACTAAGAATAATTTTTTTTTATAAGAAT
This sequence comes from Sulfurimonas lithotrophica, assembly GCF_009258225.1. Taxonomy (NCBI): domain Bacteria; kingdom Pseudomonadati; phylum Campylobacterota; class Epsilonproteobacteria; order Campylobacterales; family Sulfurimonadaceae; genus Sulfurimonas; species Sulfurimonas lithotrophica. The sequence goes on from NZ_CP043617.1 coordinate 740,969, forward strand.
AAAAATATTAATATTATAAATATACATTCTGTTTCTTTATTACCTATTGGAGTTTTGTTTAAGTATATTTATGGTGCTAAACTTGTTTATGATACTCATGAGCTTGAAACAGAAGTTACTGGCAGTAGAGGAATAAGAAAAAAACTATCAAAAACTATGGAGAGATTCTTAATCAAGAAATCTGACTTGATGTTTGTTGTTAGTGAAAGTATATCTGACTGGTATTTGAAGGAATATAATATCAGAAAACCTGAAGTCGTACTTAATGTTCCCAAATTGTTTAAACAAGAAAGTACTAACCATTTTAGACAGAAATTTAATATAGATGAAGATTCAGTAATTGTTTTATATCAAGGTGCCTTGATGGAAGGTAGAGGAATTGAGCTTCTTTTAGAGTCTTTTATTTTTAGAAAAGACGATAATATAGTGATAGTATTTATGGGTTATGGACCATTAGAAGAAAAAGTTAAAAGTGCAAGTAGTGAAAATAATAATATATTTTTTCATACGGCTGTCCCTCCAGAAGTAGTTTTAGAGTATACAGCTTCAGCAGATTTTGGAATATCGTTTATTGAGAATACTTGTTTATCTTATTATTATTGCTTACCCAATAAACTCTTTGAATATGCTATGGTCGGTTTACCGGTAATTGTGTCTAAAATGAAAGAAATGGAAGATATAGTCAAGAAATACAATATGGGTATTGTTGTTGATGAAAGTAATGCAAAAGCGATTAATAATGCCATAGATAATATATTAAAAACAAATTTAACTCAGATGAAAGAAAATGCGAGAAAGTGTGCTGAAGAAAACTCTTGGGAGAAGCAGGAAGTTAAAATGATAAATGAATATAAGAGGATATTATATGGAAAGTAAAAATTATCAAATATGTACTAAATGTGTGATGGACACTACTGATCCTAAAATTACTTTTGATGAAAATGGTGTATGTAGTCACTGTCAAGAATTTGAAGAAGTAACATCAAAGAAGTGGTTTCCAAATGAAATAGGTTTAAAAAAACTTGAATCAATATATAAAGAGATAAAGAAAGAAGGTCTTAATAAAGAATATGATTGTATTTTAGGATTAAGTGGAGGTATAGATAGCTCATACTTGGCATTAAAACTATATGAAGCTGGTATCCGTCCATTGGTAGTCCATGTGGATGCTGGATGGAATAGTGAGTTGGCTGTAGGAAATATAGAAAAAATAATAAATTATTGTGGTTGGCATCTTCATACTATTGTAATAAATTGGGAAGAGATGAAAGACTTACATCTGGCATATTTAAAATCTGGTGTATCTAATCAGGACGTACCTCAAGATCATGTTTTCTTTGCTTCTTTATATAGTTTTGCTGTGAAAAATAACGTTAGACATGTTATGAGTGGAGGAAATATTGCCACTGAGTGTATCTTCCCGAAAGCATGGGAACAAGGTGCTATGGATTCAATTAATTTAAAAGCTATACATAAAAAATTTGGGAAAAGAAAACTTAAAAGTTATAAGACAGTTAGTTTTTTTGAATACTATTTTTATTATCCTTTTATAAAAAAAATGAGTGTTGTAAAACCACTTAATTATATGCCGTATATTAAAGATGAAGCTCTTGAAGAGCTGAAGTCTAAAATTGGATATGTAGATTATGGTAGGAAGCATGGAGAATCTATCTTTACAAAATTTTTTCAGAATTATTATCAGCCAACAAAGTTTGGATACGATAAAAGAAAACCTCATCTATCAAGCATGATAGTTACAGGACAAATTACGAGAAGTAGTGCATTAGAAGAACTTTCAAAGCCACTGTATGATGAAAATGAACTAAATAATGATATAGAATATTTTTGTAAAAAACTAGGTATTAGTAATGATGAGTTTAATGAGCTTATGAAAGTTCCTAACAGAGATTATAGAGATTATAAAAGTAATCAATTCATATATAAAATTATGAAAAAAGCTCAAGAATTTATTTTAAAAATAACTGGAAAAGAAGTTTCAAGGTATTAAGTATGATTGCAATTTTGGATTTTGGTATGGGTAATATACAATCTATTCGTAATATGTTTAAAAAAGCAGGTATTGAGTCGATAATTACTTCTAATATTGATGAAATAAAAGCAGCTGATAAATATTTGTTACCCGGTGTTGGCTCGTTTGATTACGGAATGATTAATTTAAAGAAGTCATCTTTCTTTAAAACTCTTAAAGAAGAAGTTTTAGAGAACAAAAAACCTATTTTAGGTATTTGTTTGGGAATGCAATTATTGACTAATTCAAGTGAAGAAGGAGTTGAAAAAGGGCTTGGTTGGATAGATGCAAAAACTATTAAATTTAATCTAGAAGATAAGAGTTTGGCAGTTCCCCATATGGGTTGGAACAAAGTAAACCCAGTTAATCAAAATAGTATTTTTAAAAATTTAGAAGAAAATAGATTTTATTTTGTACATTCATATCATGTTGTTTGCAATAATGAAGAAAATATTTTAGGAACATCTTTTTATGGAAACGAGTTTACATGTAGTATTAATAAAGAAAACATTTATGGAGTGCAATTTCATCCTGAAAAAAGTCATAAGTTTGGCATGCAACTTCTTAAAAACTTTGGGGAAATGTAATGTTACAAAAACGAGTAATACCATGTTTGCTTTTACACGATGGTGGGCTATATAAAACAGAAAAATTTAAAAAACCAAGATATATAGGTGACCCAATCAATGCCATAAAGATTTTTAACGAAAAAGAAGTAGACGAGTTAATGTTTTTAGATATTGATGCAAGTGTTAATAACAGTGAGCCGAATTACCAAATGATACAGGATATAGCTAGTGAATGTTTTATGCCTCTTTGTTATGGTGGAGGGGTTAAAAATGTTGAGCAAATGAAAAAAATATACTCACTAGGGGTTGAAAAAATATCTTTAAGTTCACATGCTATTGAGAATTTAGATTTTATAAAGACAGCAGCAAATATTTTTGGTAATCAATCTGTAATAGTTACTATAGATGTAAAAAAAGATTTTTGGGGAAAGAAAAAAATCTTTACACATAATGGCAAAAAAAATACAAAACTTGAACCTATAGATTTTATAAAAAAAGTTGAATCTATGGGTGCAGGTGAAATAGTAGTCAACTCTGTTGATCATGATGGCATAATGGAAGGTTATGATATAGAATTACTAAAAACTATTAAAAATGAAATAAAAGTACCTATAATTGCACTAGGTGGTGCAGGAAAGTTAACTCATATTAAGGATGTGTTTGAAAAAGCAAATGTAGATGCAGTTGCATGTGGTAGTATGTTCGTATATCAGGGTCATTTAAAAGGTATTTTGATTAATTATCCTCCATATCAACAAATTCAAGAATTACTAAAGAAATAGATTTCATTTAAGTATTTAACAAATAGCTAGTAAGGGAAAAAATGTGTGGTATTAGTGGAATAATAAATAAAAACAATGAAACTATAGATATAAAAAATATTAAAAAAATAAATGATTTAATAAAACATAGAGGTCCTGATGACGAAGGGTTTTATTTAGAAAAAAATTTCGCGTTTGGCCACAGAAGATTATCTATTCTTGACCTCAGTAGCGATGGTCATCAACCTATGCATTACCAAAATAAGTACGTTATAACTTACAATGGCGAAATATATAATTATCTTGAAATAAAAGAAGAACTTTTAGCATTTGGTTATGAATTTAATTCACATACTGATACTGAAATTATATTGGCTAGTTATGATAAATGGGGAGAAAAATGCGTTGATAAATTTAACGGTATGTGGGCTTTTGCTCTATATGATAAAGAAAAAAATAAAATCTTTTGCAGTCGCGACCGCTTTGGTATAAAACCATTTTACTACACTGAGATAGATGGAAAATTTGTATTTGGTTCAGAGATAAAGCAGCTATTAGATTTTTATGAAAATAAAGTTGTAAATCAAAATATACTTATTGACTATCTTGTCACCGGCATGATAGAACACAATAATGAAACATTCTTTAAGAATATTTATAAACTGGAACAATCACACAACCTAGTTTACAATCTTGAGAATAATCAGTATAAAAGTTATAGATACTATGATATTTACTTTGACAAAGAGGCAAGTAATTTAAACTGTACAGATTCAGTACTAAAGTATAAAGATCAATTTTTAAGGTCTATATCATTTAGATTAAGATCAGATGTTAAAGTTGGAACTTGTTTAAGTGGTGGTCTTGATAGTTCAAGTGTAGCAGCATGTGCAGCAAATATATATAATAGAAATACAGTTAATAAATTTACCGCTATTCATGCTAAATCTATTGAAAAATCTAGTGACGAATCTTATTATGCTAAGAGAGTTGCAGAGCACTCAAATTTAGATTTAAATATTATAGAACCAGAAGTAGATGATTTTAAAAAAATTATCGATGAAGTTATTTATACACAAGAAGAGCCATTTGGAGGTCCTTCCATATTTATGCAATATTTTGTTATGAAAAAAGCAAAAGAATTGAATTGTAAGGTAATGTTAGATGGACAAGGTGGTGATGAAACACTTCTCGGTTATGAAAAATATTATCCTGCCGCATATTTAGATATATTAAAAAAAGATGGACTTTTTAAAGCAATTAAGATGATTAGATACTCAAATAAAAACAACTTTAAAATGTCATTTAAATGGATTTTGAAATATACAATCGGTGGTCTTCTTGGAAGGTTAAGAAAATTCGAGTATAAAAGAAAAACAAGCTTTATAAAAAAGAAATATTTGAAGGAGTTTAGTTTTATTGACAAATTGTCAAAAAGTTTTTTACAAATAAATGAATTACAAAGATATGAAATTTATCATACAAACCTGCCTGTATTATTAAGGTATGAAGATAAAAACTCAATGCGTCATTCTATCGAAACAAGACTTCCTTTTATTGATTATAAAACTTTAGAAACAGCTTTTAGTACAAATATGGAATATAAAATTAATGATGGATGGACTAAATATCTTCTTAGAAAAGTTGTGGATGATATTTTACCTGAAGATGTTGTTTGGAGAAAGAATAAATTAGGTTTTGCAGCACCCGAAAAAACTTGGTTAGAAAGTATAGATGCAGATATGAAAGAAAAAATCTTTTCTTCTAATATTATAAAAACTGTGAGTAATTTAAATAAACTGTCAATAAACTACAATAAACTGTCTTACAGAATAAAATGGCGTCTTTATAATATAGCTGTTTGGGAAAATATTTATGATGTTAAAATTAAAACATAATCTTAGTATTAAGTTAATATAGGTTTTCAAATGAATAAAGTTATATATATATTTACAAAAACAAACTGGAGTGAACCTCCAAGAATTCGGCATCAAGTTACAAATATGCTAATAAAAAGAGGTTATGAAGTTTATTTTTTTCAAAAACCAACAATTAGAATAAAAAACTTGAAAGAAAGGAAAGAAAACTTAGTACTATTAAGTACTTTTGAGTTAATACATCATCAATTGCGTTTCATTTCCCCTCTTATATGGTTAAACAAACTACTAGTTAAATGGAATATAAAAAATATATCAAAAGATGAACCAAAGCCGGATGTGATAATAAACTTTAATTATGATTATTACTTTTTAAAGGAGTTGTATCCAAACGTAAAAATAGTAAATATAATAAATGATGATTTTATAGAAATGGCAAAGCCATGGATGAAAAAACTAGCAAAAGAACAATTACACAAAACTTGTCTAAATGGTGATGAAACACTTACAGTATCATATCCTCTTGAAAAACAATTACTTAAGTTTACAGACAATGTTCATTTGTTCTTTCCATGGGCTGGTCAAAGATATCAGAATCATGGAGCAGAAAAAGTCAAGGATACTGTACTCTGGTGGGGGTATATAAGACATAACATTGATTGGGATACGATAGAATATCTTTTAAAGAAAGGTGTAAAGATTCGTATGGTTGGACCTATAATGAAAGCTAAAAATATAGATCAGTATATTGAACAACTACAGAAATACGATAATTTTGAATTACAAGCTAGTACAAGTTTAGATAAATTGAATTTTGATGATATATGCTGTTCTTTATTGAGTTACCGTAAAGATGTTGAAATTAAAAAAGGAATAACAATTAGTAATAGGGGATTTAACTTGCTTTCTAATGGTATACCTCTGGTCTATGTTAATTTGCCTGAGCTTATAGAAGCACCAGTACAAGTTATAACTAAGTGTGATAGTAAAGAGGATTATTTAAATGCAGTTAAATACTTTCAAAATAATTGGAATGAAGCCCAACCATATATAAAAGACTTTTTGGAAGGGCACTATGAAGAAGATAGATACGAAAAGTTAAAGAGTTTCATTAATTAATAAATTATTTTATTTTATGTATTGATTCTTTTTTACTTTTTAAAATAGGTTTTTCTATTATTAGCCATGAAAGAATTCCTGACAGTATTGTAAGAAAAATAACCATAAATACAAATGATATTTCATTTGTATATCCATAAAAAACAAATAAGTTAACAAAAAGCATATGGTATATATAAACTCCATATGAGATGTCATTTTTATTTAATAACTTATCGCTTAAATTATAAAATGAGTAAGCTATAGTGAACACTAGTATACTTAATAATATAAAATTAAAAGGGTTGATTGTGTTACCTGTTGAAAACCCCAGAATGTGTTTTGAAAAATATGTTACAATAATGTATAATGGTAAAAGATATATTGCTTTATTAGTAAAGTATGTTTGGAGTTTGGAGAAATTTTTTTGGAAAAACACACCAGTTAAAAACATATAAAACCATGGTAAAAATGACACACCTATTAATTTTAAAATAAAAATATTTTCATATACACTTCTATAATGATGATAAACTATGTTAATAATCATAAATAATAATATTAGTATTATCAACAGAGTATTTGAATTTAATAATCTGCCAAATATTGAAAAAAGAAAGTACAATATTGGAGTAAGTACATAAAATTGTAGTTCAACTGAAATTGTCCATAAGCTGCCATTTAATACACCAACACCGAAATCACGCATAAATTCTGGATTGTAAAATTGAACTATCGAACTTTGCCCTGCAAACCATATTAAAAATTCATTCCAAGTAAACGTTATAGTGTTAAAGTAACCTGTCATATATACAAAGCTTATACCCACTATATTACATATAAGTAAGGCAGGAAAAATTCTAAATGTTCTATTTTTAGTATATTCTTTTAAATTTGATGAATGCTCAAATGATTTACTTATAAGGTATCCACTAACAAAGAAAAAAATTGGTACTCCGGGAAATAAATCAAGTACGAAAACTATTATATTAAATAAAGTAGAAGAATTATCGATGTCCAGATGTGTTTTAGTATGTATAAATGCAACTTGTAAAGCAGCAAAAAATCGAATTAAATCAAAATTATTTATTTTAAAATTAGGTTTTGGCATTTAAAAATTACTCTTTCAAGTTTAAAGTTTTACGTCGAAACGTATTATATTCATTTAAGCTTAAAAACTAAACTTTCAGCACATCATTAAAAAAATAAGATATAATCTGAATCATTATGATTGTAACGGGGTATATGAATGTTTAAAAATAAAATTTTATTGATTACTGGAGGAACAGGTTCTTTTGGTAATGCTGTTCTAAGAAGATTTTTAAATACAGATATAAAAGAGATTAGAATTTTTTCTAGAGATGAAAAAAAACAAGATGATATGCGTAAGCAGTATAATAATGAAAAATTAAAATTTTATCTTGGTGATGTTAGAGATGTAAACTCTATCGTAGATGCAATGAGAGGTGTAGATTATGTTTTTCATGCAGCAGCATTAAAGCAGGTACCTTCTTGTGAATTTTATCCTATGCAAGCAGTTGAGACAAATATAGTTGGTACTGAAAATGTTTTAAATGTAGCTATTAATGCAAATGTTAAAAAAGTAATAGTTCTAAGTACAGATAAAGCAGTTTACCCTATAAATGCTATGGGAGTAAGTAAAGCTATGATGGAAAGAGTGGCTGTAGCAAAATCGCGTAATATTGATGATAATCAGACAATGATTGCATGTACGAGATATGGTAATGTTATGGCAAGTCGTGGCTCAGTGATTCCCTTATTCTTAGGTCAAATAAAAGATGGCAAACCTTTAACAATAACAGATCCTAATATGACAAGATTTATGATGAGTTTAGATGACGCTGTAGAACTTGTTTTATTTGCATTTGAAAATGGAAAAACCGGTGATATTTTTGTTCAAAAAGCACCAGCGGCTACAGTTGGAGTTCTTGCAGATACTTTAAAAAACATGGTAGGTAAGCCGGAACATAAAGTAAATGTTATCGGAACTAGACATAGTGAAAAACTTTATGAAACACTTTTAACAAGAGAAGAGATGGTGCATGCTATTGATATGGATGAGTATTATAGAATTCCTGCTGATACGAGAGATTTAAATTATGATAAGTTTTTTAATGATGGAGAAGAAATAATAACACAAGCTCATGAATATCATTCACATAATACTACACAGTTAAATGAAGAAAAATTAATAGAGATGCTACTTAATTTACGTGAAATTCAATCTGAATTAAAAGAGTTTGGAATTATTAAATGAAAATTTTAATAACAGGTTCTAATGGTTTCATAGCTAAAAATTTAATAACTCACTTAGAAAGAGATGAATCTCATAAGCTTTATCTCTTTTCAAAAGAAGATTCAGAATCTATTTTAGAAGCTTATATAAAAGAGGTTGATTTTATCTTTCATTTAGCTGGTGTAAATAGACCAAAAAACATAGAGGAATTTTATACTGGTAACAGCAGTTTAACTAAAAGTATTATAGATACATTAAAAAAAGAAAATAAGAACACTCCAATTTTAATTACATCTTCAACGCAAGCTTTACTTGATAATGATTATGGCAAAAGTAAATTGGAAGCGGAAAATATTCTTAAAGAATATAGCCAAAATACCGGTGCAAATATATTTATATACAGGCTACCAAATGTATTTGGAAAGTGGTCAAAACCAAATTATAATAGTGTTGTATCTACATGGTGTTATAACATTTCAAATAATTTGGATATTCAAATCAATGATAGTAGTACAGAGTTGGACCTTGTTTATGTTGATGATGTTGTAAGTGCTTTTATAGGAAATTTAACTAATAAAAGTAAAGAACAATATTTTAGTGTAGATACAGTTTATAAAAAGTCTTTGGGTGAAATAAAAGACTTATTGTATTCCTTTAAATCTAATAGAGAGAATTTATTGATTCCAAATGTTGGTTCAGAATTTGAAAGAGCCTTATATGCTACCTATTTGAGTTATTTGTCCACTGATGATTTTTCTTATGAATTAAAAGGTTATGAAGATGAAAGGGGAACTTTTTATGAAATATTAAAAACCTTAGACAGTGGGCAGTTTTCTTTATCAACGACTGCACCAGGTGTGACAAGAGGAAATCATTATCATCATACAAAAAATGAAAAATTTTTAGTTGTAAAAGGTGAAGCTGTATTGGAATATAAACATATAGTTTCAGGTGAAAAAATTTCATATAAAGTCAGTGATAAAAAAATGGAAGTAATAGAGATGATTCCCGGATATACGCATAATATTACAAATAGTGGAAAAGAAGAAATGATATTATTATTATGGGCTAATGAAGTTTTTGATAGAGATAATCCAGATACATATTTTTTAGAGGTATAAAATGATAAAAAAACTAAAAGTTATGACAATAGTCGGCACAAGACCAGAAATTATAAGGCTATCATCAGTCATAAAAAAACTGGAAGAATCAGAGGCTATTGAACACATACTCGTTCATACAGGTCAAAACTATGATTATGAGCTAAATGAAGTTTTTTTTAATGATTTTAATTTACGAAAACCAGATTACTTTTTAAATGCTGCGACTGGTGCTCCAACTGAGACCATAGGTAAAATATTTATTGCAATAGAACCTGTACTAGAGAAAGAAAATCCTGAAGCAGTTTTGATTCTTGGAGATACAAATAGTTGTCTTTGTGCGATACCTGCAAAAAAAAGAAAAATACCAATTTTCCATATGGAAGCAGGAAATAGATGTTTTGATCAAAGAGTACCGGAAGAGACAAACAGAAAGATTGTGGACCATACGGCTGATATTAATCTCACCTATAGCGATATTGCAAGAGAATATCTTTTAAAGGAAGGGTTACCAGCCGATAGAATTATAAAAACAGGTTCTCCAATGTTTGAAGTTATATCAAGTAAAATTAATGATATTGATTCATCTAATATTTTAAGTGAACTACAATTGAAACAAAATGAGTACTTTGTAGTATCCGCACATAGAGAAGAGAATATTAGTTCTGATAAAAACTTTATAGATTTAGTGAACACTTTAAATACAATAGCTGATATATACAAATTACCAATAATAGTTTCTACACATCCGCGCACTAGAAATAAAATAAATGAATTAAATATTGAATTTAATCAACTAGTTTCATTAATGAAACCATTAGGATTTAATGATTATGTGAAACTTCAAAAAGAAGCAAAAGCTGTTTTAAGTGATAGTGGTACGATAAGTGAAGAATCTTCTATATTAAAATTTCCAGCATTAAACATAAGAGAAGCTCATGAAAGACCCGAAGCTATGGAAGAAGCAAGTGTTATGATGGTAGGTCTTGAGCAGGAAAGAATTCTTCAAGGTTTGGAAATATTAAAAACTCAACGACCAGATAATCTTAGACTTGTTAAAGATTACAGTATACCTAACGTATCAGAGAAAGTTTTAAGAATAATATTGTCATATACTGACTATGTAAATAAAACAATCTGGAAAAAGTAAATTGAAGATTTTATTGATTCATAGATTTTATTATCCGGACTCCCCACCGTATGCAAAGATACTAGATGATATGCGTAATCTTTTTTTAGATAAAGGTAATGAAGTTAACGTATTGTCTTCAGTACCTTCATATAAGAAAGTTGATTATAAAAAAACGGATAAGTTAATTACGAAAATAAATGATAGTTCTGTAATTTATAGAATTCCTGTATTAAGAATAAATAATGAATCAATTAATAAGTTGTTTAACTTTATTTGGTTTCCTGTAGCTGTGTTTTTTTTCTTATTATTTTCTAAAAAATATGATATCGTTACTGTATCAAGTAACCCACCTGTTATACTCGCTTTTTTTGTAGCATGTGCTACTAAAATTAGAAAAAATAAATTAGTATATCATTGTATGGATATTCATCCAGAAATAGGAAAGATTAGTGGAGAATTTAAAAATAAATATATTTTTAATATTTTTAGATGGATGGATAACTTTACATGTAAAACAGCGTCTAATATAGTTGTTTTATCCACTGATATGAAGGAATCTCTAAGTAGTAGAGATTTGAATATAGATAGTAAGATAGATATAATCAATAACTATGACTTGTCGGACGGTGAAAAAAGTAAAGATAGGTATTTCCCAGAAGATGATAAAAAAAGAATTGTATTTACCGGAAATATTGGTAGGTTTCAAAAACTAGAAAAGTTTATAGAAGCTATAAAAAAACATGATTGTCTAGATAATGTTGAGTTGTTGTTTGTAGGTGAGGGAAAGTATTTAAATAAGTTAAAAGAGTTGTCTTTTGGACTTGAGTGTGTTAAGTTTATTCCCCACCAACAAATAAATATAGCAAGAAAAATTATAGAAGAATCTAGTATGGGGATAGTAAGTCTTGAGAATGAAGTTATTAAATACGCATTTCCTAGTAAAACAATGACCTATTTATCTGAGGGTACACCTGTCCTGGTATGTATGGAGGAAGAGTCGGAATTGTCAAAATTTATATTAAATAACAAATTGGGAAGTGTATTGAATATAAATAATATAGAGGAAATATATCAACTGTTTATATCTATACGTGATGAAAATATTTCTTACGATAGAAAGCATATAAAGAATATTTTTGAAAATAATTTTTCGAAACGTATTTATGAAGATAAATTTTTAAAACTTTTTAGTAATTTGCTGGAGAATAAATGAACTATCAATCAATAATTATAATAGGTGCACCTAGATCTGGTACTAATATGTTACGAGATATATTATGTGAATTTAATGGTGTTGGAACTTGGCCTTGTGATGAAATAAATTATATATGGAGACATGGTAATATGTCGTTGGAAACAGATCAGTTTGACAAATCTATGGTGACTCCAAAAATAAAAAAATATATTAATAAAAAATTTGATCAACTTGCCAAAAAAAATAATTTAGATTTTGTAATAGAAAAGACATGTGCAAATTCTTTAAGAGTGCCATTTGTGGATCATATAGTGTCAAATGCAAAATATATATTTATTTATAGAGATGGTATAGATGCAGCGGGATCGGCTAAAAAAAGATGGACTGCAGAACTTGATATACCATATATATTAAAAAAAGTAAGATATGTGCCTTTATCGGATTTACCGTATTATGGTATTAGATACTTTTGGCATAGGATATATAAATTGTTTTCTAAAGAAAAAAGATTGGCATTATGGGGTCCTCAATTCAATGGTTTAGATGAAGCTCTAAAAAAATATTCTCTTGAAGAAGTTGGTGCATTACAATGGAAAAAATGTGTTGATTTAAGTGAAGAAGCTTTTGGAAATATTTCAGAAGATAGGTTGGTCAGAGTTAAATATGAAGAGTTTGTAACAAATCCACAAGTAGAATTGAAAAAAATTTTGGAAAAATTTAAAATAGACTATACTGATAAAGAAATTGAGGAATATACTAAAAGTGTATCGAATAAAAGTTTAGGTAAAGGAAGAAAAGCTTTTAATCAAGATCAAACCGAAAATATTACAGAACTAATAAAAGACTCTTTAGAAAGATATGGATATGAATAATATAATCAAGCGAATATTTGATTTTGTTGTATCTTTCATTGGATTACTATTTACTTGGTGGATCATATTAATTGCATGGATTATTGCTACAATTGAGACTAAGTCCAATGGTTTTTTTATTCAAAACAGAGTTGGAAGATATGGTAAACTATTTAAAGTAATTAAAATTAAAACTATGAAAAAAGTTAGTGGGATGGATACTACAATTACTTCATCTGATGATGTACGCATTACAAAAAGTGGAAAATTTTTTAGAAATACAAAAATAGACGAGTTGCCACAGCTTTGGAATGTATTGGTCGGGGATATGAGCTTCGTTGGACCAAGACCTGATGTCCCTGGATATGCAGATAATCTTCAAGGAGATGATAGAATTTTACTTACTATACGACCAGGTATAACCGGACCTGCTAGTTTAAAGTATAAAAATGAGGAAGAAATATTAGCAAATCAAGAAGACCCAATTAATTATAATGACAATGTTATATGGCCGGATAAGGTAAAAATAAATATAGAATATATAAAAAACTGGTCATTAAAAAAGGATATTGTGTATATTATAAAAACTGTTACAGGATGAAAAATTGAATAAAAGAATTTTTTTAAGTGCACCTCATATGGGGGGAAACGAACTAAAGTATATAGAAAAAGTTTTTGAAAGTAACTACATAGCTCCACTTGGAGAGTATGTAAATAAGTTCGAAGAAAGTATAAGAAGTTATACAGGTGTTGATAATGCTCTTGCTGTTACAAGTGGTACAGCAGCTATTCATTTAGCACTTAGAATTTTAGGTGTAGGAAAAAATGATGATGTATTGGCATCTACTTTCACGTTTATAGGTTCTGTAAATGCTATTATTTATCAAGGTGCAAATCCAGTATTTATTGATAGTGACAAAGAGTCTTGGAATATGTCTCCAAAGCTACTAAATAAGTATTTGTTAGAGTGTGAAAAAAAACCGAAAGCTTTGATTGTGACACATCTTTACGGTATGAGTGCAGATATTGAAAAAATAGCAGATATCTGTAAACTACATGGTGTATATTTAATAGAAGATGCAGCCGAGAGCTTAGGTGCAACTTTTAACGGAAATCATACAGGGACTTTTGGAGACTTTGGTATATATAGTTTTAATGGAAACAAGATACTCACAACTTCAGGTGGCGGAATGCTTGTAAGTTCTAATGAAAATTGGATAAAAAAAGCCATGTTCTATTCTACTCAAGCAAAAGAATCGTTCATACACTATGAACATGAAGAGTATGGATATAACTATCGTATGAGTAATGTACTTGCAGCTATTGGTGTAGGACAAATGGAAGTTGTTGAGGATAGAGTTAGTAAAAAAAGAGAGATTTTTGAATGGTATAAAGAGTCTTTATCTGATGTTAAAGAGATAGAGTTTATGCCAGAACTTGATAATAGTAGAGGAAATAGATGGCTTACGGCTATGACTTTTGAAATTACAGACTACAATAAAATTATGAAAACTTTAGAAGATATAAATGTAGAGTCCAGACCTCTTTGGAAACCTATGCATATGCAACCGCTTTTTAAAAATGCTAAAAAATATGTTGATGGTACGAGTGAAAACCTGTATAATCATGGTTTATGTGTAGCAAGTAGTACTACAATGACAAAAGATGATGTTAAAATGATTTGCGATAAAATAAAAGAAAATTTGGACTAATATATTGTTGAATATTGATAAAAGAATATTAAATTTTTTAGTAATTATTGTTTTAACATTTATAACTTTTTGGTGGACTTTTTTTATATTTCATTTGCCGTTTGACTACAAAGTAGTTGTAGTAGTATTAGTTCTTCGCATGATTTCATCTACACTTATTTTTAAAGATTTTTCACTTTCATGGTCTAAAGCAACGCAAAAAACTTTTATTATAAAAAGTGTTGTATATATAGTTCCATTTTTGTTTTATATGCCTTATTATCATGGAGAGGTTAGATTTGCATTTTTGGCAAGCGAGCTTTTTTTATATCTTTTTAGTATTAACTTTATGATGTATTTGTATTATTATTACATAAATAGAAGCAGAGTAGAAAAAACTAAAAATGTAGTTATATTTGGAGCAGGAAAAGCCGGATTAAAGTTAGAAGAAGAGTTTAGAAATTCTGAGTATAAAGTAAAGTATTTTATAGATGATGATGAAGTTATACAAGGCAGAAGTATAGATGCTATACATATTCTTTCTTTGGAATCTTTTAAAAATAGAGTTAAAAATAAACGATATGACTTACTTGTAATAGCAATTCCAAGTGCATCTAACGAGCAGGTTAAAAATGCTTATAATAATTTACATAAGTATTTTAAAGAGGTGCAGGTTCTTCCTTCGCTTGAACATATACTTAGAGATAAAAACTTTTCAACGCAGTTAAAAGATATATCAGTAGAAGATTTACTTGCTCGACATCCAAAAGATTTAGATAAAGAAAAAATATCTGAATTTATAAAAAATAAAACTATATTAGTTACCGGTGCAGGTGGAAGTATAGGAAGTGAGATATGCAGGCAATGTCAAAAATTTGGAGCTAAAAAACTTATACTGCTAGATCATAGTGAATATAATCTCTATGCCATTGAGCAGGAGTTAAATAACTCAAACGTTATCCCTGTGATGCAGTCTGTAGTAGATGCAGATGCACTAGATATTACCTTTAAGACTCATAATCCTGACATTGTGATTCATGCTGCAGCTTATAAACATGTCCCGTTGGTTGAGCATAATATAAAAGAGGGTATTGTAAATAATATTATAGGTACAAAAAATACTATAGATGCAGCCATAAAACACAAAGTTGATAAATTTGTACTTATTTCTACAGATAAGGCAGTTCGACCTACAAATGTGATGGGCACTACAAAACGTATATGCGAACTTTATGCACAGAACTCTAACGGAAACGGCACCGATATAGTGGCTGTGAGATTTGGAAATGTACTTGGATCAAGTGGGAGTGTAATACCAAAGTTTAAAAAGCAGATAGCAGAAGGTAAAAATATAACAGTAACCCATCCTGATATTACACGATACTTTATGCTTATACCTGAAGCTTGTGAACTTGTTCTTCAAGCAGGAGCTATAGGAAGTGGTGGTGAGATATTTATACTTGATATGGGTGAGCCTATAAAAATAGCAGCTTTAGCTAAAAAAATGATAGAATTAAGCGGACGTGATGATATAGATATAGAGTTTACAGGTTTGCGTCCCGGTGAAAAGCTTTATGAAGAATTATTAATAGATGATACAGATTGTAAAACAGACTACGAATCTATTACTGTCGCAAAACCGACTTCTTATGATAAAGTCAAGTTAAATGAAGATATAATCGAACTTTTAAAAACAGACGATAAACTCTCAAAACTAAAAGAGATAGTCCCCGAGTTTAAGCACAACAATAATTTATAAAGAGGCAGTATGCAAGAGAATCAAGTAAATCAAAATATATATCAAGAAGATGAGATAGATTTAAAAGAATTAGTAAGAACTTTATGGGTTAAAAAAACTTTTATAATAATATTTACGACAATAATAACTTTATTAGCTATTACATATGCTTTCTTCGCTCCAAAAGTTTATGAAGCAAAAGTAATATTTAAAATAGGTGAATATAAACAGATTGTTAATAATGATGATAAAAATACAAATACTGTAACTGTTACTATTGCCAATGCTTCTGAGTTAACACAAGAATTAGAAATTTTATATATAGATTTATATAAAAATGTTAAAGATAGAGAAGCAAAAATAGATAAAGTAGGTTTATTGAAGAGGCAAAAAAATCTTTTTGAAGTTGTAGCATTAGGTAATTCTAATAATTCAGTAACGAAAGAGTTGAAAAAGATTCTAAAATATGTACAAGAAAAACACATAAAAATTTTGAATGATATTAAAAATATAAGAGAATCACAAATTGAACAATTATATAGTCGATTAATAATTTTAAAAACAAAAACACTACCTACTTTAAAGGATAGAATAGATAGATATAATGCAAATATTCAAATATATGAACAAAATTTTAAAGATGTGCAGAATAATATTAAGAAAATAAAAAACAAAAACCCTACACTTGCTACAATCCAAATAAATGAGCAAAAATATCTTGCTGATATGCTTATTACACTACATGATTCTTTAGAAGAATTGGAAGCTAAAAAAGATAATATTGAATTAATTGAAATAGCAAAGATTGAAGAAGAATTAAATACTTTAAAGTCACTAATGGAACCACATAATTATAAAAATACTGATGTTATCGGTGATATAATGACTAATGATTCCCCTGTAAAACCAAAGAAAAAGTTGATAGTTATAGTTGCTTTTGTAACAGGATTTATACTTTCAATATTTTTGGTATTTTTTATGGAGTTTATAAGAGGTTTTAGAGAAGAAAAAGCAGAGCAGGTTTAAAAACCTACTCTATAATATGTCCCACAAACTTAGACATATTGTCTAATATCTCTCCACCTTTACGAAAGCTAAGTCCACAGGCTTCATAAGCGAAGAATACTCCTGCTTGGTATTTTTGTGCATTTTCATCTTTTGGAAAATCTACATATTCTTGATAAATCTTTTTATAGTTATCATATTCTCCATCAGTATGAGCAAGAACATTCCCATTCTCATCTACTATTTTGGTATTTGCACCCTCACGCCCAAAAACTGTTTTTTCAACATATTTCACACCTTCTAATGGCTTATCTGATGTTTTAAGTAGATAAGGTGAGTTTGGAAATAAATCATAAAGAATTTTTAACATACCTTTTGATTGAAATAGCAGGGTATATGCAGGATTTAAAATGATGGCTTTTTGATTTTGCATAATAGTATTTAATGTTGTGGCAAGTTCAGGCTCATCATGTGCTATATCTTCCCAAGGATACAGTTTAAACCAGTATTCGTATTCTACACCGTCTGCATCGTAGATGCCGCTTTCATCAAATTTTACATTTTGCAAAAACTCGTAAGCGGTATTAAATCCTGCATCTGTAGCTATCTGCTGAAGAAGTCTAGTCGTTGCTTCCTCTTCATCATTACCTTCAATAGATGAAAATAAAATCTTCCATCCGTCATAATGTTCATTAAACGTAGATGTATCGTCAAAAAGTGTAATAAGACGTTTAAAGTTCTCTTGGATTGCTTCATAAACATTATTAAATTGTTTATTTTCATCCATGTTATTTTGTTTTAGCAATGCCCATTGTAGTAGGGCAGTCTCAAAAAGAGCAGTCGGAGTGTCGGCGTTAAACTCTATAAGTTTAATTGGCTTGCCGTCTATTCCGCCTGCTAAATCAAAACGAGAGTATATATGCCAGTGAACATCGTTTTCCCAGCTTTTTTTAATCATATCAACTAGATTAAACGGAATTCCCAACTCGAAGAACAAATCATTCTCTATTACATATTCGGCAGCTTCAACATACATATCGTATATCTCATTTGCTGCACTGTAGTAAGACTCAGCTTCATCTTGTGAAATTACGACAAGTTCATCATTTACGTATTTACTTCCGTCTTTATCCGTATGCCATGTGAAGCCAATCTCTTCAAGTGTTTTATCTTTAAGAGGATTTAATTTTTGTAGTTTAACCATTTAATTTATCCGCTATAACTTCTGCTTCCATAAGTTGAAGATTTGTTGTTTCCAAAGAAACTTTTTTTGCTTGAACTGCTTTTTGAAGATTTAGCAGTAGCCGAACGGCTGTATGCACTTTTATTTACTGCGGATGAACGGTTTGCAAAGTTTTTATTATTCATCAGTGCATTACCTATCATATTTCCAAGCAGACTTCCCGCAGCAACGGCTAAAATAGTCCCTGCTAAGCCCATACCGGCATCTGCACTGCCGCTTTGAATTGTCTCGCTTGAACCGTTTTGAACTTTTGCATACTCTTGTTCAGCCAGTGCTTTCATTTCAGCTTCACTCATAAAACGCTCAGTTACATTTCCGTTTGCATCGCGCTCACGTATAATAGCACGAGATTCACCTTGAGTTGGCATCTCCTCTATAACTTTATATTTTCCGTTTGCTTGTTGTTCTATAACTAAAAATTTGTTTTGAGCTTGTTGTTCTTGCTGTTGTGAACATCCGCTTAGTATGCTCATCATCGCTATTCCGGCACTTCCTAATGCAACTCCGCCTGCTATACTGGATATATGTCTCATTATCTTAAATCCTTTTTCTTTAACAAAATCATTTTTTGGAGTTCATAATCGTAAAATGTTATATTTTTACGTCCGTCATAGTAAACATCTCCGTAAAAATTAAAACGACTGTCTTTGTAGCTAATGCCTTTTTTCATAAACATAGCCTCCCCTAAAGATTTACCTAGAGGTTCAAAAAGTGGAAGTATAGCTAAAATAGTTAAACTAATAATTGTAAAGATTGTAAGCTTTTTATTCTCTATAAATATAATAATAAAGCCGAATATTCCGCTAAATAAAAAGAAAAAAGCAAAGTTTTGATTATCTGCAAATAAAATGTTGAAGTATATCTCTATCTCATTTGCATCGATATAATGTAGCTTTATCCCTAAAAAAAGAAAAAAATCAACTATAAATGTGACAAGCATTCCGGTAAGCAGTGCCATAAAAACTTTACTCATCTCAAGCTCCTGATTTTGTAGTCATTTATTTTTAAAAGTTTAGATGATGACAATTCATGTAAACCGTATTTATCTTCTATGATTATATCAGTTTTATGTTCACAAAAATCTCTGTTAAAATTTTTGCCTATTTCATTTGCACTTGTAGAATAATGCCAGTTTAAATCTCTTAATATTTGAGAGTTTTTATAAGAACTATCTACTCTAAAGGCTTTGTTCTTTATTATAAATGTTGTTTTTTTTGCACGTCTTACAAGTTTTTTTTTACTTTTGGGAACTCTTGATTTTATTAATGATAAAGAGTTATATACTTTTATAAAAGGTTTTGACTCCGGACGTGATTTTATATTTGAGAGTTTAGAATTATTTTGTGAGATAAAACCGACGGTAGTGTCGGTTTGAGTTAAAAGAACTAATGATTTTATATTAAGAAATCTTGTATTGCTTTTGCATCTGACCATGAATCATCTTTCATCTCATCAAGTGCAAGCAATAAAGCACGAGCGGCACTTAAAGTAGTAAAGTAAGGAATTGAACGCTTAAGTACCTCTTGACGTATAACTACGGCATCTTTTTTAGCAGTATTGTTATCCGAAGTATTTATAGCCATTGCTATCTCGTCGTTTTTCATAGAGTCTTCTATATTTGGGCGACCTTCTGATATTTTTAATATACGTTCACACTCAACACCCTTAGAAGCTAGATGCTCTTGTGTACCTTTAGTAGCTACCAGTTTAAATCCGTGATTTACTAAACCTTGTGCAATTTCGGTTGCATTTTCTTTGTCTGCATCTACAAAGCTTAGAAAACATGTACCTGCTGTTGGGATTTTATTTCCTGCACTTATTTGAGATTTTGCAAAACTTATTCCAAAGTTTTTACTTACACCCATAACCTCACCGGTTGATTTCATCTCAGGGCTAAGAGTCAAATCGGCTCCTATTAGTTTATGGAAAGGAAAAACTGCTTCTTTTACGGATATATGACCTTTAAGCTCAGGTTTTAGTACACCGTTATCTTCTTTTACTATATTATATTTATCGTAAAAATCTAGTGAACTTCTAAGAGTTTCTCCCATCATTACACGAGTTGCAACTTTTGCAAGCGGCATACCTGTAGCTTTGGATACAAACGGAACAGTACGGCTAGCTCTTGGATTTACTTCTATCAGATAAATTTCACCTTCATAAATAGCATACTGAACATTCATAAGACCGCGTACACCGAGACCTAAAGCTATAACTTTGGTTTGAGCTTCAACTTTTTTAATCATCTCATCGCTTAAATTTACAGGAGGCAGTGAACAAGCCGAATCACCCGAATGGATGCCCGCTTCTTCAATATGTTGCATAACTGAACCTATATATACTTCATTGCCGTCAGATATACAATCAACATCAAGTTCAATCGCCTGATCTAAAAACTTGTCAATTAAAACCGGAGCTTCGTTTGAAACTGAAATAGCAAGTTCCATATATTCGTTTAACTCATCTTCAGAATATACTATTTTCATACCGCGACCGCCTAGTACGAAAGAGGGACGAACAAGTACGGGATATCCTATTCTAGATGCTATTGCAGGAGCTTGCTCTTTTGCAGATGCAAGACCGTTAGCGGGTTGTTTTAAACCATGTTTGTTTACAAAATCGCTAAACTGTTCTCTATCTTCTGCTAAATCAATGACGGCAGAAGGCGTACCAGATATATTTGCACCTATTTTAGTTAGGCTATCAGCTAGTTTAAGAGGAGTTTGTCCACCAAAGTGAACTATGATTCCATCGGGTTTTTCTTGTTCAATTACTTCACGTACGTGTTCAAAATCAATAGGCTCAAAATAAAGCACGTCTGAAGTGTCATAATCCGTTGATACCGTTTCAGGGTTACAGTTGTACATAATGGTTTCTATATCCATTTCTTTTAGTGCAAATGCAGCATGAACACAACAGTAGTCAAATTCTATACCTTGACCGATTCTATTTGGACCACCACCTATAATAAGGACTTTTTTCTTATTGCTTTGTCTTTTAGGTGCAGGTATTTTAGTTATATTTGTAGTTGAGTAAAGATATGGTGTAAGTGCTTCAAACTCTGCAGCACAAGTATCGACTTCGTTGTATTCCATTGTTATAGCCATATCTTTTCTAGCTTTATTTACATCATCTTCACTGCATTTTACATTTGAATTTTGGCTTACAAGTTGAGCTAAACGTTTGTCTGAAAAACCGTCGGCTTTTAAAAGACGCATTTGGTTCTCATCTGTAAGGATATCTTTTGTTACATTATTTTCTGCATCTATGAGTTCTTGTAGTTGGTAAAGAAACCAAGGGTCAATTGCACACGTATCAAACATTTCTTCAATGCTCATACCGCGTCTAAAACCTTCAGCTACATAAAGTGCACGGTCAGCATTTGGACGGCGAATTTCACGCTTTATCTCTTGTATATCTGCATCTATCGGGTCAAAACCGCAAAGTCCTGTTTCAAGTGAACATAATGCTTTTTGTATTGACTCTTTAAAAGTACGACCAATTGCCATAGCTTCACCTACGGACTTCATACTTGTTCCAAGTGTGCTTATAGCTTCAGGAAATTTCTCAAATGTAAAACGAGGTACTTTTGTAACAACGTAGTCAATTACAGGCTCAAACGATGCAGGTGTACCCGTAATATCGTTTGTGATTTCATCTAAAGTAAATCCAACAGCCAGAAGTGTTGCAACTTTTGCAATAGGATAACCTGTAGCTTTAGATGCGAGTGCAGATGAACGAGATACACGAGGGTTCATTTCAATAACAATCATACGACCGTCTTTTGGGTTGATTGAGAACTGAACGTTAGACCCGCCCGTATCTACACCGATTTCACGCAAAATTGCAAAAGAAGCATCACGCATTCTTTGGTACTCTTTATCCGTAAGAGTAAGTGCAGGTGCTACAGTTATAGAATCTCCGGTATGAACACCCATAGGGTCAAAGTTTTCAATCGAACATACGATTATACAGTTATCGGCATGGTCACGGATAACTTCCATCTCGTACTCTTTCCAACCAAGCATCGACTCCATAATCTCTATTTCGTTTACCGGACTAGCTTCAATACCTGCAGCTGCCAGTTTTTCAAACTCTTCCATATTGTATGCTACACCGCTTCCCCCGCCGGCTAGGGTAAAAGAAGCTCTGGATATTACAGGAAAACCGATTTCACGTGCTACTTCCATAGCTTCTTCAACCGAGTATGCATTAGCACTTTTTGGTAAGTCCATTCCGATTTTTACCATAGCCTCGTTAAAAGCCGAACGATCTTCACCTTTATGGATGGCTTCAGGAGATGCACCTAAAAATTCTACACCTTCGAGCATCCCTTTCTCATACATCGAAGTTGCAACGTTTAGTGCTGTTTGACCACCCATAGTAGGTAGGATGGCATCTACGTTTTCTTCTTTAATAATTTTAGCAACAACATCTTCTTTTATAGGCTCAATATAAGTACGGTCGGCAAATTCAGGATCAGTCATAATAGTAGCAGGATTTGAATTTATAAGAACTACTCGATAACCCAACTCTTTTAGAGTTTTAACGGCTTGAGTACCTGAGTAGTCAAATTCACAAGCTTGACCGATAACAATCGGACCGGAGCCAATAAGTAAAATAGTATTTATGTCGGTGCGTTTTGGCATCAAAAAACCTTATAATTTTTTTTGGATTATAGCCAAAGAGCACTTAAAAAATGATTACTCAATAATATTTATTTAACGGATTTTATAAGGTGGAAGTAACTTGGCTCGCTTGAATCGTAATATGGTTCAACAACAGCACTTTGATAACCCTGACTTTTTGTGACGGACAGTACTGTTCCGACTTTTAAACCTTTAAAAAAAATATCATCGAGTCCGGAGGTAGTTACAAGGTCACCTTTTTTTATTTTAAACCAAGAGGGAATATACTCAACCATAATATTTTTTTCATCGTTTCCGTTTGCAACACCGGGAGCTTTTTTATCTCCAACATATACTGCATATGTACATTTTCTGTCTCTATTTAATATAGCAAGAGGTTTGTCTCCGTTTGATACGACAATCCCTGCTACTAACTCTTTATACGTCAGGCCGTATATTTTAGAAGAATTAAAATCATCCATCTCTATCCACAATCTGTTTAAATCACCAAATCTTTTATACGAAATAGCACGGACAAGTTCAACTTTTGGATTAGTTTTTAATGTTGTTTTATTTACTGAAAACAGATCATTTACTTCAGAAGCGAGCTGTTGCATAACCAAGTGATTGTTTTCATATTTTTCAAGTTTTTCTTTTAGTTCTTCTATCTGTTTGGTTTGAAAAAAATGCTTGTCGATATTTTCAGAGGCATATTCTACAGTATCGTGATATGTTGATTTTACATAGTTCAGAGCTGAAATAAACGGTCCTTGAATTATATTTGTATAATACATAGCACCTACAAAGAGTGCTATGAATATTAAAAAAAAGCTAAGTAGCTCTTTATTCATTCTCAAAAAGCTCTTGTAGTAAGTCTATCTCTTCTAGTGCACGACCTGTTCCGCGTGCTACGGCTAAAAGTGGTTCATCTGCAACAAATACAGGTATTTTTACAATATCTGATAAGAATTTGTCAAGTTGACGAATTAATGCTCCACCACCTGTTAAAATAATACCGTGATTAACGATATCTCCTGCTAAATCAGGCGGCATTTGCTCCAATACGTCACGAAGTGCTTCACCAATCTCACGAAGCGGTTCACGCATAGCTTCACGAGCATCTTCACTTGTTAATTCAACAGAACTTAAAAGACCTTCAACTTGGTCACGCCCGTTTGTAACCATAGCAAGTTCGGTCTCAAGTGCTACGGCAGTTCCAATGTTGATTTTAATATCTTCTGCTACACGCTCACCTATAAGTAAGTTGTATTTTTTACGAATGTAGTTAACGATAGCCTGATCGATTTTATCACCTGCTACACGGATAGACTTTGACAGTACCAGTCCACCAAGAGATACGACACCTATTTCTGTAGTACCGCCACCTATATCGACAACCAAGTTACCTTGCGGATTACGAATCTCAACACCGGCACCGATTGCAGCAGCCATCGGTTCTTCGATAAGAAAAACTTCACGTGCACCTGCACTTAGTGCCGATTCACGAACGGCTTTACGCTCAACCTGAGTTAAACCGTAAGGCACACAAATAATGATACGAGGAGATACTAAAGCTGAACGCCCGTGTGCTTTTTCAATAAACTTACGAATCATTTTTTCCGTCATATCAAAATCAGCTATGACGCCGTCACGCATTGGACGGATAGCTTTGATATTACCAGGAGTTTTCCCGACCATCTCTTTGGCTTCTTTACCGACTGCCAATACACGTTGTTGTCCATATTTTTCTGTTTTTACGGCTACAACTGAAGGTTCGTTAATAATAATACCGCGCCCTTTAGCAATTACAATCGTATTTGCAGTACCCAAATCTATCGATAAGTCATTTGAAAAAAGTCCTACTAGTTTGTTAAATACCATCTTTATCCCTTACGCTGTTTTTTGTTTTTTAATATATACAGGCTCTGCCTCATTTTCAATAACATCTTTAGTTATTAAAACCTCATATCCGCTATATTCAGGAAGTTCATACATAATATCGATCATATTTTCTTCCAAGATTGCACGAAGACCACGTGCACCGGTTTTACGTTTGATTGACTTTGCAGCTATCGCTCTTAAAGCATCCTCTTCAAAGTTCAATTCAACATTATCTATGGAGAAAAGTTTTTTGTATTGTTTTACAAGAGAATTTTTAGGTTCTGTTAAAATGCGTACCATATCATCTTCACTTATTTCGTTAAGCGAAGCTATGATAGGCAAACGTCCGACCAATTCCGGAATTACACCGTAACTTACCAAGTCATCAGGCTCAACCATCGCATATGTAGTCTGCTGTTCATCTTTACTTTTTTTCTCTTGACCAAAACCTAGCACGTTCTTGCCTTGTTTTTTCTTTAGTATTTCATCAAGACCGTCAAACGCACCACCACAGATAAATAAAATATTTGTAGTGTTAATTGTGGTAAACTCTTGATTAGGGTGTTTTCTTCCCCCTTTTGGCGGAATATTTACATCTGCACCCTCTATAATTTTAAGAAGAGCCTGTTGAACACCTTCACCGCTAACGTCACGGGTAATGGAGCGGTTTTCACTCATGCGTGATATTTTATCTACTTCATCGATAAAAACTATACCTTTTTGAGCTTTTTCAACATCACCTTCAGCTGCTTGAATAAGTTTTGTCAAGATATTTTCAACATCTTCACCCACATAACCGGCTTCTGTCAAGCTTGTAGCATCCGCAATGGCGATAGGAACATTTAACACTCTTGCGATTGTTTGAGCCATAAGTGTCTTACCGCTACCGGTAGGGCCTATTAGCAGTACATTTGATTTTGCTATTTCCGTGTCGTCGTCATCTTTTACGTCATTTTTAAAGATACGTTTGTAGTGATTATATACGGCTACACTTATAAGTTTACGTGCACGCTCTTGACCTATTACATAATCGCCTAAAAAATTATCCAACTCTTTAGGTGTCATAAGTTTATCGACTGCATCTATCAACTCAGAAGATTCAACGGCACTTCCTTGTTCGTCACCAAACATCACTTTGTAAGCTGAAATTACACAGTTTTTACATATATATACGCCGTTTCCAGAAATTATAGGATTTTGTTCGTTTTCACTTGCACCGCAAAAGCTACATTTTCTCTCTATCATTTGGTTTTCCTTTCATAAGGTATACCTCTTTTTGTCTCTATGGCAAATTCACATATATTTTTGACAAAACTGTTTTTAGAATCTTTTAAGATTTCAGCAGCACTGTCTTTTAACGGCTGACCGCTTTCAAAAAGTTTTCTATAAGCTGATTTTATCTCATTTATATCATCGCGTTCCAAATGGCGTCTAAGACCGTTAAGGTTAAGTCCTCTAAGAGTTGCACGGTTACCCTCGGCCATACAATACGGAGGTACGTCTTGTGTCAGTGCACTTGCTCCGCCAATCATTGCATAGTCACCTATGTGTACAAACTGATGCACTGCTACTCCGCCTCCGCCTATAACTACATGGTCTCCTATCTCGACATGTCCGGCTAATGCAGCAGAATTTGCCAATATACAGTTGTTTCCTACTATAACATCATGTCCAAGATGAACATAACCCATAAAAAGATTATTGTTCCCGATTACGGTTTTACTGCCACCGCCTTCGGTTCCAGGGTTAAAAAGCGTAAATTCACGAATTGTATTATTGTCTCCGATAATAAGTTCAACTTCTTCACCCCTAAATTTTAAATCTTGAGGGATTGAGCCTATAACCGCATGAGAAAATATTCTATTGTTTTTGCCGATGGTAGTTTTACCGTATATACAAGCACCTTGTGCAATAGTAGTACCGTCTCCGATAGTCGATTCACTTGAGATAAAACAAAATGCTCCAATCTCTACATTTTCACCTATTACAGCCCCATCTTCTATGATTGCTTGCGGTGATATTTTACTCATATTTAAAACCTTTACTTATCTACGATCATAGCTTTTAAATCAGCTTCTGAAACAAGTTTGTCATCAACAAAAGCTTCACCTCTTAACATCCAAATAGCAGCTTTTTGTTTTACAATTGAAATTCTGTATTCTAATCTGTCTCCGGGTTTAACTGGGGTTCTAAATTTTGCATTATCGATGCTCATAAAATATACTACTTTTTTTGCAGCTTCTTCCTCTGTCATCTCCATACTTTGAAATGCCAAAATTCCTCCGGCTTGAGCCATACCTTCTAGTATCATAACACCGGGATATATAGGGTGTCCGGGAAAGTGACCTTGAAATACGGGTTCACTTATACTTATGTTCTTATAGCCTACCAAGTTTTTATTTATATTTACTTCAGTGATTCTATCAACAAGTAAAAAGGGGTAACGATGGGGAATAATTTTTTGAATTTGAGTTACATCCATAACCATATAAAACAGCCTTATATAATAATTTTGGATATTTTAGCTAAAAAAAGTTTACAGTTAGATTATAAGGTTATCAGTTTTTCTTTAACATCATCATATATTTTTGCATCCAATTCATATGTAATCTTTGCATCAGGTATAGTATCGACTATAATTACGGGGCTGAGGTCTAATAAATAGTTGTTTTCATTCTTTAAAATTAAATTTCTGATTTTTAGTTCATTTTCAAAATTTTCTTGTCCGTAAATTAGTTCAAAAACGTTTTTATACTCAGTTGAAGCTATTGCATTATAATAATCTAATGTAATAATTTTTATCTCATCTTTATTTAAATAATAGACTTTGTCGTGTTCAAATTCTATGCGTCCTTGTGCTTTTTTTCTATTCAGTAAAGAGTAAGAAAGTGTATAAGAAGGTATTATTTCACGTTTGCCTTTTATAAGTCTTGATGAAAATTGACGATAGTTTAAAAACTTTTGTTTTAGAATTTTATATTTAACACCTTTATCTTCTAGTTCTATCCTCTTTTTATAAAACTCTAATCTTTCCTCGATAGAAGCAGGAAGAATTGCCCCTGAAACAGGTGAAAACATCTCATCCATAAGTCTATTTTGTTGTTCACGTTGTATAGTTAAACCATAGATGCATCCACAGTAGTCTTGACGATATAGTTGTTCTTCTTTAGTAACACGTGATTGGTCTTGTGTGCCGCCACCGGAGCGATAGTCAACTGCTATAAATTTTACGCCGTGCTTTTTCTCAAATAATTCTCCTGAGCGTTTTAGTTGCTCTTGAGATTTTAAAGGGCTTACAAGAAGTGTTGTTGTGAAAGTTGTCTCGCCAAGTTCTAGTGCTTTATTTGCCGATGTTTCAAAGCGTTTATCAAAACATACTTCGCATCTGGCACCTTTTTCAGGCTCTTTCTCTAGCCCTTTGACTGCATCCATCCAAGATTCATAATCGTATTCACCCTCTATTACTTCGATGCCAAGTTTTTTGCATGAACGTTGTACATCTAAAAGTCTGAGTTGATATTCTGAATATGGATGTATATTTGGGTCGTAGAAAAAGCCTGTAAGCTTCTCCTGCGGGTAGTCCTTTTGTAGCTTTTCTAAAAAGAAGTGGGAATCTACGCTACAACATATGTGGACCAGCATATTGTCTTCTTATAAAGCAGCAAAGCTACTTTATAATTCCTCTCACTGAAGCTACACCTATCGGCGAGAGGTTATTATTAAACATTATCTATTTTCTACTACGCTTATAGAGTTTATAGCATCTTGCATCTCTATAGAGTCAAGAACTGCAAAACTATCTGCATCGTCTTCTTCGATAAGACCAAAAACAGTATGGACACCGTCTAAGTGAGGAGTTGGAACGAAAGTGATGAAAAATTGGCTTCCACCTGTATTTGGACCTGCGTGTGCCATTGAAAGTGCACCACGTCTATGAATAGTAGTGTTTTTCTCAGTTTCACAAGGGATAGCCCAGTCCGGTCCTCCTGTTCCTGTACCGTGAGGGCATCCGCCTTGAGCCATAAAGCCCGGTATTACACGGTGGAAGTTAAGGTTATCGTAAAAACCGGTATTAGCTAAATGTGCAAAGTTTGCAACCGTATTTGGAGTCTCCTCAGGAAGCAGTTTAATCCAGATAATACCTTTTGCAGTATCTATCTTCGCGTATTGAAATTTATTGATCTCTTCTTGAGATAAGTCGTATGTTTTAAGTTCTGTTCTTCCAAACATTATAAATCCTTATTTGGCATTTTTTTAATATTTGGAATTATAGTGAAATTTTTTAAACACAATTTTAGTAAACTTACATTTGAAAAGAAAATAGATAAAAGGATTGTGTAATCATGTTCATAAGTAAGATAGATAATTATTTTATGAAGAAAAAAAATAGTATTACTATAAAACAAGCTGATTTTTTTACAATATTTATCGTATTTATTTTTACTGTTATATTTGCGTTTTTACTTATTGAAGAAAATTATTTTGATTACGAAAGAACACTTTTAAAAGAGTTGTCTATATCCGGAGAAAATCTTAACGAAGAACAGATGCAAAAATATCACGAAACAAAAAAAGAACTAAAAAGAATATTTATAAAAAATACAATTGCAATTGCTACACTCGCTTTTATACTTTTTACTATAGTTCTTGGTCTTTATAAAATACTTAACTATCTATTGCAGAGAGATTTACAAGTTTTTTTAAAATTTTTTAAAGAGACCGCGCATAAAGATTATGTCTTAAATCCGCATACTATATTTTTTAAAGATTTTAAAATAATGGTCGGTTATGCAAATAATATGGTGGATACGATAAGTGAGCAAAAAAGAATATTAAAAGATTTAAATCAAAACCTTGAAGACAGGGTTAAGAAAAAAACAATTAATCTACAAGAAACAAATAAAAAACTACTACAAGAAAAAGAGTTTTCAGAAGAGATACTAGATGCACAAAAAAAGTTTCTTCGTTATACGGTACATGAAACAAATACCCCTCTTAGTGTCATTCTTACTTCAATAGAACTCTACACTATGAAACATCCAAAGGATAAGCATCTATCAAAAATAGAAGCGGCTGTTAAAAATATATTTAGCATCTATGATGATTTAAGTTACTTGGTAAAAAAAGACCAAGTTGAATATCCGAAATCTATGATTAATTTTGGAGACTATATAAGTTATAGAATAGATTTTTTTAAAGATGTAGCTACCATGTCTAAAGTTAGTTTTGATTATAATGTGCCTGAAGAAAATTTACATATATATTTTAACAAGACAAAATTACAACGTATTGTAGATAATACGATTACAAATGCGATTAAATATACATTGGCAGGTGAAATTATAGATGTAAATTTAAAACAGTTTGGTTCAAACATAGAGTTTTCTATGTCTAGTAAATCAAAAGCTATTAAAGAAATCGATAAAGTGTTTGAAGCATACTATAGAGAAGAAAAAAACCGCGAAGGTTTTGGACTTGGACTTCAAATGGTACGAAATATTTGTGATGAAGAGGGTGTCGAGATTAAAGTTAGTTCGGATGAGAATAAAACATCTTTTACATATGTATTTAAAATGATAGGCGAATAATATGAAAATATTACTACTTGAAGATGAATTGATGCTTAATGAATCCATATGCGAGTTTTTAGAAGCTCAAGGGCATAAAGTTCAAACTTTTGTCGATGGTCTTGAAGCTCTTGAAGCTATTAAAGAAAATGCATACGATTTACTGATTTTAGATATAAACGTGCCGGGAATGGACGGGCTGAGTTTTTTAGAAAAGATACATGAGTTAAAAATCCACTCTCCCGCTATCTATATAAGTGCATTGGTAGATATTGAAGATATTTCCCGTGCGTATGATTTGGGTTGCTATGATTACTTGAAAAAACCTTTTCATTTAAAAGAGTTGGCTTTAAGGATAGACAGGGTAAAAATATCAAACGATACTCCACGCGTGCATCTTAGGCTATCAAAAAATTATTCGTATGACCAAGAACACTCAACACTTCTTTTTAACAATGAACCGCAAACCCTTACGAAAAGACAATCTCAAATAATTGATCTTTTAGCAAGAAACCGTGGAATGGTCGTTGATTTTGAGCAGTTTACCAATTATATCTGGACAGATTCATTTGTTGATAATGCGACAATACGTGCCGAGATTAATAGACTTAAAAAAACTTTAAAAGAAGATGTTATTTTAAATATAAGGGGGATGGGATATATGATAGAAAAACCATAGTTAAATTTTGTTTTTGTTTTAAAATATGGTATGCTTTTAAAAGAAGTATAAAATTTATTTATATAAATAACTCAAAGGGGTGTTATCATGAAAGTAAAAATATCTACAAAAATAATTCACATTATACTTGCAACTATACTTATCTTATCGGTTGCAAATTTGTTTCAAGCAGTCTCAAATATTAACTCTATTACTGAACAACGTATTAAAGAGTATAGGGTACAAGCTTATAAAGAGGAATCTGATAAGCTTAAAGGATATGTTGATATAGTTGTAAAAGGTATTGAAGGTCTATCTTCTCATACAGATGAAGAAAAAGCAAAAGATGAAGCTTTAAAGATAGTTCAAAATATACGTTTTGGAGAAGGTGGTTATTTTTGGATAAACGATACTTCCCCAAAAATGATTATGCATCCTATAAAACCTCAGTTAAACGGTAGCGACCTCTCAAACGTAAAAGACCCAAACGGTGTCAGGTTGTTTGTAGAAATGGCAAAAGTAGCAACGACAAAAGGAAGCGGTATTGTTAAATATCATTGGTCAAAGCCCGGTTCGGATGAACCGCAACCAAAAATATCATATGTAGCCATATTTAAACAGTGGGGTTGGATAATCGGAACAGGACAGTATATAGATAACATTGAGAAAAAAGTTAAGGTTATCGAAGATGAAGCAGCTGATTTAATTGCCAAGACCGTTATGAAAACACTTATTACTTCTATAGTATTAGCAATTATCATAGCTTTAATCGTTTCATTTATAGCAAGAAAACTGATTGTTTCACCTATTCACAATATATTAAACGTAACGACTGATTTGGCTCACGGCGACGGTGACTTAACCCAAAGAGTAAATATTGACAGTAAAGATGAACTTCAAGATGTCGCACAAAACGTAAATGAATTTATAGAAAAAGTTCAAATGAGTGTTGACAATGCAAAACAGACAAGTATAGAAAATGCATCTATATCTAAAGAGTTGTCCGTAACAGCTTCAACTGTCGGGGAAAATGTAGAAAAGTCGGTTGATATAGTCTCACAAACTACAAAAAAAGCTTCAGAAATTCAAAAAGAGATAGTAATTTCGGTAGATGATGCAAAAAATTCAAAAGTTGAAATGATTGAAGCAAATAATAGTTTATCAGAAGCAAGAGACGAGATTGTTAGTTTAACTACAAAAGTACAACATTCAGCTCAAGCAGAAGTTGAATTAGCCGAATCTGTAGAGACTTTATCTCGTGATACCGAGCAGGTTAAGGCTATTTTAGAGGTTATATCCGATATTGCAGATCAAACCAATCTGCTTGCATTAAATGCAGCTATAGAAGCAGCACGTGCGGGTGAACACGGACGCGGATTTGCCGTAGTC
The DNA here is from genome assembly GCF_009258225.1 of Sulfurimonas lithotrophica. Lineage (NCBI taxonomy): Bacteria > Pseudomonadati > Campylobacterota > Epsilonproteobacteria > Campylobacterales > Sulfurimonadaceae > Sulfurimonas > Sulfurimonas lithotrophica. The sequence goes on from NZ_CP043617.1 coordinate 773,638, forward strand.
GCCGATGAGGTTAGAAAACTTGCCGAGCGAACTCAAAAATCTCTTACTGAAATTAACACTACTATAAGTATCATAGTTCAATCAACGGTAACTGCAAGCGAGCAGATGAATTCTAACTCAGAGGCTATGAATGAATTAGCTTCCGCAGCCGCATTAGTAGAAGAAAAAATAAATTTTACTACAGAAATTGTAAACAATGCCACACAGGCAAGCGATAAAACAGTAGTCGATTTTGAAAATACAAGTGAATATCTTCAAGAGATTATACAAGGTATAAATGAGATAAACGATATATCTATATCTAATTCAAGAAGTGTCGAAGAGATATCTATCGCTACCGAGCATCTAAATAAAATGACAGAGACTCTTACCGAAAAACTTGAACATTTTAAAACTTGATTTTATAAGTGAGTAGTTGTGTAGCATATCAAATATAGATATGTTACATATATTCACATATAATTAAAGTTATTTAAGAGAATTCTAATTATAGCAATAATGCTATGTTCATGCTATTTTCCAATTTTACTATTAGAATGTTAATTATTTCTAACAAAAGGAATGGGATGAAAAGAATAGTATTAAGTGCAATGACATTAGGACTTCTAAGTTCTGTTAATGTTCAGGCGGCTGAAGATTTATCTACAATGTTCAGTGAAGGTAAGGCTAGTGGTCAAATTCGTGCTTTTAGTATCTCAAGAAGTGTAGAAGATACTAGAATTTCAAAACAAGACTATACAAGAGATGCAAATGCAATCGGCGGTCATTTAAAATTTGAAACTGCAGACTTTAAGGGTTTAAGTTTCGGTACTGCTTTTTACACTACAAACGGTTTGTTTAACGATAGTGATAAAACTAATTATAATAAAGTAGATCCAACTCTACTTGGTCCTGACAATGAAGCGTATTCAATTTTGGGCGAGGCCTACGTACAGTATAAAATAGGAAATACCGTATTTAAAATGGGTCGCCAAAAATTAAATACTCCACTTGCGGGTAGCGATGATGCTCGTATGCTTCCAAACTTATTTGAAGCGTATTTAATGATAAACTCAGATATTCCAAATACGACTTTAATTGCAGGTCATGTTACAAAGTTTGCTCAAGGTACTTTCGGACGTGCTTATAACGGTGGTATTTTGGCAACTACAGCAGGGTACTCGGCTGTTGACTCTAGAGATAAAGTCGGTGATTTTGAAAATATGGGTGGATATGCAGTAGGTAAAAACACGGACGGCGTATCCGTAGTAGCTGCTTCATATAAAAACGGTGCGATTAAAGCTCAGGTTTGGGACTACTACGCACACGATATCTTAAATGCTATTTATGCCGATGCATCTGTATCATGGACTTGTTTATTAAGCGATGCGGTAAAACCTTTTGCTGCGGTTCAAGTAATTAATGAAAACGGTGTTGGAGATAAATTAGTTAAAAACATTGCAGGTAACGGTGATATTGATTCACTTTATTATGCGGCTAAGTTTGGTGCAAATGTTGGAAATTTCACTGCATATGTAGCTTACTCTGAACAAAGCGATACTAATAATCCAAATGAGATAGTTAATAGTGCTACTATAACTCCATGGGGTGGTATGCCTGCATTTACTCAAGGTATGGTTACTCGTCATATGTTTTTAGCAGGAACAAAAGCTACGAAACTTGCAGCTTCTTACAACTTTAAAGATTTAGGTCTTAAAGCAGTTGGATATTATGCAACTTTTGATATGGATAACAACAACGGTTATACCGAAGATGATGCTTCTGAAATAGGTTTTGATTTTATTTATAATATGAAAGCCGTAAAAGGTTTACAACTTCGTTTACGCGGTAACTTTGCAGATGATTTTTATGCTAAAAAGACTGATGCAAATCCAACTTTAAACGGTGCTGTTTCTTGGAGTGAATATAGATTTATAGCTAACTATAATTTCTAATTTTAAAAGCGACTGCTCGCTTGGGCTTCACGCCGAGAGAAACTAAGCGTTAGCGTAACCAAAAGAATTACTTCTTTTGGTGTATTAAATAAATAAAAGGAAAATTTTATGGAAAAAGAACTTGTTGAAAAAATCAAAGCAAATCCTGATTACCAAAAGCTAGTTCAAACTAGAAACGGTTTTGCTGTTAAGTTAACAATCGCAATGTTAGTAGTGTATTTTGCATTTATTTTAACTATTGCATTTGATCCTGCTGTACTTGGTGCTCCTCTAGGTGCTGATACCGTTACGACTATCGGTATCCCTATAGGTATAGCTATTATTGTTTTTGCATTTATACTAACTGGTATATATACAAAAAGAGCAAACTCTGAGTTTGATGATTTAGCTAACGCTGTAAAAAAATCGGTTGGAGAGGACTAATATGTTTAATAGAATATTTTTATTTTTAATTTTAGGTGCCGTAGCTGTAATGGCAGGTGGTGCGATAGAGGGTGAAATAGCAAAGCAAGAACTTAACTTATCTGCTATTATCATGTTTTTATTATTTGTCGGTGGTACTTTAGGTATCACTTATTGGGCTGCAAAGCGTACAAAATCTGCAAAAGATTTCTATACGGCAGGTGGTGGAATCACAGGTTTCCAAAACGGTATGGCAATTGCGGGTGATTATATGTCTGCTGCGTCATTCCTAGGTATTTCCGGTCTTGTATATCTAAAAGGTTACGATGGTCTTATCTACTCAATCGGTTTCTTGGTTGGTTGGCCAATTATCCTTTTCTTAATTGCAGAGCCTTTAAGAAACTTAGGTAAATATACTTTTGCCGACGTTGCATCTTATAGACTTCGTCAAACACCTATCCGTACGTTAGCGGCATCTGGTTCTATCGCAACTGTTATCCTTTATCTAATTGCTCAAATGGTTGGTTCGGGTAAATTAATCCAGTTACTATTTGGTTTAGAGTATGAAATTGCAGTAATATTAGTCGGTGTACTTATGGTACTTTATGTAACGTTTGGTGGTATGCTTGCTACTACATGGGTACAGATTATTAAGGCGTTTTTACTACTTTCAGGTGCTACTTTCATGGCTGTAGCTGTTATGGCGCACTATGACTTTAACTTCGGATCGTTGTTTGCAAAAGCTGTTGAAATGAAAGGTGTTGAAGTAATGAGTCCTGGTGGATTGGTATCTGATCCTGTATCGGCTATTTCACTTGCAGTAGCACTAATGTTCGGTACAGCCGGTTTACCACATATCTTAATGAGATTTTTTACGGTTGCAGATGCAAAAGAAGCTCGTAAATCAGTTTTTTATGCAACAGGTTTTATAGGTTATTTTTATATCCTTACTTTTATAATCGGTTTTGGTGCTATCGTTATGGTATTTACAAATCCTGAATATTTAGACGTAGCTAAACAAGCTGTAAGCGGTGGTTCTCCGATTCTTGGTGGAAACAATATGGCAGCGATTCACTTATCACACGCTGTTGGTGGTGACTTCTTCTTAGGTTTCATCTCTGCGGTTGCTTTTGCTACTATTTTAGCGGTTGTTTCAGGTCTTACACTTGCAGGTGCATCTGCAATTTCGCATGACCTTTACGCATCAGTGTTTAAAAAAGGTGAAGTTGATTCAATGAAAGAGATGCAAGTATCTAAAATGGCAACAATCGGACTTGGTATCGTAGCTATTATTATGGGTATTGCATTTGAGAAACAAAACATTGCATTCGTTGTTGGTTTAGCATTTGCTATTGCGGCATCAGCTAACTTCCCTGTACTTATGTTAAGTATGTATTGGAAAAAATTAACTACTCGCGGTGCGGTAATTGGTGGATCTATGGGTCTTGCTACTGCAGTACTTTTAGTTATACTTGGTCCGATTGTTTGGGTACAAATTTTAGGAAATGCAGAAGCAATTTTCCCATATAAATATCCTGCATTGTTCTCGGTAACTGTTTCATTTGTTGCAATCTGGTTCTTCTCTATTACAGATAATTCTCAAAATGCAAAAGATGAGCAAGAGGCTTTTGAAGCTCAGTATGTAAGAGCTCAAACCGGTATCGGTGCCGAAGGTGCATCTGAACACTAGTTTATAGATGGGTATATCCCATCTATCATTTTTTTAACTATTGGAGAACTTTTGTGAGTCTACTCGACCAAAGAAAACTTATTAAATCTATACACCCCTTTGACCTCTTAGGAGAAAAGGATCTAGATAATCTCATGGGCAAAATTGATATAGCCTACTATACAAAAGACACACTTCTAATCTCTAAAAACCTCCCCTCTATTGCATTTTACATAATTATTAAAGGTTCCGTTACGGAATATATCGATGATGAAATTCATAATGTATATTCATCAGGTGACAGCTTTGATGCGGATGCTTTGATATATGAAAAAACTGAAGGCAAGTTTTTAGTCGAAGAGGATTTAATATGTTATGAGATTAAAAAAGAAGACTTTTTAGACCTTATGCAGGATAAACGTGTACAAGGTTATTTCTTACAAGATTTCGTATCTCGTCATCAAAACCTAAAATATCACGATACTCAAAGTGAACTCACACCTTTTTTAATGGCAAGAGTAAGGGATATTTACCTTCATGAAGCTTGTATGGTAAATGAAGACAGCTCCATTTTAGATTCTTTAAAAATGCAAAGTAAGCTTAAAGCAAAAGTTATCATTGTTAAAAAAGATGACAACTATGAAATAGTAACCGATACGGATTTGAAAGAGAAAGTTCTTTTATCGGGTTTAGATGTAAATGAAAATATATCTAAAATATCTACTTCGGGGATAATCTCAATAGACGTAAATGATTTTTTATTTAATGCACTTTTAATTATGACTCATAACGAAATTAAAAGACTTGTAGTAACCGATGAAGATAAAATTATCGGAGTTTTGGAACAACTTGATTTGTTGTCGTACTTTGCAAATCATTCACATCTTATTGCCGTTCAGATAGATAAAGCCCAAAGCGTAGAAGACTTAAAAGATATCCAAGAAGATTTAAACAACGTAATTAGAATTTTAAAAACTAAAGGCGTAAAAACGAGATATATAACAAAACTCGTATCTAGTCTAAATATAAAAATCTATAAAAAACTCTTTTCTATGGTTATGCCAGAAGAACTAAAAGATGAATGTTGTTTAGTCGTACTCGGAAGTGAGGGTAGAGGCGAGCAGATAATCAAAACCGACCAAGATAATGCACTTATAATCAAAGACGGACTTGATGTAGAGTTGTTTAAAGAACCGATGTTAAAGTTAAATTCTTATCTGCTTGATTTAGGTTTTCCCGTGTGTCCGGGAAATGTAATGGTTTCAAATGAGTTTTGGAGAAGGGATGTAAGTGGATACAAAACACTTATAAAAACTTTGGCAAATTCTATGGATGAGTCAAAACTTCAAACATTAAGTATTATACTTGATGCAAAAGCTGCTGCCGGTAACGAAGCATTGTTAGAAGATGTAATGAATTACTTACACACAAATTTTCACTCCCGTGACGATGTTTTAGCCCATATGGCAAAAGCTGTTTTAAGTTTTGAAACGCCGCTTTCTTTGTTTAGCTCATTTGTAACCGAAAAAACACATAATAATAAATTAGATATTAAAAAAGGGGGAATATTTGCTTTAGTTCACGGTATTAGAACACTCTCGCTTCAATATGAGGTAAGTGTTACAAATACGGTTGAACGTATAAAAGAGTTGAATAATAAAGGTGTAATAGATAAAAATTTTGCTACGGAGTTAATAGAGAGTTTTGATACGCTTATAGCGATAAGACTAGATGCACAAAGTAACGATAGAGATGAAAACTATGTCAATCCCGTAAATCTAGAAAAAAATCAAAGAGATCTGTTAAAAGATAGTTTTAAAATAGTAAATAAATTCAAAAAATTTACGAGTTTTCATTTTCACTTAAATATGGTTGTGTAATGTTTGATAACTTTTTTCGTGAACTTTCTAAAAAAAGAGATTTTAAACGTCTAAAAGATAAAAAATATGAGTTTCTTTTTGAAGAAGACAATAGCGGAGAATATGTTGTTTTTGATACTGAAACTACAGGACTTAATCCTAAAAAGGATGATATCCTCTCAATCGGTGCCGTAAAGATTAAAGACAATAAAATTCTTACATCCCAAACTTTTGAGATGTTTGTACAAAACTATTGTGATATAAGCAGTGAAAGCAAGAAAATTCACGGGATAAGAGAGGTTGATTTGATAAATGCCCAAACAACTCTTGAAGTTATCCCTAAATTTTTAGAGTTTATAGGTTCTCGTCCCTTAGTCGGGTATTACTTGGAGTTTGATGTAGCTATGATCAATAAGTATGTAAAACCCATGCTTGGAATTAAACTTCCCAATAAACAGATAGAGGTTTCAGAAATCTATTATAATCAAAAAATAGAGTTCATTCCTCAAGGAAATATTGATTTGAAGTTTGATACAATACTACAAAATTGTGGCATCCCGAATATGGGTGCCCATAATGCTGTTAACGATGCAATAATGACAGCGATGATATATTTAAAATTAATAAAAGGAAATAATAATGTCAGATAAAAAACCGGTTTTTAAACCAAATAAAGAGTTTGCAAAAAATGCAGCAATTAAGAATATGTGTGAATACCATGAACTTCAAGATAAAGCTATGGAAGATTATGAAGGTTTTTGGGGAGATGCGGCAAAAGAAAAAATAGACTGGATTGAACCTTTTACTAATGTTTTAGATGAGAGTAACGCTCCTTTTGTAAAATGGTTTGACGGCGGTAAATTAAATGTTGCACAGCAATGTATTGACAGACATTTAGAGACTCGTAAAAACAAAGCAGCTATCATTTTTGAAGGTGATAAAGGTGATGTTCAAACTATTACATATTTAGACCTATATAAAAATGTAAACAGATTTGCAAATCTTTTAAAAGAAGACTTTGGTGTAAAAAAAGGTGATAGAGTTGTAATCTATATGCCTATGATTCCTGAAGCTGCATACGCTATGCTTGCTTGTGCGAGAATAGGTGCTATCCACTCTATCGTATTTGGTGGATTCTCTGCTGAAGCTCTACGTGATAGAATCGATGATGCAGAAGCTAAAGTAGTTATCACTGCAGATGGTGCATTCAGAAAAGAAAAACCTTATATGCTAAAACCTGTTGTAGATGCTGCACTTGAAGGTAAGACGCCTGTTGAGAAAGTTTTAGTAGTTGAGCGTAACCATGAAGATGTTGAATGGGTAGCGGGTCGTGATTATTCTTACAATGAACTTATCAAAGACAAATCTGCTGTTTGTGAAGCTGAAGTTATGGATGCTGAAGATCCGTTATTTTTACTTTATACATCAGGTTCAACCGGTAAACCAAAAGGTGTTCAACACAACTCTGCAGGATATATCCTTTGGGCTCAAATGACTATGGAATGGGTATTTGACGTAAAAGAGAACGATACATACTGGTGTACTGCCGATGTGGGTTGGATTACAGGTCATACTTACATTGTTTATGGTCCACTTGCAATGGGTGCTACTACTGTTATGTTTGAGGGTGTTATTACATTCCCTGATGCCGGTCGTCCTTGGGCAATGGTTGAAAACCACAGAATCAACCAGTTTTATACAGCTCCTACAGCCATTCGTGTACTACATAAAATGGGTGAACAAGAGCCTGCTAAATACGATATGAGTTCTCTAAAAGTTCTTGGAACTGTTGGTGAGCCAATCGATCCACCGGCATGGAAATGGTACTATGAAGAAGTAGGTTCTTCTAAGTGTGCTATCGTTGATACATACTGGCAAACAGAAACAGGTGGACACATCGTATCTCCGCTTCCTGGTGCTACACCTATTAAACCTGCGTGTGCTACTCTTCCGTTACCTGGTATCATGGCTGAGATTTTAGACCCTACTACAGGTGAGAAAGCAGAAGTCGGTGAGACTGGTTATATGTGTGTAACTCGTCCTTGGCCTTCACAAATCCGTGGTGTATGGGGTGATGAAGAGAGATATGTGAAATCATACTTCGGTGATGTTAAAAAAGACGGAAAAGCTGTATATTTTACAGGTGACGGTGCTGTTTATGATGAAGACGGTTACATCACTATTACAGGTCGTACTGATGATGTTATCAACGTATCTGGTCACCGTATGGGTACGGCTGAAGTTGAAGCTGCAATCAAGAAACATCCTAACGTTGCAGAAGTTGCAGTTGTCGGTAAACCACACCCACTAAAAGGTGAAGGAATCTTCGCATATATCGTTCTTAAAGCTGATGATGGTGTAGCGGATGAAGTTGAAGAAGTTAAAGCTATCAACAACATTATCAAAAAAGAGATTGGTAATATCGCTTTATGTGACGATATGATTTTTGCACCGGGTCTTCCTAAAACTAGAAGCGGTAAAATTATGCGTCGTATCTTACGTTCAATCGCTAAAGGTGAGGCTATAACTCAAGATATTTCAACTCTTGAAGATCCTTCAGTAGTTGGAAAAATAGAAGAAATGGTAAAAGGTTAATCCCTTTTACTGGCTTACTAAGCTACTTAGTGCTATAATTTCATAATTTAAACTACATAAGGTTTTGTATGGAATTATGCGTAGCACTTGACTTACCTACTAAAGAAGAAAATTTAGATTTAATCCACAAAATTAAAGAACACAATGTCTGGCTAAAAGTTGGACTTCGCACTTATATACGTGACGGCGAAGAGTTTTTAAAAGCCATCAAACAAATCAACCCTGATTTTAAAATATTTTTAGATTTAAAACTATATGACATACCAAATACTATGGCAGATGCTGCCGAGTCCATAATGGGTCTAGGTGTAGATATGTTTAATGTACATGCATCTGCAGGAAAACGTGCTATGACAACTGTAATGAAGCGTCTGGAGAAGTATGATAATAGACCTATAGTTTTGGCTGTAACTGCACTTACTTCATTTTCCGAAGATGAGTTTAAAGAAGTATATGAAAGTTCTATAGCATCCAAAGCTGACCAATTTGCAAAAGATGCAAGCGAAAGCGGACTTGACGGTGTAGTATGCTCGGCTTTTGAGAGTGAGTCTATCAAAAATATAACCTCAGATGCTTTTATGACTTTAACTCCGGGTATTCGCCCTTTTGGTGAAGATGCAGGAGATCAAAAACGTGTAGCCGACGTGGCATATGCCAAGGGTGCAAAAGTTGACTTTATAGTGGTCGGACGCCCAATATATCAAGCAAAGAACCCATCAGAGGTAGTATTAAAAATTTTAGAACAACTTTAATAAAGCTATAAAAAATATTTCTGCATATTTGCAGAAATATGGAAATTTTAAGCTGTATATTATGATATACTTACTATAATTTCCATCTTCAAACGGATAGGTGGGTGAGCGGCTGAAACCACATCCCTGCTAAGGATGCGTATGGGTAACTGTACCGAGGGTTCGAATCCCTCCCTGTCCACCACTTGAAGATTAACTTCCCACAACAAAAACTTTCATAAATATTTTTAGAATTCAGTAAACTCTTCGTATTCTTCATAAGCGATAGTTGTATCATTTGATTCAAACATCTCTTCATATGTAAGATGGATATCTTTCTCATAATCTTCAAAATGATTTATATAATGACAAAAATTAAAATCTTCCACTTCTACTATTTGACTCTCATACATCTTAGACTCCTTATGTCTTGCTGTTTTGCAAGCTGTATATATATCTTGTTGCATAAGCTGTACCATAGAAATATTTTTTAGCATATATATTCCATATAAGCCTATATATAGTGATTTAAAGAGTTTATATGTATTTACATTTTTGTTTTTTTGAAAATTATTGCAGGAAAAAGTACTACAATTTTGTAAGCAAGATATCTAAAGATACAAAATTGTAAATAAGTTATTTTTCAAGTATTTTAGTTTTAAAAAAGCCGTTCAAAAGCTTGTAAAATATACTAAATTTCATTTTCTCAGTGAACAAAACTACATGAAAGAATTGGAATATAATGGATTACAAGAACATATTTATAAAGATATACCTAATTTATGTGAGCATATGTAGGAGACAACTCGGATTTTATTCTTTGGTATCTTTAACAGCTATGATTTTAAAAGTGAATAAAATAAAGATTCCAATAAAAATACCAATTATTAAAAATGCTACATAAACATCTTTACTTATTATTTCTAAACTATGTAATATCATTAAAAATATAAAAATACCTATAGCTAAAGGTGCTGTTTTATCTGAGTCTGATATAAATCTTAAAGATGTTTGACAATTAGGACATGTCATAGGTTCAATAGGTTGAAACTTCTTTGCATCTAAAAGTTCATATTTGCATTCTGGACAATATACCTTCATTTATATTCCACCTTTGTATTTTAGTTTTTCCGGGATTATTTTAGATTTTAGTTGTGCTTCGTAGCCTTTTTTAATAGTTTCGTCTGATAGTTTCCATTTTTCTTTTAGATATCCAACAATTCTTTTTTTTGTATATCTTTTACCAATAAGTGCAGTAAAATATTCAGCCGCTTTTATATCATCCTTAAGGTTGTAGTGATATAAGCGTCCGAGGTTTTTTATGGCACTTAAATCTTCCATTTTAATAGCTTTTTCATACCAAACTATAGCTTTATCATATTTTTTTAAATCTTTATATAAGTATGCAAGGTTATATGCAGCTAATGGATGATTATTTTTATAAGCTTTTTCATACCACTTTATAGCAAGCTTTGGATTGTTAAATTTAGCTTTATAAAGTAGTGCTAAATTAAATAATCCATTTGGATTATTTGGTTTTAAGTTTAACAACTCTTTGTACCAAAATTCAGCTTTTTTAGGTTCATCTAAATTGTCATCGTAAAGCATAGCTAAATTCATTATAGTTCTAGTATCTTTAGGCTCAATGTTAATAGCCTGCTTATACCAAAGTTCAGCTTTTTTGTAGTCTTTTAGTTTTATATCATATAAAAGACCTATATTAAAAGCAGCTGCACTGTCTGTATCTGAGTTGTTCCACCATTGGATGGCACGGGCATCTAAACTATTAAGTCTAGGGTCAAAGTCTGGTTTGTTAAATATTTCTGCAAATAAACTTGTACTAAGTACTAAAGTTATTAAAAGTAGTTTTAAAAAATATTTCATATATTAACTCGCTTTTCTATTATTTTTTTGAATTGGAGTTCAGACAAACTAGATTCCACCTTTATACTTTAACTTCTCTGGGATTATTTTAGATTTTAGTTGTGCTTCGTAACCTTTTTTAATAGTTTCGTCTGATAGTTTCCATTTTTGTTTAAAAAAATTTAAGACTTTATTTTTTGGATATCTATTATCAATAAGTGCTATAAAATATTCTGCTGCTTTTATGTCATCTTTGAGTATATGGTGATATAATCTTGCTATATTCTTTAGCCCTTTTAAACTTTTTTCACTAATTGCTTTTTCATACCACTTTATAGCTTTACTGTGATTTTTTAAATCTTCATATAAATATGCAAGATTGTATGCAGAGTCTTTTGCCTTTGTTTTAAACTTATATGCTTTTTTATAATATTTTATAGCTAGGTTTGGATTATTTAATTTATCATCATATAGAAGTGCTAAATTAAATAATCCATTTGGATTATTATTTTCTAACTCTATTCTTTTTTTATACCAATATTCAGCTTCTTTAAGTTTGTTTAAGTAACTATGATATATAAAACCTAAATTATTAACAGCTTTAATATTTTTATCTATACTCCAAGCTTTTTTATACCAAAATTCAGCAGTTTTATACTCTTTGAGAACTTGATCATAGTAAACACCTAAGTTATATGCAGAATCACTATCTGTATCTGAGTTTTCATACCAAAGTTTTCCATTTAGTTTAAGATTAAGTCTTTTGTCATAAGGTGGCTTTTTAAACTCATTGGCATGAAGTACTGGTATGGTTAAAACTGTTAAAGTCACTAAAAAAAGTTTTAAAAGATATTTCATATATTAACTCGCTTCTCTATTGTTTTGTTTAGATAAAGATCTTTCTTTTTCTCTTCTTGCATATACTATGTTATCTAACATATTTCTCTCTTTAGTCTCTAATGGTACAAGTTTTAACCTATCTATACTAAAGTTCATATTGTTTTTAAAAGCATAACTCTCTGGATCATATTCATCTTGTGTAAAAGAAGAGAGATCATAAGTTATTTTATACTTTAGTGCTATATCTCTATTTACTACAAACAGATATATATCTTTTTTACTAAGCATCTTAGCTTCATCTAAAGTAAAATCATTTGAAAGTACTACTTTCCCATCAACAAGTTTTTTTCTTGCTATAGTGTCATATGTAAAGTCATTTGGCATAGAAGGAACTTCCCCAAGAGTTGTTAGTTCACTCTCATATATAGTAGTGTAGTCACTATCTATCTTTAGCATAACTTGGATGTTGTTTTGCAACATCTCTTTTGGTATTTTTACCTTTGTTTGCAGAACTTGCTCTCTGCCGTTATATGTTTTTTCCTCTTTGCTATTTACAGTGTCAACTTTGTAAGACAACACTACCGACTTAAGAGTTGTTAACTCATACTGCAAAGCATTGTTAAAAAGGTCTTCATACTTATCGTAGTTATCTCCCATAAATGTTTGTAACTCGTCTAAAGAAGAAAAACCTTTTACTAAATCTTTTTCTTTTATATTTACAGCTTCAGTAAAAAGTTGTGCTTGATATGGTGTGTCGTTTATGTATCTGTATATTGCATATCCAAGTGGAGATATAAAAGGTGCAAGCATATTGTCATCGTCATTTTTATGAAACAATATCGACTTCATAATGTAACTCTCTACAGGTGTATCTGTAAACAGATCTTTAAAGTACATCTCCCAAGCTACCTCTACGGCTAGTATACCAAGTGCGGCTATCCATCCTATTCCAGGTACGAAAGCAAGGTAAACAGGAGCTACTAGAAGTGCTATGACAGTTACGTTTTTAGCAACTATGGCTACAGCACCATCCAAGTCATCATCTTCAAGTTGTGTCAGATCATACACTGCACTTATGGCTACGGCAAGTACACCTAACTTGCTCATAAGTTTCCACGAACCTATACGTTCAAGCTCATTTTTTGAGAGTAGTTGTTGGAGTGATTTTACTACGTCTTCTTTTTTCTTTGGCATCATGTTTGAAAAGGTTTCAATCGTTGTAAAAGTATCTGACATAAGGGGGATTATATCTTTGTACTTTAACTCTTTGTAGTTTATGACACCTATGGCTACATTTACACCAGCTACAAAGACACTTAAACTTTGGATGCTTGAAGCTATGGTTTTATACTCTTTAGTAGTTGTAAAACTAGATTGTTCATATTGATTTGTTTTACTTTCTCTACTATCACTTATTTCAGTGTCATCAATTTTCCCATATTCGTCAGTTACTTTCATAGCCTTTGAAGCATAAGATTCTATCTTTGTTAGTGCGCCGTAAAAGTCTGCTATGGTTTTTTTAGCTTCTTCTGAGGTGTCGAAGTCGTCTGAGAGAAGGTTACTTAAGTCAAACTCTTTTATCTCACTTTGGTCTGGTTTGTACTTCTCTAAAAGTGCTTTTACATTTGCCTCTCTCTGGCTAAAGCCTTGAGAGTTTTTGTCTGCTTTTACCATAGAGTGCGTTATATGTGAGTTTAGTGTTTTTAAAAAGTGCGTGTATATAGGAAGTGAAAATATTTTTGACTCTATCTCTTCGTCCGTAAAGGTGTTTTTCAACTCTACAAAGTTTTCTAAAAGCTCTACTAAGTGTTTAGTTTTGTCGTTAAATGGCGAGTTTATGTTTGCTTCTGCATCAAGAAGACTTCTTGTACTGCTAAATGTATAAAAAAGCCCCATCATTGTGTTTAAAGATTCAACTTTATGCTTTTGCGAGTCAAACTCTTTAAACTCACTATACATTTTAAAAACTTTTGCAAAAGCTTCATCTTCTACGGATTTTACTGCTTTTGTGAGTATATCTTTAGGGTTGGTCTTATCTTTGTAAAACTCGCTAAACTCTTTTTGTATATACAAGTTACTAAAAAGTGATTTTGGTGCTTTTATAGCTCCAAAATCAAAAGAAGATTCTTTGTTTATAGTGTCTATAGATTCAAACTGATCTAAAAGTTTGTTTTCTTTTGAACATATCTTGGCGTATGAGTGCTTTTGGTCGTGTATTAGGTTTTGTATATCTTTTATATTGTCATCGCCTATGGAAGGAAGTGGTTTTGCATTTTTTAGAGTTACGTAAAACTCTTTTGCAGTCTCGTAAAGCCCGCTTGTTTTTGCTTCTTCTTTGTACTCTTTTGAAAAGAACAAAGAAAATACCAAAAGCGCCAACATATCAGGTGCATTTTTTTGGTAATTTTTGTATTTGTCTTCATCATGCTTATCTAGTACTAGGTAACCATAGTTTACATCTCTTACTTTTTTTATACCCTGAGCATATCTTCTGTAAACATATTCGTTTTGTTTTTTTACGCTCTCAAAAGAAACTAATCCTACATATTTAGAACTCATACCGTTGTTAGTAACTATGAACTCACCTTCATCATAAAGGTGTTTTTCTCTATGTCCTCTGTTGTTTGCTACCCCATCAAGTATGTTTTTAAAAAAAGATTTGTTTATGTACTTGACTTGGTTTATATAGTTTTCTGCCGTATCAAAAGCAGGATCGATGATTTCGTTTAGTGGAGTTACATCATTTTGGGCTTTTATGATTTTTTTAGAAAATACACCGTTACAAACTTCATCTGCAAGTTTACGGTAAAGTTTTTTTAGTTTTTTTATAGTATCGTTATAAGTTTTTTGTTCATCTTTATCTACATAAAAGTAATCAACTTGTTGGCTAACAGCATAAATATAAGAATTTTTTTGCTTTAATTCTTTAAGTTTTGTATCGTTTATACTAAAGGCAGTTTTGTAATGCCATTCGTAAATATTTAGTAAATCTTCTGCTTCACCAACAGAGTCTTTCATAGTTAAAACTACGTCTAAGGGATAAGGTTTGTCTTTTGGTTCGTATTTTTTTTGAAGTTTAAAAATATCTTCACTTATCTCATTTGTGTCTATTGATGAAGAATCTTTTAAAAAGAAACTGTTTTCTTTTTTGTTTGTATCTGTTGGGTCATACTCTAATGCTTCCAGTTTTGAGAGTGCATTTTCCCTTTTAGTTTTATCTTTACTAAGTTGAATATTTGAATAATAAACTTTTATACTTTCACCATCATATAAAGGTATATATGGTCTTTGAATGTTGCTTTTATCTTTATAGTTTATATCTTTAAAAGTTTCTGCATATAATGAACCTCTGCTTATAACCCTATATTCATCTATAGAACTATCTGCAAGTACTATATAAACAAACGCAAGAGTAAATGGTACAGTTTTATCGCGTATAATAGGGTTAGTATCCATAGAACCGTAAAAAGTTTTCGAATCTATAAAAGAACGAGATGGACGTAATGGTTTATATACTTTTTTTAAATAACTATTTTTTGATTCTCTAAGTAAATAAAGCTTATACTCTTCTTTTTCCTCTTTTTCTTTTGCTTCTTGTTCTTCTTGTTCTGTGGCTTCTATACCTTCTACTGAGTTGTTAGCGCTAGCTTGCGTAGATGTGGCAGAGTTAGAGTTCGCACGTGAATCTATGACTAAAGAAGCGCCCATATCCGTCATACATCCGGAAACATCTAAAGCGTAAGTTCCGCTTGCACCCACTACATTTGATTCTGTCATAGCATCAGAAGTAGAAGCTACAGAAGTACAAGGAGTATAAGGTACAGGACACCCACTGATAGGGGCACCCAGTATATCTGTGCAAAAATTTGGCTTTAAACCACCTATTGTACGTATAGAATCACTCGAAGGATGATCTACTACTCCTCCATGAGCACATTTGATTACACAAGATTCAGTTAAAACTTTTCTTCCCATATATAAACCTTTATGTTCATAATTATAAATAACATTAAAAAATATTTATAGTATTGTATAAAAAATGAGTAAATATATGAAAAAAAATTAAAATTTAGCAAATATAAGATAATTTTAAACAATAATTAACTAAATTAACGAAATAAAAAAAATTATTAATTATGCAAGGAATATATTGGATAGCGTTTTAGTTGATATATCACAAAACAATTCTGTTGGTGAAGATCTGAAATATGATGATATTTATGTAAAAATTGAACAAGAGATAGATAAAGACTATAGTCTGAATGATGAAAGTACTGATTGGAAATTAGTACATGATAGTTGTTATGAGTTTTTAAAAAGTAGTTCAAAGGATTTGAAAATCGCCGTTTGGTGGGTTTTTGCTAGTTGGCAAGAGGACACTTGGGATGGATTGCACAGTTCACTTATCGTTTTAAATAAATTTATAGAAAAGTATCATCAAGACTTTTTTCCAAAATCTAAAAAAGCTAGACAAAATGCATTGATTTGGCTTGATACAGTATTGACAAATGAAATAGTAGAACATAAGCAGCATATAAATAAGTTAAAACACAATACTGAAATAGTTGAAATTTTAAGTACAACTCAAGATATAACAAAGGAGTTATTAGAAGTTGATGATTTTTACTTCACTAAAGTTATACGGTATTTAAAAACAACAGTTTCTAAAATAGAAAAAGTAGAAACTGTTGTTAAGCATCCTGAGAATAAAAGTACGCAACATAATATAACTTCTATATCTTCTGAGGAAGATGCTAAAAAGGTTTTTCAAAATTTTAAAAAAATGGCATCTATGTTAAGCGAATATTACAGAGAGAAAAATAGTTTTGATTTAAAAGCACTTAGAATTACAAGACTTCTTTCTTGGATTGGTATTGATGAATTACCTGTAGAAAAAAACGGTCTTACTTTTATAAACCCACCATCTGAAATGACAATGATGAAATTGAATGAACTCTTAGAAAACAATCAAAAAGAGGAAGCATTTAAATTTTTACAAAGTACTTTAGAACGTTCACCATATTGGTTAGATGGGCATTATCGCTCATATGAAATACTAGAAGAGTTCAATAAAACACAAGAAGCTAAAGAGGTAAAAAATGAACTTATATCTTTTGTCAGTACACACAAAGGAATAGATAAGCTAAGTTTTAAAGACGGAAAACCTTTTTTGAGCACTTCCTTGGTTACTCAACAAAGTGACACGTTAAATATGGAAAAAATTGTTAATACCAGTGAAGAAAACTTTTCCAAAAAAGTACAAAATATTATTCAAAACCATCATATGAAGGAGGCAATAGAATTACTTCAGAACGAATATGAAAAACTGTTGAGTTTTGAAGAAAATTTTAAGATGAGACTTGAAATTGTTAAAGACAATAGTATTAAAAAACATTCAAATGTTTTAACGGCTTTTTTAGAAGGTCTTGAAACAGATGTTAAAAAATATCATCTTGAAGAGTGGAATCCTGAACTTGCTTTAGAGGTAAATATGTTACTTGTAAAGCATTTTGATGGTTTAAAAGATAAAAAAGAAAAGGTAGATAGAGCTTATGAAAGCATATCTAAACTCAATATTTCACAAATGTTAAATTTAAAATAAGGAAATAAACAATGAAACAATCTGAGTCACCAAAAGAAAGAATTAATGTCACGTATAAACCTGCGACAGGGGATGCGACAGAAGAGATAGAAATACCATATAAGATTACCGTGTTAGGAAATTACAATCCAAATGCCGAAAAGTTACCTATCGAAGATAGAAAAGCAATCAAGATAGACAAAAATAATTTTAATGATGTTTTAAAAGAGCAGAACTTATCTGTTTCTTTTGAAGTGCCTAGTAAATTAACGGATGATGAAGATGCTTCTTTAAATATTGATTTAAATATCAATAGTATGAAAGACTTTTCACCGGAAAGTATCGTAGAAAATGTAGATGAACTAAAGGTTTTAATGGATTTAAGAAAATCATTAGTAGCATTAAAAGGTCCTCTAGGAAATGTTCCTGCATTTAGAAATGCAATAGAAAACGCTATCTCTGATAAAGAAGAAAGAGATAAATTAATGAGCGAACTAAATTTAAAATCTGAATAAGGATAGTATATGTCAGCAGTAGAAGCAACAGTAAGTAACGAAGTATTAAATAGCGATAGTTTATTAGATAGCATTATTGCACAAACAAGTATTACACAAGAAGATGATACTTATTCTGTAGTTAAATCAGGTGTAGGTGCATTGATAGAAGAACTTATTCAATCTGATAATCCGGATGAAAAAGTTAATAAAGCAGTTATAGATAAGATGATTGCTGAAATAGATGCAAAAATTTCTGCACAAATGGATGAAATATTACATCATGAAAAGTTTCAGGAATTAGAATCTAAGTGGAGAGGTTTATATTTTTTAGTTGAGAAAACAGATTTTAGAGAAAATATTTTAATGGAAATGATTAATGTTACCAAAGAAGATTTAATCGAAGATTTTGAAGACTGCTTAGATATAACACAAACAGGTTTATATAAACATGTATATACTTCAGGATACGGTCAGTTTGGAGGTGAGCCTGTTGGAACAATGGTAGCTGATTTTGAACTTTCACCTTCAAATGTAGATATGAAATTTTTAACAAAAATGGCTTCAATATCAGCTATGTCACATGCTCCGCTTATTACAGCAGCTGGACCAAAATTCTTTGGATTAGATTCATTTGAAGGTTTACCAAACCTGAAAGATTTAGAAGATGTAATGAACTCACCACAGTTTGCTGCATGGAAAGGTTTTAGAAAAAATGAAGATTCTAGATATGTAGGTATGACTCTTCCTAGATTTTTATTAAGAGCACCTTATCATCCTGAAGATAATCCAATATCGAAGTTTGTATATCAAGAAGATGTTTCTTCATCACATGAAGATTATCTCTGGGGAAGCACAGTATATACACTCGCTAGTAAACTTACAGATTCATTCGCAAACTATAGATGGTGTACAAATATTATAGGTCCAATGAGTGGAGGAGAAGTAAGAGACTTACCTGTTCATACATTTGAATCTATGGGTGATGTTGAAATGAAAATTCCAACAGAAGTACTTGTGTCTGATAGAAGAGAGTATGAACTTGCACAAGAAGGATTTATCCCCTTAGTTATGAGAAAAGGTAGTAACTCAGCAGCGTTTTTCGCTGCTAATTCTGCACAAGAACCAAAAATATTTGCAGATACTCCAGAAGGAAACGAAGCAGAATTGAACTATAAACTAGGGACTCAGTTGCCATATCTTTTTGCTGTAACAAGAATGGCACATTATATTAAGGTTCTTCAACGTGAACATATAGGTTCTTGGAGAGAAAGAGAAGATTTAGAACGTGAGTTAAATAAGTGGGCAAAACAGTATGTGGCAAATCAAGAAAACCCTAGTGCTGAGATTAGGAGTAAAAGGCCATTTAAAAAGATACAAATAGATGTTGAAGATATTGCTAAAGATCCAGGTTGGTATAAAGTTAAAATAGCTTTACGTCCTCATTTTAAATATATGGGTGCTAATTTCGAGTTGTCTTTAGTTGGTAAATTGGATAAAGACTAATGTTTAAAGGGAGTTTATTCGAGCGTTTAACACCTGAACAACATATAGATGTTCAAGGGGAAGGTGAAGATATATTGTATAAATCTATCGCTTTGAATATTTCTCGAATACTCTCCACAAATGCAGGAAGTGCAGAAATAGCATTAGACTATGGCAGACCTGATTTAGATAATATGAACTTAACGGTAAATGAATCAATTAATGCTATAGAGCAAAATTCAAGACTTACTATTATGAAATATGAGCCTAGGCTTTGTAATGTTAATGTAAGTATGGATAAAAAGAATTTACAACGTAATGAGATGAGTATATATATTGAAGGATTTGTAAATATAAATAAAGAGTTGAAAAAAATAAGTTTTCGGGCAAATCTCTTTAAAAATGGCGGAGTTAAAGTATATAAGTATGGAATTTAATGATTATTATAGGCAAGAGTTGACTGCCCTAAGAGTCGAGGGAACAGAGTTTTCAAAGAGAAACCCCGGATTATCTACATTTTTATCAAGAGAAGGACAGGATCCTGATGTAGAAAGACTTTTAGAGGGATTTGCTTTTTTAACAGGTCGATTAAGACAACAAATAGATAAAGAACTGCCTGAGGTCGCACATACGCTTGTACAACTATTATGGCCAAATTATGTACGTTCTATACCTTCTTATACTATCATTCAATATAAAGCTCTTGAAGATAGATGTGAAACTATTTTAGTGGAAAAAGACACAAAAATTTTAAGTAAAAAAGTTGCTAACGGAGTTCAATGTCCATTTAAGACTTCCTATGATACAGAAGTTATGGCATTAAAAATAAATGACTTAAACTATTATGTTCATGGTGAAAAAAGTTCTATAGAACTTGACCTGAATATGACTGCAGCAGGTTCTTTAGATGACTTAAATTTAAGCAAACTTCGTTTTTATATTGGTGGTTCTAAATTTGTTGCTAAAGACTTATATATGTTTCTTACTCGTTTTCTTGAATCTGTTGAAATTGAAGTTTATAGTTCTGATGAAAAAAATAGTAAAAAAGTTTCATTAGATATTTCGTCTTTAGTACCTGTTGGGTTCCAAACAAATGAAAGGTTAGGTTCTTATCCATTAAACGTTTTTGATGGATATACTCTTTTACAAGAATATTTTTGTTATCCGAATAAATTTTTATTTGTAGATTTTTTGAACTTAAATAAAATAAATGCTTTAGAGAAAGAGTATTTAAGAAAATCAAGATCTTTTACTATTCATTTTCATTTTTCAAAAAGATTACAAAGTAATGAATCTCCAACTAAAGATAATTTTTCTTTATATTGTACACCGGCAATTAATTTATTTCAGACTGAATCAGTTCCTATTAGAAAAAATGAAACACAAGAAGAATATTTAGTAGTACCATCTGATATATCAAGAGAACATAGTGAAGTATATTCTATAGATAGTGTTAGAGGATGGATACAAGCGAAAAATAGATATGATGATTATCAACTTTTTGAATCTTTTGAACATAATGATGACTCGCAATATTATTCTACTAGAGTTAAGTTATCTATAGATGGTGAAAGAACAAATACGTATTTAAGATTTGCTTCTAATAATGGTGCAGAAGAAAACATTGAGAATTCTGATAGCACTGTTTCTGTTCAAATAACATGTACAAATAGTAATACTCCACATGATAATATTTTGATTGGTGATATAAATTTACCTGATCCACTATCTAAAACTGAAAAATTAAAATTTAAAAATATTACAATTCCTTCATCATCATATCCCCCACCGCTAAATGGGGATTTTTTATGGAAAGTCATTTCAAATATGTCATTAAATTATTTATCATTAGAGAATATTCAAGCATTAAGAAAAATTATAGAAACGTATGATTTTATAGGTCAAAATGATATTAAACAAAGAGAAAAAACATCTGTAATGTTACAGGGATTAAAATCTATAGACTATAAAACTATTGAGATGATGGATAAAGGTTTTCCGTTAAGAGGTATAGAAGTTTCTATTGTTATAGATCCTAAGAAGTTTGAATGTTTAGGAGATGCTTACATCCTTTGTTCTATTTTAAATGAGTTCTTAACTTTGTATGGAAATATAAATTCATTTCATCAACTGAACGTAGATATTATAGGTGAAGATGTCTTTAAATGGCAACCAAAGATGGGAACAGAGGTTGTAGGCTAAATGATAAATATATCAGATATAAATCATAAACTTGCTTCTAAAACGAACAAATATTCTTTACCTCAAGCAATGAGGGTTGTTTTTTACTATTTAAAAAAGATATATTCAATATCAGATTACGATATATTAAATAAAAAAATACGTTTTCAAGGTAATTATTCACTCGCTTTTCAAAAAGGTGAAGTACATGAAATAGAATTTTTTGAAGATGAAATCTCTGGAAAAAGAGTAGTTTTAACAGTGAATTTTTTAAGCTTATTTGGTAGTTCTTCACCGTTACCTAGTCATTACAGCGAACTTGTGTTAAGAAGCTTTGAAGGAGATAGAGTTTTATATGATTTTTTAAATATTTTTAATAATAATATACAACGTTTTATATACCCTATATGGGAAAAACAGAGGTATTATATAAAGTATAAAAAAGATTTAAATGATGGTTTTTCAAAGTACTTACTTGCAATGTTGGGACTTTATGCAAATTTTGGTCAAAAACAGAATAGATTAAATTTTAGAAAAATTATGCCATATATTGGTGTATTAAGCATGCGTCAAAAATCAGCAGGAACAATAACTTCGATTTTAAGACATTACTTAGGATTTAATGAAATAGAAATTATTCAATCTATGAAAATGAGTTCTGAAATTCCATCTTGGCAATATTCTAAATTAGGTAAAGAAAATATACAGCTAGGTGTAAATTTATCAATCGGTGAATTTCTTATTAATAAAACTTCAAAATTTAGAATCTTATTAAAAAATGTAACTGTTTACGATATGTTCAAGTACAGTGTTCATGGAAACAAAATGGGAGAGTTGAATGATTTAATATCTTTTGCTTTTAATGAGCCTTTAGATTACGATGTATGTATGGAAATAGAAGAAAAAGAAAAAATAAAATGTGTTTTGAATAAAACAGATAAAAGATATATAGGAATTAATTGTTGGATTGGTGAACCACAAGGAAAAGAACAAATTGTTATCGCACAAAAAGGTTAAAAATGAAATTTGAAATACGTGAATTAATAAATGCTTTAGATGAAAAAACAAAATTGCATTTGCAAAATGCAGCAACTAGATGTATGGAAAGATCTGGCAATGAGATATTAATTGAAGATTTGTTATTTGTAATGTGTGAAGATGAAACTTCACTTTTTAATGCAGTTATGTCACATTATAAAATAGATGTAGATAATATGATAGAGGTACTTCAACATAGTGTTAAAGTTGATACTACTGAGAGTAGTAGTCCCGTTTTTTCAAAGCAAATTATTAGTTTGCTTGAAAATGCATTTTTTATAGCAAAAATGCAGCTAAATGTTATGGAAATATCTGATGCAGCGATATTAATTTCATTATTTGAAAATGGCATGAAGTATATGAATACTGGATACTTTCAGTTATTACAAAATATACCACTTGAAGAGTTAAAACAATTAATTGAAGGGTTAAACGAAGAAGCTGTAAAGAGCGTAAAATTAGAAAAAAATCTAAATACAAAAAAACATAAATCTTCTGCTGAACTTGAAAAATATACAACAAATTTAACAAAGCTTGCAAAAAGTGGTGAAATTGATCCTGTACTTTGCAGAGATGATGAGATTAAACAAGCTATAGATATTTTGCTAAGAAGAAGAAAAAATAACCCAATTATGGTTGGTGAAGCAGGTGTTGGTAAAACAGCAGTAGTTGAAGGCTTGGCCCTTAAAATAATAAATCAAGAAGTTCCAACTCAGTTGTATGATGCACAAATATTATCGTTAGACTTGGGCTCATTACAAGCTGGTGCCGGAGTAAAAGGTGAATTTGAAAGACGTCTTCAAGCGGTTATAAATGAAATTCAGCACTCAAGTGATTTTATTATCTTATTTATAGATGAAGCACATACTTTAATTGGAGCAGGTGGAAATGAAGGAAGCGGTGATGCTGCCAACTTATTAAAACCAGCATTAGCACGTGGTCAGTTAAGAACGATAGCAGCTACAACTTGGTTGGAATACAGAAAGTATTTTGAAAAAGACCCTGCATTATCAAGAAGGTTTCAAAAGATAGATTTACTTGAACCAACTGTTGATCAATCGGTGACAATATTAAGAGGATTAGCAAAAAAATATGAAGAAGTTCATGAAGTATATATTGAAGATGAAGCTCTTCAAGTTGCTGCTTCATTATCAGCTAGGTATATAACAGGAAGACAGCTTCCTGATAAAGCAATAGATGTGTTAGATACTGCTTGTGCAAATGTAAAAATAAGCCAAACAAATACTCCTTTTATAGTTCAAAAAATGTATACGGACATAGAAGAACTTAAAAGAAAACAAGAATTTTTTGTTAGGGACAATAATAGAGGTATTAAAGACTATCGTACACAAATATTTACAATAGAAGAACAGTTAAAAGACCTAGAAAAAGAAGTAGAAATCATTATAAAATCATGGAAACAGCAGAGAAGTGCTATGGATGAATTAAAACAGGCAATAGCAAATGATGAGACTGAAAAAATTAAGCAATTGCATAAAAAAATCGATAAACTACATGAAAAAAACAGATATATACATAAGCACGTAACAAAAGAACAAATAGCTGAAGTGATATCGTCGTGGACGGGCATACCTCTTGGTAATATGGTTAACAAACAGATTGAAAAAGTTATGGATTTAGCTAAGTTTATGAAACAAAGAATTATAGGACAAGATGAAGCAATAGACTATATAAACCAATTTTTACAAATATCAATGGCTGGATTAAAAAAAGAAAATGCACCAGCAGGTGTTTTTTTGCTAGTTGGTCCAAGTGGTGTTGGTAAAACTGAAACAGCACTAAGTATTGCTGATTTGGTATTTGGAGGAGAAAGATTTATTACTACAATAAATATGACTGAATTTCAAGAGAAACATACGGTTTCTAGATTGATAGGATCTCCACCTGGATATGTTGGATATGGCGACGGAGGTCAATTAACGGACCCAGTTAGAATAAAACCATACTCAGTGGTTCTTTTAGATGAAATCGAAAAAGCACATCCTGACGTTTTAAATCTTTTTTATCAGATGTTTGATAAAGGAGTTTTAAACGACGGTGAAGGTAGAACGATTGATTTTAAAAATACAATTATTGTTATGACTTCTAATCTTGCAACATTTGAAATAACAGAGTTATGTACACAAAATCAACATATACAAATGGATGAAATAAAAGACTATATTACGCCAATTTTATCAAATTATTTACAGCCGGCTTTGTTGGGAAGAATGAATGTAATTCCATATTTTAATCTAAAAGATGATGCTTTAAAAGACATAACTAAACTAAAATTAAATTTTATTAATACTCAATTAGAAAAAAAAGATATTAATTTTAAATATGATGAATCTCTTTTGAATTATATAGTTGAATTGTCAAATGCTAGAGATACAGGTGCTAGAAATATTGAGTTGATAATAAACTCTAAAATTATGCCTGAACTATCAAAAGTACTATTAAGTGCAGCTATTGAAAAAAAAGAACTAAAAGAATTGTATTTAGGCATAGATGAAAATAGAAAAATTATGATAAGGAGTTAATGATGATAAAAAAAACTATCGCTATTGCAGTATATTTGGGTGTTTTTAGTGTATTTCTAACAGGTTGTAGTTCTTTTCAAGAAAAGTATAAACCTTTGTATCAAGTAAAACCAACTGTAGAAAAAATTGAGGAAGACTAAAACATGAAATTAGTATTAGATATTATAAAAAGTAACCAAGATAGTCAGGCAAATAGAAGCTTGCATCTAAATAAAGAAGATGCATTAGTAGGTAGATCTAACGAATGTGATTGGCAATTAATAGATCCAAATAATTACATATCAAACAAACATTTATATATTGAGTATAAAGATAATTTATATTTTATAAGAGATGAAAGTACAAATGGAACTTATTTAAAATTTCCATATAAGAAGTTACCAAAAGGAAATAATATAACAATTAATTCTACAGATATTTATATTTTAGGTGATTATGAAATTCAAGCAAGGTTTGTGGAAGATGACTTTTCTGAAGATATCATATCTCATATTAATACTATTGATAGTAATAATAAAGAACGAGAAAATATAGATATTATCCCAGATAATGATTTTATAGATGAACCGTTTGACAGTTTAGAAACTAATGAAGTTGATATTATGAATATAGTTTCAAATACAAAAAAAGATGTAGATGAAGTTGAAGTTGAACGTGATATATCTAGCGAGATAGATGAACATTATATAAATATACCTGATGCATTAAATGAAAAAGATGAAAAACTATCTAAAATAACTGATGCATCTTTACAAAGAAGTATTGCGGTTTTAGAAAAAAAACTTGGTATTGAGATATGTTCGATTGAAAATAAAGATAGGGAAGCACTATTCGAAGAGATCGGAGATATTGTGTTGAACAGCCTAATTGGTTTAAAACACTCTTTATATGTAAAAGAAAAAATAAAAGAGGATATGAATGTACTAAAAGTTGATGAGAAAGAAATTGAATCTAATCCGATACTTTTGGGAGATTCAGCTTCAAAACTTTTACGTGATAAACAATTGGCAGGTATGTTGGGGTTTTCAAAAATATCTGATGCAGTTTTACAATCATTTGATGAAATAGATAGACATAATATAGCTTTACATGCGAGTACTAAAAACTTAATGAATGTAACAATAAGAAAATTTTCTCCAGAAGGTTTAGAATATTATTTTGAAAGAACGAATGCTTTAAAAGGTATCTTCAAACCTAGAACATTCAAATTATGGAGTGCTTATCATAATATGTTTAAGCAATTTGATAAAGATCCTGATACTGGTATAAAGTTAATTAGAAAAGAGTTTGAAAAAGAATATAAATCTAATGCATATGGTGTGTCTCTAGCAACACAACAGCGTGTTAAATAAAGGAATTTAAAAATGAAAATATTAATTACTGTTTTTATAATATTTTTTATGAGTGGATGTATAAGTAGACCAACTCATATTGACCTGGAAATAGAATCTGCAAAGGAAATTAATGTTAATGAAAACAACGTATCTTCACCACTTATGTTAGTTTTTTATGAATTATCCTCAGCGGATAGATTTGTAAAATTTACTTATTGGGACCTTGTAGATAATGAGGGAGAAAAACTTAAGGAAGATATTATTTCACAGACTAAGCATCCAATTCTTCCAAATGAATTCCAAACATATAGAATTGTTTTTTCTGAGAAAGCTAAGTATTTGGGAATTATTGCAAAATATAGGGAGATTATTGAGCCAAATTGGCGTTACATAATAAATCTAGAGAAAGATTCATCAAATGATGCAGAGTTAAAAGTAGAAAAATATTCAATATTGGAAGATGATTAATTATGGAAAGAAGAGTTGTATGGAAAGAGGGGTTGTTTATTCGCCCTCAACACTTTCAACAAAATGATAGATATTATGCTTATGAGTTAATGAGCAGAACAATTAATGTTGGAAGTAATCAATGGGGTTTTTTTGAACTGGATATTGATAAGCGTTTATTAGGAATAGGAAAAATTGTATTGAATTATGCCAGTGGTATTTTGCCTGATGGAACATTATTTAATATCTCTGATAAAGAAGAAAGTCTTGCTTTAGATATTGGAGAAGATGACTTCGGAAAAGGAATCTATTTAGCTATACCAATTGTAGTACATAATAGTGATGAAGTTCATTTTGAAGATCAGGATAATATTTTAACGCGTTATAGTGCAGATACGGTATTAAATATTTCAAACACTAATGCAGGTGAGAATTCTAATGCAGATTTAGTGTTGGCCAAACATGATTTTAAATTACTATTAGAAGATGATGTAAATGATGGATATATAGCTATAAAGCTTACAAATATTATTTCTGTAAGTACAGGTGGAAACGTTGCTATTGATGATAACTATATTCCAACATTTTTACATCTTAATAAGTCAAAAGATCTTTTGTCAATAATAAATGAGCTTGTTCGTATGTTAACCTACAGAGTTGAAAGATTGTCTAATAAAATAAGTCATTCGGTATTACAAGCATCTGAGTTAGGGAACTATTTAATGCTGAAATTACTTAATAGAACATTGAGTAGGTTTCATTTCTTTTTAACGCAAGACAACATTCATCCTCAAGACATATTTTTGGAGTTGACTTCGTTGGCAGGAGAGCTAGCTGTTTTTATGAAAAAGGATAAAAGACTAACTGAAAATTTTACTTATAAGCATGAAGATATGGGAACTAGTTTTAATAATATTATTGATGAGTTAAAAGATATGCTGAGTATGGTACTAGAACAAAATTCTGTTTCACTATCTATTGAAGAGAGAAAATATGGTATTCATGTAGCACAATTAAAAGATAAAAAAATGTTAAAAAATTCAGAATTTATTTTTGCAGTTAGTGCAGATACATCTACCGAGAAAATTAAAGATACGTTAATCGCGAATTTAAAAATGGGTACTATAGAAACAATAAGAGAACTTGTAAATTATCATTTAGAAGGTTTTAAATTAAAATTGCTTTCATCACCTCCAAGAGAGATCCCATATCGTGTTAATAATCTTTATTTTCAAATTGAATTAACAAGTGAAAATAGAATAGAGTTAGAAAAATCAGGAGGTTTTGCCTTCCATTTATCTGCAGAATTACCAAATATAGTGTACGCACTATGGTCTATTAGAAGCTCTTCATAAGGAAATATATATGAGTAGTACAACATTATTAATTCCAAGTTCTGAGAATAAAACGAATTTGACAAATTTTGATAAACATAAAGAAGAAAATTACAGTACTTTTAAAGATAAAACTTTGAGTTTTGTAAGAAATACTAAAAAAACACATATCCCTTATTATGATGAAGATATGAATTATTTCTTATTAGCTTCATCATCAATATTTCAACAACTTAGTATTGTACAAAACAATTATGATGTAGGACCAATTTTCGAAGTTAGACAATCGTTTATTGATTCCATAAACGAATATACTGAAATGTTAATGCAATACAATGTAGAAGAATCACAGGCCTTAGTATCAAGATATATACTTTGTACCTTTGTAGATGAGTTGATAAATACAACTCACTTTGGACAAGAAAATAATTGGTCCAGTAATAGTATGTTGAGAATATTTCATAATGAAAGTTACGGTGGTCAAAACTTTTTTAAATTGTTAGATAAATTCTTAAAAGCACCTGCTAAATTTATTTATATATTAGAACTTATGTATGTATGTTTATCTTTAGGTTTTCATGGAAAATATCGTGTAGATAATTCAAACAAGCAAGAATTAAACATGATTAGAGAGAGTTTATACAAACAAATAAAAATTATTCAAGGAAGGGAACCGTTAAAGTTTTACACCAAACATGAACCTTCAACTTTGAAACATAGACTATTTTATATAACTTCATATACTAGTATAGCTTTAATCAGCTTATTAGTATTAATAATAGTGTACACAGGCTTAAGCTTTGGAATATTTAATGAAGATCAGAAGTTTTTTACTACAATAGAAAAAAGTTTAAGTTCAAAATATTTAACAGCTAAAAATTTTAATTTAGAAAAATATAAAAAGGAATATATAAATGATTAAATCATTAATTAAAAGTGGAATTTTTTGGACACTTTTTGTATCAGCTATAGTTACTGCAATAATTATATTTGCTTTTCCTTATTTTTTTGAGTCATTTGAGGAATTGAACTATAGGTTATTGATTGCATTGTCTTTCTTTTTTATTATTGTGATTTTTGTTTTACTATATGTTGTTTTTTTACAAGAAAAGACACAAAAAAAGATTAAATCGTTTAAAGAAAAAAGAGATGTACATGTAGATAAACAAAAAAAGATTGATTTAAAGATCAAAGATATTAAAATTAAATTTAATGAAGCTTTGAAAATTTTAAAAAATTCTACATTATACAGAAATAAAAGAAGAGCAAGGTATGAACTTCCTTGGTACTTATTAGTAGGAAAAGAAAAAGAAGGTAAAACAACTTTACTTGAGGCTTCAGGATTAGAATTTCCATTAAATATAAATTATGATCATAGAAGTGTTAAGGAGGAGGGGACTTCACAAGGATTCTTATGGTATTACGCTGAGCATGCTATTTTTATTGATATGCCTGGTAAGTATATTGAGCAAGATTTGGAAGAAGTTGACAAAACAGTGTGGGAAAAAGGTTTTTTAAAAATATTTGCAAAAAAAAGATTAAGAAGACCCCTCAATGGAATTTTATTAAATATAAGTGTAGATACATTCATTAATAAAAGTGAAAAAGAACTTGAACAATATGCAAAAGACTTACGCGATAGATTCGACGAATTGTCTGATGGTTTTGCTTCAAGTATCCCAATTTATTTAATAATAACAAAATCAGATAGGATAGTAGGTTATAATGAGTATTTTTCAACTTTAAGTGAAGATGAAAGAGAAGAAATATTAGGAATTACATTCGATAATCCTTCTATGAATATTGATACTACTGTGGTAAGACCGGAATTGGAAAAGCTTCTTAAACGTATTCATAGCTCGGTTGTTGATAAACTACATCAAGAATGGGATGAAGATATACGTAGTAAGATTTTTCTTTTTCCAAATGAGTTTAGTAATATTTTTGAAAAAATTGGTATGTTTACAGATATTTGTTTTTCTCAAACTAGATATAGAAAGTCTTTAATGCTTCGTGGAATCTACTTTACATCAGTACCGGCAGATCAAGAAGCAAAAACCTCTTATTTATTATCTCAGAAAGATGATAATAAGTTGAGTACAGGTAGAAGTTCTAAAGGTTATTTTATAAAAAAACTTTTACAAGATATTATTTTTCCAGAATCTGATTTAATTAAAATGGATGAAAGTTTTAAAAAAATAAATAAGAAACGTCAAGTTTTTGCTTTAAGTTTAGCTGTTTTAAGTGTTTTAATTTTAAGTACATTATGGGTAAATGATTTTGTATCTCATAATAATTTACTTCATAACTTAGAAAAAAGAACTATAAAAATAGAAAATGAGAGAAATAAAATAACGAGCAAAGATAGTCTTGAAAAAATATTGCCAATTTTAAATGAAATAAAATCTATAAAAGATACATATGAAAATGAAATTTCAGATAGCTTTTATAGACTAAATTTTTATAATGTTGAAGACAGAACAACTCAACTTTATAGTTATTATCAAAATACGCTTGCAACCCTTTTATTACCAAGGGTAGAAAAGAACTTAAATAAACAAGTACTTTTAAATTTAAGTAATTATGATAGAACATGGAAAAATACAGAGTTATATTTGATGTTAAATGATGAAAAACATAGAAATAATGATTATTTAAAAACTGCTATGGGAGAAATTTGGGCAAAAACTTATTCAAATAAACATACAGTACAAAATAATTTAAATGAACATTTTAAAAATTTATTATCATTAAACTTTAGCCCTTATAAGCTGAATAAACAAACATTAAAAGTAGCCCGTTCAGTGCTTTATAATAAAGCAAATGTTGTTTTAGTTTATGATGAATTAAAGAAACTTGCAAATGAAAAAATGAATTTTCGTACATTTAGTTTTGAGGAAGTTTTAGGAACTAATGTAAATGTGTTTAGTGGTGATAATTATAAGATTCCAAGCTTTTTCACTAAACAAGGATTTGAAACAATAATAGTTTCAAATGGTAAAGGTTATGTAAAAAATATCTTGAAAAATAATTGGGTATTGGGAACAAGAACAGATTTAACACAAAGTGAACTTGATGATGTTTATTCTCAAGTATTAAGTTTGTATTTCAAAGAGTATAAGCATTATTGGATAAGTTCTATTACAAAACTAAATATTCCAAAAGTACATACGGAGAGTGCACTTCGTAACCAGTTAGAAGTTCTATCTCTTGCAAACTCTCCTATTATATCTATTTTACAGGCATTAAAGAAGAATACAAACATTTATACACCTGAAGAGTTAATTTTAATAAAAGCTAGAACAGAAGATAAAGCTATTGATAAGATAGCACAAACTACAGCAGAAAATAAACTTAAAACAAGTAAGCTTGTGGCAAATATTAAAACTGTTAGAACATTTTTTAAGCCTTATCATGATTTATTAAAAGATGATGAAACACCAAATATCAATTTAGAAAATTCTATGTTAGTTTTAAATGATACTTTTCAAAAGATGAATGATATATTTTCATCTATAAATCCAAAAGAAAGAGCTTTTAAGATTCTTGAAGCACGTACAAAAGGTAAAGTAGAGCCTGTAATGAAAAACTTTTCAGCATTACCTATAAACGTTGATCGCTGGCTAAAACAAGTTTTAGGGTACAATTGGGGATATCTGTTAAGACAGTCTAAAGAGTATATTCAAGAAAAGTATGAAGAAAATGTATATTCATTTTATCAACATAAACTTCAACAAAGATATCCATTTGAAAAATATTCTAATTTACAATCTGTAAATCTTGAAGATTTTAAATTATTTTTTGAGCTTAATGGAATTTTTGACAAGTTTTATAAACACCATATAGAACCTTTTATAAACATAAATAACATATCGTATAAATCATATTCCTTTAAAAAAGTTGATGGTAAATCAATAGAATTTGATAGAGAGTTTATGGAAAATATGTTGCGTGTATTTAGATTGCGTAGTATATTCTTTGATAGTAGTGGAGAAAGGCTTTACAGTAATTTTTATATTACCCCTAAGACATTAGATAAATCATTCTCAACTGTAAAGTTTAGTTATGGAAATGAACATATGCTTTATGAACATGGAGCAATTAGAGATATGTTATTCACATGGCCTACAAAAACAGAAAATAAAGCTAGTTATATCCTATATGATATATATGGTAACAAAGCTGTAAATATCAATTTTGATGGTGCTTGGTCTTTATTAAAGATTTTAAATACTCTAGATATTCAAACAGTTTCAACCAGTAAAGTTGAAGTAAAATCTAACGAATATGAAGATAAAGTCGTATTCTATATTAAAGGTGATATTTGTAAAGTATTTAAAAAAGACAAGCTTTTTGAGAATTTTAAATTAAATAAGAAAATTTAATGAAAAATAAAAGTTTTTCTTTTACACACCCTGGACATAAAAGAAGAGTTAACGAAGACTCTTTTTATGTAAATGATGAAAAAGGATTATGGGTTGTTTGTGATGGTATGGGTGGACATGAAGAAGGTTTGTTTGCCAGTAGTTTAGCAACTGATAGTTTTTCAGCTTTAGAACTAAACTCAACTTTTAATGATAATGTCGAAAGAATTCTACAAACTATTCATTTTATTAAACAACAGCTTGATAAAAAAGTTTATACTTTAGATATTAATGATTTTGTCGGTACAACTCTAATATTACTATATATTAAAGATGGTAAAGCATTATGTATAAGTGCCGGTGATTCAAGGTGTTATATATTAAGGAATGATAAGTTATCACTAGTTAATAAAGATCATACAAGAGATGTAATCGATGCGAAACAAGAAACCAGAAGTGTTTTAACAAATGCAATTTTTGCACCTGGAGATATAAATATAGATATAAAGAAGTTTACTATAAATAAAAATGATGTTTTTTTATTGTGTAGCGATGGTTTATACTCTTATTTAAATATCAAAGAAATAAAGCATGCTATGAATCTGGCATTTGAAGGTAGAGGGTTAAATTTACTGAAAACATCTGTTCTTTCTCAAGATGCTGACGATAATTTAACAGGTGCTATGATATGTGTATTATAGGCTCAAATAAAAACAAACAAGCTTTAATTGAAGATATATATGAAAATACATCAGGAATTTTCAATCAAAGATATATAATAGTTGAATATATATCTTTTGGTGGAATGAGTGTAGTTTTTAAAGTTAAAGATATATATTGTGAATACTTTAATGAGAATAAACAGTTAGTTATTAAAATTCCTATAAAGAATTTACTAAAAAAAGATGATATAGCTGCTTTTATGTATTCTGAATACACTTTTTTAAGGGATTTGAATAATGAAAATATTGTCAAAGTATATGACTATGGTATAGATATTAATACTGATATTCCATATATTGTTATGGAATATTTAGATGGAAGTTTACTAGAAAATATAAATTTACAAAATTTAAAATATAAAGATAAAATTTTTATATTTAAAAATTTACATAATACCATCAGACATATCCATAAAAAAGGTATTATTCATGCTGATATAACACCAAAAAATATAACAGTAGTACATAATAAGTTTATAACTTTATTTGATTTTGGTATATCAAAAAGAATAAATACTGAAAAAAAAATGGAGTTAGACTATAATCAAGCAAAAGCATATAATCCTAAATATTCCGCTCCTGAAATAATTAATGGAGGAAAACCAACAGTAGAGTCTGATCTTTTTTCATTGGCATTAGTCCTTTATGAAATATTTACTACAAATTTACCTTTTAATATAAATAGTTTAGAACTTGAAAAAAAACCATTGACATTTTTAAATTGTCCAAAACAGATACCCTTTATATTAAAAATATGGTTTGTTAAAAATTTAAATATTAATCCAAAAAAGAGAACTAATAAGTTGTCTATTTTACACAAAGTGATTATTTAAAGTATAAAATTATTCTAAATTGTTTTAAATAATGACAATTTAAATAAATTTTAACCAAAAAAATCATATATTACTATTTCAATTTTATTAGGAGGACAAAATAAAATGAACAATCCAATTTTTATTTCAATAGAAGGAAGTACACAAGGTCTAATGACTGAAGGTGCTTTTACACCAGAATCGGTAGGTAATTCCTATCAAGAAGGTCACGAGAATGAAGCTCTTGTAAAAGAGTTTAAACATACGATTAAAGTTCCTAGAGATCCACAGTCTGGTCAACCATCAGGTCAAAGGATTCATGAACCTCTTATAGTTTCAAAACTTTTCGATAAATCTTCACCTCTTTTATACAATGCATTAACAAAGGGTGAAACACTTAAAAATGTTGAAATGAAGTGGTATAGAACTTCATATGAAGGTAAACCGGAACATTACTTTACAATGGTGTTAGAAGATGCTGTTATAGTAAACATATCTTCAGATATGGGTTTAGAAGATAATAAAACAACTTCTCAAATAGCCCCGATGGAAAAAGTTTCATTCGCATATAGAAAAATAACTTGGAGACATGAAATAGCTTCAACATCTGGTGAAGATGATTGGAGACTTGGTGTTAGTAAGATGGCATAAGTTTTTTGCAGGGTACTCCCTGCAAAATTTGTGAAATTAAATTTGAAAAATTAAACTAAATTTTTTAAATTTAATTTTATAGAAAAGGTATTGCAGTGTCCACTCTTCCAACAGTAAATAATTCTTCAAAAATCACTAAACAATTAACAAATAAGATAAATCAAAGGATAGTTACGGATATAGTGTTAAAAACACTCAGTAATGAGAGTTTTAGCGTATATAGACTAAGTGGAAGTAGTGAAGTCGGAGAAACGTATGAGTTTAATGTATCATTTGTTTCAAGTCATGCAATAGATATTGAAGATATAGTTGATACAGATGTAAAAATAAGTATAAAAGATGAAAACTCTTTACAGATTAAAGAGATATACGCTAAAGTTTATAAAGCAAGTGAAGACTCAGTGGTAGCTTCTAAATATATGTATAAACTACATGTTGTATCACCACTGTATTATTTAAAGTTTAACAAAAGATATGAGATATATCATGATAAAAAAGCAAGTGATATAATAACTGAGATATTTAATAGATACGGTTCAGTATTAAACATCCGTCTTGAGAACAAAATAGATAGTGAAAAAATTCCTCTTAGAGAATATACTACACAATACAATCAAAGTGATTTAGAATTTATAGAAATGCTTTGTAAAGAGGAAGGATATAGTTTAGTATATCATTACTCATCAGAAGATAAAGATTTTTTCACAAGTGCATTTGAGTTTACACTATGTGAACTA
Source organism: Sulfurimonas lithotrophica (assembly GCF_009258225.1). Lineage (NCBI taxonomy): Bacteria > Pseudomonadati > Campylobacterota > Epsilonproteobacteria > Campylobacterales > Sulfurimonadaceae > Sulfurimonas > Sulfurimonas lithotrophica. The sequence continues at coordinate 809,254 of NZ_CP043617.1, forward strand.
AATGAACATTGTAAAGTCATCAACCATTCAGCAGTAGCAGATTTTAATATATCTAAAAAGTTTGTACCTACTAATGTGCTTGAAGATTATTATGACTATGATAAACCATCACTGGATATGAAAACAGAGTTTGGAGCTACACTAGATACAGAATTTTTAAAAGATAATAGCTCTACTAAACAACTCCGTTCGCACTTACAAACACATACCTTGAGAGATAAACTAAATGTACAAGATGAGTCTTTATATAAAGACTTAAAAAGATACTCCCAAATAGATGCATATGCTAATATGGCACAGTCTAGAGTCATAGAAGCGAACACGCAAGAACTATTTATACATGATAGTATGGCTATAGAGTTACATGATGAAAAAGCAGGAAAAAATTTTGAAGTAATAATAACTAAGTGTGAATATAAAATAGTATCCCCAAATGCATTGGAAGAGTACATTGAAGCAGAAGAATTTAGTGATGAGTTAGAGTATGAAGTACACTTTGAAGCTATACCAAAGGATGTAATATATAAACCTCTCCAAACAACACATAAACCAAAAATAAACTCAATCCAAACAGCGATAGTATCTAAGGGTACACAACAAAGTGATGAATCTGCAAATGAAATAGATGTAGATGAAAAAGGTCGTATTAGAGTGTTGTTTCACTTTGAACAAAACAAAGAAACTTCGTGTTATATAAGGGTTGCAAGTTTTTACAATGGTGATGGATACGGAGCACAGTTTTTACCTCGTGTAAATAGTGAAGTTTTAGTTAGTTTTATAAATGGTGATATAGACAAACCTGTTGTAGTAGGATCTTTATATAATGGGGAAAATAAACTCCCATATAATCTTCCTAAAGATAAAACAAAGTCATATATACGTACACATTCAATACCAGCATATGAAGAAGAATTTGGCTATAACGAAATTAGCTTTGAAGATAAAAGAGGGGAAGAAAAACTCTATCAAAGAGCCCAAAAAGATTATGAACTTGAGATAAAAAATAATTACAAAGCTGTAATAGATCATGATATGCATAGCATAGTCGGAAACGATGAAACACAAAGTATAAACAACAACTATAAGCAAACTGTAGGTAATGATTCTACTCGTCAAATTCAAGCTAATGATATTAAAGTAGTTGAAAAAGAAGAAGTTCATACTATAAATGAAGATAAAGAGTTGTTTGTGTTAAAAGATTACAACACAGTGGTTGAGCAATCTAAAAAAACAATAGTAGAAAAAGATATGATACATCGTGTTAAAGGGATACTGCATCAGTATGTTCATAAAGATGTAAAACATAAACTATTAAGTAATCTATTTATACAAGTAGGTAAAGATTATAGACTAGATGTAACACAGTCTTATCATGTAAAATCAAAAAGTGAAAAACACACTACAGGAACTTTTGAGATTTTAGCCCAAGATGGAATAAGTTTAAAATGCGGCGGGAGTGTACTAACGGTTGATGGAAGCGGGATACACCTAAAAGCTCCAAATGTAGATACGGCATCAGGCAATGGCGGAGTTGAAGCAACAGCAGTTGAAAAAGTTGAAATAGAAAAACCGGTATATAATAAAGTAAGAGTTACAAGCCTTAGTGTAGATGTTGAAAAACAAGTTGACATTACAGATATACTTACTTTTACGGCAGAAGTAGAAGTATATGAAGATGATGCATGGGTAGCAAAAACAGAACTCACAGATACTCAAAAATCACAAGTAGTTTGGGCATTTGTAAAAAATAATGATGAAAATGACAAAGATATACTCACAGACAATCCGGTGAACGACAACATAACAGAAGATGGTTTAACCATGACTGTAAATGTAGATGAAGAAAATATATATAAATACGCACACGTTCATTGTTATGTAGCCGATAGTGAGAATGAAGGTTATGCTATGAGTGAACTTAAACGTTATCTTGAGGTGGAAAATATCTTGCCTAATGGAGGCTTAGATGAAAACTCAAAAGTGGATTGTCAAGCTATACTGAATGTAGAAGACCCAAGAGCTGATGAACTAGAACAAATAAGATGGTCAATCAACGATAAAGATAAAGCAGAGTTTAATGGTAAAGAAACGATAACACACGATATGAACAATGAATCTACACGCTCGGTTATGTTTAATGCTTATATAGATGGTTCAAAAGAACTAATGGCATCATGTGAATTGCAAAATACAAAAAAAGTACAAGAAAGTTCAAACACAACATCCAATGAAAAATCTTCTTCAAAAAACAGAGATATAGAACATGATGAAATATAAATTATCTATATTACTCCTCTTAGTAAGTATTTTAAACGCAGAGATAAAAGAGTGCTTTTTAGTTGAAAATAAGACGGAGTTTATAGGATGTTTAGAGAGTGAAGTAAAAAAGAGTGATAGTGTAAAAGATACAAACTTTTTAGCATCTATATATGTAAACGATAAAGAGTATGAAAAAGCTATAAAACTTTATGAGAAGTCTGTAGAAAAAGGTGATGTAAAAGCTATGTACTACTTAGGTGGTATATATAACGAAGCTTTAAAAGATTATGACAAAGCACTTTACTGGTTTGAGAGAAGTTATGAGTATAACTACAAAGACTCTTCTGCATTTGTAGCTGAGATTTTAAGTAAAAAGTTTAATAATAATCAAGAAGCAGTCAAAAACTATCTTCAAAAAAGAATAGATGCAAACGACTCAAAAGCTTATGAATTTTTGGGAGCATATGAATACAATTTAAAAAATTATAAAAAAGCGATAGATTATTATAAAAAAGCAGTAAAAGCTTATAATAGTCCACAAGCGATGTATGCTATAGGAAGTATATATTATCAACACCTCAAAGATACAAATAAGGGTATGAAGTGGTTAAAAAAAGCATCTAAACTTCAACATCCAGATGGAGTATATAGTGTTGGTTTTATATATAAAGATAAAAAAGAATATAAAAAAGCTATAGAGTGGTTTAATAAAGCACTAGATTTAGGAGTAAAAGGTTCCCATTATGCAATATCAGAGTGTTATCGTAAAATGGGAGAGTTTGATAAAGCAAAAGAGCAATACCTAAAGATGGTAAAAGAGGGAAATATAAAAGGATATAGAGAAATAGGTGTCATGTATAGTCTTTATCCTGAAATTAAAGATGAAATAAAAGAGATGAAATGGTATGAAAGAGGGATAGAGGCAAGAGATGGTTCAGCAGCAGCAGCAGCAGCAGTAGGCTTTAGGGATAAAAAAGATTATGAAAATTTTTTAAAGTATAACAAAATAGCGTATAGTTTGGGATATGCTGGTGGTGCAAATGAGATAGCATATTATTATCTAAGAACCGTAAAAGATGAAAAAAAAGCAATTGAGTGGGGTAAGAGAGCAAACAGACTAGGCGATCCAATGTTTTTAAAATTTCTAAAAAATATAGGGGTATATGATGAGTAAACCTTTTAGTATAGGCACAGTAGTATATAACGGCAGTGAGTTTATGTCTGTTGCAAAGGTACTTAGCAATGAAGAAGTTTCTAGTACATCACACGATATGTGTGTACCTCGCGATGAGTACAACCACTGGGCTTACCTGATAGTCGGGTATGAAGAGAGTAAAAGTTTAAGAACAGGTGTAAAAGAAGATAAAAAGATTTTAGAAAACATAAAAAATAAATACATCCAAATACTAAAAAGTGCCATAGAGTCAACCGAGGGTAAGATACAGAGTAATGGATATGAGATAGATAACAAACTCGTGTATCATCAAATAAGCGGAGTAAAATCCACTAAAAACCTAAAACATTTTTTACAATCTGAAAAGTTTACTTGTCAGGCAAAAAAACTAAAAGATAGTGAAAACTCTATACTCCAAAGTAGGATGTACTTAAAACTTACCAACCAAGAAGCAAATCAGCTTTTACAAAAAGAGTACGATACACTAAACCCGGACCAGAAGAAAAAAGTACACGCTTATGCATTTGTAGCCATGCCCTACACATACAGTAATGATAAGCTTAAGTTAAATAGTGAAGCTGTTTTTGTAGCTTTTATGCCAAGGGTGCAGTTTGAAGCAGGTGTGTTTTTTGATGGGACACTTAACAATATGTACAACACAAACTTAAGGGTTGACTTTGAAAAATATACACAAGCACAAGTCGATGTTTTAGGTGGATTTTCTTCTCAAGAAAAAATATCAACAAATGGTCCAAAAAGATTTTTAGAAGGTGCTCCAAAAGAAGAAGTTTTAGAAAAAATCCAAACAGATTTAAAAAAGAGTATAAACTTTTATAAAAATGGTATTGGAGATAGTAAGCTGAAAGATTATGTCGAAAAAAGTGCGAAGGGAGCATCTGAGGAGCTTTATGCGTACTTTGAAGATGTACTATCAAGAAAAGCTTCCAGCGTGGAGGAATTTGTAAAAGAGGAACTGTTGCCGGATAAAGGAAGCTACCAAAACGACCAAAGCAATATAGCCATACTTCACAGTCTTTACGACACGAACATAAAAGACTCTAAAAGCAAAGGGGAGTTTTTTAGAAAAAGTATCTATATTACCGGAGCCGGGAGTTATAACCCTTACCTTAAAAAAGAACATGAGAGCGATGCACTTTTAGGAAAAGCTTTGGGTATGGGAGAGACAGGAGTACTAGCAAAAGTAAACCAAGCCTGCAAGTTTATAAAAGAGAGTATTGAACAGAAAAACCTAAGTTACATAGATACCTTGGTATTTGATGTTTTTGGTTTTAGCAGGGGTGCGGCGGAAGCTAGACACTTTGTAAACTCTATAGCAGATGAGTTGGATCTAAAACTTAAAAATGATAATAAAGAGTTTGTTCTTTATAAAAAAGACGGCTCAAACCTTTACCCTTATCTAATAAAAGAGATAGAGGGTAAAAAAGATGAAGTGATTATAGATAAGATAGTATTTCGTTTTGTAGGTATATTTGATACGGTTTCACACTATGGACTTTATCAAGAAGACGACAAAGAAGATGAGTTAAATCTTGTATTTGACGATACAAAAATATCAAACGTGTTGCACTTAGTCGCAAAAGATGAATATAGAGAAAACTTTGCCCTTACCAAACTTCAAACAAATGTAAGACATTTTGAAGAAAAATCTTTTCATGGTGCACATTCGGATATAGGCGGTGGATATATAGATGGAAAAGATGAAAAAATACAACTTTATAAAAGTTACAATATAAGAGAAAATTCCTTAGTAAAAACAAAAAAAAGTTTAGAGTCAAAACTTAAAAAGTGGAATAAAAAATATAGATGGTTACAAAACGATCTAATCAGCTATAAGTATGATGTAAAAGATGGATTTTATATACAAATAACAAAACGTATTCGAGGAAGTCATAGAAATGTAAGTTACACTTTATCTGCTTGGATGATAAGAAGCAGTGTAAGTTCCGAGTACTCAAAAATTCCTCTTGAGTATATGCATAAAAAACTAAAAGAGTTAAAAATACCGTTTACGTCACTTGGCACTCATAAAGTTACAGACTCTATCCTAAAACAAAACCAACAAAAAATAGTAAATTTAGATGAAAATACTATTAAGTCAATAAGGGCAAAGTATTTTCACCATTCAAGTGATTTAAGTGGGGTAGGAATGGATGGTGCAGATGCTATAGATGATAGTGAATTTTATGGAAAAAGGGTTGTATATTAGACATGTATGAATTAAAAGAGATTATATACTATCTAAGAAAATTTGACTTAGACGAAAAAAGTATAAAAAAGTGTTATGAGATGATACCAGACCCTGCCGGAAAAGTAGAATCACAAGATAAACTGTTTATAGAGTGTCAAACACAATACCATATAAACACTATAGGCTCTTTTATTGAAAATATAACCAGAGGTATAGAAAAAGGGTATATTACAGAAGCTATAAAAAAAACTGCAAGAGAGTTTAGCTATGTCAGAGAGATACCTCGTATAGCATTTTATGTGGTAGTTCTTAGCAAGGTTGTAAAATAGAGACTAGACTTTGATATAATAAGCCCAAATAAATTTTATGGGTTTTAATATGAGTATAAACGGTCGAATACTTTTTTACAATTCTCAAACAGGGGAAGGAAAACTAATCCTAGATACAAAAGAAAAAATTGATTTTTCTGTTGATGTATGGGATGATTTTGAAGTAGGACCCCAGAGTAACATCTTAGTAGAGTGTGATATTGAAGACGGCATACTAAAAAGTATAAAAGCTTCACCATTAGATGAGCCGATGCAAAAAAGCAATTTTCAAAAACAAGAAACTCAAAAGATGTTTTTTGATGAAGATGGTGGAGCTAGATACAGTGTTAGTGAAACATTGAAAAATTACTTTAGTCATATTGAAGATGTTATAGGTGAACCGCCTGAGATAATCAACACAAAAGCTCAACTTGACTATTTTTTATCTAAACGTTTTTTACTTACGGCATATAACAATTTAAGAGGGCTTGATCCTTCTTTATACGAACGTAAAAATATCAAAGAAAAAATAAATACCATAGAAGAGTTACATAAAGCATATAACAGTATCACGGAAAAAATAGATATACCGCATCTAGCTTTTGAGATGATTTTTTTACGTGTACAACCTGAATATATAGAATATCAGAAAAAAAAGGAAAAGTATCTTAACAACATTCCAATCTTGACAAAACTCATTAACTCTCTTGAACCGGAACTAAAAAAGGGAGAGGGAAATTTAAAAGTAATAAAAAACCCTAAAATTAGCACAGAACTAAAAAACAAATTAAAAAAGATACGCGGAAGATATGTCGATGCTATTCATGAGAGAGCTTGCATAACAGAAGAACTTTCTGAGATGCCTGATATAAAAGCTATATATACGGACAGATATTTTCATGATTTTGAAAGAGAACTCTCCATACTTCAAGTAAAGTATAAAGATATGATTTCAAGGATTTTAAACTATAAAGCTTATGATTTAGACGTATCGATCTGGCAAAATGCAAGTAAGTCAAAAATGATACAGGAGTACTTTAAAGATGCAGGCATCAAAGGCGGGTACTCTACTAAAACATTTTTACGCTACTACTTGGAGACGCTTGATAAAGACAAGGTAAAAGAAGAACAGGAAGAACTTTTTAAACTGCTTGATTATTTAGAAAAAATAACCAAATAAAATCTATTTAAAATAGTTCTTCTATTTTTTTGTCGGGTACTGCTAAAAGTCTTCTTTCCAAACGGTTTAACTCTTCAATAAGTTTTTTAGAAATTACTTCTAATTCTTCAAAATATTTTTCTGCCATTTTAACATCTTGAGCAGAGACTTCTCTTTTATCTCCAAAGATTTTACTGAGAAATCCTTTTTTTTGTTTAGTATAATAGATGTTATATATATTAAAATAAACATCGTGGAGTTGAAAATGCAGTTGCTCTATTTCACTCATACATTCCGCAGGATTGTTAGGAAGTCCGTTAAGTTTTTGACCTTCTTTGTAAAACCATTTGCCAAAGTTACAGTCCATAGAATTTACAGGTATTGCTTTTTCTTCAATATTCATTCCGCGTATTAAAAATTTTGCATGTTGTGTCCACTCTAAATGGGAAGCTTTGGCTGCACGTAAGTGTTCCAAAGTTTGCTGTTTATCCATATTAAATCCTATTATTTTAGTGATATAATATCAAATAATAGCAAAAATTAAAATATATTTTAATCGCTTTTTTCTTTTGTTTTAAACATATTATCAAATATGCTGTGATAATACCTTGTCATGTTTTTTGTATCTTCGCCTGCAAAAGGAAGAGGTCCTGCCATTTGGTTTACTTCAAAGAAAACAATTTCACCCGTAGTAGTTTGAGCAAACTCCAAACATCCGGTGTCAAAAGTCATAAGTTCTAACATCTCATATGTGAGTTCACTACCGAATTTAAAGACATCGGAATCTGTTTTAACTTCATGCCATTTTACGGAGATATTTTTATATATTGTGATATCGTCTTTGTCAAATACATCTATATCTTCGTGATTTACTCTTTGTTTGATGGAATATACTGTTTTTTTATCTCCGTGCTTTGTAAAATAACAACGATATTCACGTTCAATATCATATGCTTTAGATATAAGGACTTCTCTGTCTTTGGATTTATGAGAGTTTAGTATTTTAGATATGCTTTGCATCTGGTTATCACGCGAAAGATCTTTAAAAATAACACCTTTACCTTCTTGAACACAGTCTTTTTTGAGAACTATTTTATCGCCCAAGTTTTCTCTTACGTATTTCATAAAGGTTTTATGGTCACGCTGGGTTATATTAAAAGGTATTATCACATCTCCAAGGTATTTTTCCCTTTTAGAATAAAGCTCACGTTTTGCATAAAACTTATTCATGCATCCGGTATTTTGCATAGTTTGCATATTTGGTTTTACCAAGGCTCCGCCTTTTGCTTCAAGGATTATTTTTAGTATTCTGAAAAAGGGATGTGCAAGTGCTTCACGAAGCGATACAAAGTACAAATTTTCTATGTTTTCTTCGACAACTTCATCCCCTTTTATTCTAAAGAGCTTTTCATTATGTATAAAGAGAGGATTGTTATACCAAAGGCGTGCCTTTATTTTGTTTTGTTTTAAGTAATCAAGTAAAAGATAAGTCTCTATTATAGAAGCTTCTAAAACCATTGTTTGCGGGTTATAGTTGTTAAGTCCGGTTGATGGGTAATGTTTCCATATCTCATCAGGAGATGCATTCTGCAGCTTGGAAAATTTACTAAACTTATCGTAAGTTTCTCTTGGCATAATGTCAAGTGAAATTATTGCTTCTTTAATTTTCATAATATTTACTGTCCCTCTATTTTAAAAAGAGGTATTATACTATTTTTTATATGCCTGAATATAATTGTACTCGGGTACAATATACTTTTCCCCTACATTCAAAATATAATTACATAATAAAATAAAACTTTTAGGAGTTCATCATGTCAGCTGTAATAGGAAAAATAACGAATATAGACGGCGGTAAGTTTTACATTAAGTCCGAAGACGGTTCTTTACGTGAGGTAACTGAAGGGTATGAGATACATGAAGGTGAATCTCTTGTAGGTGCTGATTCTAACAGCGGCATCGATAGTGTAATCATCTCTTTAGAAGACGGTAGTGATGTTGTTGTACTTGGAAATCAAGAACAACTTTTTGATACTATGTTAACACAGCCTGCTTTTTCAGAACCTGAAGTAGCTACAAATAACGGAGCTATCGAGAACTTGATGGAAGAATACGGTGAGGATATAGATGTAGAAGACATAGAAACGGCAGCTGGTGAAGAAGCTGTTGAATCTTCTGAAGGCGGAGAAGCTGACTTTGCCGACTTTAACGGAGCTTCTACAGATATTAAAGCTGATTTACGTGACGTGAGATTCAATGCTAACCAAGAGAGAGTTTCAGAAGAAGAAAAAGAAAAGAATGATGAAGAACCTATAGTTGACTTTTCAGATGTTGCAGCTGAAGATACTACTCCTGAAGATACGACTCCGGATATTCCAGAGGATACGGTTGCAGAAGATACGATACCTCCGACTCCTGAGGACACTTTAGCAGAAGATACGAGATACCAAGTAGAAGAGGACACAACCGACGGTGTAGTTAATACTCCTGCTTCGGGTGAAGATACTACAGATGAGACTACTACTGATGCAACTGCTGAGAGTACCGTTGATGAGACTACTACGGATGCAATTCCTGAAAATACAACTGCTGAATCAACTGTAGATGCCGTAGATGAAGATACTGGTGATGTAGTAAATACGGAAGCTCAAGCTGAACAAACCGTAGATGAAGATACTATAGATGCGGTAGCGGAAGATACAACGCCTGAAGATACTACGGATGCGGTAGCGGAAGATACAACGGATGAAGCTACGACAGATGAAGTTCCTGAGAACACTATAGATGAAGCAACAATAGATGCTATACCTGAAGATACAACAGAAAATGTAGTACATACGGCTGCACAACCTGAAGATACAACGGATGAACAAACTACGGATGCAGTGGATGAAGTTACAACGGACGCTATAGTAAATGTAGCTGCAAGTGATGAAGTTACTACAGATGAAATAATACATGTAGCTGCAAGTGATGAAGTTACAACGGATGAGAGTACGGTAGATGCAGTAGCAGAAGATACAAGTGATGTAATAAATACGGAAGCACAAGCTGAACAGACCGTAGATGAAGACACTGTAGATGCGGTAGCGGAAGATACTACTGATGAAGCTACTACCGATGCGGTAAATGAACAAACAACGGATGAAGCTACGGTAGATGAAGTTCCTGAAAGTACTGTAGATGAAAATACTATAGATGCAGTAGCAGAAGATACAACGGATGAAGCTACGGTAGATGAAGTTCCTGAAAGTACTGTTGATGAAGATACGACAGATGCTATCCCGGAAAGTACGGTTGATGAGAATGTTATAACAGAAGCTAGACCTGAGGCAACAGTTCTTTCATATGAAATAATAAGCCAAAGACCTGAAGATACGGAACCTGAGAGTACAATAGATGCAGTAGCGGAAGAGACTACGGATGAAGATACTGTAGATGCAGTACCTGAATCTACAACTGATGAAGTTGTTAATACTCCGGCAAGTGATGAAGCAACTACTGATGAAGATACTACGGATGCTACACCGGAAAATACTGTTGATGAAGCAACTGTAGATGCCGTACCTGAAAGTACGGTAGATGAAGCTACTACGGATGCACAACCTGAGCAAACTGTAGATGAAGATACGTCTATACCTGAAGATACAGTAGATGAGCAGACGGTAGAAGCTACGGATGAGCAAACTCAAGATGTGCCTGAGTCAACTGAAGTAAGAACTGAAACTCTTGTTGAAGCTAGTGATATTATCTATCTTCCTAACGATGATGGATCAACAGGTCAAGATACAAATCTTGTAATCACATTAGATGTGTCAGGATCTATGTCAGGTCCACAATGGGGTGGTGTAGTTGAATTAGAAGATGGAACTACAACTACAAGATTTGAAATTGCTAAAGAATCGTTAATAACTACTATTAAATCTTACCAAGATAGTGGAGACGTTGACGTAAATTTAACTCTGTTTGGTAAAAATGCAGAAAATATCGGTTGGATGAACGGTGATGATGCTATAGATTATATAAATTCATTAACAATGAGTGCTGATGGGTATCACATTTACCAAGATGGTTCAGAGTTAAGCATAAGTACCTTAAATACAGACTACTATGACGGTATTACGGCAACTGATGACATAGACTTTAGCGGGCACGATGCAGATAAAACCGTAGGTTTCTTTATATCTGACGGAAAACCGAACGATAACAGTTGGAGAGTTGATTCAAATTATGATAGTGCAATTCAAGACTGGAAATCATTTGTAGAAAATAATATCGATGAATTAAACGTAATCGGTGTCGGTGAAGGTGCAGATGCAGATTACTTAAATATCATTCAAACAGAATCGGGTGAAACGGCTATAATGATTACGGATGATACTAAACTAGGGGATGCTTTAGAAGAGATAGTTGTAGATACTACTCCTGTAGTCGATGAAGCTGCAATGATTGAAGCGGGATATGTACTAAATGCAGATGGAAAATGGGTAAGCGTTACTACTGAGATCGTAAACAATACTACAGAAGATACTACAGATGCAACGCCTGAACAAACCATAGATGAACAAACTCAAGATGCTCAAGTAGAAGATACTACGGATGAGCAAACAACCGATGCGGTAGCAGAAAATACTACTGATGCAGTAGATGAAAGTACAACTGATGAGAGTACGATTGATGAAGATACTTATGATAACAGCGGAGCAGATACATCTAACTTAAATCATAAAGGTGATTCTACAGGTATTATCTCACTAGGACATGACGTGGATGACTTGGATATTGAGATTAAATCTTATAAACCAAGTAAAGATGAGGGTGAAGTTATCCTTTATAAAGACGGTGTAGAAGTCGGAAGAATCAGCATAGATGATGTATATAACTCTAATGATAATGCAGATACGACAATAACAATAAATGACGGAACAGTATTTGATTCTTATGAAGTAATTCACACTGGAAATGCTTATGGTTGGGGACACCATAGTCAAGAGTTTAAAGTCGGAGGTGCCGTAGAAAATAACGGTTCTGAAAATACAACGCCTGAGGACACTACGGATGCAGTAGATGAAGCTACGGTAGATGCTATCCCTGAGAGTACGGTAGATGAAGATACATCTTATGAATCTGCTGAAAATACGACAGATGAGCAAACTACGGATGCGATAGATGAACAAACGGTAGATGAGGATACTACGGATGCCGTGGCTGAATCAACTGTAGATGAATCAACCGTAGATGCGATAGAAGAAGATACGATAGATGAACAAACAACAGAAGCGGTAAGCGAACAAACTACACCTGAAGACACTATAGATGCAGTAGCAGAAGATACTACCGATGAAGTTGTAAATACGCCTGCTTCAGAAGAACAAACCGTAGATGAAGATACTACGGATGCAGTAACTATTGAAGATACCGTAGATGAGCAAACTACAAACGGCGGTGAAGAACAAACTACACCTGAGGATACTACTACAAGCGGTACAGGCGGTAGTATAGATTATGTTAATGAGGATGCAGGACACAGTAATGTAGTCGGTATCTACATTATAGATGAAAACGGTAACCCTGTTAACGCTCAGGTACTTATCGATAATCAAAATTTACTTGAAGACGGTACACAATTAGCTGATATGCTAAGTGATGGTCAGGAGTATGGATTCTTTATTATAGATAACGGTGCCGGTTTCGTTGATGCTAACAGCGTAATTACGTTTGATAACTCTGGAGATAAACCTGTATTGCTGGTTAACGGTGAAGCTATTTCAAGTCCTACATTTTATTCTCAAACTGAGCATAACAGTGATGGAGTAGATCACTTTATATTTGAATCAGATGGTGAAGGCGGAACTATTATAAGTATAGAAGATTTACCAAATAACGGAGACAAAGATTTTAATGATGTTGTTCTGCATACTGACTTAGATATACAAAACGGTGTATTTGAAAATAATGTAAATGAAGATACCGTAGATGAACAAACTACTTATACCGGCATACCTGAGGAAACTACAGATGAGCAAACTTCAGATGCAGTGGATGAGCAAACTACGGATGAAGATACTACGGATGCGGTAGATGAAGACACTGTAGCAGAAGATACAACGGATGCCGTAGCTGAACAAACAGTAGATGAAGCTACTACGGATGCAATACCTGAAGTCACAACAGATGAAACAACTGTGGATGCAGTGCCTGAGAGTACAGTAGATGAGGATACGGTAGATGCGATACCTGAAGATACGGTAGATGAAGACACTATAGATGCAGTGGAAGAAGATACGACTGACGATGTAGTACATACGCCTGCTTCGGATGAAGTTACAACAGATGAGAGTACGGTAGATGCCGTAGATGAGCAAACTACGGATGAAGATACTACGGATGCGGTAGATGAAGACACTACGGCAGAAGATACGGTAGATGAGATACCGGAAGATACAACAGATGAATCAACCGTAGATGCAGTTGCAGAAGATACAAGTGATGTTGTAAACACTGAGGCTGAGGCTGAAGAAACTACGGATGAACAGACTACAGATGCTGTAGCTGAATCTACGGTGGATGAACAAACTAGAGACTATGTTCCTGAGCAAACAACGGATGCAGTAGTAAATATTGCAGCTACGGCTGAAGATACCGTTGATGAAGATACTATAGATGCAGTAGAAGAAGATACGACTGACGATGTAGTACATACGCCTGCTTCGGATGAAGTCACAACCGATGAAAATACGATAGACGCGGTAGATGAAGATACGACGGCTGAAGATACCGTAGATGAGATACCTGAAGATACTGTTGATGAGCAAACAATAGATGCAGTTGATGAAGATACGACTGATGAAGATACAGGTGATAATATAGTTGTAGATACACTTGTCGGAGATTCTGTTACAGAGATAGATTTAAGTGCGATATCTCAAATGAGCGAAAATGGAGTAAATACACTAGACCTTGGTCAAGGTGCTCAAAACGTCGAGATAACTCTAGAAGATGTTCTGGAGATAACTGATGATAGCAATACAATGCGTATTGACGGTGATGAAACCGATAGTGTTGATTTAAATACTACGGGTGAAGATGCCGAGTGGGCTTTAGGTGAGTTTAAAACTGATTCTGAGACAGGTGAAACCTACCAAGAATATGTATCTATAGAAGGTGATACTAGCGTAACATTAGAGATTAATACTCAGATACAAGTAGAAGAGTCTTAAGACTCTTTTACGTTTTAACTACTTTAATAATAAAACCAAAGAAATTCTGTCATTAACATGAAGTTTAGAAAATATTGAACTTATATGTGCTTTTACCGTTCTTGTTGTAATACCAAGTTCATTTGCAATAGCGTCGTTCGTTAAACCTTCAAGTACCAACAATACTACATCTCTTTCTTTTAATGTTAATCTTGATTCTATCAACTCGGCAGCATCCGAATTAATTGAGGTTTTTTTTGTAGATTTTACAAGTGCGGCAGTAAGTTCAGGATAAGTCCAAGTTTTATTTTCTTTTACGGTATCTACAAGTTGGTTAAAGTGTTTTAGAAGCATTTTGGAGTTTCCATATGCTTTTACTCCGTTTTTTATAAGTATTTTTCCCGTAGCAATTGCGGGCGAGCGTTCTAAAACTACGCTGTAGTAAGGAAGGGTTTTAGAAGATATTAGAGTATTTAAGTCATGTGCAATACTATCGTAATCACATACTAAAATAAACTTTTCAATATTTTTGATTTCATTGTTAAGAGATTCTATATCATAACATGACTTGAAGTCTTGTGTATTGTATTTATTTCTCCATTCATTGATAGTATTTTCATCTGAACTAAAAAAAATAATCTGCATCTATCTACCTCTCTGAGAATACATACTGTTTAGATTTTAAAATAGGTTTTAAAATATACTGCATGATTGTTTTTTTACCGGTTACAATATCAACGCTAACCGTCATACCCGGAATGATTTTTAAAGGATGCTCTTTTGTGCCTAAATAATTCTTTTCCGTTTCTATATTGATAAGATAAAAAGTATTTTCTTCTTTATCGGTTATGGTATCGGGAGAGATATTGACTATTTTTCCTACAAGACCGCCGTGTATTGCAAAATCATAAGCAGATACTTTTACTTTTGCTTTTGCTCCGGGATGTAAAAATGCTATATCGCTAGGTTTTATTTTTACCTCTAAATACAGCTTTTCATTTGTAGGGACTATCTCAACCAAATCCGCACCGGGCTTTATAACACCGCCAATCGTGTTTACGTATAATTTTTGTACTATTCCATCTACAGGCGAGGTAACGACTGTTCTTTTTACTTCATCGCTATACGCGACCTGTTGTGTTTGAAGCCTTAGAATTTCAGCTGTTACTTCATTTAATTCTTTTTTTGCGGTATTAATGAAGAGTTGTTTATTTTCAATTCTTTTTTGTCTAAACTCTTTTATGGTTGATTCAATACGCGGAAGTGAAAGCTTGGCAGCTTCAATATCATTCTCTATACCGTTTGCTTCACGTTTTAGTTTTAAAAAATCAACCTTACTCTTTACACCTTCACGAACCATAGGTGCGGTCATAGCTATCTCTTGCGATACGTACTCAAGTGATACGTTTAAAGATTTTAACTTTGCTTTTGCCTCTTTATATTCTTGTTTTTTTTGTTCTATCTGTTGTACTATAACATTGTCTTTTGCTTCAAATTCTATTTTATTGGATTCATAAAGATTTTTAGCCAGTGCTATTTGTCTATTTAGTTCCGGATTATCCGTAAGTTCACTTTTAAACTCTTCTTGATTAGCTTCAGCTTCTAGTCTATACTTTTTGGCAAGTAGTTCTTCATACTTCATTTTATTTGTTTCAGATTTTGAAAGAGACTCGGCATTGTTGATTTTTAATATTTTATCGCCTTTTTTTATTGTTTGACCTTCGTGAACAAAAATAGACTCTACTATACCGCCTTCAAGATTTTGAATAATTTGATTTTGCCCATATGGTACTACATCGCCGTCTCCACGTGTAATCTCATCTATTTTGGCTAAAGAAGCCCAGATAATAAAAACTACTATAGTTATCAACCATATTTTTATAATAGCACTAACTCTGGTTGGTGTATGTTCTAAAATAGCAGAGCTAAGGCTCTGCATAAATTCATAATCTTTATCAGTATATTCTACAGGTTTATTGTTTTTGCTCAACTTTGTTGCCTCCACCTTGTAGTTTTAAAAGTGCTTCCTCTTTTGGAGCGTCTATAAAAACTTTACCTTCATTGAGTACGATTACTCTCTCGACTATTTTTAAAATCGTCATTTTTTGTGTAACTATAATCGATGTTTTATCTTTTAAATTTGTTTCTAAATTATCAAGCAGTTTAGATTCGGTTATTTGATCCATAGCATTTGTAGGCTCATCCATAAGCATAATAGGTGCATCAAGTAAGAAAGCACGTGCAATACCTATACTTTGTCTCTGTCCGCCTGAGAGTCCTTGACCGCGTTCGCCTACAGGCATCTCGTACCCTTTTGGATGTTTTTTTATAAACTCCGAAGTTCCGCTTACTTCTGCTGCTTTTATCATTGCAACATCGGATGCATGGGACGCACGAAAAGTTATGTTGTCTTTAACCGTGCCGCGAAATAGCATAATATCTTGAGATACATAACCGATATTTTTTCTTAAATCTGCAGGATCTATCTGTTTAATATCGATTCCGTCTATTAAAATTTGACCCGAGTCCGGTTCATACAGCCCTAATAACAACTTTTGAATTGTACTTTTTCCGCTTCCTATTCGACCTATAATAGCGATATTTTCACCCGGATTTATAATAAAAGAAACATTTTTAAGTGCAGGAATTTCAGTATTTGGATAAGTAAAAGTTACATCTACAAACTCTATATGCCCGCTGAATTTAGGACGTTCAACAAACTTTTTACCGCTAGGTCTCTCTGTTGGTTTGGATATTATGTCATTTAGAGTCTCATAAGAGGTTTTAGTATCTTCATAGTTAGTCATAAGAGCAGCTACTTGACCCATAGGTGCAAGTGTACGTGATGTTAGTATAACTATAGCAATTAGTCCACCCATGGAGAGTTCGAAGTCTTGAATAAGATATACGCCGTAAATAATTATCATAACTGTATTTAGCTGAATAAGTAGTTGAGTTACGGTTGGAATTGAAGCGGAGAGTAAACGTGATTTTAAACTCTTACCTGCTATCTCTCCTGTAGATTCTTCCCATTTATATTGAACTTGATTAATAGTTCCCAGTGTTTTTAAAGTCTCGATATTATTTAGAGTTTCGATTAAGATAGAGTTCTTTTTGGCATTGGCTTCGTGTGTACTCTCTATACTTTTTCTAAGAGGGTTTTTTATAAAAAAAGCGTAAGCCAATATTAAAAACATAGTAACCATAGGTATAAAAACTATACTTCCGCCTATGTATCCGATAACTGCCAAAAATATAACGGCAAACGGCAAGTCGATAATAGCTGCCATTGTAGCATTTGTCAAAAAGCTTCTGATTGAATCGAAATCTTTTAAGTTTGATGAAAAAGAACCAACGGATGCAGGATGGTGTGCCATTTTTAAATCCAACACTTTTTCAAAGATGATTGAGGACATAATTATGTCGCTTTTTTTAGCGGCAGTCTCCAGCAAAAAAGTCCGGGTAAATTTTAAAAACGTATCTATACCGTATATGATTGCAACACCTATTGCAAAAACCCATAAAGTCTCTATGGCATTATTTGGTACGACTCTGTCATATACGTTCATAGTAAAAAGCGGAGATGCAAGTACAAAAATATTTATAAGTAAAGATGCATATATAACGTCTTTATATATAGGCAATGATAGCTTTATAGTGCTCCAAAACCAATGTTTCTGGTTTAGATGAAGTGTCCTTGTATTATCGTCTGTATATTCATACGCTTTTTTTATCATAAAACCAAAGCCGATATACTCATCCTCAAGTACGTCTAAATCAACCCATTGCTCAACCGCTTCATCGGTCGGCATGATTATTTTTGCTTGTGTTCTGTCCTCGCTAAATCTTTCTAATATACAGGCACTTTGATTTGACAAGAGTATTATCATAGGAAGCTGAAGAGTCGATATATGAGATAGCGGTCGTCTTATTAGAGATGATTTTAATCCCGCTCTTTCGGCTGCACGTGAAAAAAGACCTTTTGCATTGTTTATTGAAAAAAGTTCGGGTGTTTCATGCCCCGGTTCCGTCGGTAGTCCGGCTGATAAAGCTTCAGCCGAAAACGGTTTATGATATAACTTTGTAAATAGTACTAAACAATCTAAAAGCGAATCCATTCTTAGATTGTCAGCTTCAGCTATTAACATATATTTCCCTTATTCAAATTATTTATATAGTTTTTTTACAACAATATCCACGCGATTATTTTTCTCTATCGCTTCATCAAGTTCCCTACTAAACATAGGTGCTTTGTCACTGTTAGCGTGTATTTTAATATTTTCCTCTTTAGCACCGGCTTTAACAAGTTGGTCTTTTACGTATATAGCTCTTTGTTTTGAGAGTTCAATCTTATCAAGGTCACTCATCTTAGCATCATCTACGTTTCCTAATATATCAAACTTCAAATACTCAAATCCGTAAGGGGAAATTTGTTGTACTAAACCGTTGAGTTTTAATGTACCCTCTTCGTTAAGTGCCGTTGCATTATTATCATCTGTATCGTTTGTGTAAAAACCTGTATATCTTTCGATTTTTAAGGTATCCTCAAATACAAACTTACATCCGTATATATTTCTCATTTTATCGTTTAAAGAGTTGCTACATAGATCATACTCATCAACTATTAAGTCTAAATCTTTATCATACGAAATAGGCAGACTATCCATATTTTGAGGTGTTTTACCGTTTAGTCCGACGTTTGAATAAACTATGTCAGTATTACCTAAAACAGTCTGAACAAGTGTCCCCATAGCATCTAAAATTCTGTATTTTGCAAAAAGCATAGAGTATTGTGTATTGATAATCTGCTGTTTTGCACCTATAAAGTCATTTTGGGCAGATAACAAGTCAAGTAAAGAACGACGACCTAAGTCATACTCTTTAGCATATAAAGTAAGTGTTTTAAACGAGAATTTTTTGTATTCGTTTAGATGCTCTAATTGATCGCCCAGTTTTTCATTAGCAGCCCATGATAAGTTAAGTCCTTCTAAAACTTGTCTTCTTAAGTCGTTTTTATTCTCAACTTCCTGATGAATTTTTGATACGCTTTGTTGAACTCTGGCTTCGTCTGAAAAACCGTTAAATAGGTTGTATCTTAGATACGCCATCGCACGTAATCTTTCATCTTTTCCCTGGATACCCGAGAGATTTTTATTCATATTTTGAGATATTTCAATATCTATAGTCGGATAATAAGCAGATTTTTGTTGTTTATATCCCGCTTGTGCCAGTTTAACATTATATGCAGCTACTAAAAGTGAAGGGTTGTTTTGTATAGAATATTGTGCAGCTTCTTCTATGCTACCCGGCAGGGCAACGTTTAAAACAGGTTTTTGCATCTTATCAACATCTAAATAGCGTCCAAAAACTCTTTGCATATTATATGTAACATCTAGCAGGGTGTTTTCTTGAACTACATAGTTTGATTTTGCCAAAGATAAAGATGATTCGATTTTATTTACTTCCGAGAGAGTAGTTAAACCTGCATCGTAGAGTTTTTGCACTTTTTTAAATATCTCTTCGTTTATATCCACATTTGCTTGAGCTGTTTCTAAAAGTTCTTTGTTTCTCATAACTTGAAGATATGCATCTACCATCTTAAAAGATATATCGTTTACATTTTCTATATAACTGTATGCAGCTGAAGTTGTACGATGCTGTTGTTGAGATATTTTATTTGTAGTCGAAAAACCGTTGAAAACATTTTGGGTAAAAGTTAGGGAATTTTGATAAACAGAAAGCGTATTACTGTTTGTTATATTCGGTCCGCCTTTTTCTATTAAAGTGGAAGCTCCGCTATAATCGGTTTTTTTCTGATTGTTTTCAACTCCAACGCCTATAGATAAATCAAGCGTAGGATAATACTCCGATTCTGCTATTTTTATATCTTCTTTTGTAGCATTATAGTTTTTAAGACGCTCTTGTACAGTAGGGTTTGTGTTTATAACTTCTTCAACAGTTGTTCTTAAGTCCTGTGCGCTAAGTAGTGTTACTAAACTTAGCGGTAAAAAGATTAGTTTTTTATTCATAATATTCCTTTTTTAACTATTGTAGAAGTTCAACTTCTATACGTCTGTTTTGTGCACGACCCTCTTTAGTAGAGTTGTCACCTATCGGGTTCTCTTCACCTTTACCTATTGCCGTTAATCTAGTAGTGCTTATACCGTAACGCGTAAGTACTTCTTTTACGGCTTCGGCTCTGTTTTGAGAAAGAGTTTTGTTTGCAGCCGCTTTTCCTACACTGTCGGTATATCCATATATAATTACGTCATAACCTTTGTTCTCTTTTAAAAACAGTGCAAAAGTCTGTAAATCGCTAATCAACTTCTCATCAATGTCCCATTTGCTTGATTTAAAATTTACGTTTAAAGTAGCAGTCTGCGGACAACCGTAACCATCAACAACAAACTCTTTTGAAGTATCGGGACAAGTATCTTTGGAATCTGCTATGCCGTCTCCGTCACTGTCAACTTCACAACCTCTGTAATCGACTTGTGTACCTTCTTGGCTATTTGGACATTTATCGTCAGAATCAGGTACTCCGTCTTTGTCCGAATCAAGTTTTACTAAACATCCAAACTCATCAACTTTTTCACCTTCTTTAGTGTTAGGGCATCTGTCTTTTTCATCTAGTACGCCGTCTCCGTCTTTATCCGAAACTGTTTCTTGGGGAACAATTTCTTTAACGGGAGCTTTTTCAATAGCAATCGGTTTAACAAACTGATATTCACTTATGGATTGATTATTTTCTTTAATTATATTTTGAGCATACAAAGAAACGCTCAGAAATGCTATAATTAAAAAGTTTACTTTAATTTTCATATTAACTTCCTCAGTTAAATTTTATTAGCTCGATTATAGCAGGTAAAATTGATTTTGCAAAGAGTTTTTATGTTATAATCGTAAAATATATGAAAAAATAATTACAAATTTGTGACAAAGCATTCTGACAATATTAGGTATAGATAAAACGTGATATAAATGTGATAAAAAGCAAGATAGGTGAAAAAACTATATGAAACATTCTGAAGTTGATAAAATATTAAATAATAAGAAAAATTTATTAACGCAAACATATTTTGAACTGCAAGAACATTTTGAAAATAAGTATGGTTACGATACCGTAGTGTTTATGGAAATAGGTACTTTTTTTGAAGTATATGAAGTAAATAACGATGATATGCAGATTGGAAAAGCTAAAGAGATAGCTGAACTTTTAAATATACAACTGACTAAAAAAAATAAAAATATTATTGAAAACTCAGATAAAAATCCACTCTTAGCGGGCGTACCTGCCGTGTCTTTTGAGAGGTATCTCTCACGCCTTATTTCTGAACAAAAATACACTATTATTGTTGTGAAGCAAAAAGGTAACCCTCCTAAAATTTCACGTTATATTTCGCAAATTGTGTCTCCGGGGACAAATTTTGACTATATAGTCGATAATGACGACAATTATATCGTTTCACTTTTAGTAGATAAACATAAAGATATATATACCGTCGGTTATTCTGCTATAGACGTAACAACAGGAAAAACTTGGCTGTATGAGACACACGGAACGAGTGAAGATCCCTCATATGCACTTGATGAAGTTTTTAATCTCTTAAACGTGTATAGAACAAGTGAAGTAGTTATAACGTTTTTAGACGGCATAGACGATCAGCGTCACGTGATGCAGTACCTTGAAATATCTGAGCACTACCACTACAGCGTAAATAACGACAGACCAAAGATAGACTTTCAAAATGAACTTTTTAAAGGTGTGTATCAGATTCAGTCTCTTTTATCTCCTATAGAGCATCTGGACCTTGAACGTTCCCCTATGATAACCGAAGCCTTAGCAATCTTGATTAATTTTGTAGTAGAACATGATTATCATATAGTTCAAAAACTCTCAATGCCAAAAACAATAGACAACCGCCGTTTTATGTATCTTGGAAATAATGCACTAGAGCAGATGGGTGTAATATCTAAGGATAAAAAAGAATTCACGTTACTAAAAATGATGGATAAAAGCTCAACCGCAATAGGAAGAAGACTTTTAAAAGAGAGACTGCTAAATCCTATAATGGAAAAAGATGAGCTGGAGCGTCGTTATAATCTTGTAGAGAGGGTAAACTCACACGTAAGGTTTTTAGATGAGACTATGCGTGGAATTTATGATTTGGAAAGGCTTTCAAGAAGACTGAATTTAAGCAAGCTTCATCCATTTGAGATGAACCACATCTACGATTCTATTGTCAGCGTTAAAGAGTTGATGCAATATGTAAAAAAACATAAGATTCAAAAAACTCCCTTTTCCGAGTTTGAGATAGATGAGTTTTTACGCGATATTCAAAAAAGTATAGATTTGGATGTTTCACGTCGTTTTACAAACCAGACCGTTGATGAGAACTTTTTAATGAGCGGTGTTGATGAAGCCATAGATACCCTTGTAAAAGAGAACTCTGTGATGCTTATAGCATTTGATGATATCATGGCGAAAATAGAATCTATGCTAAAAGATGCAAATGCATCTAGTTCAAATAAACTTGTTACTTTGGGCTTGCTTGAAAAAGAGGGTTATTATATCTCTTTATCAAAAACACGTTTTTCTATGATAGAGAGTGAATTCAAAAAGAGTGAAGAGTTTAGTGAATTTATTGTAAAAAAACTTACAAATAACGTAAAAATAACATCTGCTTTTACAGATAATCTCTCAGATAAGATTATGCAAAACAGGCGTAAGATAATTACTCTTGTAAAAGAGAGATATATTCAGCTTCAATCTTTGTATGAACGTCGTTATGCGTTGTTGTTTGATAGGATAATATCTTATGTGGCAGATTTGGATGTGGGTGTCAGCTCATCAAAAGTTGCACAGACTTACAACCATTCACGTCCGATGATAGTCGATGTAGCAGATGAGGATAACTTTATGCAACTTATGCAGCTTCGTCATCCGCTTATAGAAGTTCAAGAACGTGGAGGCATCTATGTACCAAACGATATAGTTATGGGAAATCGTGACTATATGGATCTGCCGCATCCAAAGACTGTAATGTTAGATGTATCTGTACATGACGGACACGATGTAAACGGTGTACTTTTATACGGAATTAACTCTAGCGGTAAGAGTTCTTTGATGAAAAGCATCGGTATAGCTACGCTTATGGCTCAGTCTGGATTTTTTGTTTCGGCTTCGGTTATGAAATTTTCTTTGTTTGATTCACTCTTTACCCGCATCGTATCTCGTGACAACTTGGCAAAAGGACTCTCGACTTTTGCCGTTGAGATGCTGGAGATGAAAAATATATTTAACCGTGCTACGCTTCGCTCACTTGTTTTGGGTGATGAGATAAGTCACGGTACGGAGACGCTATCCGGCGTATCTATTGTAGCATCTGCAATTATGAAACTTGCAAAAGTTCGCTCATTGTTTTTGTTTGCAACGCATCTGCATCAGCTCTCAACAATGAAAGAGATAACAAGTCTTGATAATGTGGTCGATTTGCATCTAAGCGTTGAGTATGATGAAGATAAAGATGCACTTGTGTTTAACCGTGTCCTTCAAGCAGGAAGCGGAAGCAGCATCTACGGACTTGAATTTGCAAAATCCTTGCATATGGATGAAGAGTTTTTAGATACTGCAAATAAAATTCGTAAACGTCTTGCAAAAGATTTTGACGAACTTGAACTGCTTGTCAAGAAAAAAACTTCTAAGTACAATAAAGATTTATACGTTACAAAATGTGTTATTTGTGGAGCTATGGCAGAAGACGTACACCATATAAATAATCAAAGTCTAGCAAATCAGGCAGGTTTCATAGACCATTTTCACAAAGATGCAAAACATAACCTAATCCCTTTATGTAAAGAACATCATAAAGAGATACATGAGGGCAAATTACGGGTGGACGGATTTGTTATGACTTCAAACGGACTTGCCCTAAAGTATGAGCAGCAGATGAGTAAACCTAAAGAAAAAGTTGTAGAAGAACCTGAAATAAATGAAACAAATGAAGATGAGCCTAAAGGTTTTGTTTTAGACGATTGGGATTAATTTCCTATAGATAAGGGTACTGATATAATAAAACAACAGCCCGAATCTTTATTTATCACGCTAATCTTACCGTTCATTCTTGATTCGATTATATTTTTGGCAATATATAATCCTATCCCCGTTCCGTTTGCATTTAGTTTTGTAGAGAAGTAAGGTTCAAAAATAGAATCTATAATCTCAGATGCAATGCCGCCTCCGTTATCGCATAGTTTTATTATTCCTTGATTATTTTCACGATTAATACTTATTAGTATTTTACCTTTTTTGCTTTGTTCTATTTTTTGTTGCAGTTTTATCGCATCTTTACTGTTGTTAAGTAAGATTAGCATCACTTGTTTAAACTCGTTTTCAACGCCGTAGAGTAACAGTTCATCGTTACATTGAAGAGAATATTCTATATTATAGTTTTGAAGTTGTGCGCTTAAGATTGTTAGAACATCTTCAATACTTTTTTCAGCTTCAAAGATACTCATATCTTTTTTAGGATTTAAAAAATCTCGAAAATCATCTATAGTATCTGACATATAATTTAAATTTAGTGAGATTACGTCCATCTTTTCATGAAATTTTTTCTCATTGATTAAACCAAGATCGTATTCCGTTTCTAAATTTGCAGTTGCTATTCCTATGATATTTAAGGGTTGTCTCCACTGATGTGCAATAGATTCTAACATTTCGCCCATTGCAGCCTGACGCGACTGGTGTATCATCATGTGTTCTTGGTTTTGTTGTTTGTTTATTTCATCTTTTACACGTTTTTCCAGTTCGTTGTTAAATGATTTTAATTGCTTAACATACTCTGCAAGATTAACAAACATTTCATTTGCAACATTTGCTATAGTAGAGATTTCTTTGCTTCTACTTGATTGTAAAATAGGTTTGGTGTCTTTATTTATAGAGTATTGTCTTAAAGAATTTGCAATATTCCTAAGAGCTATAAGATCATAACGTATGTAAAAAAATACGGTTGAGAAAATGATAAGTGAAAATAAAAAAGTAAATTGAAGCACTATAAATATCTCTTCATTGTATTGCGTAATATAGTGGTTTGAATACTTTAAATAAAGCGTAGCTATCTTTTCTTGTTCAACCAAGTCTAGAATATCAGCGGTATATACCTTGGTATTGTCTTGATTATAATCGTTACTTTCTTGCGAATAAAGAACTTTATTTTGTTTTGATACCAATTTTACGGATTTTATATCTTTATTTTCAAACGTAGTATTTAAAAGTTCGTTTAATTGTTTATCTTGGTCGAGAAAAATATGTATCGAAATTATAGGTCTTAAAGAGTTAAATATAATAGTTACTTTTTCATCTTCAGAAGCTCTAATAATATTTTTAAATTGAAAACTAGTAAAATAGTATATCGGTATGGTTACGATTAAAAAGAAAAACCAAAAGAAAAATACAAATTTACTTATAAAAGATTTGAACATTTAAAAAACCCGCTTGATATTTAAAAATAGTATGATAGCACAATTTATTAGAGAACAAGAGGGCTTACTAGAGATTTCTAATAGTGTATTAAATAATTATAAGTATAATGTTGTCATATTATAGAAAAACAACAATATGAAAAAAACTTATATATTTTATGATAATCCACAAAACTGAGGAATAGATGCAAATAATAGAGTTATTTAAACGACTTATTGAATCAAAAAGTGAAACACCCGATGATGGAGGTTTGCTTGATTTTATAGAAAATTATCTAGACGGTTTTAGTGCAAAAAGAATAGATATAGAAGATACTAAAAATCTTTTTATATATAAAAAATTCTCTGAAGGTGAGCACCTGTGTTTTGCAGGTCACGTAGATGTCGTTCCTGCAGGTGAAGGTTGGGATACAAACCCATACGAACTTGTTGAAAAAGATGGCTATCTATACGGTCGCGGAACTCAGGATATGAAAAGCGGAGTTGCCGCTTTTGTGCAAGCCGTTAGTGAAGTAAAAGATTTTAACGGAACATTATCCATATTGCTTACAAGTGATGAAGAGGGTGAAGCAACCTATGGTACTATAAAGGTACTGGAGTATCTAAAAGAGACAAGTTTTCTTCCAGATGCAGTAGTTGTAGCCGAACCGACTTGTGAAAAAAAATTTGGAGACGCTATAAAAGTAGGTCGCCGCGGTTCTATAAACGGCTACATTACTTTAAAGGGTAAGCAGGGTCATGCCGCATATCCAGAGAAAGCGATAAATCCTATACATAATATAGCTGGCGTACTTGGAAATATGGCGGGTATAAATATAGATGAAGGGGATGAGTTCTTTAGCCCTTCAAAATTTGTAGTTACGGATATTAGAAGCGGGATGCAGGTAACCAATGTAACTCCTAATGAGCTGAAGATGATGTTTAATGTAAGAAATACTACATTAACTACCCAAAAAGAGGTCCGTGAGTTTGTGCATCAGAATTTAAAAGAGTTTGATTATGAACTTAAGTTAACACAGGGTTCTTATCCGTTTCGTACAAATACGGATACAAAACTGGTAAAAAATATTGATTTGGCAATAGAAGAAACTACAGGTTTAAAACCGAAGCATTCTACGGCAGGTGGTACAAGTGATGCACGATTTGTAGCCGGATTTGGTATTGATGTTATTGAGTTTGGCGTAAAAAATGATACTATACATGCCGTGAATGAAAGAACTACCGCTTATGAAGTTGAGAGTTTATATAAAGTCTTTAAAAGATTAATCCAAATATGGGAGTAAAATGAGAAAGATATTTATACTGTTACTATTAGTAAATTTGCTGTTTTCAGAAGAAATAGGAGAACTTACGTTTTCGAATGATTATAAAAAAGTCATGGCTCAGGCAAAAAAAGAAAACAAACGTGTATATATGCTTATAACAAGCAGTAGTTGCAGGTGGTGTAGAAAGTTTGAAAGTACAACTCTTACCGATTGGACCGTTGCAGAAAAACTTGAAGGAAAATATTTATTATTGCATATAGATAGAGATAATGATTATTTTCCAAAGCACTTAAAACATAAAAGAGTGCCAAGACACTATTTTTTAACTCCCGATGAACAAGTTATATATACATTCTTGGGTTATTGGAACGTTGAAGACTTTACTTCATATGTAGATGATGTAGATTGGCAATATAGTGATAAACTAAAGAAAGGAATTATAAAATGAAATTCGTACAAACAGATAAAGCTCCATCGGCAATAGGTCCTTATTCTCAAGCCGTAGTAGTTGAGGGTATGGTATATACGTCGGGTCAAATTGCACTGCTTCCGGATGGTTGTGAAGATGTTTTAAAAGACGGCATCGCACCGCAGGCAAAACAGGTTATGGCAAATCTTAAAGCTGTTTTAGAAGAAGCAGGAAGTTCTATGGATAAAGTAGTGAAAACTACTATTTTTCTTGCATCTATGGATGATTTTATACTTGTAAACGGCATATATGAAGAGGCATTTGGTTCACATAAACCTGTACGTTCAACCGTAGCGGTAAAAACATTACCAAAAAATGCTCTTGTCGAGATAGATGCCGTTGCACTTATATAAAGGATATCAGTGACACCGAAGAAACGTCAAAAATATGAAGCTATAATACAAAAATCTTTAGAACTTTTTTCTTCTAAAGGTTTTTATAATACTACAATTCCCGATATTGCCAACTCTCTTAAAATGAGTGTCGGAAATATGTATAACTATTTTAAATCCAAAGATATTTTGGCAAAAGAGATTATCCAATATATATCCGTTTATCTTGGGCAAAAGATTAAAGAGATTAACGAAGAAGATATATCTACAAAAGAAAAAACAACCAAGATTATAAAGATGTACTTTGAAACCGCTGCTTCAAAACCTGAAATGATAGACTACTTTTTACGCATCTATCTCTCAAACCGTGAAGTATTTGTCGATAGTTGTCAGGGGATGATATGTGTAAACGAGTTTGTTACCGAGATTATGATCTACTTTGAAGAGGGCGTAAAGAGCGGAGAGTTAAGAGATCAGGACTTTTTCAGCGCGTTTGGTCTTTTCATGGGCTATCTTGGCGGTATGGTCTTTTTAAAAGGTGAAAATATCCTACCAAAAGAGTTAGACGAATATGTTGAAGATATCTCTAACAATATCTACAAAGCTCTGAGTGTATAAAGATGAAAAAGCTAAAAGTACTTTGGCTAAGTGCTTTGTCTTGCAATGGAAATACCCATGCTTTTTTTAATTACCCGAACTTAGAGTATTTTTTAGAAAATTTTGAATTTATTTATCATCCCGTTATTGATTCTGAGTATTCACTAGAAGATATAGTATCAAAAGAGATACAGTGTGATATATTACTTGTTGAGGGCAGTGTATCAAAAGAGTTCACACGTGCAGACGTACCAATACTAAAGATTATAAAAAAATATGCAAAAAAAGTTAGAAAAATCGTTAGCGTTGGTACTTGTGCGTCATACGGCGGTATATTTAAAAACGGTGCTTATAAAGATGTTACGGGGCTGTTTTTCGATGAAGAAAAAGAGATAGATATACTACAAGAGTTTAGATATAAAGCCATAAACATATCAGGTTGTCCCGTGCATCCGGATATATTGGTAAATACGCTTTTTGCTATCAAACAGGAGTTGAAATTAAAACTAGACAACCTTTTAAGACCAAAAGAGTATTATGCATATAGCATACACAACGGATGTACCAGAAACGAA
The DNA here is from genome assembly GCF_009258225.1 of Sulfurimonas lithotrophica. Taxonomy (NCBI): domain Bacteria; kingdom Pseudomonadati; phylum Campylobacterota; class Epsilonproteobacteria; order Campylobacterales; family Sulfurimonadaceae; genus Sulfurimonas; species Sulfurimonas lithotrophica. The sequence goes on from NZ_CP043617.1 coordinate 838,284, forward strand.
TATTTTGAATATAAGGTAGATAACCACAAATTTGGCGAACTTGAGGGCTGTATGTTTTACGAACATGGATGTCAAGCCCCTTTTACGCACGGGAGCTGTAACAAAATACTTTGGAACGAAGTAAATTCTAAAACAAGAGCGGGACTTCCTTGCATGGGATGCACCGAACCTAGTTTTCCTAGAGAGAATCTTTTTAGTACGAAAAAAAATATGGGTATCCCTCAGGAATTACCCCTTGGTGTTAATAAAAGAACTTATCTTACCTTAGCCGGAATTACAAAAGCATTTACGATAGAGAGATTACAAAAGAAGCTGATAGATGATTAAACTGATAGAAAAAATAGAGGGCGAAGCTACGCTTGATTTTAACTTTAAAGATGAAAAAATAGAGTTTGTAGATATAAAATTTAACTCAACTAGGGGAATTGAAAACATTTTAAAAGGCAAAAATGCCTTGGATGCACTTGTTATAAACCCAAGAGTTTGCGGCATCTGCGGTCATGCCCATCTGATAGCTACGGTAAAAGCTTTAGAGAGCTGCTACGATGATTTAAAAATAAGTAAAAAAGCTGAAATAATAAGAGAACTTACACTAAATTTTGAACTTATACACAACCATTTTAAATGGTTTTATCTTACATTGTTTCCGCTTTTTGGATTTAAACAAGAAGTTTTAAAAGCCTCATATGCATCACAGATAATGGGAAAAGCCATAGCTACCTTTGGAGGCCAATATCCCCATACGTCTTACGCGATAGTTGGCGGTGTCGTATGTGAAGTAACGAGTATGGATATTGTAAAAATAAACTCTTATATAGATGAGACGATAAAGTTCTTTGAAAGAAACGTAATTGATGTTGACGTAGAAAAGTTTATACTATGCGATAATGTTGAGATGGCTTTAAAAAGTAAAGGTGACTTGGCAAAAATTTTGCAAATTATTTATGAAAAAGAGTGGGTAGAACTAGGAAAAAGCTATGACAGGTTTATAGTTTTTGGTAAAAACTCTTATTTTAAAAGCGGGAAATCTCATAAAACAAGAATATCAAAAAACTTGCCATATGAGTATGTAAAAGAGGAACAAAACAAATCATCATTTGCTAAAAACGTCTCTTTTAAAGATAAGTACTATGAAGTAGGTCCGCTATCGCGTGCGATGCTAAAAAGAATACCGCTTATAAAAGATGCTCATAGAAGATACGGAGATAGTATATTAAGCAGAATTTTAGCCAGAGTTTGTGAAATAGCTCAACTTTTAAATCATTCTAAATCATTGTTAAAAGAACTAGACTTGAGCGAAGCTTCATATATAGAACCGCAAATAGATATATCAAAAGTATCGGCTAGCGGTGTCGGTGCTGTTGAAGCTGCACGCGGATCACTTATCCATAAAGTCTCCCTTGAAGAAGGCATAATAAAAAATTATGAAATAATAACCCCTACACAATGGAATCTAGCAGGCGGAAGCAGGGAAAATCAAGGCATCTCGCAAAAAGCTATGGTCGGACTCAAAGATGAAAAAATAGCGGAACTTGTTTTTAAAACATTTGATGTTTGTTCAGTCTGTACTACACATTAAATAAAAAAATTAAATTGTTTTTTAAGTAAATAGTATTAGTATAAGTTATCTTAAAGTTTTATTCCATTAAAATTGAATGAATGATTATTCAGTTTTAGAATATCAAGTAATTGAAAGGGTGGATTATGGTTGAGAGAAGAGAAGCTTTAGCTAAGATGTTTAGTGCTAAAGGGTCAAAAATAAATACTAATCGCGGTACTGAGTATTATGATTCTTTAATGCAAACAATGACTAAAAGATTAAATGAGCTTGAACAAACCGAGGTGGCTACAAAAAATTCCATAGCAAATGTTTTGGAAGCAGAAGGCTTGAATAGAAGAGATTTTATGAAGTGGGCAAGTGCTACCTGTGCGGCTTTAATGCTTCCTTCTAATTTTACTCCGCTTGTCGCCAAAGCGGCTGAACTTATGAACAGAGTACCTGTAATCTGGCTTGAACTTCAAGATTGTGCAGGAAATTCCGAAGCTATTTTAAGAAGTGATGCTCCTACTATAGATGAATTAATTTTAGAGGTTATATCTTTAGAGTTTAACGAAACTATTATGGCAGCAGCAGGGCATCAGGCAGAAGAGCATCTAGAAGAGGCTATGCACACTTTTAAGGGAAAATATCTTTGTGTCGTAGAAGGTGCAATTCCTACAGGTATGAATGGTTTTTACGGAACCATAGGTGCTACGGGGGAGACATTTGAAGAACATCTTTTACGTGTTGCTAAAGATTCTGCAGCTTTAGTTGCAGTAGGTACTTGTGCTACATTCGGCGGTGTTCCTGCTGCTGCTCCAAACCCGACAGGTGCAGTCGGTGTTCAAGATATCGTAAAAGGCAAGCCTATCATTAATATTCCTGCTTGTCCTGCAAATCCTGCAAATATTACCGGAACAATTTTGCATTTCGTTCTAACGGGACAAGTTCCAGAGTTAGACCATCTAAACCGTCCGAAATTTGCATTTGGATACAGAATCCATGACAACTGTGAAAGACGTGCACACTTTGATGCAGGTGAGTTTGTTGAAGAGTGGGGTGACGAGGGTGCTAAAAACAACTTCTGTTTATATAAAATGGGTTGTAAAGGTCCTATGACTTTTAATAACTGTTCAATCGTAAGATACAACGAAGGTGTTAATTGGCCAATCGGTTCCGGTCACGGTTGTATCGGATGTTCTGAACCGCAATTTTGGGATAAATACGCTCAAGAGCGTCCAATGGCAGATACTCACTTTAAAGCTCCGACCGGCGGGGTTGAAAAAACTGTAGATGAATTTGGTTTAGGATTATTAACGGCAGCGGGTATAGGTATAGGTGTACATGCGGTTGCCAGTGCTGTTGGCGGGAAAAAAGAAGAATGTAAAGAAGGAGCTGAATAATGTCAAAATCACAACATATAATAGTAGATCCTATAACAAGGATAGAGGGACATTTAAGGGTTGAAGCTGTAATAGATGAGAACAATGTTATTACGGATGCATATGCTTCTTCAACTATGTTTAGAGGTATTGAGACAATTTTAAAAGGTCGTGATCCTCGTGATGCAGGACTTTTAGCTATGCGTATATGTGGAGTTTGTACAGGTACTCACTACCAAAGAAGTATAGAAGCGGTTGAAAATGCATTTGATATTACTATTCCAAAAAATGCCAGACTGGTAAGGAACCTTATTCAAGGTGCATTATATATTCATGATCACGTAGTTCATTTTTACCATCTTCACGGACTTGATTGGGTTGATTTGGTAGATGCCCTAAAAGGCGATCCTAAAAAGGCTCAAGAGGAGTCTTTTAACTGGTCTAGGACTCCATACGGTGTTAGTGAATCTGAACTTATTCAAGTTAAAGAGCGTTTAGCTAAGTTTGTAAAACAAGGTCGTTTGGGAATATTTTCAAACGCATATTGGGGAAGCAAAGCATATAAACTTACACCTGAACAAAATCTTATTGCTACGGCACACTACCTGCAAGCATTGGATTTGCAACGTGATGCTGCAAAACTTATGGCGATTTTCGGCGGTAAGATGCCACACCCGCAATCACTTGTAGTCGGTGGTGTAACTTGTGTTCAGGATATTCAAAATCCTGCTCGTATAGCACTATTTAAAACACTTCTTAAAAAGTTTACGCACTTTATTAAAACTGCATATCTTCCTGATTTGGCAATGGCGGGTGTAAAATATGTAGATGAAGCGCTTGACGGAACAGGGGCAGGACTGAAAAATTTTATGTCATACGGTGATTTTAAGCTTGATGATACCGGTTTTTATAATGCTAAAAATCTATTTCCCAGCGGTGTAGTTTTAAATGGAGATTTATCAAAACTGCATCCTTTTGATCAAAGTAAAGTTGCTGAAGACGTAACCCATGCTTGGTATGATGCTTCAGGACCGCAACACCCTTATGATGGAACTACAAATCCTAACTACACGGGTTTAGAGAAAAAAGATGACGGATATGCATATCTAAAAACAAAAGAAAAATACTCTTGGATTAAATCGCCTATATATGATGATCATCGTGTTGAAGTCGGACCTCTTGCTCGTATGGTTGTGGGTGTTGCAGCAGGTGATGAGAGAATTACAAAATACGTAACTAACTTTTTAGCACTCCTTGGTGATAAACTAGGACTTGGAAAACCTGCTCCGACTGCTGCACTTTTCTCGACTGTTGGTCGTACAGCCGCTCGTGCTATCGAGACAGAACTTATGGCTGATGTTATGATTGAGTGGGTAGATGAATTAGCCGCTAACGTTGCTTCAGGTGATCTTAGTACATGGACAGAATTTGATTTTGACAAAGTAAGTAAAGATGCTAAAGGTTACGGTTTAGCCGAAGCTCCTCGTGGAGGTCTTGGTCACTGGGTAAAAATCAAAGACGGTAAGATAGAGAACTATCAAGCAGTAGTACCTTCAACTTGGAATGCTGCTCCAAGAGACTATAAAGATAGAATGGGTGCATACGAAGCAGCATTAATCGGAACAAAAGTAGCCGATGTGTCTCAGCCGATTGAGATACTAAAAACCGTGCACAGTTTTGACCCGTGTATAGCTTGTGCAGTTCATATTGTAGATACGAAGGGTAAGGAACTTAGCAAGTTCAAAGTAAGTACAAGCTGTTCTATATAAGGAGTCAGTTATGAGTTATAAAAAAATAGAGCGAATGACGGGGTTTATGAGAATAAATCACTGGATAGTAGCTATCTGTATGGTTATAGCCGTAATAACTGGTTTATATATAGGGCATCCATATTACCAAAGTTTCATAGCAGATCCAGCAGTAGATAAGTATGTAATGGCGTGGAATAGATGGGCTCATTTAATATCTGCTATTATTTTTGATGTTAGCAGTGTTGTTGTTGCTTATTTGTATTTCTTCTCAAGGTTTGAGAAGCCATATAAAAAGTTAATACCAAATGCAAAAAATCTTAGTGAATTTTTTGCAGTATTAGTAAATTTGATTACGTTAAATAGAAATAAAAATTTTGATTCATCTCATGCAGACAGCTTTAATGCCGTGTACTTTTTTATATTTCACCTTATGTTAGCGTGGATGCTTTTAACAGGCTTACAGTTATATGTACACGGTTTGGCACACGGTATGAGTTCAATTGGAGCTTGGTGGCCTTGGATGCTGCACCTTGTAACAGACTGGACGGTTGTAGTAACAGGTGGAACTTATATGGATGTGAGAATATCCCATCATGCAACAATGTATCTGATTATTGCATGGGCGGCATTTCATATATACTACCAAATCTGGCGTACTATCTTCTGGCAAGAGGGCGATATAGGTATCGTAGTAGGCGGTTCTAAGTTTGTTAAAACGTCAGAGGAATAAAATCCCTCTGACTACGCTAGCCGCTATGGCACTAAAGCTAGCCTCTAAAGAGGCAGAAATGGAGTTGTAAAATAATGAAAGTCGCAATCGTAGGTGCGGGCACTATCATCTTTAAAGATGAAGGTGTCGGTGTTTATGCTCAAAAATATATTGATAAAAACTATACATTTGAAGATGATGTTACACTTGTTGACGGCGGTGTACTCGGATTTCAGCTGATGACATATTATCAAGACTATGATAAAGTCTTAATACTTGATACTATCACAATGGAAGATGAGATAGGTTCTATCTATAACCTTCCAGCAAACGAGATGCTGGGACTTGGTTCTTATAAGCAGACCGCTCATGAAGTTGAAATAGTCGAGATGCTGGAGATTTGTTCGGTTCTTGATAAAATGGCAGAAGTTAACATCATAGGTATTATCCCTCAAGATATTATCAGTGTAAATATAGGTTTGAGCGATACAATTAAAGAGAAGTTTTTTCAGTTTATAAATGCCGCTATGGCAGAACTTGATAAAGCAGGTATAAAATACAAAAAAAACGACAAAGAATATTCTTTAGAGGATGTTATATTGTCATATTCAAATCCACAAAGTGAGTATAAAAATGGCTATCAAGCAAACTATCAAGTATAATTCTAACTCTGAGTATTTTGCAGGCTTTTTACAAGATATTGTAAAGAAAAGTGAAATAGCGGGTAAGGTCTCAAGAGCTGAAGACTCTGTAATACTGCTTTTGGATGATAGTGATATAAGTGCTATAGAGAGATTTTCAAACAATACTCAAAAGTTTATGCCTCACTCTATCTTTATGGGAAATATAGATACTATAAATGAAGATGCAGATATTACAAACAGCTCATTAGAGTCTAAAAACTATAATATCTCTTTGTGTCCAAAATGTTTGGATAAACTTACAAACCCTTCAAGTTCTTCTTATCTTGATGACTCTATTACTTGTAATCATTACTCAAACAAACAGCCTTTAAAGGTTGAGGACAACAATGTATATTCACCTCATTATAGTGAGGGTGATACACTTTTAGTAGTTGATTCATCAAAGTTAAATAACTTATTTATAATGACCGAAGATGAGATTAAAGCACTTCTCTCGATAGAGAAGCCAACAATAAAAGTAACTATAAAAGATGCCGGCTTAAAAAAGATAACTTCTAAGAACTATATAAAAATAAAATCTCCAAATACTGTAAAAGCTACAATGACGGCTTTAAATGCAAAAGACGGCGAGGTAGAGTACCTTTTCTTTGAAGAAACAGATACTTTGAGAGTGACTACGCTTCAAGGAAATATATTAATCATAAAAGACTCTCTAAATATATCAAATTCACTTGAAGATTTAGATGAAGACAGGGTGATAAACAGGTTTTTAAATATATCCAAAGAGGCAGGATTTTCTGAGGCTATATGTGCAAATTTAAGTGTAAAAAATGGAATTTCATTTTTAGTATCAAATAAACAAGAGACAAAATACACTCTAAAATTCGGCGAATTTAGACTTGGCAGTATTTTAGAACTTATGAAGCTTGATGAGAAAAAACAAAAACTGCTTGTGAATTTTGAGAAAAAATATTCAAATATTATAGAAGAATTTGAAAATAATCCAGAGTATAATCTTTTTGAGACTTTATCATGTATTTTTGAACTTAAAGGTAGAGACTTTGAGAATGTAAGTGATAAATCATTAGAGTTTCATGGAAACGGCGGGCTGAAAATAGATACATTTTTTAAAGAAGACGGGTTTGATTATGTATCGTTTTTAGGCTCGATTATGAGTTTTAAACTTGCCGGAACGGATGAGCATTATCTTGCGTATTCTACTTTTGAGGCTTTGGCGGATATGGCCATATCTACGTTAAACCAATTGAAAACAAAATATAAGATTGATAATTTCGTTATGATGGGTGATATGTTTGAAAACTCAGTTCTTCACAGCCGTATAGTTAGTAAATTTTCTCTAGCAAATCCGTATTTTTCAAAAGGCTTTGCTATAGATGACTAGGAAACACTATTTTATAGAGGGTGTTGTCCAAGGTGTGGGATTTCGTCCCTTTATCTATAAAGTAGCTACAGAATTGGGTCTTAGTGGATTTGTAAAAAATACGCCTGAGGGTGTTGAGATTGAACTCCAAGGTTGCATACAGAGTATTGAAGATTTTGAGAAAAATTTAAAAACAAAACTTCCCGTATTAGCACGTATAGATGCTATAGAGTCAAATTTTATTAAAGTTGAACAGTTTCAAAAATCATTTGAAATACTTCAAAGCGATGCAACGCAAAACAGCTCTAAAACTACACTCGTATCTCCCGATATATCGGTTTGTGACGATTGTTTAAAAGATCTAAAAAATACTAGATTTAAAAACTATTTTGCTACAAACTGTACAAACTGCGGACCTAGATATTCCATAATAAAAACTTTACCGTATGATAGAAAAAATACCTCTATGCAAAAGTTTGAAATGTGCCAAGAATGCCAAAGAGATTATGAGAACCCGCAAAACAGAAGATATCATGCCCAACCAATATCGTGTCCAAATTGCGGGCCAAAACTAAGTGAGAGTATTGAACTAGCGGCTAAAAAGATTATAGAAGGCAAAATCGTAGCCATAAAAGGTATCGGCGGTTTTCATATAGTATGTGATGCAAGGGATGACAATGTTATCAGAAGACTGCGTAAATATAAAAACCGTCCTTCAAAGCCTTTTGCCATTATGTGCCAAAATATAGAACAGGTAAAAAAATTAGCCAAGCTAAATGATAAAGAGGTTGAAATTTTAGACTCTAAAGAGAGACCGATAGTCATTTTAAACAAAGAACAAAATTCTTTAATATCTGATTTAGTCGCTCCAAACATAGACAGAATAGGATGCTTTTTGCCATATACCCCTTTGCATCATATGCTTTTTGAATTTTTATACTTTCCAATACTTGCTACAAGTGCAAATCTCGGCGGTGAACCTATTATCACTACAAAAGAGATGATTAAAGAGAAGCTCCCCTTTGTTGATTTTATTTTAGATTTTGATAGAGATATAGTAAATGCCGTTGATGATTCAGTCGTTCAAGTTGTAAATAATAAAAAACAAGTATTAAGACTAGCAAGGGGTTATGCTCCAAAAGTTATAAAAATACCTTTTAAAATAGATAAAAAAATCTTGGCAGTCGGAGCAAATCAAAAAGACACTATCGCCTTATCTTTTGAAGATAATATTATATTATCACCACACATAGGGGATTTGGATTCTTTAATGAGTTTAGAGTATTTTAAGCGGACTATAAAGACCTTTGAGGATTTTTATGATTTTAAACCCGAACTTATAGTACATGATAAGCATCCAAACTATGAGACTACAAAGTGGGCGAGAGAACAAAATATACAACTTAAGCAGGTTCAGCATCATTTGGCTCATATCTATGCTACAAAAGCAGAGTTTGGACTAAGCGGTGAGTATTTAGGGTTTAGTTTTGACGGAACGGGTTTTGGAGATGACAAGACTTTATGGGGTGGAGAAATTTTTGTAGGTGATAAGAGAAAATATCACTTTAAACCTATAAAGCTTATAGGTGCAGATAAAGCTATAAAAGAACCGCGTCGCGTTGCTTTATCTATGCTTTTTGACAATTATACTTTAGAAGAGATTTTAGAACTTGACTTAGCTTGTGTAAAAGAGTTTTCAAGCTCAAATATAAAACTACTGCATCAAAGTTATATAAAAAACATCAATTCACCTCTTAGCTCATCGGTTGGCAGATTATTTGATGCTATTGCATCTATGGCAGGACTTCTTCAGATGCAGAGTTATGAAGGTGAAGCGGGACTTATGTGTGAGATGGCTTACAACTCAGATATAGAGGATACTTTCAAATATAAAATAGATGACGGTAAAATAAATATAGAGTATGATTTTTTTGATAAAAACCTAGTTTCTAAGTTTATAAATACACTTGTTGATATAGTTTTTTATATATCTAAAAAAGAAAAAATGGATGTTATATTAAGCGGCGGTGTTTTTCAAAATAAAACTTTACTTGAACTGATTATAAAAAAATTAAAAGATGAAAAAATAAAATACTACTTCCAGCAAAAAACTCCTATTAACGACGGAGGAATCTCTTTAGGACAGATATACAATTATATTTCATAATTCGCGAAATTATATTATATATTATGATATTTTAAGCCTAAGTGAGTAAAATGTTCCAAACTATTAGGGGTATTTTTTTGACAAAGTCTTTTATATTAATTTTGCTCAGTTTAAATCTTTTGTATGGACAAACTTTAAACTCTTTGCTGGAAGAATATGAAACAAATACACAAAAATCACTGCATACGATTGACGAGAAACTTGGAAACGTAACAATATATTCACAAAAAGATTTAAGACTTATGCAATATACCACTTTAAGTGATTTGCTTAAAGAACTCCCCGTAAGTAATTTAAATAAAAATAAGTTCGGTGCTTCAAACCTCTCATTGCCAGGCAGTAAAACCGATGTCAGCGGTTTTTTCAGAATATTTATAAATAACCATGAAGTAAGTTCAAACTATACGATGAGTCCAACGGCAACCTGGATGGAACTGCCTATGGATATGGTGGACTATATTGAAGTATATAGAGGAAACAGCTCTTTTGCTTTGGGAAGTGAAAACGGCATATTTTTTATAAGAATATATACCAAAAAAGCTTCAAAAGAAAATGCTTCAAGGATTTACGGAGCCGTTACGGACAACGGTTCAAACTTGGAAGCATTTTCATATTCGGAAACTTTGGAGAATGGTTGGTCATATTTGGCATACTTGAGTTCTGCTAAGATAAATAATTATCAAAGATATAAATATAATAAAATAAAAAATGATTCAAATAAAAAGTACTTGTATCTAAATATTGAAAAAGAAGATACCGATATTAATATCGCTTATTCATATGACAATAAAGAAAACTATTTCGGTCTTTCTTTAGATGCTGACTTGGATTACGGAAAATCAACATCGCAAGATTTTTTTGTGGATTATACGGGCTATTTTTTAAATGACAACTCCTTAAAACTAAATCTCTCATACGATTTTAATAAATGTGAATATAAAGAGATAAATAATGAAGGTTTAGCATTAATCCCGGTAATTGATTTTTCAAATCCCGGTACTACTATTCCAAAAGAATATTATGATAATAAGGATGTTACTAAAACAAGTGCACTAGTTTCAAAAACAATAAAAAGCAACTCTAATAACTTACTCTTAGGTCTAAGTTTTCAAGAGAAAAAATATACGATGAATAACTCATATACGATTAATTTTGCAAATGTGATGACATATATAGATAAATTTTCAGGGTTTGATAAAGAAAAAAAATATTCTTTATTTGTGCAGGATGATTATAAAGTCAATGAAAATTTTTTGTTGGTATTAAACGGTAAACTTGATAAATATGTTCGAAACAATAATCTTAAAAATATAAAAAACGAGCAATATAGAATAGGAGCTATATATACGATAAATGAAAACTTTGGTTTAAAAACATTTCACACCAAAACAAATATAGCTCCATCTTTTTATACTTTGGATTTTGCTGATAAAAGGACACCGAATTTAGATAGACAAAGATATATTTACAGTTTTATAGAAGGTATATATGCAGATGATGATATCAGGTTTAGTATATTGTACAACGATATAAAAATCAAAGATTTTATATACTATTCTCCGATAGGTTATATCAATGTAGATCATACGATAAAATCGAAAAATTTGATACTAGATATAGTTTATGAACTATCCAAAAATAATACTTTTTATATAAACTATTATACTACCAAACTAAGTGAACACTTTAATAACTCATATAGAGGCGGTTTTGTAAAGTTAACCGGTGAACAGGATAAGTTTGAGTATTTTACATCTTTAGTTTACCGTAACGGCTACAGTTATTATAGTGTATCGACAGATGATAGTTTTAATTTTAATATGGGTCTAACCTATAAAGTAAACAATGATATATCCATAAGTATAAAAGCTGAAAATATTTTAGACGATTCGACTAAATCTCTTTACAAAGAAGGATTTATACAAGAAAACGGAAATTTCGCTTTAGAAGATTATGAACGTGAAATCACTCTAAGTACAAAGTGGGTGTTTTAATGAGAGTTCTTTTTATATTATTAACACTTATTTCACTTAGTTTTTCCAAACAACAGGTGTTTATGCTTGATGAATATGATAAAGAGATAGAACTCGAAGCTAAGATAATTTCAAAAATTGCAACGGCTACTTTAAATAATAAAATTAAGATATATATACCTAATATTTCCAAACACGAACAAGAGATATATTCAAAATATTTTGATTTAAGCGAAGATTGTAAATATGCCGATTTTATTTTTGACAAAAAAGGTTCTTTGGCAAATAGTTGTAAGAATTCTACCAAACTGTTTTTTACAAACAACTATAAAAAACTTGTCTCGGACAGTAGATATTTTGGAGCATTTTTTTGGAATAAAAGCAGACCTAATATAGTATTTATAAAAAAAAGGCTTCAAAAGAACAATATCAAACTTTCTAAAGAGTATGAACAGTTTATAGAAGATATTTATGAATAAAAAAAATGTTTTAAGGCATCCTTATTATTTAAGTATTATCGCAATAGGCACTATCTCTTTTTTAATGATTTTATTATTTTTAATAATAAAATATGAAAAAAGTATAGAAAACGATATGTTTAAAATATCTACTTCCGATGTTTTTCAAATAACTAAACATAAAGCAAACTATATAAAAAGCATATTGGGGGAGAGTGATAGTTTTATCGATGATATAAAATCAGATGAAAATCTAAGAATAAACTTAGAGAGAAATATAAAAAATCTTTTAACGACAAATATAAAATATTCTTACATAGTTTATAAAGATGAAAATGATGTTTTTAGGTTTTTAATAGATGCTTCTCCCGAGAGTGAAAAATCTATGTTAAACCAAAAGTTTGATGTTACGAGTAAAAAGTGGTTTGAAATATACACAAAAAAAGAGCCTTTGCTTATTAAACATCATCTTTTACAAAAATTATATATAAGCTATTTAGTACCGATAATAAATAAAGATAATGTTGAACTTATACTGGTTATAGATTTTTCGATAAATAAAATATCTGAAATAAATAATATTATAACGATTATGAAAATTGGGATTATCCTAATTATAGTTGTTATCTTAACTGCATTATTATTAGTTGTTTTCCAACTTATTAAATACAAAACTATGAGAAAATCATCTTTTACTGATAGGCTGACAAACATATATAACAGAAATTATCTTCATCATATAGAAAATAATATAAAACTCGACGAATATGTTTTAAGCGTATTGGATATTGATTATTTTAAAAAAATAAACGATACCTACGGTCATGATATAGGGGATGAAGTCTTACAGAAAATAGGGAGTGTTTTACTGCACACTTTAAGAGAAGATGATGACATAGCTATTAGATACGGTGGCGAAGAGTTTGTTATTTTAATTAAAATAAAAAATGAAAATACAAAAGCATCCATAAGTGTAATTCAAAGAATATTCAACAGAATAAAAGAACACAAATTTTTTGTAAAAGATGAAGAATATATTCATATTACATCATCTATAGGGGTAAATGTAAGTCCAGGCGACTATGATAATTTTGCAGAGGCATTTAAGGCTGCAGATATGGCACTTTATGAAGCTAAAAATAGCGGAAGAAACAATATAAAGTTTTCAAGAAAAAATACTTAATATATTAATTTGTACAAACTAAATGCTTTTTTAATAAAAAAGTTCCAATTTAAACTCAATTTTAATATAAAAATATAAAATATGAACAGCTATTCAGTTTTAAGGAGATTATCTTGGAAAATCTAGGTTTGGCAATTATTTTTTGGTACGGTATATTACACGCGTTTGGTCCAGATCATCTAACGGCTATAGCCGATTTTTCAATAGGTAAATCAAAGAAAAAAACACTGTTTATCACTACTCTTTTTGCAATAGGACACGGGATTACTCTTTTTGTCTTTGCAAAAATTCTACAAACTTATCATATAAGCGATGCAGTTTTAGGTTACGGTGACACAATCTCTTCAGTTGTGATTATAAGTATGGGGATATATCTTCTCTATATGGTCTTAAACGATAAAATCCATCTTAAAAAACACGTTCACGAAAATAAAGAACATATACATATCTGGTTTGGAGATGAACATAAACACGATTCAAAAGACAGTGTGAGTGCTTTTAGTATAGGGATGCTTATGGGTATAGGCGGAGTTCGCGGTATGCTTATCACTTTAGGAGTTGTAGAGAGTCAAAATGTGGACTTTATGTTAGTTGGTGCTTTTACTTTGGGTGTGATGGTAATATTCATAGGTTTTGGTGCTATTATTCTTTATATAAACCAAAATCTTTTAAACTCAAAACAAAATATAAGAAGAGTATTTGCAAGTGCGGGAATAATTTCTGTACTAGTCGGCTCAAATATGATAATAGGATAAGGAGATTTTATGTGTGCAGATTGCGGATGCAGTATAACAGACAGTAGTGTAGCAGTGGGACATCATCATAGTCATGGGAGTAGTGAGGAGCATCAGAAGGCTCATGCGCATCTACATGATAATCCTCAGTTAAACGATAAAAAAACTATAGATGTTATTAGTAAAATACTGGATAAAAATGATCATGAAGCCGGACATAACCGTGCACATTTTGATAAGAATAATGTCCTTAGTATAAATCTGATGAGCTCACCGGGAAGTGGAAAGACAACTCTTTTAGAACATCTGGCTGATTTTGTAGATTTTAAATTCGGTGTTGTAGAGGGTGACTTGGAGACAAGCCGCGATGCAGACAGACTAAAAGCAAAAGGTATAGAAGCTCACCAGATTCAAACAGGTTCGGCTTGTCATTTGGATGCCTTTATGGTTCACAAGGCACTTCACCATATGGATTTAGCTAATATTGACGTGTGTTTTGTAGAAAATGTAGGAAACCTTGTATGTCCTGCCTCGTATGATGTCGGAAGTCATCTAAACATAGTGTTGGTTTCGGTTCCCGAAGGTGAGGACAAGATTGCAAAATATCCGGTTATGTTTCGTCAGGCTGATTTGATACTCTTTACCAAGACAGATTTGCTGCCGTATTTTGAATACGATATAGAAAAAGAAAAAGACTCAGCTAGAAAGCTAAAACCAAACGTAGATATACTCGAAGTAAGTACGAAAGATGTGGATTCACTTAAAAAAGTAGCAGCTTGGATAAAGTTTAAAATGGAGATGAGATAATGTGCCTTTCAATCCCCTCTAAAGTCGTAAAAATAGACAAAGAGCTAAATATGGCTACGGTTGATACGATGGGTATAAAACGTGAAGCTTCACTTGATTTAATGGCAGAAGATGATGTAAAGATAGGGGACTATGTACTTCTTCATATAGGCTTTATTATGAACAAGATAGATGAAGAAGATGCTTTAGCATCTATAGATACATACAAAGAACTGATTGAGCTTATGGATGAAGAGGAAAGGCAAAAGGCAATTTTGGAATGAGTTTAGAACTTAAAAATCTCTATGATAATTTTAGAGATGCAGATACCATAAAAGCATATGCAAAAATCATAGCCGAAGATGCAAAAAAACTGCAAAACCCTATAAATATTATGGAGGTGTGCGGAGGTCATACCCATACTATTATGAAATACGGTATCCCTCAACTACTGCCCGAAAATATAAAGTTTATCCACGGTCCGGGTTGTCCGGTTTGCATCATGCCAAAAGAGCGGATAGACCATGCATATATACTCTCAATGCAAGAGGATGTGATACTTGTAACTTTGGGTGATATGATTAAAGTACCGGGAAGTAACGGCAGTCTGCAAGCTGCAAGAAGTAAAGGTGCTGACGTAAGATTTGTGTATTCACCTATGGAGTGCATCAAGATAGCAGAAGAAAATCCAAATAAGAAAGTTATATTTTTTGCCATAGGGTTTGAAACCACAACTCCTATGACTGCCGCACTATTAGATGCTGTTATAAAAAAAGATATTAAAAATATTTACTTTCATATCAACCATGTAACGGTACCTGAAGTTATGCGTGAACTTATAGATTCACGTGATGAGCACGTTGATAGTTACAACAACAAGATAGATGCTTTTCTTGGACCGTCTCACGTTAGCGTAATAAGCGGAAGCAAGATATATGAAGAGTTTCCAAGGGATTATAAAAGACCCGTAGTGGTCTCAGGTTTTGAACCTGTCGATGTTATGCAGGCAATCTCTATGATACTCAAGCAGTTTATACAAAACAGATGTGAGTTAGAAATCGAGTATAAAAGACTTGTCTCATATGATGGAAACCTAAAAGCCCAAAGTCTTATAGATAAATACTTTGAAAAACGCGGCATGTTCAAATGGCGTGGACTTGGAAATATTCCTGATTCTGCTTTAAAACTAAGAGATGAGTACGCTAAGTACGATGCCGAGATAATATACAAAGAAGTCCTGCCTTTAGAAGAGATAGAGGATCATAAACTCTGCATCTGCGGCGATATTTTACGTGGTATGGCAAATCCGCCCGAATGTACTATATTTGGCACTGCATGTAAACCTTCAAGCCCTGTTGGAAGCTGTATGGTAAGTAGTGAAGGGGCATGTGCGGCATATTATAAATATGGAAACTTATTATGAAAAAGCTTTTTTTAATAAGACATGCAAAATCCTCTTGGAGTGATATGAATTTGGATGACTTCGATCGACCTCTTAATAAACGCGGACTTCAAAATGCTCCTATGATGGCAAAGCGTTTAAAAGAAAAAGGTGTGATGCCTGATATTATATTGTCAAGTCCCGCTAAACGTGCCAAAAAAACGGCTAGTATTATCGCAGACGGTATAGGTTTTTCTAAGAAGGTAAAGTTTGATGATGAATTATATGAAGCAATGCCTAGTTTGTTGCACTCTAAAATAATAAACATAAAAGACAAACATGAATGTGCATTTTTAATCGGACACAACCCTGAGTTAAATATGATAGCGGAAGATTTTATCGATTTTGGAGAGAATATAGTGACTTGCGGAATTGTTGAGATTGAATTTAAATGTGATTCTTGGGCAAAAGTAAATAGCAAAAATGCTAAATTTCTTTCTTATGATTATCCAAAAAAAGGCAATTGATAGATGCAATACAGATACATAGGAAAAACAGGTCTTAGAGTTACGCCCATTTGTTTAGGAACTATGAGTTTTGGTTCATGGAGTGATGAGAAAGAATCTTACAAAATTATGGATAAAGCGGTTGATTTTGGAATAAATTTCTTTGATACGGCAGAACTTTATCCTGTCCCTCCAAAAGCAAAATACACAGGTGAGACTGAACATATTATAGGAAAATGGCTAAAGGGTAAAAAAAGAGAAAATCTTATAATAGCATCTAAAGTCGCAGGTGCGGCAAACGGTTGGTTTGTACCTCCCATTCGTAATGGTATGACGGCAATTGACAGCTTTCATATAAAAACCGCGATAGAGGGAAGTTTAAAAAGACTAGGTACAGATTATATAGATTTGTATCAGATGCATTGGCCGGATAACGTAGTACCCATAGAGGAGTCTTTAAAAGCTTTTGATGAGTTGGTTAAAGAGGGTAAGGTACGCTATCTTGGAACATCAAACGACACGGCTTACGGTTTGACTAAAGCAAACGAGACCTCTAAAAGACTAGGCATAGCAAGATTTGAATCGATTCAAAATAACTTTTCACTAAACAATCCAAGGTTTTTAGACGAGCTTGCAAACGTATGTAAAAAAGAAAATATATCACTGCTTCCATACTCACCAATAGCAGGAGGAGTATTAAGCGGAAAATATAACGGCGAGTTCTTACCTAGTATAGCAAGATATTCAGACTATTTAAAAAGTGAAAATCCAAGATTAAAAGCACAGGGTACAAGGTTTGTAAATGAGAAGTCTTTAGCCGCAACTGTAAAATATATGGAGCTTGCTAAAAAACTGGAAATTTCACCCGTAACTTTAGCAGTGGCATATTCAAAGCAGTTTGACTTTGTGGCATCCACTATTATAGGTGCAAGGACTGCAAAGCAATTGGATGAGTCTTTTTCGGCTATGGATATAAACTTGAATGATGAGACTATGAAAGAGATACAAGATATTCAAAATGAAATAATGTACCCGATGGGTTGAGTATAAATAACCATTGTTTGTGATATAATAAACTTAAATATAAGGAGATATTAAAATGGATAATTTTAAAAATATTGTTGTGGGATTGGATATCTCAAAGAATTCATTACAAATTTTAAAAAGAGCTTTTTCTCTAGCAAATGAAAATAAATCAAAAATTACAATAGTTCATGCCATTGATACTAACTGGCTCGATAGTATTTTATCGGATATCAATTTTGAAGATGTAAAAGATAGTGCTAAAAAAGAGATTGAAAAAGAGATATCTTCTTTTGATACAAATAATATTGAGTATTCTATAATTGTAGATAAAAAAGATCCATCCTCTTTTATAATAAATACGGCAAAAGATATACAAGCAAGTTTAGTTATAATCGGGGAAAATTCAAAAGAAAATTTTGAAACCAAAGTTTTTGGAACAACTGCACATAAAGTAGCACAAAATAGCAATATACCTTTGTTGATTATAAAAAACAATTATAATAATCCATATGAAAATATAGTTGCTTTTACGGACTTTTCTAAAGTTTCTTTAGATGGAATTAAATTTTCGAATGATTTTTTCAATAAAGACGATATAAAAGTTGTTTCAGCATATCAACAGGCAAGTGAACTTACTCTTAGATACTATAATAATTACGAAAATAAAGATAAGATTCAATTAAAAATAAAAGAAAAAAAAGAAGAAGAGTTTAGAAGTTTTGTTGAACAAAATAGTATAAAAAATGCTCAATTACTTGAAGATACGTACAGTGTTAAAAATATATTGTCTGAGTATGTTGATAAAAACAAAAACGATTTAGTTGTTTTAGGTTCTAAAGGTATAAATAACTCAAGTTCTTTATTATATGGATCAACATCATCTTATTTGATGGAAAACTTAAATAGTGATATTTTAGTTTTTGTACCATAGTGTGAAAAATAAACAACAAATAAAAACATATGAATAAAACAATAACTTTAGCTCAGGGGAATGGCGGAGTTGAAAACAATGAGTTGATCTCAAAAGTATTTTATAAAGCATTTAAAAATGAGATTTTAGAAAAAAGCGAAGATGCCGCGGTAATACAAAACGGCTCGCTTGCGTTTTCAACCGATAGTTTTACCGTAAGTCCTATTTTTTTTGAGGGTGGCAATATAGGAAAGTTAGCCGTATGCGGAACATGTAACGATTTAGCCATGATGGGTGCCAAGCCCAAATATCTTACTTGCAGTGTTATTATTGAAGAGGGTTTTGCCCTGAGAGATTTGGAAAAAATAGTCCGCAGTATGAAGAGTGAATTAGAGTTAAATGGCGCTATTGTTGTTAGCGGCGATACAAAGGTAGTACCTCGCGGAAGTGTTGATAAGATATTTATAAACACAACAGGAGTGGGCGAGATTACAAAAGAGGGCATCAGCTCAAACAAAATAAGTAAAGATGATGTGATTTTAGTAAACAGAGATATAGGATGCCACGGAGCTACCATCTTTATAGCCCGTGAAGGAATTGAGATGGACTCTGAGCTTGAAAGTGATTGTAAATCTTTATATCCGCAAGTAAAAGCTTTAATAGATGCAGGGATAAATATTACGGCTATGCGTGATGCTACACGCGGAGGTGTCGGGGCTGTTTTAAACGAATGGGCAAAACAGTCAAATATATGCATCGAAGTAGAAGAAGAAAGAATCCCTGTTAGGGATGAGGTAAAAGGTGTATGTGAGATGCTGGGCTTTGAAGCTACATCTTTGGCAAATGAAGGCACGTTTGTACTTGCGATAAAAAAAGAGGATAAGGAAAAAGCACTTGAGATTCTAAAGGTTTTTGAAGACAACTCATATGCGTGCGAGATAGCAAGTGTGACAGATGAGCATCTGCAAAAAGTAATACTTAAAAGTTCATGGGGGACTAAAAGGTTCTTAGATACTCCAACAGGTGAGTTACTTCCTAGGATTTGTTAGTTTGAGAATATTACTTTTGGTATCTGCTTTTAACTCTCTTTCACAAAGTGTATATACATATCTAAAAGATAATAAACACGAAGTTGTAGTTGAATTTTTTATAAGTGAAGATGAGTTAAATAAAACCATAAAAGAGTTTTTACCGGATATTATCTTTGCACCTTATCTTAAAAAATTCATCCCAAAAGAGATTTACGAAAAAACTCCTACATATATATTGCATCCGGGGATAAGAGGCGACCGAGGACACAATGCACTTGATAATGCACTAAAAGAAAACAAAGATGAATGGGGTGTAGTAATCCTTCGTGCAAATGAGGAGTTTGATGCAGGTGATATATACGCAGAAGTTAATTTTAAAATGCGTGAAGATACAAAAGCATCTATATACAGAGACGAGGTTACAAATTCTGCTTTAAAAGCCTTGGATAAACTTCTTGAAAATATTAAAGATAAAAGTTTTATACCAACTTCTCAGCTAGATGCACCTTTTCACACTTACCTTACCCAAAACGACAGGGCAATCGACTGGGAGAGAGACAGTTCAAAAGATATTATAAAAAAAATAAACTACAGCGATTCATATCCTGGTGTAAAAGATGAGTTCTTTGGTATAGAGTGCTATCTGTTCGGGGCTCACGAAGAAGAGAGGTTCAGAGGTGGAGTGAAAGAGGTCTTGGCAAAGCGTGACGGTGCTATATGTGTCGGAACAAAAGACTCTGCTATTTGGATAAGTCACTTAAAAGAGCTAGGCAGGTTTAAATTGCCTGCCACCTATGTACTAAAAGATAAGATTCAAGGTGTTAAAGAAGAGAGGCTTCCACTATTATTTGATATGAGTTATAAAACTTTTTATGAGATAAGCGTAACAAGGGACGGTGACGTATCATACCTTTGTTTTAACTTTCATAACGGTGCCATGAGTTCTGAGCAGTGCATTAGGTTAAAGTATGCGTTTGATTTTTTAAGAGAAAACTCAAAAGTAATAGTCCTAGTCGGTGCAAAAGAATTTTTCTCAAACGGAATCCATCTAAACATACTCGAAGACTCAAAAAAGCAGGGTGAAGACGGTTGGAGCAATATTAACGCTATGAACGATTTGCTAAAATCGATTATATTTGCCGATGATGTTGTGAGCGTTGCATCTCTGCATAAAAATGCAGGGGCGGGTGGTTTGTTCTTGGCCTTAGCCTGTGACAAGGTCATAGCAAGGGATGGTGTAGTTCTAAATCCACATTATAAAACACTTGGACTAAGCGGTAGTGAGTACCATACTTACACTATGGCAAAAAGAGTAGGGCAAGAACAGATGGATAAACTGCTTGATGATTGTTTGCCTATAAGTGTGCAAAATGCTAAAAGTATAGGCTTGATAGATGAAGTATGTGGGAGGGAAAATTATTTTCAAGATTTAAAAGAGTATGCAAAAACTTTTTTAGAAGATGAAGATTCATATGATGATTTTATATATGAAAAACAAGATTATCTTGATGAGAACAAAGAGTATATAAATTCCTGCAAAGAGAACGAACTAAAAGTTATGCATCCGCAGTTTTGGGATGAACAAAGTGAGTTTCATAAACTAAGACATGAGTTTGTATATAAAACATGTCCTATAAAAACACCGGAGAGATTCAAAAATCATGCATGAATATTCAATAGTACAAGCTTTAATAGACAGCTGTGAAGAAAACGCAAAACAAAACCAAGCAAGCAAAGTTACAAAAGTAGTAGTAAAGATAGGTGTAATGAGCGGTGTTGAACCACATCTTCTTGAAATAGCATTTAATACTTTTAAAGATGGGACTATGTGTGCAGATGCAGAGTTTGTTATGAATATACAAGAGATAAGAGTTTTATGTGAGAGTTGTATAAAAGAGAGTGAACTAAAAAAATTAGAATATTTATGTCCAAACTGTGGAAGTAATCAGCTGAAAGTACTTGACGGCGAAGATATGTATCTGATGCAACTTGAATTAGAGTAGCTGATTAAATAAAACTTAAAGCTTCTTTGGGTATAATTCCGCACTTTTTTAAATTAGAATTATGAATTGACAAGGAATTGTAATGTACGCAATTATCAAAAATGGTGGTAAGCAATATAAGGTTGAAGAAGGCGATATCTTATTATTAGATAAAATGTCTTTAGAGCCAAAAGCTACTATCGAAATCGAAGAAGTTCTTGCTGTAAATGCAGGTGAGCTTAAAGTTGGAGCTCCATATGTAGATGGTGCTAAAGTTACTGCTGAAGTAATTAATGAAGGTCGTGATAAGAAAGTTGTAATCTTTAAAAAGCGTCGTCGTAAAGACTCTAAAGTTAAAAGAGGTTTCAGAAGAGACTTCACACGTGTTCGTATCACAAAAATCGCTGCATAATTAGCGAATAAAATAAAGGAGAGATAAAATGGCACATAAGAAAGGTCAAGGTAGTACACAAAATAATCGTGACTCGGCTGGTAGAAGACTTGGTGTTAAGAAATATGGTGGTGAATCAGTAGTAGCTGGTAACATCATTATTCGTCAACGTGGAACTAAAATCCACCCGGGTAAAAATGTTGGTATGGGTAAAGATCATACAATTTTTGCTCTTGTTGACGGTGAAGTGAAATTTGAGCGTAAAGATAAAAAACGTCAACAAGTTTCAATTATTCCTGCTGCATAATTCTTCAAACATTTAATATTTGGGTAAAAACCCAAATATTTTTCTTTCAATTTTAGAGTATAATCTCTTACACAATTTATTAAAATTTTTCAAAACAAAAGGATATACGATGTTTACGGACAGTGTCGAATTAAAAGTTTCTTCTGGTAAAGGCGGTCCTGGTTGTGTGTCGTTTCGTAGAGAAAAGTTTGTACTAAACGGTGGTCCAAACGGTGGAGATGGCGGAAAAGGTGGAGACATCTATTTCAAATGTGACAACAATACTCATACACTTTCTGCTTTTCAGCGTAAAATGCATATAAAAGCCGACAACGGTATGCCGGGTGAAGGCTCGAACATGACTGGAAAATCAGGCAAGAAAAAAGTTATCATTGTACCTCCCGGAACTCAGATTATAGATATGCAAAGCGGTGAAGTTCTTTTTGATATGATTAAAGACGGTCAAGAGGAAAAGTTTTTAGAAGGCGGAAAAGGCGGACTTGGAAATACCCACTTTAAAAGTTCGACTAAACAACGCCCAACTTACGCTCAACCTGGTCAAAAAGGTGAGAGTAGAGAGATAAAACTTGATCTTAAACTGATTGCTGATGTCGGTCTGGTAGGCTTTCCAAATGTCGGTAAATCAACTCTGATCTCTACAGTTTCAAATGCCCGCCCTGAGATTGCAAACTATGAGTTTACTACACTTACTCCAAAACTTGGTCAAGTTAACATAGGTGATTTCGAGTCTTTTATCATGGCTGATATTCCTGGAATTATCGGTGGAGCACATGAAGGTAAAGGACTTGGAATTAAGTTTTTACGCCATATTGAGCGTACGAAAACCTTACTTTTTATGATTGATTTGGCATCTTACAGAGATTTAAAAGAGCAAATCGAAGTTTTAAAAGATGAAGTTGCATCTTTTTCAGAAAAACTTGGGAGTTCTAAGTATGCTATCGCACTAACTCGTACGGATATTATAAATCCTGATGAGTTAAACGATTTAGTTCAAAGCTTTTTAGATATTATAGGTGTTAAAGCAAATACTAAAAGTGATTTTAATTTTGATGATAATATACCTTATTTTGTTCAAGAGAGTGCAGACGAGACTTTAGGGTTTGATAAATCTATGCCTTATTTTATTGCACCGATATCTTCGGCTACACATAAAAATATAGATGCATTAAAACATGCCTTGTTTAATTTAGTACAAAGTGACAGAAGGTAGTTATACCGTGCGTGTTATCTTTATGGGGACACCCGATTATGCCGAAGCAATACTTGCTAAACTAATAGATACCGATGGTATTGATGTTGTTGCAGTTTACACTCAGCCTGATAAACCGGTGGGTCGTAAAAAGATATTAACCCCTCCTGTTGTAAAGACTTTGGCACTAGATAATAATATAGATGTGTATCAGCCAAATAGACTTCGTGATGAAGATGTTGTTAATGAGCTTTTAAAAATAGAATGTGATTATATTGTTGTAGCAGCATACGGTCAGATACTTCCAAAGGCTGTACTTGAACATGCCCCATGTATAAACCTTCATGCATCAATTCTACCACAGTATCGTGGAGCAAGCCCGATCCAGCAGTCACTTTTAAATAACGATGCTAAAACCGGTGTTACTGCGATGCTTATGGATGAAGGTTTGGATACGGGCGATATTATAAAGATAGAAGAGATAGAAATTCCAAAAGATATGATAGTCGGTGAGCTTTTTGATGCACTGACAAAAATAGCAACAGATTTAACTGTTGATGTAGTTCAAAACTATGATAACTATACACCTGTAAAACAAGATGATTCAAATGCTACCCATTGTACAAAAATTACAAAAGCAAACGGTTTGGTAGAATTTGAAGATGCATATGATCTATATAACAAGTATCGTGCATATACACCTTGGCCGGGGATATATTTACAAAGTGGATTAAAACTAAAGCAAATATCTTTATTAGATTCCCAAAAAGACGGTGAAGCAGGAAAAATCATATCTATAAATGAAAACAGTGTAGATATCTCTTGTTTAAAAGGTTCTATTAGAATATACAAAGTTCAGCCGCAATCCAAAAAAGAGATGGATGTTATCTCTTATATAAACGGAAAAAGACTATCTATTGAAGATAACTTATCTTAAAAGTGTTGACTCGACACAAACTTATCTTAAAAATCTTATTTTAAAATCTGAGATAAAACTACCTCATGCCGTTTGTGCCGAGATACAAAATGCGGGCATTGGAAGCAGAAACAACAAATGGAGCGGGATAGAAGGTAATCTGTTTTTATCTTTTGCAATAAAACTGAGTGATTTGCCAAAAGATTTAAAACTAGAATCTGCTTCTATATATTTTGCATATATTTTAAAAGAAACTCTTGCAGAAGAAAATTCAAAAGTTTTTTTGAAATGGCCCAATGATTTTTATGTTAATAATAAAAAAATAGGCGGTATGATTACAAATATAGTCTCAGATGTTCTAATTTGCGGAGTTGGTTTAAACTTAGTAGATGCACCTGAAGATTTTGAAAAACTTGATATTGTTGTATCTAAAGAAAAGTTATTAAATAGTTTTTTTAAAAATGTTCAAAATTTAATCTCATGGAAGCAAATTTTTAGCAAATATAAGTTAGAATTTTATCAAAACAGAAACTTTTTTACACATAATAATACTTATAAGGTTTTATTATCAGAAGCTGAGCTTCAAGATGATGGCTCTATAATTGTTAACGGTGAAAGGATATATAGTCTAAGATGAGCGAAGTTATAGTAATAGCAAATCAGAAGGGTGGTGTCGGTAAAACAACCACTGCTGTAAATCTTGCCGCTTCACTTGCTGTTGCTGAGAAAAAAGTTCTTTTAATAGACTCAGATCCGCAGGCAAATGCGACTACCTCTTTAGGCTTTCATAGAAACGACTATGAATTTAATATTTACCATGTATTAATAGGTACTAAAAAACTTAAAGATATTATTTTAAAATCAGATCTTCCGACACTGCATCTGGCTCCCTCAAATATAGGTTTGGTAGGAATTGAGAAAGAATACTACGATGCCGACAAAGCAAAAGGTCGAGAACTTGTTCTTAAAAATGCTATTGCAAACGTAAAAAAAGATTATGATTATATTATTATAGATTCACCTCCTGCACTTGGACCGATGACTATAAATGCACTCTCGGCTTCAAATTCGGTTATTATCCCTATTCAGTGTGAATTTTTTGCATTAGAAGGTTTAGCACAACTTTTAAATACCGTTAAACTTGTTAGAAAATCAATTAATCCAAAGCTTAGAATTAAAGGTTTTGTGCCTACTATGTTCTCTGCGCAAAATAATCTTTCTAAGCAGGTATTTGCTGATTTAAGACAACATTTTAAGACAAAGCTATTTCGTGATTTAGAAGATAAAATCATAGTAGTGCCGAGAAATGTAAAACTGGCGGAATCACCTTCTTTTGGAAAACCGGCTATATTATATGATGTAAAATCTGCCGGGTCTTTGGCATATCAAGATTTAGCACAGGCGGTTATTGCATAATGAAGTCGCAAAAGTTAGGACGCGGTTTAGATGCACTCCTTGGTGAAATAGATGAAGCTTATGATAATGAAGGTTCTTCAAAAGATTCTATAATAGAACTTGATTTAAAATCAATTCGTCCAAACCCTTATCAACCCAGAAAGCATTTTGATGATGAAGCACTTGGAGAACTTGCCAACTCTATCAAACATGATGGACTTATTCAACCTATAGTAGTTACCGAAGATGTAGATGGTTATATTTTAATAGCCGGAGAGAGAAGATATCGTGCTTCTAAGCTTGCTAAACTTAAAACAATCCGTGCAATTATTCAAAACTCGGATGAGCAAAAGATGCGTCAATTTGCTCTAATTGAGAATATTCAGCGTCAAGAGTTAAATTCTATAGAATTGGCAAATGCATATGGGGAACTTTTAAAACTTCATAATATAACTCAAGAAGAATTAGGATCTAAAATTCATAAAAGCCGTACGCATATTACAAATACAATAAGACTTCTTCAATTATCGCCAAAAACGCAAAAAGCATTAATAGAAGGTAAAATAACGGCAGGTCATGCTAAGGTTTTAGTTGGACTTGATGAACGTCAACAACAACTTGTCGTAAATTCAATAGTAGGTCAAAAGCTGAGTGTTCGTGAAGTTGAATCTATGATAAAAAGCTTAAAAAATGAACAATTTTCTTCAAATAAGCTGAATAAAGAAACAGCAAAAAAGCTAGATTTTACAAATATTCAGACAAAATTTGATGATTTGGGATTTAAAGTTAAAAGCTCTCAAAATAAGCTGACTATCGAATTTAAAGACAACTCAGATATAGAAAAACTACTCACTTATTTAAACAATCTATAAAAATTATAAATTTTTTTATCTAATTTAACAAATATTTCAATTTTATCATTGTATAATGGCGCAACTTTTAGGAGGTGCTATGTTAGATATTAATCCGATATTGCTGATAGCTACATTGGTTGTATTTCTTACACTTATCGCTACTCTTAACAGTTGGCTATATAACCCGTTATTCGCTTATATGAATAAAAGAGATGATGACATTAAAAAAGACATGCAAAAAGCAGGTACTAACGATAATGAAATCAACGAATTAAATAATAAAGCTGAACAAATAGTTATGGATGCTAAACTGGAAGCTGCAACTTTAAGAGAAAAAGTAATCGCAGACGCAAAAGAGTTAGCTGAGAGTAAGTTAGAAGCTAAGAGAGCCGAATTGGCTAATGAATATTTAGAGTTTGAAAAAACTTTGGATGAGGCTAAAGAGGTATTAGAGAAAGATTTAGAGTCTCAAATGCCAATTTTTAAAGATTCACTAAATGCTAAATTTAGTCAACTGTAAGGATGTTAAGTGATTAAAATTATACTATTACCGCTAATGGTATCAACATACGCGTTAGCATCTGGTGGTGAAGGTGGCACGGATATAGTTCAAAGAACTGTAAACTTTGCTTTGTTTGCCGGACTTATTTGGTATTTGGTTGCAGAACCTGCTAAAGCTTACTTCAAAGGAAGAAGTCAGGGGATTGCAGATGAATTGCAAAAGGTTAAAGATAGATTAAAAGAATCTGATGACCTTAAAAAAGAAGCACTTGCAAAAGTTAGCGAAGCTGAAAAGTTTGCTATTGAATTGCAAGAATCATCAAAAAAAGAGAATAAAATCTTAAACGATAATATCATGGCACAATGTGAGAAGGATTTAGTTAATTTAACTAATGCACAAAAAACACATATGGATTTTGAACAGCGTAAAATGGTAAGAAAAGTTGTAGAAGATACTATTACTAAATTACTTGCTGAATCAACAAATGATTTTGATAAAGAAGCTATGGCTAATGTTATCTTAAAGAAGGTGGCATAGATGAGTGAATTAATTGCAAAAAGATATATAAAAGCTTTAAAAAACGATATGGATGCTAAAGCCTTAGAAAACATAAGTGAAATATTTTCAGGCTTGGCTTTATCTTTTAAAGATGAAAAATTTTTAAATGTTATTTCAAATCCGGCTGTAAGTTCTCAAGATAAAACAAATATTATATTAGATGCAGTAAAATCTGCAAAATCTGAAAAAGTTAATAACTTTATTAAGCTGCTTGGTGAGAATAACCGTTTAAATGTTATTCCTTCTTTATCGGCTGCATTAAATAAAGATATTGCACAAAGTACTAAAACTTATACAGGTGTAGTATATAGTGATAGCGATATCGATGCTTCTGTTATAAAAAATTTAGGTGATGGTTTAGGGAAAAAATATGACTCTAAAATTACACTTGATTTTGTAAAGAGTGAGTTTAACGGTATTAAAGTAGATGTTGAAGATTTAGGTATTGAAATTAATTTTTCAAAATCAAGAATTAACGACCAAATTATAGAACATATTGCAAAAGCAATATAATTTTCGAGAGGAGATAAATAGTGGTAGCAAAAATACAAGCTGATGAAATCAGCTCAATAATTAAAGAGCGTATTGACAATTTTGAATTAAATGTTGATATTAACGAAACTGGTAAGATTGTTTCTTATGCTGATGGTGTTGCACAGGTTTACGGACTAAGCAATATTATGGCCGGTGAAATGGTAGAGTTTGAAGAGGGTACTAAAGGTTTGGCAATGAACCTTGAAGAAGCAAGTGCAGGTATAGTTATACTTGGTACTGGTACTGGACTTAAAGAGGGAATGAGTGTTAAGAGACTAGGTCGTCTTTTACGTGTACCTGTTGGTGATGCTCTTTTAGGTCGTGTTGTAAATGCATTAGGTGAGCCAATTGACGGTAAAGGTCCTATTGAAACAACTGAAACTCGTTTCGTTGAAGAAAAAGCACCTGGTATTATGGAGCGTAAATCAGTACATGAGCCTTTAGCAACCGGTATTAAAGCAATTGATGCACTTGTTCCAATCGGTCGTGGTCAACGTGAGCTTATAATTGGTGATAGACAAACTGGTAAAACTACTGTTGCACTAGACTCAATTATCAACCAAAAAGGTAACGGTGTTGTATCTATCTACGTAGCAATCGGTCAAAAAGAATCAACTGTAGCACAAGTTGTTCGTCGTTTGGAAGAACACGGTGCAATGGAGAACACTATCGTTGTAGCTGCAAGTGGTGCTGAAGCTGCTGCGCTTCAATTCTTAGCTCCATATACTGGTGTAACAATGGGTGAATACTTCCGTGACAATGCTAGACACGGTTTAATCGTATATGATGATTTATCTAAACATGCGGTTGCTTACCGTGAGATGTCTCTAATTCTTCGTCGTCCTCCGGGTCGTGAAGCATACCCGGGTGATGTTTTCTACGTTCACTCAAGACTGTTAGAGCGTGCAGCTAAATTAAGTGATGAAGAGGGAGCTGGTTCTTTAACTGCTTTACCAATCATTGAAACTCAAGCTGGTGACGTTGCGGCATATATTCCAACGAATGTTATCTCTATTACTGATGGTCAAATCTTCCTTGAGACTGATTTATTCAACTCAGGTGTTCGTCCTGCGATTAACGTTGGTCTTTCAGTATCTCGTGTTGGTGGTGCTGCTCAGATTAAAGCTACTAAGCAAGTTGCCGGTACGTTGCGTCTTGACCTTGCACAATATCGTGAATTACAAGCGTTTGCTCAGTTCGCATCTGACCTTGATGAAGTTTCTCGTAAACAACTAGAGCGTGGTCAAAGAATGGTAGAAGTTCTAAAACAAGGTCCTTTCTCTCCACTTGCTGCTGAGAAACAAGTTCTTGCTATTTTTGCAGGTAACGAAGGTTTCTTGGATGATATGGATCCGTCTAACGTTGTTAGATTTGAAAATGAGTTATATCCATTTATTGAAGCTTCTTATCCTCAAATTTTTGAGAATATCAGAAGTGCAAGTAAAGTTGATGACGACACAAAAGCACTAATGTTAAAAGCACTTGAAGAGTTTAAAGCTTCTTTTGTAGTAGCATAAGGGATTACTTATGGCAAACTTGAAAGATATTCAAAGAAAGATTAAGAGTGTATCTAACACTCAAAAGACGACACGTGCTATGAAGCTGGTTTCAACTGCTAAGCTTCGTCGTGCAGAAGAGCTTGCAAAACGCTCACGTCTTTATTCTGATAAACTTAATCAGGTTATTGCCGAAATAGCTGGACGTATCAAATGTCATAAAGTTGGTGGATTAGAAGGTAATAGATGTTTTACCGATATAGATAATCCTAAAACTGTTGATATAATCTTTGTTACGGCTGATAAAGGTCTTTGTGGTGGTTTTAATATTCAAACAATTAAAGCTGTTAATAAACTTTTAGCTGAGTATAAAGAAAAAAACGTAAAAGTTCGTCTAAGCGGTGTCGGTAAAAAAGGTATTGAATTTTTTAAATATAACGAAACAGAACTTTTCGAATCTGTTGTAGGTTTAAGTTCAAAACCTGAAAAGAAAACATCAGATGATTTCATCTCAACTTCTATAGAAGATTTTAAAGATGGAAAAATCGATGCAGTTCATATTGTATATAATGGTTATAAAAACATGATTACTCAAGAGTTACATGTTAATAAAATATTACCTATTGATACTGAACAATTTGAATGTGGTGAACCTGAAAAGTCGTCAATGTTAGAGATAGAAGCACAAGATGAAGAAAATATGCTTGATTCTTTGGTAAACAGATATGTTGAGTACTCTATGTATTACTCACTAATCGATTCTGTTGCTGCTGAGCATTCTGCTCGTATGCAGGCAATGGATGCTGCTACTAATAATGCTAAAGAGATGGTTAAGTCTTTAAACATTGAATTTAATAAAGCGCGTCAAGCTGCAATTACTACTGAGCTAATAGAGATTATTAGTGGTGTAGAGTCTATGAAATAATGGAGAAAAATATGATAGGAAAAATTAGCCAAGTTATGGGTCCTGTTGTTGATGTTGATTTTGACGGATATCTTCCGATAATCAATGAAGCAATCGAAGTACAAGTAAATGTAGAAGGTAGTGAGCATCGTTTAGTTTTAGAAGTTGCTGCTCACTTAGGTGACGGTCGTGTTCGTACAATTGCTATGGATATGAGTGAAGGTTTAGTTCGTGGAATGGAATGTAAAGCTACAGGTGCTCCAATTCAAGTACCTGTTGGTGAAAAAGTTCTTGGACGTATATTCAACGTAATCGGTGAGACAATCGATGGTGGTGAACAAGTTACTGATTCTGAGACTTGGTCGATTCACCGTGAGCCGCCTGCATTAGTTGACCAATCAACTAAAACAGAGATGTTTGAAACAGGTATTAAAGTTGTTGACTTACTAGCTCCTTACTCAAAAGGTGGTAAAGTTGGACTATTCGGTGGTGCCGGTGTTGGTAAAACAGTTATTATCATGGAGCTTATCCACAACGTTGCTATGGGTCACGACGGTTTATCTGTATTTGCCGGTGTTGGTGAGCGTACACGTGAAGGTAATGACCTTTACCACGAGATGAAAGAATCAAATGTACTTGACAAAGTTGCACTGTGTTATGGTCAAATGAGTGAGCCTCCAGGAGCACGTAACCGTATTGCTTTAACTGGTCTTACTATGGCTGAGTATTTCCGTGATGAGAAAAAACTTGATGTACTTATGTTTATCGATAACATCTTCCGTTTTGCTCAGTCAGGTTCTGAGATGTCTGCGCTTCTTGGTCGTATCCCATCAGCTGTTGGTTACCAACCTACACTTGCTCGTGAGATGTCTGCATTACAAGATCGTATTACATCTACAACTAACGGTTCTATTACTTCAGTTCAAGCTGTATATGTACCTGCGGATGACTTAACTGACCCTGCTCCTGCTTCTGTTTTTGCTCACTTAGATGCAACTACGGTACTTAACCGTAAAATTGCGGAAAAAGGTATTTATCCTGCGGTTGATCCACTAGATTCAACTTCAAGATTACTTGATCCGCAAATTTTAGGTGAAGAGCACTATAATGTAGCTCGTGGTGTTCAACAAACATTACAAAAATATAAAGACCTTCAAGATATCATTGCAATTCTTGGTATGGATGAGCTTTCTGAAGATGATAAAAACGTTGTTGAACGTGCTCGTAAAATTGAGAAATTTCTTTCTCAACCATTCTTCGTTGCAGAAGTATTTACAGGTGCTCCTGGTAAATATGTATCTCTTGAAGACACTATCAAAGGTTTCAAAGGTATCTTAGACGGTGAGTATGACCACATGCCGGAAAATGCATTCTATATGGTTGGTGGTATGGATGAGGCTATTGCTAACGCTGAAAAAAGCAAGTAAGCCTAAATAAAGGACTCTAATGGATACGTTCAAATTAGAAATCGTAACGCCAAACGGTCTTATCTATGCAGATGAGGCTCTTAGCGTAACATTACCGGGAGAAGAGGGTGAATTTGGTGTTTTAGCCGGTCACTCATCTATCTCAACATTACTTGAAGCCGGTGTAGTTGATATTGAAAAAACAGATAAATCTGTAGAATCAGTATTAATCAACTGGGGTGTTGTTAATGTTGATGAAGAAAAAGTTGTTGTTCTAGTAGAGGGTGCTGTTGCTATTCGCGGTGAAAGTGAAAGTGATGTGGCTCGTGCTCTTGAAGATGCTAAAGAACTTGTAAAAAGTATTGAAGATTCAGGTGCTGCTATTGCTACCGTATCTGCAAAACTTGAAAATGCAGCTCAAAAATTAATATAGATAAATTTTAAGAATGTTTAATGAAATCTTAGATTTTTATCTAAAAAGTCACCCTGTTACTATAGGTGTATTAGTATTATTGGCTATATACTTTATAGTATTAAATTGGGTGTTTTTTTATCGTTATTTTTCACTTGATAACTGGCTAAAACAAGAAAATGATTCTTTTGAATCCTTGCTTTTAGGAGCTTCAAGTGTTAGTGAATCTTCTTATTTGCATAAATTTTTAAGAGTATCATCCACAACTAAAAAAGAAGTACTACAGTTAGGAATGTTAGCAGCTACTAAAGAGGCTACTAAAGGTCTTTCAATATTATCTGTATTTTCATCTACTACACCATTTATAGGTTTATTTGGAACTGTTGTGTCAATTTTGGATACTTTTACGCATATAGGTCAAAGCAGCGGCAGTATGTCGATAATCAGTTCTGGTGTGTCAGATGCATTAGTAGCAACTGCAGCGGGTATATTTGTAGCGATTTTTGCTTACACTTACCATCAAATTTTAAAAAGAAAATCTTTTGAGATTATTAATTTTTTACAGATGCAAAGTGATGCTATACTTTCAAAGAAAGATTAGAAATGCATTATGATTGGGATGAAAAACCGGAATTAAATATCACGCCTTTAGTAGATATTATGCTTGTTCTTTTAGCTATTCTTATGGTAATCGCTCCCAACATAGTTTATGAAGAAAACATCAAATTACCTCAGGGTTCTACTTCTAAACAACTAGAAAAGATACCGCCTGTTCATATCTCAATAAAAAAAGATTTGACACTAAAAGTAAATAAAGATACTTTTGATTTGAATTCTTTTGAAGATAATTTTTATAAGTACTCAAGAAAGCTTGACTTAAAAGCTACAGTTTTAATCAGTGCTGATAAAAGCTTAGACTACGGTGTTGTTATGGGTGTATTAGGTGCTGTCAAGCAATCAGGTTTTACGGAAGTTTCCCTAGCTACAAATGGTTAAAGACAATAATTATTACTTTTACCTTAGTGGATTTATCTCACTATCTTTATTCTTCTTAGTTACTGCAACTTTTATATATATGTTGTTTCGTGATGTAAAAATAAAATCTTATGCATTAGATAAAAAAGAGTTTATATCTGTATCATTAAATACGGTTGTATCAATACCTAAAAAAAATAATTTACCAAATACTATAGAAGAGGATATAACCGTACCTATTCAAAAAGAAGAAAATATAAATATTGATGATCTTTTTAGTGATGTATCAACCAAAGAGATAACAAAAAGAAAGACTAAATCTAAACAAATAGACTCAAAAAGATATAATGAAATAGCAAAAAAAGTTAAGAAATCCAAAAAAAAAGATGTTGAGTCGATAAGCGAAAAAGTAAAATCTATAGAATCCAACGAATTGGCAAAACAATCAGATATAAGTTCTTCAGATTCATCAGCCGATGAAGTTAATGAATATTTAGCTAAAATTCAAGCTACAATTTATAATCATTTTAATCCACCTCAAAATACTCAAGGAAAATCTGCTGAAGTTGTTATTGAATTGAGTTCGATTGGTAAAATGTTGGATTTTAGGGTCTTGACTTACTCAGATAATGAGAGCTTTAATGATGAATTAAAAAAAATCAAAAAAAGATTACAAAGTGTAATCTTTCCCAAAAATCCTAATAATGAAAATTATAGATTGAGAACAATAATTATCTCTAAGGAGTAGATTTGAAAATATTATTTTCTATATTAATATCCGTAACATTTTTATTTGCAAGTGACGCAACTATTGAAGTTATAAAAAAAGTTGACTCTTTACCGGCATTAGCAGTTGAAGATTCTTCTGTCCACAATGATGAAACTTTTAAACTTAGATTTTTTAAGGCTTTAATAGCTGACTTGAATGTTTTATCCCTATTTAACGTCGATAGACATCATGTTCTTTCGGATTATGATACTGATACGGTAGATGTAAGAAATAAAGATATGGAGTATGTTTTAAAATATAAAATAGAACCGCAGGATGTAGGTTTTGTTTTAGAAATGAAAATAATAAGTAAAAACGAGATAGTTTTATCTAAAAAATATAAAATAAATGATTCAAATAAATATATGTTTGTAGCTCATACAATTGCATATGAAATTAACGAATTTATGGAGCAACCATCAATTGAGTGGATGAAGAAAAAAGTTATTTTTTCTCGTATAGTAGGTCCAAAGCGTAGTGAAATAGTTATTGCAGACTATACTTTGGCTTATCAACATATAGTTGTAAAAGGCGGTTTTAATCTGTTTCCAAAATGGTCTTCACAAAAACAAAACGGATTTTATTATACATCATTAAATGAACAAAAACCAACTCTAAAGTATGTTGATACCAGAGACGGAAGTGTAAGAGATATTATTTCTTCTGAAGGAATGATGACTTGTTCAGATGTTAATTTAGATGGTTCAAAACTTCTTTTAACAATGGCTCCAAAAGGTCAACCTGACATTTATATGTATGATGTTGCAAGCAAAATTTCTAAAAAGTTAACAAATTTTAGAGGTATAGACGTAGGAGCACAATTCAAAGAAAACAATAAAATAGTTTTCATCTCAAACAGATTAGGTTATCCAAATGTTTTTTCTAAAAATATTGATACCGGAGATATAGAGCAGATGGTATATTACGGAAAAAACAATTCTGCTTGTACTGCCAATGGAGAGTATGTAATATATAAGGCACGCGAGAGTTCAAACGCATTTTCAAAAAATACTTTTAATCTTCATATGATATCTACTAAAACAGATTTTATTAGACGCTTGACTGCTAGTGGAGTAAACGAGTTTCCTAGATTTTCAAAAGATTCGGATGCGGTTTTATTTATTAAAAATTATAAAAATCAAAGTTCAATAGGTATTATCAGATTAAATCATAATAAAAATTATCTTTTTCCATTAAAATATGGTAAATTACAAGCTATGGATTGGTAAATAATAAATTATTAATATTTTTTTGGTACAATCTTGACATTCAAACTACATAAAAGGTAAAAGTAAATGAAAAAAGCAATTCTATCTGGTGCTATACTAGCACTTATATTAAGTGGTTGTAGTGATTCCCCTAAACCTCAGGTTGATGAGAGTACAGAAGAAGTTAAGCAAGTAAAAGAAGTTGCACCTGTTGAAACAGAGACCGTATCGGCAGAAAACGGTAATGTAATTAATGAAGATGTTACAAGTTCGGCGGACAGCAATGAGATGAATATGGCTTCACTAGAGAGTGAATTGGTATCAGCTTATTTTGCATTTGATAAATATGATATTACTTCTGAAACAAGAGAAAATATATCTGCTAATGCTTCAGTTGCAAATGGTAATGCAAGTGCTTTTATGATTAAACTAGAAGGTAATTGTGATGAGTGGGGTAGTGATGAATATAACTTTGCATTAGGACTTAAACGTGCAGATGCAGTTAAAAAAGCATTAGTTTCAGAAGGTGTAGATGCTAACCGTATTACTATGGTAAGTTATGGTGAATCCAATCCTGTTTGTAATGATAAAACAAGAGAGTGTTGGGCTAAAAATCGCCGCGTAGATTATAAACTTCTACCATAACATCAATATATGAAAGATAGATTATTAGTATTATTTTTAACTTCTTTTCTATTTAATTTTGTTCTTTATGCAGATGAACCGTCTGCATTTGGAGCAGGTGACTTAAATAACCCTTCCCCATATGGACTTACTCAAGAAGAAGAAATCCTTCTTCAGAATAAAAAAAATCTTAAAAAAATAACCGTAAAAAGTAATGACCAGTCTAATGAACTTGAATCTCTAAGAGATAGGATAGACGGCTTACAAGGTATTATTGAGAGTTTAAGTAGAAAAGCGCATAAAAATAATTTAGAATTAAAAAATTTAGATCAGCAAAATAATGAAAGACTAATTAGTTCAAGTGAATTTGAAAAACGTCTTTTAGAAGTATCTACTTCAAATGCAGAATTAATTAAAAAAAATGAAGCAGAAATAAAAAGTTTGAAACTTATAATTAGTGAGTTAAGCGCATTGATTGATAATATAAATAAAAATTACGTATCAAAAGATGAATTTAATTCGTTGGTAAATGATGTAAATTCGTTTAAACAACTTGTTGCAAAAGAACTCAAAGGTTCTATGCAAAAGCAAGCTTCTTCATATAGTTCTAAAAGTAATGCAGAAGTAGCAAAAGAAGCTAGAGAACACTATGATAAAAAGCGTTATACTGAAGCTATAGATATGTACACGTATTTAATAGAAAAAAACTATAAGCCTGCTCGTGCACATTATATGATTGGTGAAATGAAATATTATAGAAAAGATTATTCCGAAGCAATCGCATATTTTAAAAAAAGTGCAAAGCTTTACTCTAAAGCCAATTATATGCCGACACTTATGTTACATACTGCTTTTTCTATGAAATATAATAACGATAATAAAAATGCAAAATCTTTCTTTGAAGCAATTGTAAAAAAATATCCAAACACAAAATTTTCTGATGAAGCAAATAAACAGCTTGAATTAATGAAGTAGTAAGAAAAAGATGTTAAAATCGCAAAACTATATATAAAGGTTTAATAATATGGCAATTGAAGCAAATCAAATCGTATCGTTAGAGTATGAAGTACGTGATGGAGATAAATTAGTTGATGGGAACGTAGGTGGTGCACCGCTAGTATTTATGTTCGGTAAAGGTCAAATTATTCCGGGACTTGAAAACGGAATTAAAGATATGGCAATCGGTGAAAAAGGCGATGTACTTGTAAAAGCTGCAGATGCGTATGGTGAATATAATGCTGAAGCTAAACAAGAAGTGCCAAAAGAGCAATTTGCAGGTATTGAACTCGAAGTTGGAATGACTTTATACGGTCAAGGTGAAGACGGCGGTACCGTTCAAGTAGTTGTAAATGAAATTGGTACAGATAGTGTAATTATAGATTTTAATCACCCACTAGCTGGAAAAGATTTAATGTTTAGTGTAACTATAAACAACGTACGTGATGCTTCTGCTGAAGAAGCTATGACCGGGATACCGGCTGAGAACAAACAAGAAGATGATTGTTGTGGTACAGGTGGCGGCTCTGGCTGTGGATGCAACTAATTTTGTAACTGCTTGTGCATCCAGTGCACAAGCATATAAAACTGCTACTCTCTTAAAAACTTTAAATGTTAATGCTCTTATTAGCGGTGAAGTAGGTGTAGGGAAAAAAACACTTGCAAGATATATTCTTAATGAAGCTCCTATGTTTGACGGTAAGGAGTATGAAGATATATTGGCAACACTTCAAAGTACAAGTGAAATAATTATAATTAATTTAGAGAATATACCTAATATAAAAATAGTTTTAGATATTATTGTAGAAAAATCAATAAGATTGATAGCAACTGCAAAAAGCTCTTTTTATAGTGAGTATATAGATGAAGTATGTAGTATTAAGTTTGATATACCACCGTTAAGCCAAAGACCGGAAGATGTAAATGAATTAATTAAAATATATGCACAGGAAGCCTCAAAATTATTTAATACTTCCAGTGAAATTAAAATTGATAATTTTAAACCTGATTTGTCTTCAAATTCGAATTCTCTAAAGAGACAAATTATGATAAATTCGCTTTTTGCTGATATAAGTGATTCTGAACTTATGGATATTATGCAGAGTTATTTGAGTGATAAATTGGGTTCAAATAATGACTATAGAAATTTTTTACATCTTTATGAAGTACCATTGATTCGTGCAGGCTTAGATAAATTTAAATCGCAACTTCAACTTGCGGACAAACTTGGATTAAATAGAAATACATTAAGAAAAAAGATATCAGATAACAAAGATTATTTAAAGGAAAATGAATGAAAAAAATAGCAATGATTTTTGCAGGGCAAGGATCTCAAGCAGTAGGCATGGGTAAAGACTTTTATGAAAATTCGGAGTTAGCTCGTGAAATGTTTGATAAAGCAGGTGAGAGAATAGGTGTTGACTTTAAAGAGTTAATGTTTGAAGAAAATGATAAACTCTCACAAACTGCATATACTCAGCCTGCAATTTTACTTGTTCAAATGATTGCATATAAATTATTCAAGCAAGAATGCCCTGATGTAAAAGCGGAACTTTTTTTAGGGCACTCATTAGGTGAATTTTCAGCTTTATGTGCATCCGGTGCTATTGATTATGTAGATGCTGTTGAGCTTGTTCATAAACGTGGAGCATATATGCAAGGTGCATGTGAAGAGATAGAAGCCGGTATGATGGCTATTGTCGGTTTAGATGATGCATCGGTAGAGAAAATATGTGCAGATGCACAGGCTGAGGGTAAAAAAGTATGGCCGGCAAATTACAATCAAGACGGTCAGTTAGTTGTAGCAGGTATGAAAGCAGATTTAGTATCTTTAGAAGATACTTTTAAAGAAGCCGGTGCTAAGAGAGCATTACTATTAAATATGTCTGTAGCATCTCACTGTGAGTTATTATCACCTGCTCAAGAGCCTTTAGCGTCTCTTATGTCAAATATGGTTAATGATAGTTTTGAAGCACCAATCGTATCAAATGTTACGACTAAAAAATATGCCTCAAAAGATGAAGCTGTATCTTTATTAAAAGACCAGTTAATCAAACCTGTAAAATATAAACAATCTATAGAGACTATTGCATCTGAAGTAGATATGGCTATTGAATTTGGTCAAGGTGTGGTATTAAAAGGACTTAACCGTAGAATCGCAAAAGATATGAATACTCTAAATATATCTGATATGGCTTCTCTAGCTAAGGTTAAAGAGGAAGTTTGCAGTTAAATGAGGGTAACCCTAGCTCAAGTATCTCCTAAGTTAAATAGAAGTAATTTAGATGATATTATCACTATTGTTAAAGAATTTAAAAATGATAGTGACATAATAGTTTTTCCCGAGTTATCTCTAAACGGTTATCTTCTGCAAGATAAACTATATGAAGATGCCTGGGATATAAATGAGTTAGACAATTTAAAAGAGTTAAGTAAAAATATAGACATAGTTGTAGGCGCAGCCATGAGAGATGGTGATGCTTTTAGAAATGCAGGACTCTATTTCTCAAAAGCTGAACTCTTATCACAGCATGATAAAGTTCATCTTCCAAACTACGGTATGTTTGAAGAAGCACGTTACTTTAAAGCCGGAAATATTTTTGAGAGTTTTCAATCTACTTTTGGAAAAACATCTATGATAGTTTGCGAGGATATGTGGCATGAAGATGTACATCGTGATCTACAAAAAGAAAACCCTGATTATATAATAGCTTTAGTTGCATCTCCGGCACGTGGATTTTCAGATGATGGTTTAGCAATACAAGATAAATGGTACGATATTTTGAAAAAAGTATCCCTAGAGTGTAATGCTAAAGTTATATTTGTAAATCGTGTAGGTTTTGAAGACGGACTTGGGTTTTGGGGCGGTTCTTGCATCGTTAACAATAATGGAAAGATAATTGAAAAACTTCCGCTTTTTAAAGAAAAAATAAAAACATTTAATATATAGGGAAATAGATATGCAAAAAATAGCAATTATGGGTGCTATGCCTGAAGAGGTAGCTCCGATTTTAGAAAAACTAGGCTCGTATAAAACTACGGAGTATGCAGGAAATAAATATTATGAAGCTTCATATAAAGGTATAGAAGTTGTTGTAGCATACTCAAAAATAGGTAAAGTATTTTCAACTTTAACTGCTACGACAATGATTGAGCATTTTGGGTGTGACAGACTTCTTTTTTCAGGTGTAGCAGGTGCTGTGTCACCTGAGCTTAAAGTCGGAGATTTGGTTGTAGCTACAAAGTTATCTCAACATGATTTAGATATTACAGCTTTTGGACATCCCTATGGGTTTGTACCTGAGGGTGCTGTTTTTGTTGAAGCTGATAAAGATATGATAGAGCTCTCAAAAAAAGTAGCTTCAAAAATGGGTAAAAGTGTTAAAGAGGGGATTATTGCTACAGGTGATCAGTTTGTTGCAAATGAAGAGCGAAAAAACTGGATTTTAGAGACTTTTGACGCCAGTGCATTAGAGATGGAAGGTGGATCTGTCGCCGTTGTTTGTAATGCTTTAAACGTACCGTTTTTTATACTTCGTTCAATTAGTGATGCTGCAGATATGGATGCCAGTTTTTCTTTTGATGAGTTCTTAGAATCAAGTGCAATAATATCTGCCGAGTTTGTTATGAATATGGTCGATGAAATCATTAAAAACTAAAGAATATAAATGTCAAAATCGATAGTACCTTCTAAAAAAATTATGTCAAAACTAGGTAAAACTAATGCCGAGTTTGAGCTAATAGAAGAGGGTGATAAGATACTTGTAGGTCTTAGTG
Source organism: Sulfurimonas lithotrophica (assembly GCF_009258225.1). Taxonomy (NCBI): domain Bacteria; kingdom Pseudomonadati; phylum Campylobacterota; class Epsilonproteobacteria; order Campylobacterales; family Sulfurimonadaceae; genus Sulfurimonas; species Sulfurimonas lithotrophica. The sequence continues at coordinate 879,041 of NZ_CP043617.1, forward strand.
GCGGAAAAGACTCACTTACGATGATTCATGCTATGAAAGAGCAACAGCGTCGTGCTCCTTTTAAATTTGAGTTTATTGCAGTTACTATATCTTACGGTATGGGTGAGAACTATGATGAACTTGCCCGGCATTGTAAGGAATATGATATACCATATGAGATAGTGGATACCCAGACTTATGAATTGGCAAAAGACAAGATACGTAAAAATTCATCTTTTTGCAGTTTTTTTTCACGTATGAGACGCGGTTATCTTTACACGGCTGCATTGGAGCGTGGATGCAATAAGGTTGCACTTGGTCATCATATGGATGATGCCGCAGAAAGCTTTTTTATGAACTTTATTTATAATGGTCAGATGAGGAGTTTGGCACCTAAATATAAGGCTGAGAATTCTCTTATTATAATTCGTCCTCTTATACAGATGCGTGAGCGACAGTTACGTGCATTTGTAGATGACAATGAGTTAAATGCAATTGGTGATGAAGCTTGTCCTGCAATGAGGTTTGATGTTAAAATGCCGCATGCCAGAGCAAGTACTAAAGAGATGCTAAGGGATATGGAAAAAGAATATCCTCAGCTTTTTACATCTTTAAATGCAGCTTTTAAAAATATATCATATGATAGTTTTTTTGATAAAGAAAAATTTTCTATTTAGTATTGCTAAATTTTGAAGTTATTCCTTCTTCTGATTTTTCAATTTGTTCTTGTTTTGATTGAAGTGTCTCATCTTTTAAATTTTGTAAAAAATCGAGTATTCTTGTTTGATAAGCAAGAGTTTCTTCATCTTCTGTTAAAAGACAGATGGGTCTTAATGCGTCAACATCAATTTTTTTGGCATATCTAGGTACTATTTTTAATTCTTTTTGAATATTAGATATTAAAGTATCTATATTAAGCCCATTGTCATCATATACTTTTTTAACTAACTCTTTAGTTGTAAGTACTAGTAAGTTGGCCCTATTTTCATCTTCATACAACTTAAGAGCGTATTCTTTAATTAAGTTATATGCTTCTGCTTCATCATAGACAGTATTTTCAAAAGAAGCTACTATAAGGGCAAAAATTTTTGCACGAAATTCCAATGAACCATGGTGATGAACAAAAATTTCACGGAATGCACTAAAAAAGCGATGCTTAATATTTGATGTATTTGCCATATTTATCTTAACCTAATTTTCAAATTTTACGGGAATTTCAAAATGAAACGTACTCCCTTGACCTTGTTTAGATTCAAATCCGATTTTACCATTTAAAAGCTCTATAATAGATAAAGAAATAAATAAACCCAAACCTGTCCTTGTATCTTCAAAATTTACATTAGATTTATCTCTTATAAAAGGTTTGAAAATATTTTCCTTTTTTGAATCAGGGATACCTATACCGTTATCATCTACATATACCTTTAATAATGAATTTTGAGTATCAAAAACTACTTCAAGTTTTACAGAACCTTCTTTTTCTGTAAACTTTATTGCATTAGTTAAAAGATTTGATATCACTTGAGATAATCTATTTTCATCAGTATCTATGAATTTTGGTAGATTTTTACCGAACTTAATTGAAAAGCGAAGAGATTTTTCTTTTGCTTTTAAACGAAATAGTTCAAAATTTTGCGATAAAAATTCCATAAGATTTATTTTTGTAATATTTATCGAAAAAGTTCCGTTTTGTATACTAGATATATCTGATACGTCTTTTATAATGTTATCTATATTTTTAGCACTATTATGAATCAGTTTTAAATATTGTTCTCTATTATTTGCGTCATATGAGTTTTTCAGTAAAGACTCTGAAAGTTTCAAAACTGCTTTTAGAGGGATTTGCATTTCACTAACCATATGTGATAAAAACTGATCTTTAGAGCTACCATTATCCATATATGCACTTTTTTATTTTTGATATTATAACAAAAATACTTTTAGCTATAGTATTCTTATGGTATTATACGCTATAAATTTTAGATGAGAGATTAAATGTTAATTGAAGAAGATTATGAAAAATTGAAGTTAAGCTTTATAGACTCACAAAGACTATTTGATAAATTAAATCGTGTTGCCGATCAAGCTGAAGAATTGGAGTATGATGAGAGTGGTATGTATGCTGAAGAGGAAGAGACGCTGCAACGCCATTGGTTAAAGTTAAGTGCAAAAATAGTTGATGCATTAAGCGATGCATTAAATGAATATACAATTGAACTGAAAGATATGATATCGTTAGAGAGTAGAGAATTAAATCTAAATCTTATCAAAGCTGAAAATGTTAGTGAAATAAAAGTTGATTATAGTGAAGACGGTGCAATTAGCATCTCTCAAGTTAGTTAGGAGATATTTATGGGTAGAGCGTTTGAATATAGAAAGGCATCAAAGTTAAAAAGATGGGGAGCAATGTCAAAACTGTTTCCAAAACTGGGTAAAGTTATTACAATGGCAGCAAAAGAGGGTGGTGGTGATCCTGATTTAAATCCTAAACTGCGTACGGCTATTTTAAATGCAAAAGCTGAAAATATGCCAAAAGACAATATTGAAGCTGCAATAAAAAGAGCTACTGAAAAAAATGCTGCGGACATGACTGAAGTTACTTTTGAAGGTAAAGCTCCTCATGGTGTACTTATTTTTATAGAGTGTGCTACAGATAACAATACACGAACAGTCGCTAATGTAAAAAGTATATTAAATAAAAATGGCGGAGAGATGCTGACAAACGGTTCACTTGAATTTATGTTTGATAGAAAAGCACTTTTTGAATTTGACTTAAAAGAGGAAATGGATCCGGAAGAGTTAGAGTTAGAACTTATAGATGCAGGACTTGAAGAGATTGAAGTTGAAGAAGGTGAAGTACTGGTTACGGCTGATTATACAAGTTTTGGAACTTTAAATGAAGCTTTAGAAGGTATGGGTGTTGAGATTAAAAAAGCGACATTGGAGCGTATGGCAAATTCACCTGTTAATATAACTGATGAGCAACAAGCTGATATAGATAAAATTTTAGAGCGTTTAGAGGATGATGAAGACGTTCAAAAGGTATTTACAAATATCGCTTAAATGTATTATATAGATAAAATATATACAGATACTTTAGAAGTAAAGCAATCAAAGTTTATTACCTACCTCACACCTTATGCAGAGTTTGAAAAAACTCTTGCAATCTTAAAAGAAGAACATCCTAAAGCAAGACATTTTGTTAGTGCATCTAGATACTTGAATGAGTATAATCAAATAGTAGAAGCTTCAAGTGATGACGGTGAACCAAAAGGAACATCGGGAAAGCCATCTTTAATGGTCTTACAAGGTGCTGATATGATAAATACAGGTGTGATCATTGTAAGATACTTTGGTGGTACAAAACTTGGTACGGGTGGTTTGGTTCGTGCGTATAGCGATGCTGTGAACTTGGTACTTAATGAGTCTCAGTTTTTAGAATATAAAGATGAAATAGTGAAAAATATTAGTTTCTTATACAGCAATGTAGGGAAAGTAGAACATCTATGTATGGAATGTAATATTGATATACTTGATAAAGTTTTTGATACAGATGTAAAATATAAAATAAAATCAACTAAAGAGAATTTAGAAACGTTTATTAAAAAAGCAGATAGACTTATATCTTTATAAGTTTTATCTACCTTGAACAGCATTACCCATATCCCACATAGGCATAAATATACCAAGTGCAAGTAAGATAACCATACTAGCAATCATTAAAAGCATAATAGGTTCAATTGCCGATGATAAATTATCTATAATAGCGTCAAAACGCATTTTATAGTAGTCTGCTACTTTTTGCATCATTTTATCTAAAGCACCACCGTCTTCACCTGCTTTAACCATTTGTATAATCATACTCTCAAAAAGTTTTGTCTCAGCCAAACCGTCATTTAACATAGCACCTTTTTCAACGGAGATTCTAACTTGTTTTAATTTTGATTTTAAAGGTAAGTTATCAATCATGTCTATAGATGTGTCAAGTGCTTCAGCTATTGGGATACCTGCACGTACAAGTTCAGAAAAAACCAGTGTAAATCTATTTAGTGTAGCATACTTAATAATATTTTTTATCAGGTATGTTTTTAATAATAGTTCATGCCAGCCATACCTTATATGTTTGTAGTTATTTATAAGATAGTTGAGTGTAAAAAAGGTTAATATTAGTATGGCCAAAACATAAGGACCGTAATTGTTAAAGAGATGCTCAAGTGTTAATAAAATTTGTGTAGGTAAAGGTAGTTCGGCATTTAACTCTTCAAATATAGCTTTAAATTGTGGTACAACATATGATATCAGTACCGTAAATGCTACAGCCATAGCTATCATAACATTTCTTGGGTATGCCATTGCTTTTTTAAATTTTATGACGTTTGCTCTTATTTCTTCTAGCATATCAGCCAGTGAATTTAGAGCTTCATCTAAATTACCTGTTTTTTCACCGAGTTTTACCATAGCTATTGTAAGGTTTCCAAGCTCAAACCTGAAATTCTCCATAGCTTTAGATAATGAGTTACCGGCATTTATATCATCAGCTAATTTTTCTAGTACGTATGCTAAATTTTGATCAGCCGTAGAAACGGCTACTTCACTTATAGAATCGTGAATAGATATACCGGCATTTGTCATAACTGCCATTTGTCTAATTGCAGCTATTAAAGCATCGGGTTTTACTTTTCGTTTTTTCACATTTTGCAGTAATTCATTTTTTATACGCTTAAACTTTAACTCCAAAGGTTCGGTAGATTCTTCAACTTTTATTAAAAGTCCGGAGTATTTTATTTTTGCTATGTCAGTAGCTTCTTTTCTATCTCTTGCATAGAAACCAAAAATCTGTTTTTTACCTTTAGTAAGCATTGTTGCTTGAAAATAATCCATTATTTAGCCACCCTTAATACTTCTCCAAGACTTGTTATTCCATCAAGTGCTTTTTGAATACCGTTTTCAAATATACCGATAAAACCGTCTTCTACAGCTTGCTTTGTCATATCATCCTTTGAAGCACCTTTAGCTATTAATGATGATAGCTCTTCACTGATATTTAAAACTTCACAAATCATTTCACGTCCTGAAAATCCAGTCTCATTACACTCTTTACATCCTGTTCCAGTATAAAATACTGCATCTTCAGGAATGTACTCATGTAATTCTTCTAATGTTGAAGCAGAAATTTCTTCTTCTGTTTTACAGTTTGTACATATCTTTCTAACAAGTCTCTGTGCTTGTATGGCAACAAGTGCACCTGAAATGAGATAGTGTTGTATACCCATATCTGCCATACGCGGTATTGCAGATATTGAATCATTTGTATGAAGTGTAGATATAACAAGGTGACCTGTTAATGCAGCTTTAATAGCAATTTCAAGTGTTTCTTGATCACGAATCTCACCAATCATGATTTTATCCGGATCTTGACGTAAGATGGAACGCAAAGCATCTGCAAAACCTAAACCTACTTTAGGATTAACTTGAACTTGTTGTATAAGATTCATTCTATACTCAACAGGATCTTCAACCGTAATAACTTTGTCTGCAGGATCTTTTAGCTCATTAAGTGCACCGTAAAGAGTTGTTGTTTTACCGCTTCCCGTAGGACCGGTTACTAATATTATTCCATAAGGAGCAGAGAGACCTTTTAAGAGTTTGTGATAACTCTCAGAATCCATTCCGGCTTCTTCAAGTTTTACAAGTGCTTTTTGTTTATCAAGGATACGCATAACTATTGATTCACCGTAAAGTGTCGGAAGGGTAGATATACGAAAATCATATTCTAAACTTCCAACTTCAGTTGAAAAACGACCGTCCTGAGGTTTTCTCTTTTCAGCTATATCGAGATTGGCAAGTAGTTTCAAACGTGATGTCAAAGGTGCAAATATATCTTTTGGAAAAATAAAAATTTCAGATAATTTACCGTCTATACGTCCGCGAACAGAACAGTTACGTTCACTAGGTTCTATATGTATATCACTTGCACGACCTTTAATACAAGCATTAAGAATTACGTCTATCAGTAGTAAAATAGATGAAGCTTCTTGTTGTTCTTCTATGGAACTTATTGAGTTTAGCTCATCTCTAACTTTTTTTACTAGAACTTTTTCTTTATCTTTTAGTTCAACTTTAAACAGATTATTTTGTATCTGTTTTTTTACTGCAACTTTGAGTTTAACCGGTTTTCTTGGAAAAAGTCTTTGAAGAGATTCTTTAGCTTCTATATCTAGTGGGTCGTTAATAGCAATATATACATTTAAATCATCTGAGTATATTGGTAGGGCATGATATTTTTGCAATTGATGCAGTGGAATTTTATTTGTTAAATCATGATCTATATCTATATCGTCTAAATCTATAAATTCAAGATTAAGACCTTCTGATAATTTTTTTAGTACAATATCTTCTCTGATATAATCATATCCTTCGATTATGGATAAGTCATATACTCCTTTTCTGATTTTATCTACTATAAAACGAACAAGCCTGTCCATAGTCATAAAACCTGATTGTGTAATGTGCTTTAATACAAGCATGGAGTTGACATCTTTTGCTTTGAGTCTGTCAACTTGGCCTTTCATTATAAGACCACTATCAAGTAAATCTTCTGTTATCCTATCCATCTGAAAATACCCCGTTACCAATAAACATGGCGTTGAATTGATATTGTATCAAAATACTCTTCAATTACCATTTTACTTAGTTGCTCATCGTTTATAACATATAATTTATAAGAAACTCTTGGATTCTTTTTATCTGTAAAAATATATAATGTTCTAGCTTCGTGTTCTCCTAGTTCAGAATATAAGTCAAACACTTTTGATAATATATAATCGGTTGAGGGAAGTTTTAACTTAGATAAATTATATCCATCAACTAAAGAGTGGTATAGAAGTTTTTTTTGCATTAAAATAACTGAAAAATAAGCAGAATTTGATCTTGATTCACGAGAAAACTTTAAAAGAGATATTGGAATAGATAAGCGATCTATATAATCAGATTTTAAACAGCTAAAGGCATATAAAGATATAAATTCTTCATCCCTTATATTTTTATCTAACCATTTATGACCTAAAGTACAAGCATCTTCATATTTTTCATTTTGATAATAATTAAATATATCATCTTTAATATCTGCAAATAATAAAGTTGATAAAAGGATTAAAAAAATTATTTTCATCTAAACTTTCCTGATTTTATATCTTCTAACAATACTTTCGCATTACCTGAATGGGAATGTCTGATGTATTTTTTTAAGGTTTTAATTGCTAAATCTTTTTTATTCAATTTAACCAATGATTTTGCAAAAATAATCCAGCTTTGCTCAATTTCGTTATTTATTTCATTTGTAATAAGGGCATAGTTATAGGCTTTTTCATAATCACCGAGTTTATAATATTTTTTAGCAACAAAAAGACTTAGTGCCGGGTTGTTATTTTTTTTGAATCTTTTAATAACGTCTTGAATATCGTTTTGAGTTTCTCTTTTAGATATTGTAATTTTAGGTTTTTTTGCAAAAGTTTCACTTTCCTGCGTATCTTGGTCTTGGTAAGTTTGTATAGTTTTCTCTTCTTTGACTGTATCTTCCGAAATATTTTTAGATATCTCTTCAGAAATATTATTATAAGATTTAGTTTGTACATCATTATACGAATTTACAGAATCTGTTTTAAGCTTTTTCATAAAGTCTAAAGATGGAGACAGAATCAGTTTTTCATCTTTAGAATCTTTTATTTCATTGAGAGGTTTTGTTGACGTTTTTTTATTTATTTTTTGTTCAGTGTCTTTTTTTATATCAATAGTTTCTTCTTCTATGTTTTGTTCAGAAGAAACTTTAGTACTTTGTTTTTGTTTACTTATATTATATTCTTTTTTTGAAATCGTTAAAGGAGAAATTGATTTAAAATCATTTATAAATATTAGTGTAATTATTAATATTGCAAAAAATATTATAACAACAACATATGGTAGAAAAAACTTAATTTTATATTTAAACCATTTTTGTTCAAGTTCATGTATATTATGCATCAATTAATCCTGTATGAATCGCCGACATCTCAATGATTTTATTTGATATTTTATCCATGCTTATTTTTGAGGAATTATGCTTATAATAATGTTCATATATCTCAAAAACAGAATAAAGTAGTTTGTTTGTATCTCTATAATTACCATTAGTTAATTTATATATTAACTTTATAGATTTATTTGTAAACATGTTGGCACTGTCAAAACAGTTGGCTTTCATAAGCTTTTTTTGAATATATATTTTCGATTCAGCCATAGAAGCGTTTTTAAGTTCAACAGACTCCCAAATTCTAGTTTGAAAATGCTCTTTTGCGATTAAATCTTCAGTCTGTGTTTTGTGTAAGGCAATAACAAACTTTAATTTTCTGGTATCGGATAAAAGCCTTATCTTTTCCATTAAAGAATCTGAATAAAGTTGTGCTTCATCAAGCAAAATTAAAGGAACTTCTTGAGTTTCTTTTGTTTGTATAATTTTCATAATCTGAGTGAAATTTAATTCTTTATTCTCACTAAAACCATATAAATCATGAGCTAAAACTCTATAAAATTCACTTTCATCAATAATAGGAGTCATATAATAATGAACCTCTTGATTTTTAGATAAATCTTGATGCAACTTTGATAAAAACATACTTTTACCGGTACCTGGTTTACCGTAAAGTAAAATCATTTTAAGCGGTTTTTTTACCGAATTCTTTAAAGATTGATAAATTGTAGATACACGATCTAACTGTACGTAATCTTTAGGGTTTACAGCATCTATAAAAACATCTTTGGAGTTAGTATAAATGCTAGATTTCATTTTTTTCTTTTTCTGAAGATTTAGAACTGTTTTCTAAATCTTTAGATTTTGAATTTTTCCCGTTTTTTATAAAATCTTCAGATATACCCGTATAACCTAAATCAGATAAAGATAAATCGTTATTTGATTTTTTAATAATATGTGTTTCAATTACAATTACTAATTCTTCTACTTGTTTAGAGTTCGCTTCATATCTAAAAAGATAAGATAAACCTGGTATGTCACCTAAAATTGGAACTTTACTTGAATCTTGAACATTTTTACTATTAATAAGACCGCCTAAAATAATCCTATTACCGTTTTTAACGGTAACTACCGAAGATAGTTGACGTCTACTTAAATCAGGAGGCATAATTCTATCAGAAGAAGTACTTTGACTTATATCATCTCTTGTCTCAGATAAAGACGGGTTTATTTTAAGCGTTATTGTATCATTATCTGATATCTCCGGAGTTATATTTAATAATACACCGGCAAATACAGATTCTATTGACTCGTTTTGAGTTGTAGCTGCTACACCGCCACCACTTCCTTGCTGATTTGTAGAAGATTTAATTTTGTAAAAATATTCTGTTCCTGCCGTTATTAAAGCAGGTTGATTATTGAGTGTTAAAACTTTAGGATTTGAGATTGAGTTTACATCACCTTGAGTTTGTAAAAATTTAATAACTTCTTGTAAACTTCCTTCTGCCTGAATAGTAAACATCTGACCAACTTCTCTGAGATTATTACCATATGGTGTTCCTTCAGTTATTAAGTTTTCTTCATAAGTAGAAACATTTTGCCAGTCTCTTCTATCTAAACCTAAATTGATGTTTTGAAGTTTATACAGTTGTGACCAGTCAACACCCGTAGTTTTTCCTTCACTCATGGTTACAGATAAAAGCTGAACATCTATAAGTACTTGAAGTTGAACTTTTTCTTGAAGCTTTTTTAGATATTTTTCCAATCTTCTCATCTGTTTAACGGTAGCCGTTACTGTAATTAATCCTGCATTTTTATTGATTATAGGAAAAGCTGCTTCATATTTGTCTTCAGGACGATTAAGAACTTGTTGAAGTTCTAAATCAAGTTGATGCCAAAATTTAACTTCATCGTTGCTTTCAATTTTTATACCAGATTGTGTTGTAGAACTATTACCTTGTGCTGAAGTTGAATTATTTGAAGTCGAATTAGCTGAAGAACCACTTTGGGAACTTGATGAACTTAAAGTTATATCAGTGCTCCCTGTTGCTTTTCTTTGAGATAATATATAATCTATAGCAAAAACCTTTGTAGTTAAGTAAGATATTTTTAAAAGATTGTTTTCTAAAGTGTAAGATAGGTTGTTCTCAATTAATATAATATTTAAAACTTCTTCAATGGTAAGATTTTTTAAATGAGTTTTATTTAATGGTGTATTAAGAAATTCTTGGGCATGCGGATCTGTTACTATTACGCTAAATTCACATTGATCACTTAATTGATCGATAAAATCAATTATTTTAGTGTCTTTTGTAGAGCTGACGCTGAAAAGTTCATATGAACAATCAGCATTAATCTGTGTAGATAATAGTAACGCTAGTAGTGCTCTGGATATATATTTTTTTATTGTTTTCATTTTCAAACCTACCTATTTTTTAAATTTTAATTTTGTATTTTTAGATGCAGTTGAGAGCACCTTAGTTTTTGAACTATTTTTTAAAGTAACAGTTTTATTATCTAAATGAGTTATTTTATAACTATTTACAATATCACCGAGTTTATACCATTTGCCGTTTATAAGTGCAGTTTTATTTATTATTGCATATAAAACAAAAGAATCTTTTTTATAAAGAGGTGTTGTGCTGACTTCAGTAACCGAACCGGAAACCTTACTTACCTCTTTTTTGTTAGCTTTACTACTTACATTTACGGATTTTTTATCAGTTTCTTTTTTTGAAGAGTTTTTCTTTAAAAAAATAAAAGGGTTTTTGATTTTTGACATATTTATATTGCTTTCGCCGTCTCTTGGAGGTTTTATAGCTTCAATCTGAGTATCAACCCAAGATAAATCATCATTATTTGCTAGCAAGGAAGATGTCAAAAATATAAAAATTATTATAGTTTTCATTAGTAAGTAATCCCCCATACTGAAAGCTCAATATTAGTATTGAGTTTATTTTGAGCTTTTATATCTAAATTATGAATATCAACTACTAAATCACTTTGTTCAAGAGAGTTTATAAACTTTAGTGTATTTTGAAATCTTCCCGATAAATTGATTTTCAAATCTAGCATATGACCAAAAGATTCATTGTTATCTACATATTTATTTGAAAAATCTTTAATTTTAATATTATATTTTTTTGCATTATATGCGATTGAATTTATATAAGCTCCCCATGTACGTTCATCATATATCAATGCTGATATAGTTTCAATTTTATGTTTGATATAGTCATTCTTATCTTTAAACTCAAGCATCTGTATTTGAGTTTTTTGTATATCTTTTTCCAAATTTGTTATTTTGGATTGTGGATTTAAGCTAAGATATGATTTGTCCTTATTAATTTTACTTTGTATCTGTTTAATTTCATTTTGTACTTTCATAAAATCGTTTTCGGAACTATCCCAAAAAAGATACGCAAATGCAAATATTACGGAAGCTACCATAATATAAGTGAGTTTTCTATCTTTTTCACTTTTGTCTTTTAAAGATGAATCTATTTTATGTAAATAATCTTCTATATTCATAATACTTCCACCTTTAATGTACTAAAATATTTTTTTTCGTCTTCATCATAAAATATCTTATCTATAGAAAATTTCATAGTACCCTCATAAATTTTTGTTAGATGTTTAATAAGTTTTGTAATTCTAATACTTTTATATGATACTAAACCCAATTCAAATTTATCACTTTTTTCTTTTTGAGCATATAAAACCGATTCTAACTTAACATTAAAGTTATTTAAATCTTTTGTTAAAGAGGTTAAGGTTTTAGCTTTCATAAGATAGTTTACTTTAACATCGTGGATTTTTACCAAAGTCCCTTTTTTATCTATATAGCTATTCTTTTGTTCGTTTAGCAACTTAAGAGCTTTATTTTTATCTGCCATTCTGTTCTTAATCGTAGCTTCTCTTGTCGTTTTTTTATTGTGAATTTCGACATATTCGTTATTCAATATATCTTTTTGGAGCCCTTGTGCATACGAAGCAATCCAGTTTCCAACAGGATATGCGAAACCTAAAACTAAAGAAGCAGCAGCTATCAGTATCAATTTACCGCTTTCTCTTTGAATAAATCTAGGCGGTCTTTCATAATTTGTAAAATTACAAATATATTTTTCTTCATCAGGTAAAATTACATGAAGTTGCATCAGTGAATGAAGCAGACTAATGTTTTCACCCTCAGCTGACTCAAAACCATAGTCAAAATCAAGGATTGATGTTTTGATTTGAAGTTCAAATTCACATATTTCATCTAAATTTGAAGCTGTTTGAAATTGTGTACCTATATAGATATACTCGAATTTTTTAATCTCATAAGCTCTTTTTACATAGGTTAAAATATCGTTTATATTGTAAAAAACATCCTTATAAAGTTTTATAAAAAACTCTTTGTAAGGACTGATGGTATTTTTTAAGTCTTCATTTTTAATAAAATCTATAAATTCTTCAAACTCTATACGTTCACCGTAAAGTTCACAAAAATTCTCATGTAACTGTTCAAAGGAATATTCAATCGTTTTACTGAAAATAAAATCTTTTTCATTATAAATTGCTATAAATGCACTTGTTCTTTCAAAGTATAAAAATACGTGTGCACCTGAATTTGTTATTAATTCTTTTGAATAAAGTGATTTAAATAATAGTGGAGAAGGAATTATCGTATCAATATACTTTATCTGTTTTATACTTTCCTCAAAAGTTTCATCTATAACTAATGGATCTACAATAAAAACATTGAAGTATTTATTTTCTGCATCTAAGGCATTATAAAGTTCAATATATTCTATTTTATATGAAAGGGCTTGGTCTAAAGCTAATTCATCATATGTTTTGCTAAGAATAGCATCATATATATCTTCTTCGGGAATATTTTTACTTATCGAAATTTGGGCATTTATAAAACTATCTGTATTTATATACGAGATAGAGTATTGGCCTTTTTTAAAAGTAATATCTTTATCATACGCTAAGAAGCTAGAAATTCCACTCACATAATCATTATCATAAGGATTATGTGATACAACACTTGAAAATACCTGTTCAGTCTTTTCACTCATAAGTTAAGTTCCTATCTAAAATGAACCATTTGCATGGAACAAAATTTATTATTTTTATAATACTCAACTCTAAAAACCTTTTCGTCTTTATCAATAGAGAATCTTTTAACTATAGCTTCATGAGCAATATCAATTCCAGATTCTGATTTTGAGTTTTTGCTTTTATATCCGATAACATTAACTCTAATAGAACTATCTGTCAATATTCTAAAATCGTCAATAACAGAAATTTCTGAAGTATTTTCAAATATTCCTATATCCTTATCAACTTTAACTTTAAAATATTTAGGACAATCACTACCTAACTCAAAATATTGAGAATTTAGAGTTGTTATTATTTTATTTCCTATATATATAATGTATTTGTCGTTAATTTTCTCAAAACTACCTAGGGGATGAGAGAATTCAAGTACATTGTCTTTAGATTTTAACGGAAAGTAGCTTAAATATTTTTTTATGTTAGTTAAATTCAATGAAATATTGTCATTAATCTTTAAATTTCCATTATTTTCCAATAGTTTTGATATATCTTTTGTATCTAATTTAAAGTTTCTTGTATAGGTAATGCCCATTATTTTCATAAATTCTTCTATAGCCGTTAGCTGATAAAACACTTTTTGTGAGAGAGATGATAAGTTTTTACTAGTTTCAATTGCAAAGGCGGGTTTGTTGTTTGTAACAGAAAAATATGTTAAAGATAACTGCATCGCTTCATCTTCAAACTTTGTTTTTGTATTTCTAACATCAAAGCTATGATGAGACTGAATAAGACTTTTATTCATACGATTTTTAATTGTTAAAGCTATATCGTTTAAATTTCCAAATGGTTGATTAGGACTCAATGTACATTGGTCTATTACACATGTCTGTCCCCAAGCATTTGGATTGAATATCTTACTTTTGTTCTCTTTTCTGTAAAAACCGTGACCATCGTGTAAGTTCAAGACCAGTGATACGTTTTTTGATAGTATAATATTCTTAATCTCTTTTATAATTTTTAAATCTTTATCATTATTGTTTAAACTTGCAAATTTTCTATTCATATCACCGTTGATGCCACGAGTGTTCTTTTGAATACTTTTTTTATTTAAATTTGGAACAATCCATAAGTTTCCGGATTTTATATCATACTCTGTAGCTAATAAAGAAGCAGCAAAATAACCTCCCGGTTCATCACCGTGAATACCGCCTATAACTAAAAGAGTTGTATTTGAATCATTATTTTCTTTTTTTATAAGTTGTATATTTGAAAATGATAAAGAAAAAGATATCAATAAAAGGAAAAAAGATTTTATCATTACTATTTTTCAATAAATATTTTTAACTTGTTTGAGTCGTTTAATCTCACAAGTAATGTTTTGTCTCCGTTAAATTCAAATGTTCTTGATTTGTAATATTCATTAAAAGTCACTTGATAAGTATTGTCGGCAGCCGGATAAGCTATTATGTTTATATTGGAGAATATAATTGTTTTTTTCTCTATTTTATTAAATACACGGGTCTTATATTTTTTAAATGCTTTTATGCCCATTCCGTCAAATCTTGTAAAATCATCAGAGTAATATGATAAATATTTTTCTATATCGTTATATAACCAGGCATATCTCCAATCGTATAGTTGAGATAAAATTTTTGAGAGTTCTTCTTTACTTGTAGTCTTAGGTTTGTTGGGATAGATGATTAATGCAGTTTTTTTAATATCTATATTTCTATCTAAACATTCAATACTTTGGTTATCTATGGCTATACAACCTTTTGTAAAATCATCACGTTCTTGGTTTATCGGTAATCCGTGTACCCATATTCCGCTTCCGTTTTTGCCACGCATTCTGTCGTATAAATTTGGATAAGATGTCACAAAGGCTAAAGGTCCGTAAAAAGGATCTAGTTTAGTGTCTTTGCTTAATCTGTTGTTTATATGGTACACTCCAATCGGAGTTTTCAAATCTCCTTCTTTTTGCTTATCACCATTGATTTTTCCTGTAAAAGCATTATATTCTCTTTCCTTTACAAACGTGTTGTTTTCGTCTTGCTTGTATATGGCTAAAGTAGAACTGTTTTTATCACATATCAAAAAAGAGTTGTATGACTCTGTATAACCAAATCTTGTATCTTTGTCTTTGAGTAAATTGTCCCAAAAAATTTCTTTTGTTAATTCCAAATCAAACTGTTTTTCGATACTTGATATTCCATTGGTTCTGTAAGTATTCAAAAGTTCGTTTGCAAATAAACTTGATGTAAAAAAAGCTATAAATATTATTAATTTCATGATGTATAACCTATCTCTTTTAAATATTCTTTATCTTTAGACCAACCTTTTTTTACAATAACCTGAAGATCTAAAAACACCTTTTTGTTGCTTAATATTTCTATTTTTTTTCTTGAATATATACCTATTCTTTTTATCGCATCTCCGCCTTTTCCAATAATAATACCTTTTTGAGATTCTTTTTCGACTATTATAGATGCATATATTCTATCGACATTACCGTCTTCTTCAATTTTATCAATTAAAACATCACTCTCATAAGGAATTTCATCACTTATATTTTCAAAAATTCCTTCACGAATAAACCCTGCATATATATCACGAACAAGTTCACTCGTTAAATCATCCGGATCATAAAGGTAAGGAGAGTCAGGAAGATTTTTGGATATTGTGTCAAGTAGATCATCATGTCCGACTTTCTTAGAAATTGCAGTAGGGATTAATGCTTCAAACTCGTCTGAGAATTGATTATATTGATTTATTTTCTTAAAAAGTTTTTCTTGGCTTACTTGGTCAATTTTGCTAAGAACAATTATATGTTTGACTTTTTTCTCATTTAGTTTTAAAAATTTTTCATAATGTTCGGTTGAATCCGTAACAGGTGCAAGATATACGATTAAATCACAATCACCCATAGCTTTTAGTGCTTCATCCAACATATATTGGTTAAGTACTTTTTCTTTCTCGTGCAAACCGGGAGTATCTACAAATATGATTTGAGTATCTTTATGCATAACAATAGCATTGGAGCGTTTTCTTGTGGCATTTGCTTTTTGGCTAACCATTGCAATTTTTTCACCTAGAAGTGAATTCATTAGGGTACTTTTACCTGCATTTGGTCTTCCTATTAAAGAAACGAATCCTGCTTTTGTCATTATTTGCCTTTTTTAACTTTTATAATATATATCTTGATAAATCATCGTTTTCAACAACAGTATCCAACTTATCATGTACCAATTCTTTTGTAACAATATACTCTTTGTCTTTATACTCATCAGCTATAAAACTAATCTCTTCTAAGACTTTTTCAAGTACAGTGTGAAGACGTCTTGCTCCAATATCTTCAGTAGTTTCATTTGCTTTATGGGCAAGTTTTGCGATTGCATGAACTGCTTCATCATCAAATTTCAACTCCATTCCTTCAACAGATAAGAGTGCTTGGTATTGTTTTAGAAGTGAGTTTTTAGTCTGTGTTAAAATTTGATATAGTGAATCTTCAGTTAAGCTCTCTAACTCGACTCTTAAAGGAAAACGTCCTTGTAATTCTGGTATTAGATCACTAGGCTTACTTACATGAAATGCACCTGCGGCAATAAAAAGTATATGATCAGTATTAATTACACCGTACTTTGTTGTTATGGAGCTACCTTCAACGATAGGAAGCAAGTCACGCTGAACTCCCTCTTTTGAAGGATCGTTCCTACCTTGTGATTTTTCACTCAGTGCTATCTTGTCAATCTCGTCTAAAAAGATAATTCCACCATTTTCGGCTCGTCTAAGAGCTTCTGCATTTATAGAGTTGTTATCTATTAGTTTAGCACCGGCTTCTGCACGAAGCATGATTTTTGCATCTTTTACGCTTATCTCTTTTTTCTTATCTTCTTTATTCATTTGAGAAAATACTTTTGTAAAAGATTCTTGTACTTTTATCATTTCTGGCGGTAAGTTAGAGTCAGCAAATTCTACATGGATGCTTGAGTCTATCTCAATCTCGATTATTTTATCATCCATTTCACCGCTCTCAACTCGTCTTTCCATACCTTCTAGTAGTCTTTTATAGTCATCTTTTTTAGATTCACTTGCACTCTCAGGAAGAGGGGGTAGAAGTTTTTCAACTATTTTATTTATTACATAGTTTTCAATCTTTTCTTTATTTTCTTCCTCTTTTTCAGCTTTTACAATTGATACGGCATTTATAACCAAATCACGAACCATAGATTCAACATCACGACCCACAAAACCTACTTCTGTATATTTACTGGCTTCGACTTTTATAAACGGAACTTTCATCATTTTTGCCAAACGGCGAGATATTTCAGTTTTACCTACACCGGTTGAGCCTATCATTAAAATATTTTTGGGGGTAATCTCATTTTGAAGTTCATCACTAAGTTGCATACGTCTATAGCGCGTGCGAAGTGCCAAAGCTATTGTCTTTTTAGCATCTCTTTGACTTATTACATACTTATCTAGATATTCAACTATCTCTTTTGGGGTTAAATTCAATTACTTATCCTCTAAAGTTAATGTTTTTATATTTTGGTTTGTGTAGATGCAAAGTTCACCTGCAATCATTAAAGATTCTTTTACAAGGTCTTCTTCATCCATATTTGCGTGTTTTTTAAGTGCACGGGCAGCTGAAATTGCAAAGTTTCCGCCACTACCGATAGAAGCTATTTCACCGTCTTCTGGTTCAACTACGTCACCGTTTCCGGTCAGTATAAAAATATGATCTTTATTTAGTACAATCATCATAGCTTCTAAACGACGAAGAACTTTGTCTTTTCTCCATGCTTTTGAAAACTCTATAACCGATTTTAAAATATCGCCTTTTTTATCTTCTAAAAACTCTTCAAACATATCAAAAAGATTAAATGCATCTGCAGTGCTTCCTGCAAAACCTGCCAAAATTTTTCCGTGATGCAATTTTCTTATTTTTGTAGCATTGCCTTTTAAAACAGAGTTGCCAAAAGTTACTTGACCGTCACCGCCGATTACAGCTTTGTTTTTACCTTTATAGGCAAGTATAGTAGTAGCATCAAACATAAGTTATTGCTCTCCTTGAACATCCACATGTAGTGTAGCATGTATAGCATGACCAAGTTTTAAATCTAAGTCATGCTCACCTACGGTTTTAATAGCTGTTTTATCTGTTATATGCTTTTTATCTATTTCAATATTATGTTGTTCAAGTAGTGCTGCAGCTACTTCGTCTTTTGTAACGGCTCCAAAAAGGTGTCCGTTTTGACCTAATTTTTTAGTGATGATTATCTCTAGTTTATCAAGCTTTTTAGCAAGTTCTGTAAGCTCAGCTATCTCATTTTTTAGCTCTTGAGCTTTTTTGGCTTCTTGCTCTTTATGCTCGGCAATTATTTCATCCGTAGCATTTTTTGCAAAACCTTTTTTGATTAAAAAGTTTTGACCGTAACCCGGTTTTACTTCTTTTACTTCACCGGCTTTTCCTAAGTTTTTTACATCTTTTATTAAAAGTACTTTCATCTATTTTATCTCTCTATTTCTCCACCGTATGAAACAATACCGTGAGTTAAATTTCCTATATTTGTATAACCCATGTCTTTCATAATCATTGCTACATGGGCACTTCTACTACCAACATGACAGTAAACTATGTTATGTGCATTTTTATCTAGTTTTGCATCTTCGAGTGCCTGGTAAAAACTACTTGTAGGGATAAGTTTGTCAGCACCTTTAATATGACCCATCTGCCATTCCATATGCTCACGAACATCTATAAGTGTAAAGTCAACCATTCCAAGTTCTCTTGCTTCAAGTAGTGCATTTAGCTCATCACCGTCTAATTCACTCTGTTTTATAAGAAGTTCACATTCCTCTTTTGTAAGACCGCGTGAGTGAGTATGCACGGCTTCTTCCATACCAAGTTCAATCCTTTTCTCAGCCGCATATTCAGGTGTACAAAAAATTCCACAGTGACATTTACCGTCTTCAGGAATCTCTTTCTCAATTGCAGGTTTACATGGACAAATCCTGTCATCTACACTTTTTGGTTTGTCTCCGCTGTCATCAACCATAAAACATGGACAAAATCTTTTGTTGTACATAATTTTATTACGTGCCAGACCCATCTGTACACCTTCGTTTACTTCCTCCTGTGGGTTGTAAACCCAACCGCGTGACTCACAAACCTTATCCGTAAATTTTACTGTTTTATCCATCTCGCCGATGAACTCTTCAGAGTTCATGTCAATCTTAACAATACTCATTACTTATTCCTTTTTTTTCCGGCGATAATTCTTCTAAGTGCGTTTAGACGTATAAACCCTTCAGCATCTTTTTGATTATATACTTCGTCCTCTTCAAAAGTAGAGTGTTCTTCAGAATAAAGTGACATATCAGATTCACGTCCTACAACTTGAACATTACCTTTGTAAAGTTTTAGTTTTACATTACCTTGTACGTATTTTTGTGTATTGTCTATTGCCGCTTGAAGCATCTCACGCTCTGGTGAAAACCAGAATCCATTGTAGATTAGTTTTGCATATCTTGGCATCATCTCATCTTTTAGGTGCGCTTCTTCACGATCAAGTGTGATAGATTCAATAGCACGGTGAGCTTTTAGCATAATAGTACCACCCGGAGTTTCATAACAACCGCGTGCTTTCATACCAACGTATCTGTTTTCAACTATATCGATTCTCCCGATACCGTGTTTGTTACCGTATTCGTTTAATGTTCTTAAAATTGTAGCAGGACTCATCTCTGTACCGTTAATTGAGATAGGGTCTCCATTTTTGTATCCGATAGTGATATATTCAGCTTCATCAGGTGCATCTTCAGGTGAATTAGTCCATAACCACATATCATCTTCAGGTTCATTCATCGGATTTTCTAAGTGAAGACCTTCATAAGAGATATGAAGTAGGTTAGCGTCCATAGAGTATGGACTTACTTTTGGGTTACCGTTTTCATCTACGTGTTTTTGAGAAATCTCGATACCGTGTTCCCTTGCATATGCTAAAAGTTTTTCTCTTGAATTTAAATCCCATTCACGCCAAGGAGCGATAACCGTAATATCAGGGTTTAGTCCTAAATATCCAAGCTCAAATCTAACTTGATCGTTCCCTTTACCGGTTGCACCGTGACTAACTGCATCTGCACCCATTTCTTTTGCTATTTCTATTTGTTTTTTTGCGATTAACGGTCTTGCGATTGATGTCCCTAAAAGATACTCACCTTCGTAAATAGCATTTGCTCTAAACATTGGGAACACATAATCTTTTACAAATTCTTCTTGGATATCTAAGATAAAAATATTTTCAGGTTTTATACCGTTGTCAAGTGCTTTTTGACGAGCCGGTTCAACTTCTTCCCCTTGACCCAAATCTGCTGTAAATGTAATAACTTCGGCTTTATACTCTTCTTGTAACCATTTTAAAATAATACTGGTATCAAGCCCACCAGAATAAGCTAAAACTACCTTTTTGACCTCTTTTTTCATACAAAAAAACCTTTAATATTAAAATAATTGACGCGATTATACAATAAAAGAGATTAAAAAAATGTTAGCTTAACTCCGCTTTTTAGGTGTTTAAGTTTAAGTAGTAAAAAAAGGGTAAGCTTTCTTACCCTTTTGTATCGAATAACATTCCCGATACTTCTTGCATTTTCGGTAAAAAGTCTTGAGCTTGTTCGGCCGGAAATCTTCTAATCATTTTATTTGTTTTTGATTCACTAACCGCTACATAAAATATATCATCCAAATCAACACCAAAACTTAAATCAGTTTTCATAGGTGCCAGTGCATCATTTAGTTTTTTTACTAAATCTTCAACTTGTTCTTTAGAATCTATCTTAGTAGATTTCTCTTGAGAAGCTTTTACCAAATCCGGTTGTTGAACTTGAGGTTGTTTAGATTCCTCAGTTTTTATTCCTTGTGCTTCTGTAGTATGAATTTGAGATTGTTGCTGCCTTGCAACATTTGCTATGCCATCCATGACGTACTCCTTTTTTCATATTCAATATATAAAAAATATTGCTATCAACATTAATATCGACTAATGAAAAATAAACTTTAATAATTTTATGATAATCTTGCATTTATGAAAAAATACATTAAACTATTAAAAACTGAATATGTTCTAAGACAGTTATCAACTATACAATTAATATCATACTTTGGCGCTTGGTTTAGTAATGTAGCTATATATACCTTATTGATAGAATTAAACGTAGATGCTAAAGTTGTAGCATTTGTTGCAATGCTACATTTTTTAGCAGGTGTAATTCAAGCACCTTTGTCAGGTTCGATTATAGACAGTGTCAAACCAAAAAAACTTTTGCTGACTTTGATTGGCTTTGAGATAATTTCAACATTTTTATTAATATTTATAAATGACACCTCAGACTTAAATTATCTATATGTTTTGATTTTTATAAAAATGGCAGCTGCAAGTTTTTATTTTACGACGGAGATGTCATTACTACCTAAAATTTTAGACGGGAGCAAGCTTCAGCATGCAAATGAATTACACTCTATTATCTGGTCGTTTTCTTATACTTTAGGTATGGGAGTAAGCGGTTTTGTAGTATATTGGTTAGGTGTAAAGATAGCATTTTTACTAGATACTTTAATGTTTATAGTCGGATTTTTATTGTTATACAGATTAGAGATAGATATTGAAGTGATTAAAGTAAAAGAAAAGCTTTTAAGTATGATGGCGGATACTTTTAAATATATAAAAAAATTTCCACATGCGATGCATCTGATGTTTGTACATGCTTTTGTCGGTCTTACCGCTTTTGATGCTCTTGTGGCTTTAATGGTCGATAGATATTATACCTCTATTATTGCTGCTTCTTTGGCACTTGGAATTTTGCATGCATCTCGTGCATTAGGACTTGTTTTGGGTCCTATATTATTAAGTAGGTACACAAATAATAAAGGTTTATTTTATATATTTTTAGCTCAAGCTATTGCAGTATGGTTATGGGCAATTATGATGCAAAATTTTTATCTCTCAATAGTAGCTAGTTTTATAGTGGGCTTATTTACAACAACGCTTTGGTCATATACTTATACTTTATTACAAAAAAATATTGATAAAAAGTATTATGGTAGAATTGTTGCTTATAATGATATGTTGTTTTTAAGTTCGGCTGCATTTACATCTTATATGACGGGTGTATTGGCCCAAAACGGCTTTACCTTGGAGAATATAACCTTTATAATTGGATTTGGTTTTATATTAGGCGGATTATACTTTAAATGGGTTATAAAAACTCAAAATATAAAGGAAGTTAATTGATTAGTTTTGCGTTGATTGGCGGCATACTTCTAAATATTGGAGCATTTTTAACATTTCGCGGCAAGATATACGAATCTATAGTAGTGTATCTTTTAGCAGATGTTTGTTGGATTGTGATGGCATGGGAGAGAGAAGACTTTGTCGGAGTCATATCAATTATACTCGGAGTTACTTTTGGATTATTGGCATTTATAAAAATGTACAGAGGCGATATGTATAAAAGTTTAAATAAGGAAGATATAAAAGATGATTTACAAAACTAAAGCCGGGGATATTGATTTGGATAAACTTACAAGGTTGTATCCTGCATCGGTAGTTGATTTAAACGGTGAAACGGCAGAAATGAGTCTTGAGTGGACAGATTTAAACGCAGATAAGGTCAAAGTTTTAAGATATGTATTGGTATTTGATTCAACCCCTCCGAATCAAGAACAAAAAATAAGAACTGCACTTTCATTTGATACAAAAGATGAACTTATTTTAGAGATGCAAAAAGTATCCGAGGTATTAAATGGATAGTGCTACAATCCCTTTATTGTCGATTATAGCAAACTTAAACGATGACCTTATTGTTATATTTAAAGATGAAAACGTAATTTTTACAAATAGCTCGTTTAATAGATTTTTTAACGTATTTTCAACCGAGGATTATAATACTAATTTTGGAGAATTTGAAAATAATTTTATACCGCATCCAAATTATTTTAACAAAAATAAAATCACTGGCGGTGAAAATTGGATAGATGCTATACTAAAATTAGACGAAAAGGACAGAATCGTCAGTATGCTCAGTCAAACATATGACCCTAAAGCTTTTAGCGTCAATATAGATAAGAGTGTAAAAGAGTATAGAGTTGTAGTATTTAAAGATATTACACAAGATTTAATAAAAAGAATAATGATTCAAAACCATACAAACATAGATGCAAAAAGCGGTGCATATGATAGAAAATATTTTAAAGAGATTGCAAAAAGTTATCAAGAGGCTGCCGTATTTAACGAAAAAATAGTTTCAATCTTATCTATAGTAATTACAAAAGAGGATGGTTTAGTTCATAAAGATTTTGTAAATAATTTACTTGTAATGATTCGCAGAGACGATATGTTGGTAAGATGGGATGAAAACAGATTTTTACTTGTATATATGTCTGAAAATAGTGAAATAGCCAATAAAGTTTTAGAAAAGTTTAAAAATATAATAAATTTAAATCCGATAAATAAATACGGCTGCAAGATTGAACTAAATACTCAAAAAGAAAAAGAAGATATAGCCTCCTTAATTAAAAGATTATAATAACAATGATTCCAAAATATTCTCAAGACACCCGTAAGGTTTTTTCACTTGCTATACCCGCTGCACTTAAAAGCCTTGTTGATATTCTTCAATCACTAATAGATATGCTTATGGTAGGGATGCTGAGTTTTTATGCTTTGGCGGCTGTGGGTGTAAGTATGCAGTTTATGATGATCGTTAACGTACTTATGACACTTTATGTTGTCGGTGGAAATGCCTTGATATCACGTTTTATCGGAAGCAATAGAAAAAAAAGAGCATCTTCGCTTTTGTATGCGTTGTTGATAATTTCGGTTATATTGTCGATTTTTGTAAGTTTTTTAGGTTATTTCGGCAGTGAATATTTTTACTCTATTTTAGGTGCGGAAGATGAAGTCATAGAACTTGGAAGTGCTTATTTTAAAATTCTATCTTTAGGTATTGTAGTTATTTTTATAGATGCACTGTTATTTAATGCTTTAAGTGCATCAGGGGATACAAAAAGTTCACTTTACATAAAACTCGTGTCGGCAGGTATAAATGCATTTTTAAACTATGTACTTATATTTGGTCATTTCGGATTTGTAGCTATGGGAATAGAAGGTGCGGCTATAGCAACACTTATAGCATATGCTTTTAATGTATCGGTATATTTTTTGATACTAAAAAAAACAACGGCAAAAATAAATATATTACCGATAATCAGATTTGTAGATTTAAAACGTGCACTTAAAGTGGGATGGGGTGCCGCACTTGATAGAGGAATATCAAGTATGAGTTTTGTTTTTTTCGTTGCTATAATTGCATGGTACGGCACGGTGGAACTAGCAGGTTATCAAGTGGGTCTTAGAATTGAAGGTATAGCTTTTATGCCGGGATTTGGTTTTGCAATTGCCGCAATGGCATTGGTTGGACAAAATCTAGGAGCAAAAAACAAAGAAAAAGCATACCATATGGGTGTTATAAGCGGACGTATAGCATATATTTTTATGGGCAGCATAGGTTTGTTTATGATATTATTTCCCGAGTATATTGTAGGCGTGTTTACTAATGATAGAGCTACGGTATTGGTAGCTTCACAATATTTGATACTGGTAGGTTTGGCTCAGGTACCACTTGCTATAATGTTTGTTTATTCATCGGCACTACGCGGTGCGGGTGCGACAAAAACAACTTTAAAAATAAATGTGCTATCATTATGGTTTTTTAGGATTATTCCATCATATATAGCATATAAGTTAGGTTACGGCATTATCTCTATTTTCATAATAATGAATGTGGAGACACTTTTTAAAGGTATAATATATTGGTATATTTATCAAAAAAGAGATTGGTTAAATACAAAAGTATAAAGTGGATTTATGAAGACAATAGAAAAAACTAAGAAAAATGTTTTTTTATCATCAATGGTCTTTATAACACTTCTTTTTATAATAGGCTATGTTTTTTTGACATATCAGTTTGATAAAGTCGTCGATGAAAAAGTAAAAACAATATCTGTATCCGCCAAAGAACTTTTTAATCTAAATATTCATAAATATGAAGCTAAGTTAAAAAACAAATTAAACCGTTTTGTTTATTTGGATGGTCTTAGTAAGGCAATTGCAGATAAAGATACAAAAGCAGTAGATAAAATTATACAGCATAAATATCTAAATGAAAAAGCATTAAATAAAAATATAAATATTCTTACTTTCCGCTCCTTTGACGGGATTACCATATATAGAGCACATAAACCGAATTTCTTCGGTGATAAGTTAAGCCAAAAACGAACGTTAATAACAGATACCGGTAGGTTACAAAAATCTTTAAGCGGGTTTGAACAGGGAAAACTGGAGTTGACATATCGTGTAACCAAACCGATTTTTTATAAAAATCAATATGTAGGAAATGTCGAAATAGGACTCTCCCCTATAGCTTTTTTAGAAGACTTAAAAACGATAGAAGATGTAAAACTCGAAATAATAAAAGGAAATAAAGAACAATCGGTTCAAAAATATTTCAATAATAAAACTTTACTGGATTTAAAAAACCATAAGTCTGAAACAGTCGGTAGTTTAGTGATTATATTTGATATCGAGAAACTACATAAACCATATTCAAATTTAATCAACACACTACTCGTCGTCGGTTTAATAATATCGCTATTAATTCTTTTTGCAACAAAAAAAAGTTTCGACAATGTATTTAACCATTTTAAGCATCAGGCATTTACAGACAGTACTACAGGGTTAGGAAACAGACAGTTTTTAGATGTATCGTTTTCAGAAGAGAAGATAAATGTTTTAATTCTTGGAAATATTAAGGAGTTCAGCCTTATAAATGAACTCTACGGTATGAATACGGGAAATATTGTTTTAAAAGCCGTAGCGGACGAATTTAGAAAATTCGGACACGAATACTCTATGAAGATATTTAGAACTTCATCCGATGAATTTGCTCTTTTAAAGTGTGATGAGTATTTTTCCGAAGATGACTATGTTGATATTTTAGAAGAATTACACTTAAGATTAAAGTTACTGAATATAGATGTTGAAGAGTTTGATGATATATTGCAAGTTGAGATGTACTTTGGAATATCAAACGGAAACAGCAACTTAGTTGAAAAAGCACAAATGGCTTTAAAAAAAGCCAGAGAAAAATCGCTACCGTATATAGCTTATACAAACAATATCGATACAAAACAAAGCTCTTCAAAAACAATAAAAATGAAAAAAATTTTAAAACAAGCCATAGATAACAATAAGGTAGTTCCTTTTTTTCAAGAGATAAGAAATAGGGAAGAAAAAATAGTTAAATATGAAGCGTTGGTTAGAATAATTGATTTAGAAGACGATAAAGAAAAAATTCTTTATCCAAGCGATTTTTTACCTATAGCTATGAACGGAGGACTTTATGCTTACTTAGCTAAAGAGGTGTTGATTCAGTCTTTATCGTTCTTTTCCCAAAGGGATGAACAAATATCTATCAACTTTTTACCGAATGATTTTTTTCAACCAAGGGTTATGGATACTTTATTGGAAATATTAGAAAAGTTTAACAATCCAAACAGGATAATTATTGAAATAGTAGAACAAGAGAACGTAGAAGATTTTAACAGACTTGTAAAAGTTGTGAAAAAGCTTAAAAAGATAGGTGTTAGGATAGCTATAGACGATTTTGGAAGCGGTTATGCAAACTATGCACATATCCTTAGATTAAAACCGGATTATTTAAAGATTGACGGTTCATTGGTTCAAAATATATTAGAAAAAGAAGAATCAAGAATATTGGTCAAAAGTATAGTTCATTTTGCACAAGACCTAAATATTAAAACAGTAGCCGAATATGTAGAAAATAAAGAAATTTTTGAGTTGTTGAAAAAATACGGGGTTGATGAATTCCAAGGTTATTATTTTGGCAAGGCTCAAAATTTACTGCAAGTACACTAACGAATATTTTAGTAATTTTAAGATAAAATTTCCACATGAATAATCAAGAGTATAAACAAGCAGTCCAAGAGTTAAATTTGTATGCCTATCATTACTATGTATTGGATGACCCGATTACAACCGATGAGGTTTATGATGAGCTATATCATAAAGTTTTAGACTATGAGATAAATAATCCCGATAAAAAATTAAATGATTCTCCTACTTTAAGAGTAGGGGATGTCGTGTCTGAAAAATTTGTAAAAGCAAAACATCTCTCTCGAATGTGGTCACTTGAAGATATCTTTAATGCAGATGACTTAGAGGCTTGGCTTAAAAAAACTTATAAATTAGATGAAAATATATCTTTTTATTGTGAACCGAAGTATGACGGGGCTTCACTTAATTTGATTTACGAAAACGGTAAGCTGATTCAAGGTATCACTCGCGGTGACGGAGAAGAGGGAGAAGACATTACTTCAAACGTAAAAACTATCCGTTCAATCCCTTTAAGTATAGAGCATCAAGGACGCATAGAGATTCGCGGTGAAGTTGTTATATTTAAAGATGATTTTGAAAAAATAAACGAGGAGCGTTTAAAAAATAACGAATCCGTATTTGCAAACCCTAGAAATGCAGCTGCAGGAAGTTTAAGACAGCTTGATTCTAGTATTACGGCATCCAGAAATTTAGTATTTTTACCTTATGGGATTGGGGAAAATACACTAGAGCAAAAACTTTTAAGTGACAGAATGGAATATATCTATTCTTTAGGATTTAAAAAACCGCCTCAAAGTAGATTATGCAAAGGTTTTGAAGATATTGAGGGCATCTATGAACTTATGAAAAACGAGCGTGATAATTATGCGATGATGCTTGATGGCATGGTTATAAAAGTAAATGAGATATCTTCACAAATAGATATGGGTTATACCGTAAAAAATCCTCGTTGGTCGGTTGCTTACAAATTTCCTGCAGTCGAGAAGATAACTACACTTAAAGAGATTAAGCTTCAAGTAGGTAGAAGCGGTGCAGTGACACCCGTTGCGGTGGTTGAACCCACGGATATAGACGGAGTTGTAGTTGAGCGTGCGACACTTCATAATTTTGATGAGATAGATAGAAAAGATATTCGCATCGGAGATAAAGTTATAATACTTAGAAGCGGGGATGTTATACCTAAAATCATAAAAGTTTTAGAACATGAACGCAGTGGCAATGAGCAAAAGTTTGAGCGTCCGACAAATTGTCCGGTTTGCGGTAGTGAACTTCTTCAAGAAGAGGTACTTGTAAAATGTCAAAACCTCTCATGTGAAGCAAGGGTCGTAAACTCGATAATCTACTTTGCATCCAAGCCGTGTCTAAATATTGACGGACTTGGAAATAAAATAGTAGAAGCACTTTTTAATGCCGGACTTGTGAAAAACGTTATTGATTTGTTCTCTTTAACTTTTGAGCAGTTAATGGAGTTAGATAGTTTTAAAGAGAAAAAATCTCAGAACTTGCTGGATGCACTTGAAGGTGCAAAGGGGTGTGAGTATTGGCGTTTTATAAACTCTTTGGGAATTGAGCATATCGGTGAAGTTGCTTCTAAGACACTCTCAGATGCATTTGGTTTTTCTTTTATAGATGCAAGTAAAGAACAAATAGTTGAGTGTGACGGTATTGGCGAAGAGATGGCAGAGTCCGTGTTGGAATTTATAAGAGTAAACAGAGAGACTGTTTTAGAGTTGCAGAGTATTTTAAATCCGCTAGAACCGGTAAAAAAAGCAGAAGCGGAAGATAACCCTTTTAAAGGAAAAACTGTAGTTTTAACAGGCACTATGAGCCAGCCTAGACCTGCAATAAAAGAGATGTTGGAGTCTTTAGGTGCTAAAGTTAGCGGCAGTGTCAGTAAAAAAACGGACTTTTTAATCTACGGTGAAGATGCAGGTAGTAAGTATGACAAAGCTATGGGTCTTGGAGTTAAATGTCTTACAGAAGATGAAATGAATGGATTGTTATGAAATTTTTTTTAGTTTTAGTTTTTGTATTTACCCTTAGTTATGCAGATAGAGACGGTGGTCCATATTTGGGTTATGGATACGGAAGTTCTGAATATAAAAGCGGCGGATTATACAGCTCTATGAAAGATGAAAAGGCTAAAGCCGAGTATTTTTACGGCGGAGCATATATAAATAAGCATCTATCGGTAGAACTTGGATATGTAAAACTCAAAGACGGTGGGTATAAAGTCAATGATACAGTAAGTTTAAATCATACCCTTTATACTGTGTCAACATTAGCACATTATGCTTTTTTTGATGATATATGGGATTTTTACGCTAAGTTCGGAGCAGGCTATGCAAAGTCTTTTGGTGAACAAGGTTTTAGTTTTGTTTATGGTGCGGGTACATCTGTAAGGTTTAGCGAACTTTTTAGCGTTAAACTTGCTTATGATATTTACGAATTTGGTTTTGACGAGTCACAAAACGGTTCGGCTGATTATAAACAACGTATATATTATCCGTATATAGGTGTGGAGTTTCAGTTTTAATGCGCTTAGATAATTATCTGGTTGAGAATGGTTTTGTAGATAGCCGTTCAAAAGCGCAAAATATTATAAAAAACTCTTTTGTTAGCGTAGATGCAAAGATAGTAAAAAAAAGCTCTTTTAGTGTAGATGCAAACTCTGTTGTTGAAGTGGCAGAACATGATAACTATGTAAGTCGCGCTGCTTATAAACTAAAGTATTTTTTAGAAGAGTTGAATCTGGATTTAAAAGATAGCATCTGCTTAGATATAGGATCATCTACGGGTGGATTTACTCAGGTTCTATTAGAAAACTCTGTTATGAGTGTAGATGCAGTGGATGTAGGAAAATCTCAACTGCATAAGTCACTTTTAGAAGATAAAAGAGTAAACTCCTATGAGAGTTGCGATATAAGAGAATTTAAGAGTGAAAAAAGATATGATTTAGTAGTCAGTGATGTCTCTTTTATATCTCTACTTAATATTTTAGATGATGTAGAAAGACTTGCATCTAGTAAAATCATACTTTTATTTAAACCGCAGTTTGAAGTGGGACGTGATGTTAAACGTGATAAACACGGAGTAGTACTGGATGAAAAGGCTATTGCATTAGCTATGGAGAACTTTGAGAGTAGATGCAAAGAAAAAGGATGGAATCTAATTCAAAAATCTCCATCAAAAATAACTGGTAAAGAGGGTAACTTAGAGTATTGTTATTATTTTGATAAGTAATGGTTTAGTTGACTAACTTATCGTATTGTGATAATATATCAATATGATAAAATCTTTTAAGTGTAAATATACAAAAAAGCTGTTTGACGGCAAAAGTCAAAAAAAGTTTTCACAAGCTGTTAACAATGTCGGTAAAAGAAAGCTTGATATGTTGGAAGCTTCTTATGATGAAGCTGACCTTAGAGTTCCGCCGTCAAACAGGTTTGAACACTTAAAAGGCGATTTAAAAGGGTTTTGTAGCATCAGGATAAATGAGCAATATAGGATTGTTTTTAGGTTTGAAAATTCCAATGCTTATGATGTATATATAGATGATTATCACAAATAAAGGAAAATAGATGTTAGATATAAGACCAAGTACACATCCGGGTGTTATTCTAAGAGAAGAGTTTGCAACTCCGTTGAACTTAACTCAGGCTAAATTATCTGAAGACTTGAATGTAGGTATTAAAACTTTAAGTGAGTTGTATAATGAAAAAAGAGGCATCACTTCTCTTATGGCTTTGAAACTAGCAGAGTATTTTGGAACGACTCCACATTTTTGGATGAACTTACAAAATGCCTATGATTTGTACAAGACATATGAGAAAGAAAAAAATAATATAAAAAACATAGCACATTGTGCAGCTTAGAGGGAACATTAGTTGAAAAGTATGAAAAATAGCACAGCTATTGCCATAGGTGGGTTTGACGGGATGCATATAGGACATCAGCATCTATTTGCAGAGTTAGGTGAGCAGGGGAGTATTGTCGTTATTGAAACAGGGTATGCAAACCTGACTCCCAAAAAAGAGCGTGAACATTTTAGTAAATATCCTATAATGTATTTGCAACTTGATGAAATACGTCATCTGGATGCAATAGGCTTTATAGAGCTATTACAAAGTAAATTTCCAAATTTAGAAAAAATAGTAGTAGGTTATGATTTTCACTTTGGAAAAGATAGAAAATATAACTTTGACGATTTAAAAGAACTTTTTACGGGAGAGGTAAAAGTAGTTGATGAGGTTTCATTAAACGGGGATTCTATTCACTCTCACAAGATTCGTGCAAAACTGGGCATCGGAGATATAAAAGGCGCAAATGCATTTTTAGGTCATAACTATACTATACGCGGTGTAAGAGAAAGCGGTCAAGGGATAGGTAAAAAGGAACTTGTTGCAACTATAAATCTTTCATGTAAAGACGGTTTTTTATTACCAAAAGAGGGAGTTTATGTTACTTTGACGCGTATAGATAATGAAGAACATTACCATCCTTCCGTTAGTTTTGTAGGGCATCGGGTAACAACTGACGGTAGTTTTGCCGTAGAGAGCCATATACTTGAGGGTGAAGTAGGAAATGTGGAAAAAGCAAGTATAAGTTTTGTCTCTTTTATAAGGGATAATAAAAAATTTGACTCTATAGATGAGCTCAAAAAAGCAATTAAGAGCGATATAGCTATTGCTTCAAAAGAATTAAAGTTATTACAATTATGAGAAAAAGAGAATATTTAGACAGTGTCGGCGATATCGACTTCAAATTTTACCAAACACAAGATGATTTTATAGTCGATGAAATTCCATCTATAGAGTTTAAAGGTAAAGGAA
Source organism: Sulfurimonas lithotrophica (assembly GCF_009258225.1). Taxonomy (NCBI): domain Bacteria; kingdom Pseudomonadati; phylum Campylobacterota; class Epsilonproteobacteria; order Campylobacterales; family Sulfurimonadaceae; genus Sulfurimonas; species Sulfurimonas lithotrophica. Next base: position 910,879 of record NZ_CP043617.1, read on the forward strand.
ACTCACTGGTAGTTCACGTAAAAAAGACAGAAATGACTACATGGGATATGATAGCCGCTTTTTCAGAGTATCTAGCAATTCCTGCTCAAAAGATAGGATATGCCGGTTTAAAAGATAAACACGCAACTACCACCCAGTATATATCTGTAGATGTTTCGTATGAGAAAATGATTAAACAGTTTTATCATAAACAGATAGAGGTTTTGGATATAACTCGTCACTCTACGGGAATAAGAATGGGAGATTTAGCAGGGAACAGGTTTAGCATCAACCTTTTTGAAGTTGATAATATAGATGCAGGTCGTATTGAGAAGTGTGCCAGAAAAATATCCAAAAACGGTCTTCCAAATTATTTCGGTTTTCAGCGTTTTGGACGTGACAGCGACAGTTTTAAACAAGCACGTGATATGTTAAGCGGTGAGATATTTGTAGAAGATGCAAAAATAAAGAACTTTTTGATATCAATATACCAAAGTGAGTTTTTTAACCAGTGGTTACGTGAACGTGTCGAGATAAGTCAAAATGAGAATAACGGAAAATTTAAGTTGTTAGAGGGTGATGTATATGTAGATGTTAAAGGTAAACTCTCAACACCGAAAATTATTCCTATAAAAGAGTTTGAGGCAAAAAAACTGACTCCAACTGGACTTTTATGCGGTCGTGATGTTTTTCGTGCTCGTGATGAAGCTTTAGAGATAGAAGCTAAGTATGACGATGAGTTTTTACAAGAGAAAGGTTACAGAAGAGAAGCACTTATTTACCCAAAAGATATAGAGTGCAAATATGTCAAAAAACAGACAATGTTAAATATATCTTTCACTCTTCCTAAAGGCTCATACGCTACGGTTTTCTTAGAATCAATAGCAGATAAAAACTACTCTGCAAAAGATGTAAAGAAAAAGTAGGAAAATTAAAAAAAATATAAGCTCACACTGGCTATAATTTCGCCCTACAACGAAAGTGGGTTCGTAGCTCAGTTGGTTAGAGCCCTCCGCTCATAACGGAGTGGTCCCGTGTTCGAGTCACGGCGAACCCACCACTTTCCAAAATTATTTTGATAAAAACTACCAAACCCGATAAATCTTAGTAAATAATAAACCATGTGTTTTAATAATTTTAATTTATTATATTTATAAGATTTATTTCTGTATAATTCCGCTTTCAAAAAAAGGAAGTGTTTGTTTAGAATATTATTATTGTTAAGTGTAGGAAAATTATTGTGTGCGGATGTTTCAAAAAAACAGCTTGAAGTATTACAAACTGTTAGAGATGTCGCTAGAACAATTTCAGATAATCAAGGTGAAACATACGAGAATACTTTAAGTGCTATTTGTCTTACTGAGAGCAGTGGTGGCGTCCATATACTCGGTGATGTGAAAAAAGGTACTGACATTACTAAGGCATCTTTGGGAGCTTTACAGATTCAGTTAGCTACGGCAAAGCATATTGCAAAACTGACACCCTCACTTAATCATCTGTTAAAACTAAGCGATACAAAATTGGCAACGCTTTTGTTGACAGATGTAAAGACTTCTACTAAAATCGCAGCACACTTGTTAGTTAGATTAAAACACAGTAGAAAAAAGTATTTTAACATGGTAAGCGGTTATAACGGAGGATATTCAAATGCTCCTTACTATAAACGCGTGAAAAAAAATCTAAATCTAGTTTATAAACTTGTAAAGAAAAATTTACTTCAATAAGTGTAACAATAAAATTATTATTTTGAAACTACTCTACAATATTGTATAATGTTTTATAAGGTTTTATAATGAGTAGCAGAGTAAAGTTTTTAAATAAAATTACTTATATTGTTGTATTTGTATGGACATTTATAATGTTTGTAGCAGGTTTTGTACTTGTGTACAAAAACTATGAATATGCAAACGTCCTAGCAAAACACGAAGCTGTAGTCAGTGTAAAAAAAGACTTGGCATATCGTTCTTGGGTTGCTTCCCATGGAGGCGTGTACGTACCAATAACTGAAAAAACTCCGCCAAATCCTTATTTGTCTCATATACCAAACAGAGATGTAAACACTTCTGACAACCAACAACTTACCCTAATGAATCCGGCTTATACTTTGTCTCAGATGATGCAAGACTATTCACAACTTTACGGGACAAAAGGTCATATTACCAGCAGTATATTGATGAACCCTAAAAACAAACCTGATGAATGGGAAGCAGAACAACTAAATATAATAGAAAAAACAAAAAAGCCTAGCTATAAAAAAGCAGTTATAGAAGGCAAAGAATTTTTTAGATATATAAGTCCTCTTCAAACAAAAGAATCTTGCTTAAAATGTCATGCTTTTCAAGGTTATAAAGTCGGTGATATTAGAGGTGGAGTTTCCGTATCTATACCTATGCAAAAGTATTATGAAGAGGCATATTCTTTATCTTCAATAAATGTACTTATAATTTTTCTTATATATCTTTTAGGGTTGTTTTTGATCTCATATGGACGAAAAAAAGCAAAAGAAATTTTAAAAAATAAGATTAAAGATTATGAACAGCATATTTTTTCTTTAGTAAACATAATAGAAAAACGAGACAGTTATACGGCAGGACATACACAAAGAGTAGCAAACTACTCTACGGCTATAGCAAAAGAGATGGGTTTTAAAGAGGATGTTATAGATGATTTGTACAGAGCATGTATGCTTCATGATATAGGAAAAATTTCTACACCGGATTCAATACTTTTAAAGCCCGGCTCATTAACAAGTCTTGAATATGAAATAATCAAAGAACATGTTGTCGTCAGTTACGAACTTTTAAGTAAGGTGGATATCTATAAAAATATTGCTGAAATTGTACGCCATCATCATGAGCATTATAACGGTGCAGGTTATCCAAATGGCCTCAAAGGTAGTGAAATACCTATATTGTCTCAAATAATGACTGTAGCTGATGCATTTGACGCTATGACTACTAACAGAATATATAAATCTAGAAAAAGTGTCAAAGATGCCATTGTTGAACTTAATGACTTATCGCAAAAGCAGTTTAATCCAAAAATAGTAAAAGCAGCTAGCAAGGCATTGAAAAATATAAAAGTAGAAACTACAATAACACAAAGACCAAAAACGAAAATAGAAAAAGAAAGATTTTCATACTTTTACAGAGACCAAGTGTGTGGAGTATATAATACCTCGTACTTAGAGCTTGTTTTGACATATAATCATACGGATGAGTTTGATGTTAAGTGCATAAATGTAATAAATTTGCATAACTTTAACCAGTATAATCAACAAAACAGCTGGACTAAGGGTGATAGACTGCTTAAAAAATTTGCCCAAAGACTTTTAAAAATAAATACAAGTGATTTTGTCTTTAGAATTCACGGTGATGATTTTGTTATTATAAATAAAACACATTTTACACTTGATGATAAGCTTTCGTCTTTAGAAGAGATTTTAGAGGATACCGGAATTTATATTACATACAAACATTTTGATATAGAAGAAGACGATATTAAAAATACAAATGATTTAGAAAAACTACTTCAAGTATAAGTGCTCTCAGTTCAATAAAATTGAGCTGAGAGTTTAAAAAGATTTCTTTCCGTCTATTGAGACGATTTTTAAACCTTCAATATTTTCAAGTTCTTCAGCCGTAATAAATGAAATTACACCTTCTTGCCTTTTTGTATAACTTATTACTTTACTATTATCACTAAAGAGTTTAGGTGCTATACCATAACCTGCAAATACGAGTTTCAACCAGTACTTTTTAAAACGTCTTTGGTTCTTACCTATCATCTCTTTAAAAAAGTGGTCTGTTTTTTCGCCATCGGCAGTGCTTAAACCTATTTGGATGCGTTTACCGTTATCCCATATCGTTGTTTTTCCAAGAAATATACGTTCAAGTTCTTTTTTGCTAAGATTTTTTACATTTACATCTTTACTTACAACTATTACACCTTTAGAATCAGCATAAAGTGAAGGTGCCAAAAGTGCTAAAACACTTACTAGAAGTAATGATTTTATTATTTTATTAAAAAATTTCATCATATCCTCCTAAAACCCGATAGCTAAAGCGGCTCTGATTTCGCTATAGTCTTTTCCGCCAAAGAGTGGATTATTAACTTCTGATTCAACATTGTAATAATCCATTTTGATAAACATATTGTCATCAACTTCTATATTTACTCCGGGTGCATAATTTACAACGCTATTTTTACTAACATCGTGATTTGGATCTGCTTTTGAATATAAAAAATATAGATTCACAATATCGGTAATAAAGTAACTTGGTAAAATACTAAAACCGCTTCGTCTAAACGATTTTATCCCTTCTACGTCTAAAGTTCCCGTCATATACTCTGCTTCTAAACGAAAGTCGTCATTTATATGCCAGATTAGTTGTAAACCTTGAGAATCTACTACCATATTTCCAAGAGCATTACTAGAAGAATCATAATGAATCATTTTATCATGATATGCAGATGCACCTATTTGTAAATCATCTGTTAAATCAACCCTTACACGTGCAGTTATCGCTTTTTGATTGTTATCGTCTTTGTCGTATTCATTTTTATTTACTCCATAAGTTAAATCACCGTTTGTAACTTGTAGTATATAATCGTAACTCATCCCAAATATCATATCGTTACCAAGCAATGCTACACCGGTTCCCCAACGAGGGTAAAGCATCGTCTGTTCATATTCGTCATTGGATATAAAATACATCTTGTTTGTCGGATTTGGTTCTTTAAGAATTATTGTTGATGGTTTTGCAGTGTGTATTTCATTATATATACCAAAAGGCGTAAACATTTTTCCTGCACGGATTCTTAGCTTATCACTTAATGTATATTCAGCAAATGCATATTCGTAACCTACGTTACCTTTATCGATTTCACTTTGGCTTCCATGTTCCCAAGTAAAATCTACTGCAAGACGCAGGCGATCCGTCGCATTTACGTTTAAAACAATATCTATCATATCTGAATCAAATGAAGCATACTCATCCGAACGCCAGTGTTTATCTCCTTTGATATGTTCTTCAAACTCGAAATTAAAATAACCGTTTATGGTTACTTTGTCTGTCCAATCCCCATATAGAGAAGAAAACATCAGTAACAAAAACGGTAAAATCCATTTTTTCATTTTAATTTTCCCTTTTATGTAAAATTTACTCTTAAGGTTTTTATAATAGCAATATTTTTCTTGATTTATGTTACAATCTTCTAAATTTCTCCAAAAAAAATATTTAAAGTAAAAAAGGGTATCTTAAATTTAATGTTTTCTCTAATGACTAAGCTATTTTTTGCAGGTGTTTTTATATCTGTTGTTCCACTATTTATATATCAGTATATTAGTTTTGAACAAAGCAGTAAAACACTACAATTAACTTATGCCAAAGAGTTAAAACATAAAACTGAATTAACAACCCTACTTATCAATCAAGCAATTTCACACCGCTCTTCTGATTTAAATATTATTGCCGGAGGAGTCGGTGAATTACTGAGTTTAAAAAACTATAAAACAATAGAAAAACAGTTTAATAATTTAGCATTGAATAAAAACGACGTAAATTCTTTGACACTCTTAGATAAGGAAGCTAGGGTACTTATAGCCAGTGACAAATCAAGAAAAAATATTTCATCGGAAGTAAGAAATATTTTAACAACTTATAAATCCTCCGCTATAAATGAAGTATATTTATCCGAACTTGTAACAAATAATGATGAAGCATATATATACATGATAAAAAAAATGATTGATTATGATTATTTTTTGGTTATTGAGATAAATATAAAAAATATTGATTTATTATTGTCAAATTTTGATGATGAAGTAAATGGAGATAAAGCTATATATATTATTGATAAAAATAACAATATTATAATAAGCAGCGACAAAACAAAAAAAATTATGGCATCTTTTACAGATATCGATAAACTAAATTCACAAAACGAACTTGATGATAGAATTTTTCACTTTAAAGATTTTGAAAATGAAGACGTAATTGCTTCATACGATGAAATTTCAAAGTTTGGATTTAGTGAAGCACTAGGCTGGAAAATTATTGCATCTATACCTATAAGCGTGATAAACAAAGATGTTAGTAAATCTTTGGCAATAAATAAAAAAGTAAGTATTTTAATTGTTATTATCACCTTTTTGATTTTAACTTTACTTTCTAGAAATATTGTAAAATCAATTCAAAAGGTTGTTGATGTAGCAAATAAGATCAGTAGTGGAGATTATTCTGCACGAGTAGAGGATAAAAATACGACTACGGAATTTAATACTCTTTTAATTGCACTTAACTCTATGGCAGACAAAATACAAAATCGTACAAATAAGCTTGAAGAACAAAAACTTTTACTTGAAAACTTGGCACATTACGATACTTTGACACAGATACCAAACAGAGTTTTATTTAAAGACAGAATAGAACAAGCTATAGCAAAAGCTAAACGTCATAAAAATAAATTTGCTCTTTTTTATATAGATTTGGATGAATTTAAACATATCAATGACTCGTTTGGTCACGATATGGGAGATGAAATTTTAAAAGTCATAGTGCTTAGAATAAATACCGTACTAAGAAAAGAAGATACTTTTGCAAGATTAGGAGGAGACGAGTTTACTATCATACTTGAAGAATTGCAAGATATAAACTCCATTACTGTAATAGCCGATAAAATTATAGATACGATAAAAAAACCTATAGATATTAACGGAAATGTTTTTAAAGTCTCTACAAGTATCGGTATAAGTATATATCCAAAAGATGCAACGGATAAATCAAATTTAATTAAGTATTCCGATATAGCTATGTACAAGGCAAAAAGTATGGGTAAGGATAATTACCAGTTTTATTCTGAAGATATGAGTAACTACAGTTACAATAGAATCAAAATGAAACAAAGTCTTGATTTTGCTTTAGAAAATAACGAATTTGAAGTATATTACCAACCGCAGATTAATGCCAAAACAAATGAATTAAGTGGAATGGAAGCACTAATAAGATGGAATCATCCTGAGGATGGATATATCGCACCTTTAGATTTTCTTCCTCTTGCCGAAGAGATTGGGATGATTATAGAAATTGATCAGTGGGTTATGAAAACTGCCATGAAGCAGATGCTTATTTGGAATGAACAAGGATATAATCCGGTGATCTTATCTTTAAACCTCTCTATAAAGCATCTGCAACATGAAAACTTTGTAAGTATGTTAAAAAGTAATTTGGAAGAAACAGGATGCAAACCTGAATGGATTGAACTTGAAGTGACCGAGAGTCATATTATGAGTAATTATGAAGAATCTATTGCCAAATTAAAAGAGATAAATAAATTGGGTATAAGAATATCCATGGATGATTTTGGAACAGGCTACTCATCACTCTCACACTTAAAGCTTCTACCGATAGATAAACTTAAAATTGATAAATCGTTTGTAAACGACATACCTGAGGATGAAGAAGACGTAGCAATTATAAAGGCTATAATCGCATTATGCAAAAGTCTGGATCTTACAGTTTTAGCTGAAGGTGTAGAAACTGACAAACAGAGTGGATTTTTAGTTGAAAACGGTTGTAGCTACATTCAAGGGTACTTATATGGAAAGCCTCAATCAAACAAGGATTTTGAAAGAAATTTTTTAAAGAGTTAAAACTATTATTTAGTTTTTAACTCTTTACACCAAGTAATCATAACTTCATTTAGTGTTTCATTTGGAGCATCAATAAAATCTATTGTAAATTTGTCATCTAGTTCGGCTATACCTATGCTTCTTGGTCTTGCAGCCAACATCTTTGTATTTGGCAGTGCTGCACCAAAACAAAAAACAATATTTTTTGCATCTAATATATCTTTATTTATCTCACCCTTAAGTGATTTTGTATGCTCATAATGGTCAAATATAGATATAAAAGTAGATATAGGATGTGCCTCTATTTTAGTTTTAAAATACTCTAAAACTTCATTGATAGTTTTTTGAGAAATTTCATTTTTTTGTAATTCCATAGAATTTACGGGGTATTTGTCCATAAATACAGTTTTTTTCATTAGTCAAATCCTTTCTTAAAAGTTAGAATTTTAACTAATATATCTTAAAGTAATTATAATTATTAATGAAGTTTATTTGTATTTAAGGGCTTCTTCTAAAGTAGCATCTAGATTATTCATAATTTCAAACTCCAAACGACTTATATTTAGAGGTGAATTTTTATCTGAATCGCTTAACTCCATAAGCTGTTCTAAAAGTAGTTTTCTATAATCTTCTACCATATCATCGATTTGTGCAAGTTCTTCAGGAGTTGGATTTTCTCCTAAGTTATCAATTAGTTCTTGTTTATATTTTTCAACCATCTCTTCAATTTTTTCCATATTATAATCATATAGAAATTTGATGGCACCTTTTGTAGTCAGATCTTTTTTAAACTGTTGCAAAGCAGCATCCTCGTCATTTATCTCATCACGAGTTTTATAGTCGGATTTTGTTTCACCTGAATATGATTGGCGTATATCTCTTAAAAACTGTTCAAATTCAGGATCACTTGATTGTTCAAAAGCAATACTCTCTATCATCCAGTCAAGTGTATATATATTTCTTTCTTTATCAGTCTCTAAAATATTCCACTCTTTAGTTTGCTGTTGCATAGCAGTTTTTACGTTATCTGGCATATCATCTGGATAATCGCCGTCACTAAATTTTAAAAACATAGGACCAGAGGTAAGATGAAGAGACAAACTCATAGCACGTTTTAGTTTCGTGTCGGCATCCAAACCTTCGCTCATCTGCTCAAATAGCTCAGCTATTTCAGGGTCAACCTGCTCCATAAATTTTGAAGCCGATAAACCGTAACTTACATTATTTTGTTTAGTTGCGGAAACATTTACCAAACTGTTGTTATTTGTATTTATTTGCATAACTTACCCCTATAGCAATTAATGTTATTATTTAACAAGCAAAAATAGTTCCTTTAAAAGTTTGGGGGAGTATATGCTGAAAGTGAATTTCAGTGAAGTAAGCTTTATTACTTCACCGAAATAGATTTCGTAGTGTCTATAGGTTCTACTTTTGGTATTACAACCTCTAATATACCGTTATCGCTTTTAGCTTCGATATTTTCAATATCCGTATTATCAGGGATAGTAAAGCTTCTTGTGAATTTTCCGAAGTTACTCTCGATACGATAATAATCTTCCTCTTTGACTTCTTCTTTATGACTTCTCTCACCACTGATAACGAGAATATTATCTTTAACATCTACTTTGATGTCTTCTTTTTTTACACCCGGTAAATCAACATCTATATGATAGGCATATTCTCCCTCACGGGTGTTAACTTTAGGAGTAAAGTTCATAACACTGTCTTCAGTGCTTAAATCACGACTGCTAAAAAGTTTACTCTCTAAATCTCTAAGTTCTTTAAATGGATTGTATTGTGTTAATAACATGATTTTCTCCTTTGTTTTAAGTGGCATAATTTTAATACAACTCAAATATATGTGTCTGCCACTTAAGTGGCATTTCTTTTAAATTGTTAATATTTTTTTATTTATATTTGCTAAACTTTTCAAAATATATTTAAAGGTTACTCATGGGAAAGCAATATAAACATTTAAGAGAAAAAGATATAGAGTTTATAAAAAAGCAAAAATTATTTTATATAGCATCTTGCAGTGGTAAGGAAGTTAACCTCTCACCAAAAGGTTATGATACTATTCGTGTATTAGATGAAAAAACTATAGTTTTCGCAAATTATCCCGGAAGCGGCAACAGAACTTACAGAGATGCAGAAGCACAAGGCGAATTTACACTTGTATTTAATGCTTTTGAGGGTGCTGCGCAGATACTTCGCATATTTTGTAAAGCTGAAATAGTCGAATATACGAGCAAAGAGTTTGATGAACTAAATAGTCTTTTTAATATAGAAACAGGTTTGATAAGGGATATATTTAAGTTTAATATCTACGCAGTTGAGTCCAGTTGCGGTGCGAGCATACCGATTATGGAATATAAGGAAGATAGAAGTGCGTTAATAGACTGGGTTAAAAATATGCATGAAAATGAAAAACTGGACGAGTATAAGAAAAAGCGTCATAACCCTCCAAATCTTAAGGACTTGTAAAATAAAAAGGAGTTCAAACTATGACTTTGGATATGTACCAAATAGATGCATTTGCATCTAAAGTATTTGAAGGAAACCCTGCGGCAGTCATTCCGCTAAAAGAGTGGCTTGATGATGCCCTAATGCAAAAGATAGCACAAGAAAACAACCTCTCAGAAACAGTGTTTTTTGTAAAAGAGGATGAGTATTATCATATACGTTGGTTTACACCAAATACAGAAGTCGATATGTGTGGACACGCTACACTTGCAAGTGCATATGTACTGTTTGAACTGCTTAGTTTTAAAGATGATGTGATTGCGTTTAATTCTAAAAGCGGTATTTTAAAAGTAAAAAAAGAAGATAAAAAGTATGTTATGGATTTTCCTGCTCAAACAATAGATAAATGTGAGATACCAAAAGTGATAATAAATGCATTTGATAAAACCCCGATAGAGTGTTACAAATCTATGGACTACTTGGTGGTATTTGAAAATGAACAAGATATACTGGATGCAAAAGTAAATCTGCAACTTTTAAAAGAACTTGACTTGCGCGGAGTTATCATAACTTCAAAAAGTTCAAACTATGACTTTGTATGTAGATTTTTTGCACCAAGCCATGGGATAGATGAGGATCCTGTGACCGGCTCTGCATATACTCAGTTAGTCCCTTACTGGAGTGATAAACTAAACAAGAACACTTTTGCATCTAAACAGGTCTCACAAAGAGGTGGGGAAGTGTTTTGTAAGTTAGATGCAGATAAGGTTGAGATATCGGGAGAAGCTGTGAAATATTTGGAAGGAAAAATTTCAATATAAACGACTTATGATTTTTAAAAGCAAAGTTTAGGTAAAATCGCTCTAATTATCTAATCGCTTTTAAGGAAATCTATGTTTGAAGTAGTTATTGGACTTGAAGTCCACGTACAACTAAACACTAAAACTAAACTTTTTTGCTCGTGTCCTACGAGTTTTAACCATAAACAAAATACAAACACTTGTCCAACCTGTTTAGCACTTCCGGGTGCACTGCCTGTATTTAACAAAGAGGTACTGCATAAGTCTATTATGTTTGGTACAGCTATAGATGCAACAGTCAACAAGACATCTTACTTTGACAGAAAGTCTTATTTTTATCCGGATTCTCCATCCGCTTATCAAATCACTCAGCTTTATACTCCCGTAGTTGAACACGGTGAGTTAGAGATTGACTTTGAGGATGGAAGTCATAAGACTATCCGCATCAATCGTGCTCATATCGAAGCAGATGCAGGTAAAAATATCCACGATGGCGATATCTCAAAAGTCGATTTAAACCGTGCAGGAACTCCACTTTTAGAGATTGTATCTGAACCGGATATGAGAAGTGCAGAAGAGGCAATTTTATATCTTAAAAAACTTCACTCGATTATCCGTTACTTGGATATCGGTGATGCAAATATGCAAGAGGGTAGTTTTCGTGTTGACGTAAACGTATCTATCCGTCCAAAGGGTGAAGATAAACTTTACACTCGTGTTGAGGTTAAAAATATAAACTCATTCAAGTTTATCCATAAAGCGATAGAAGTAGAAGTTCAAAGACAAACGGAAGCTTGGGAAGATGGTGTATATGATGACGAAATCTACCAAGAGACAAGACTTTATGATCAGGATAAAAATGAAACACGTTCTATGCGTGGTAAAGAGGAAGCTGCGGATTACCGTTACTTTCCTGAACCTGACCTACTAAAAGCCGTAGTAACTGACGAGATGCTTGAAGTTTATTCAAAAATTCCTGAACTTCCTGATGAAAAACGTGACAGGTTTGTAAAAGAGTACGGTATAAGTGAGTACAATGCAGGTGTTATAACATCAAGTGTTGAGATGGCACACTATTTTGAAGAGATGATGGAACAGGGCATCAGTGGGAAAAATGCTGCTACATGGTTGACTGTTGAACTTCAAGCTCGTCTAAAAGGTGACACTAACATCACCAATACTCATGTAGATGCCAAGAAGCTGGGGCTTTTAGTTAAGCGTATAGAAGATCAGACTATCAGCGGTAAAGCTGCAAAAGAGGTACTGGACAAGCTTGTTGAAGAGAACCTTGATGTTGATGGTGTTATAGATGCACTTGGACTTAAACAAGTAACAGATACGGGTGCTATTGAAGCTATTTGTGATGATATAATCGGTGCAAATCCTGAGAAAGTAGCAGAGTACCAAGGCGGTAAAGAAAAGCTCTTTGGTTTCTTTGTTGGTCAGGTTATGAAAGCAAGTAAAGGTACTGCAAGTCCTCAAGCCGTAAATGAAATTTTAAAAGCAAAACTAGGATAGATAAGTGAGTATCTTAAGCAGGGCTATTATAAATATATCCTATGCTTTAGACGACTCACAAAAATACAACGATGCAAAAAAGTTTTTTTATAACCTTTTAGAAAACGATAATTACAGATTAAAAAAATATTTTGACGGATTTATGATAACGCTTATATTTTTAAGTGTATATATCCTTATCCGTGATGTTAAGCATGATATCAATGAATTTTGGATAAATTTTAATAATATAATAATTTCAATAATTTTTTTAATAGAGTATCTGCTCAGATTTTGGGTAAGCAGTAGCATCTCAAAGGTTGTTATCCATCAAAATGAGCACAATCTACTTTTAAATCGAGAGTTTAGTCTTAAAAAACTTTTTATAGTAGTAGCAAAAGACAAGCTAAAATATATTCTTTCTATAAAAGCTATAATCGACCTTTTTGCAATAATACCTTTTTTCCATCAACTTAGGCTTTTAAGGGTATTGATACTATTTAGAGTATTTAAGCTTTTTCGTTATGCAAAGAGTTTTCAGACATTCGTATCGGTTTTAGCAACTAAAAAATTTGAGTTTATAACTCTTCTGATGTTCGCATCTATCATTATATTTGTATCGTCTGTTCTTGTTTATGTTATGGAAGCAAATAATCCGTCCTCACCTATAAATACACTTTTTGATGCACTGTATTGGTCTATAGTTACTATCTCAACCGTAGGTTACGGAGATGTCACGGCTGTTACAACGGAGGGTCGTGCAGTAGCACTTGTAGTTATAACATCGGGTATAGCGGTTTTAGCTTTTTCAACATCACTTGTAGTATCCGCATTTAGTGAAAAACTTGATGAGATGAAAGAGATGAAAAGTATCGATAACGTTTCAAAATTTAAAAACTTTTATCTTATCTGCGGGTATGAAGGTGTAGCAGGAGAAGTTGCTAAGATGCTTAAAAAAAACGATTTTCAAATTTTGGTTATGGATGAAGATGAAAAACGTATAAAGCAAGCTGTTAAAGACGGTTTTGAAGCTCTTAATTTTGATCCGGGAGAGGTGGATAGTTATAAGAAGTTAAATATTGACCTCTCAAAACATGTAAAAGCAGTTTTGGCACTGCGTCAAAGTGATGTTGAAAATGTATATACGACTCTGACGGTTCGCTCAATGCATCAAGATGTTTATATACTCTCACTATTGATGGAGGAGATGCATAGAAACAAACTCTCTATTGCAGGTGCAAACGAGATTATATACGCAAAAGACTTAGTCGGTATGATAGCTAAAGAGTTTGTCGGTCAGCCTGTTGCTTTTGAAGTTATTCATGCTTTAAGAAGTGAGTTTTCAGGTGTAGATATGGAAGAGATTTTGGTAACTGGTCGCATCTTAAAATATATCTCAAGTATCAATCAACTTGAAAATGAAAAATTTCGCGTAGTTCTTTTGGGAATATGGAAAAAAGAGAGTGATGAGTTTATTTTTAATCCTAAGTCGGATACGGTTATTGAGCTCGGTGATTATTTGGTTGTGATTGGGAACTCTTTATTTATTCGTGAATTTAAAAGAGCACTGCAAAAAAAGATATTTAGATGAAAAAATTGGTAGAAAAGAAAGAAGCAGCACTTATTTTCGGTTACAACGAGTATTCGTTAGAGATAGCTAAAAATATATCGTTTAAATATAAAAATATAGAAGTCTTTAGTTTGGAAAAAAATGAAGATTCTAGTCATTTTGATTTGAGTGATGATTGGTCGGAACTTGAAAATAAGTTTGATATGGATAATTCCGTAGCATTTTGCGTACTTCAAGACGATGCTACAAATATATTTTTAACTTTGTCACTTCGAGCTACTTTTAAAAACCTAAATATTATAGCTTTTTGTAAAAACAAAGAGGGTGCAAATAAACTTACCTTAGCCGGTGCAAATAAGGTAATACCACTTGTTCAAACAACTGCAGCCATGATAAGCGATATGTTAAGAAAACCTATAGTTACTAAAGTTATGCACGGAATATTATATGAAAAAAGTGATTTGAAAATCGCTCAGATTCGTGTGGAAAAAGAAGCAAGCTTTATAGGAAAATATCCTTTTGAAGTAAACTGGGGTGAGGATTTTGGGATTATAGTTTTATCAATTATGCAAGACGATATTAGTTCTAGCTTTATATACTCGTCAAAAGCTAAACATAAAGCTATAAAAAATGGAGATATTTTAATAGTAGTTGGGTATGATAACGATATAATAGAATTTGAATCTTTGATAGGGAGTAGATGTGAAGTCAATTGGGGTGATTGGAGCAGGTAAGTGGGGGAGTGCATTAGCATACGCATTTAGTGAAAAAAATGATGTAGTTATCACTTCCCGTACGCCTCGTGACTTGCCAAATTTTGTATCATTAGAAGAAGCCTTAAAATGTGAGTACATTGTTATGGCAATACCTGCTCAACAAGTCTCTACATGGTTAAAAGAAAATTTTAGGTTCAATGGGCAAAAAGTCTTGGTCGTAGCTAAGGGTATAGAAGCATCCAGCGGGCGTTTTTTAAACGACATATACAGACCATACGTACCTGATGCAAACATAGCTTTTTTGTCCGGTCCGTCTTTTGCGGTAGAAGTTCAAAAATCATTACCTACTGCACTTGTAGTAAACTCGACCAATGAAGAGTTAGCAAGAGATTTTGCAGATATATTTCCCTCTTTTATTAAAAGTTATACATCAACTGATGTTATAGGCGCAGAGGTTGCAGGTGCATATAAAAACGTAATAGCGATAGCCGCGGGCATCTGTGAAGGCTTGGGTCTTGGTAAAAATGCGGCTGCAGCTTTGATATCACGCGGACTTGTTGAGATGCAGCGTTTTGGGTTGGCTTACGGTGCAAAAAAAAGTACCTTTACTGGACTTGGCGGAGCAGGAGACTTATTTTTGACTGCGAGTTCGACTATGAGTAGAAACTTCCGTGTAGGGCTTGGATTAGCCAAAGGAAAAAATCAAGATGAGATTTTAAAAGAGCTTGGCGAAGTAGCAGAGGGCATCGGTACGGCTTATGCACTTCATGAGATATCTGAACATAAAGATTTGTACCTGCCTATAGCAAAAGAGGTATATGAGATGCTAGAGGGCAAAGACCCGCAAGAGAGTTTAAAAGATTTACTTTCAAAATGAGGGATATATATGATTGAACACAAAGAACAAATTAAAAAAATATCTATAGGTATTTTAATAGGTTTGCTTGTTTTTGGGATTTCAATCAGTATATTCAATCCTACACAAGCCTCACTTCTAGGTCTTATTGCAATGATGGTAGTTCTTTGGACAAATGAGGGCTTGCCACTTGCTGTGGTTTCACTTTTACCTATTATTTTGTTTCCAGCTTTTTCCATACTAAACACAAAAGCAACGGCAATAAACTATTCGCATCCGATTATTTATCTATTTTTAGGTGGTTTTTTAATAGCAATTGCAGTTGAGAAAACAAACCTGCATACTTGGATAGCAGACAAGATACTCTCTCTTTTTCCAAATACTCCAAGGGGTATGATATTTTCTTTAGCCATAACTTCAGGATTGTTAAGCTCAATTCTTTCAAATACGACTACAACTCTTCTTCTTATGTCGATAGCTTTGTTTATAACAGAAGATGTAAAACTAAAACTTAGGTTTGCTCTTGCTATAGCATATGGTGCGAGTGTTGGTGGGATTATGACACCTATCGGTACACCTCCAAATCTTATACTTTTAGGAATTATGTCTGATAAGGGGATGGATGCTATACCGTTTTTTCAGTGGATGTGGATGGTTGTCCCGCTTGCTGTTTTAATGTTTATAGTAGTAAGTATGTTACTTAGTCTTGGAGTTCCAAATGTTCCATTAGACAGGGTAAACGATAAAAAACCGCTTGAAAAAAATCAAAAAAAAGTTTTATATATTATAGGTGGACTTATATTTATGTTGCTTCTAAACGCACCTATGAAGCCTTTTTGGTCCGGTCTTGGACTAAGTGAAGCAGGAATGTTACTCGCTGCAGGACTTATACTTTTTGCACCGCCGTTTAATATATTGGAGTGGATGGAAGATAAAGCAAAAATTCCATACAGGATTATGTTTTTATTTGGAGCCGGGTTTTCTATAGCGAAGGCTTTTAGCGAAACAGGGCTTGCATCGGAGGTTGCATCGTATCTTATAACTATGACGGAACTTCATCCGATACTTTTACTTTTTGCGGTAGCTATGCTTATAACATTTACGACAGAGATAACTTCAAATACTGCACTTATATCTATAATGCTTCCTGTTATATACTCTGTTTCTATCCAAACAGGTATAAATACAACACTTTTTATGATGGTAGCAACTCTTTGTGCAAGTTATGCTTTTATGTTGCCTATCGCAACTCCACCAAATGCCATAGCCATGAGTAGTGGAGTCGTAAATGTTAAAAGCATGATGAAGTACGGGATTATTCTAAATCTTGTAGGTATATTTTGTATAGTTATGATAGCCGAGTTTTTTTGGAAAGGGATTCTCAGTTAGTCTTTTTTGCATCTGTTAATTCTTTTATTTTTTATCATCACATAAACATCTTTTAAAATTAAAAACAGACAGTAAAACCAAAGTGCATCCAGTATGTAGTTTTGGTTTAATCCATTTATATATAAGTATGGAAATCCTAAAAAATATGGCCATTTAAAAAAATAAAAAAACAGTATTCCCGCACCGTAAATCTCTTTAATAATTCTTTTCATATTGTATTATTGTAAAATAGATATAAAAAAATAATAAATTTGTATTATTAACTAAATGGAAACAAAAAAATTAGATTTAGTTAGTTTTTATTTATTAAATTGTAATATACCAATTATTAAAAAAAGATTGGATTGGTTGATGAGAAAAAAAATAACAGTTCTATACATATTTGGCTTATTGTTTTTACTGACAGGTTGTGGGGGTGGATCTTCATCTTCATCTGCTTATGTTTCTGTTGGTTCTAGTGTTACAGGTAGTATTGTTCCTACAATATCTGCTTTTTCAGCTTCTGTGGATGAAAATGCTTCTATAAATACGGTGGTAGGTACTATAAGTGTTACCGATTCAGGTGATAGTAGTATAAGTTCATTTACGTTAAGTGATACAACAAACTTTAGTATTGCCTCATCAGGGGTTATAACAACTAAAACACTGCTTGATTATGAAGCTAAATCAGTTTATAACCTAAGCGTATATGCTACAAATGAAGCAGGGGACAGTACAAGTAAAGATGTTACTATAAATATAAACGATATTGATGATGATCTTGCAACAGTTATTAAGATTCCGACAATAGTCGTAGTAATGAATTGGGATGATTATTTTGAAACAGATTCTTCAATATGGTATGATAAAATATTTAATAAATCTCTAAATTCAGTTAATCGCTGGTTTTATGAGACAACCGAAGGTGAGTTACAGCTTGAACCGATAACTGAAAGTTCAGGAACTGCAAACGACGGTATTATTATGGTTAATATGGGTATTTCTCATCCGGGAAGTAGTTCTGGCGATGAATCTTCTTGGAGAGATACACACTTAAGTTCGGCAATAACAAACTTAGAGGTAGTAAATAATGCTGATTTTGCGGCACTCGATACAAATGCTAACGGTTCTTTAGATAGAAAAGAGTTAAATATTATCTTTATAGTAGCAGGTGGCGAAGAATCATACACTGATGATGCAACTCACTCTATTTGGGCGCATGCTTGGTCTTTTCCCTCAGATTCAAACTTAACCGTAGATGGTAAGTATGTTATGAAATACACAGGTGTAGAAGCTACCAGTGGAACATATGGAAGATTTGGTGCAAACCATGATGACCATAAAGCAACCATAGGTATTATAGCACACGAACTAGGCCACTCCCTATTGGCTTTGGATGATTACTATGATCCTTTCAATATTAGTTCAGGTTTGGGGTGGTATGATATTATGAGTTCCGGTTCGTGGGCACGTAAAGTCGGTGATGCATACTACGGTGAAACACCAACGCAGTACAGTGCATTTAACAGGGCAGATTCTTTCTTGGACGTAAATGTAACAACGCTTAATTCATCATCGGATGTTACTATAAAGTGTAGTTCAAAAAATATAATCAAACTTGAGACAAGCTCGGCAAATGAATATTTTTTGGTTGAGTGTAGAGATACGGCAAAGATAAACTCTGATATATCTGTAATTATATTGATCATGATTTTACGGAAGACAGACTCTTTATGATGGCATATCATGTAGATACAAATAAAGCAGATAATTCTGAATCGGGTGTACAGACATCGCTTAACCATTATAAAGTTGCACTTATGCAAAAAGATAATATACTTTTTACCGACACACAAAATTTAGCGGCATATTTTGATAATGTTTATATTCAAGGAGATACGGCTATACCTACGTCAGAAACTAGGTTATATGACGGTACAAATACAAACTATACTATCCAAGTTATAGCAGAAGATTATACTAATAGAGAAATGACTATTAGAGTAACTAAATAAAGGAAAAATTATGAAAATAGAAAATTTATTCTTAAAAATAAGTTTAATGCTTGTGTTCTTAACTACTTTTACTTTTGCAGGACCTGCTTTTCCAGGTGCAAGAACATTTACTCAACCCGATGGAACTAAATTTGAAGGAGTTCTAAAAGGTGATTCATCATTTCACTGGATAGAAAGTGACGGCTCAATTATTATAATGAATCCAACAGATAAGTTTTACTATAAAGCAACTATAGATGCAAATAATTCTTTAAACTTAACTAGTGAAAAACCAGCGAATAAAACATCTGAAATATCTGCTTCTAGTGGTATAGAAGATAAAAAACACGATGTATCTCAAGAAGATAGAAAAAAATTGTATAAACTGTATAAAAAGTCTAAAGTAGGTAACTATCCTAGATAGAGTTTATACTGTTAACAATTTTGTATAAATTGTTTCCATATTTTTAGAAGCTATCATTTTAGGATGTACGGTGAACTCATTTTTATTGTCTATATTTAAGTCCGTTTTATTTGTATAATAATAACATCTATATGCTATAATCCAAACTCAATACAATATAAAGAGTTTAAAATGATAGTCCACATAGTTATGTTCAAGTTTAAAGATGAAAATAAACAAGAAAATCTTTTAGTAGTAAAAAGTAAATTAGAAGAGTTACAATCAAAAATACCAATGTTAGAGAAAATGGAAGTCGGAATTGACTTTAACCAAAGTGAGCGCGCATTTGACCTTTCACTTTATTCTACTTTTGCAACAAAAGAAGATTTAAAAGCTTATGCCGTGCATCCTGCACATCTTGAAGTAGTCGAGCTTATAAAGAAAGTTACAGAGGTTTCAAAAGTAGTAGATTATGAATTATAATTAAAAAGTTTTATAATGCATATTTCACCCGCAACAAAGATAACACTTTTGCTAATTTCGATGCTGACTATGATGTCAAACGTAGCAATAGTGACGATGCTTCCGCATCTAAATGAACATTTTGAACATATAGAAAATATTGAACTTTTTTCGCGTTTAATGATTACTTTGCCGTCTTTGGCTATAGCTTTGTTGTCTCCGTTTTTAGGTCATTTAGTTTATAAAATAGGTAAAAAAAGAGCATCTGTTATAGCTTTGATTCTTTTTTCTTTGTTTGGTACGGCAGGTCTGTACCTTCAAGATATTTATAATCTTTTATTTTCAAGGTTTTTGTTCGGTATTGCTATAGCACTTTTGATGATAATAGCTACTACGCTTATCGGCGATTATTTTAAAAATGAAGCAAGACACAAGTTTATGGGAACTCAAAGTGCGTTTATATCCATAGGCGGAATCATGTTTATAGTCGGAGGGGGAATTCTTTCCGATATAGACTGGCGTTATCCCTTTGGCATCTATATACTTGGTTTGTTTGTTTTAGTATTTGTTATAAAGTATCTTGTAGAGATAAACACACATGAACAAAAAGAGGAAGACGATACATACTTAAACCATAATCTTTGGTATATATATCTTTTAGCGTTTATTTTGATGCTTGTATTTTATATATTACCGACTCAGATGCCGTTTTTGATGATAAATGTTTTTGGAGCAAGCGGTACTTTAACGGGAGCTATTATAGCTATGGCATTTGTCTTTAATGCACTTGGTGCTATTAGTTTTGCAAAGTTTAAAGCAAAGTTTCATTTTAGTAGCATCTATCTAATCGGAATGGGTATTATAGCTACCGGATTTATATTGATAGGAAATGTAAATAATGTTTATTTCTTCTTTTTAACATCGCCCATAATGGGCTTTGGCGGAGGACTTTTAATGGCAAATATGACCTCGTGGATGCTTGATGTCGCACATCATACTAAACGTATAAAAGCATCTGCGTATCTATCGAGTGCTTATTTTTTCGGGCAATTTTGTTCACCTCTAGCTACAATGCCGCTTGTTAGACAAGTCGGTATTAAAAATTTTTTTATAGTAAGCGGAGTTATCCTTTTTATAGTTATATTAATTGGAAAGTTTTTTACAAAAAGTAGGGCTACTTAAACTCTATACCTTCATACCTGTCGTATATCCACTCAGCTACTGCTTGACTCTCCTGATGAGTTATTTTTCCTTTTAAACTAGGCATTACCCCAAAACGCTCCAATGCTCCGGCATTACACATAAAATAGTCTAAATTTGGATTTATAATATAATCTTTAATAAACAAAATAACCAAATGACGATGTGTATCTTCATCATCGTCTTTAATTATAATATTTTCTTTTAGGCGGTTTGAGACTTCAACCATAGGAGGTGCTTTTATTTTGTCAAGATTATTTATTGTTTTTTCTTTGCTTATCATCTCTATATGACAACTTGCACATTTGTCTTTATATACTTTGTATCCATCAACAGCAAAAAGTGATGTATAAAAAAATATGGAGTATAGAATCAACTTTTTCAATTATTTTCCTTTATTATTAAAATTATAAATATAAAAAATACTTAAATCTTGTAAGTAATTTTTATATACTACTTTTTTTGTATTAAAGATTTGTTAATGTATAAAAAAATTTATAGAAGGAGCTTACTATGGGTGAACCTCGTTTAGAAGATATTGCAGATTATGATACTTTAAAAGGTGAAAAGAAAAAGGTGGTTTTTGCCGTAATCTTGGCAGGCTTAACTATAGGAGTTATATATACTATAGCTTATAATATGTATGATAATTCAGATGAAAATTTAGCACAAGATAAATCATATAAAGTTGCCCCTAGAAAATAATGTTATCCATTATTTAGATAATATTACAAAAATTTTATGAAGGTCAATATATGTTAATGACAATTGTCACAGTTTATTCTATTTACGTACTAATCTCTATATATGTGAGTATTATGCAGATAGGTTATATTAATGAAGTTAAAAATAAAGAAGCAGTACTGTTAAGTCCGAGTGAATTTTTAAAAGCTGCTTCTTACTCGGTAGCTAAAGAAAAACTATCTATTTTTACGACATTTTTTGATTATCTGTTTTTCATTGCATGGATGAGTTTTGGTATTTCATATTTATCAAATAACATATTCTTTGAAAATGAAGCTGTTTTAAATATAGCAATTGTTATGGGTTTTGTAATTGTAAACTCTATATTGTCACTTCCTGTATCTTACTATGAAAAGTTTGTACTGGATGCTAAGTACGGGTTTAACAAATCCAGTATGGGCTTATGGGTAAAAGATACCTTAATAAGTTTTGTGATGACCTTGATTTTTGGTTCTTTGGTTGTTTGGGGTATTTATGAAATTATATCAAGCTTTACACTTTGGTGGTTATGGAGCTTTTTATTTATTTTTGCAGTTGTAGTACTTATAAATATGTTATACCCTGCATTTCGTGCAATGTTTTTTGACAAACTGACTCCGCTTAAAGATGAAGAACTGGATGCAGAAATAAAAAGCCTTATGGATAAAACAGGCTTTAAAAGTTCAGGTGTATTTGTAAGCG
Source organism: Sulfurimonas lithotrophica (assembly GCF_009258225.1). NCBI lineage: Bacteria > Pseudomonadati > Campylobacterota > Epsilonproteobacteria > Campylobacterales > Sulfurimonadaceae > Sulfurimonas > Sulfurimonas lithotrophica. The sequence continues at coordinate 933,245 of NZ_CP043617.1, forward strand.
ATGCATCTAAACGTGACTCAAGATTAAATGCATATTTCGGCGGTTTTGGAAAAGCTAAGAGAGTAGTGCTTTTTGATACGCTCATTGAAAAACTTACTACAAAAGAATTACTTGCAGTACTTGGACATGAACTGGGACATTTTGCACACGGAGATATTTATAAAAACATTGCACTTGTCGGGGGTATGCTTTTTGTTATGTTTGGCATCTTCGGTAACCTTCCCGAGTCGCTTTATCTTGAACTTGGAATATCGCAAGAACCTTATTTAGTCATGATTTTACTTATGCTTTTTATGCCTGTTCTTGGATTTATAATGATGCCTGTAATGGGGATAGTAAGCCGTCATAACGAATATGAAGCAGATAGGATGGGAAGTGAACTAGGCGGTGCAGGCGGTGAAGTAGAGCTTGCAAATGCACTAAAAAAACTTGTTGAAGAAAATAAAAGCTTTCCTCTTTCGCATCCTTTATATGTGTTTTTTCATTATACGCATCCGCCTGTAATGGAAAGACTTCGTGAACTTGGAGTAGATATATAACTTCGCTTAATAGATTTTCTTGACCTATGCACTTAAAGTGTAAATATTACTTAGCTATAATATCCCTTGTAATTACGTAATTAGAGGGATAAAATGATAGAGATTGAAAATGATTTAAACATAGTAATGGATGCCGAATTTGAAAAAGGTAACTTTGTTATTTTACAGTTCACATCCGAGCTTTGTGATGCCTGCTCAGCTTTAGAGATGGAACTTGAGGATATAGAAGAAGACCATAACGATGTATCAATACTTTCAATCGATGTTAGTGAAAATGAATCTGCAGTAGAATATTATGATGTTTACCAGACACCGACTATGATAATTTTTAATAATCAAAGAGAGGTTCTTTTTAACGGTATAGGCGTTATGCTCTCGCAAGATATTGAAAAGTTATTGGGTAAATAGTATAATATCCGATTAAATTTTATGGATTAAATAATTTTGAGAATTTTTTTACGATTTTTTTTGGTTTTAAGTCTTTTACACGGTATTGTCTATGGGCTTGATTTTAAACAAACGAAAGTTATTAAGCTAAAAAAGGATGAACAAAAGAAAATTCTTGTAAAATACGACAACATTATTAAACTTTTTGAATTTAGATGGACACTGTATAAAAACGGCGGATTGGTTATCCATAGGTCGTATGATAAGATAATTTCGCAAAATATACTTTATAAAAGATATAAAAATAATTCATTTAGATTAGAACTTAAATCGCCTGGTGCGGGTAAGTATTATAATTTGCCGTATATACTTGTCAAGTTTGAAGATTTTGATTTTAAAACAGATGAAGCAATTTTTAAACTATTTTTGTATGACGATGCAGGAAACGTTAGTTTAAAAGAGATAAAATAAGAGCTAAAGAGGATAGATGCAAAGAGTAGAAGATGAAATACTAAGGCTAATAGACGAGTGTGACTATAGTGAAGTTACACGCCTATTTAAAAATTTAAGCGGTGGAAAAAGACTTCGTGCAAAGCTAATATTAAAAATAGCTTCAAATCATGAAATGGCTCCGCTTTTAGCTGCAATAGTTGAACTTATACATGCAGCAAGTCTGCTTCACGATGATGTAATAGATGAAGCAGATACTCGCCGCGGCGTAGCTTCGGTTAATGCGACTGATGGCAGTAAAACGGCGGTAATGCTTGGAGATATATTATATTCAAAAGCTTTTACCGAACTTGTTAATTTTGATAAAGATATCGCAAAAACTATAGCATCATCTGTAACGGCATTATCCAAGGGTGAAATGATGGATGTTAAAATGGCTGATGAATTTAATGCAGACGAAGACAAATATCTCGATATGCTTTATCTAAAAACTGCTACACTTATAGAAGCTGCTGCTGCAGCTGCGGCAATGCTTGTAGGAAAAGATGTAGAAGCTCATGCAATCTATGGTAAAAACCTTGGTCTGTCTTTTCAAATTATAGATGACATTTTAGATATCACTCAAGATTCTGCTACTCTTGGTAAACCTGCACTAAATGACTTTGTAGAAGGTAAATGTACACTGCCTTATATCTATCTTCATAGAAAGTTGGATGATTCGGATAAAAAACGTCTTGAGTCTCTTCATGCCAAAAAATTAGATGAAAACGACAGTGTTTGGATAAAAGAGAAAATGCAAGAATATAAAACGGTAGAACAGTCCTTTGAGTTGGCGGCACTGCTTTCAGATGAAGCTAAAGGCGTTATGTCTGCAGATGCCGAGCTTGTAGCTATACTAGATTCAATGATAAAAAGAAGTTTCTGATGCATTATTTAACGGTAAGTTTTTCACATAAAAATTCGACTATTGAGATTAGAGAGAAGTTAACATATCCAAATGAGAAAAGTGTAAACGGCTGTCTTACAAAACTAAACTCTTCAGATGAGATAAACGAAACTATCCTTATCTCAACCTGTAACAGGATGGAGATATTTTGTTCATGTAGCGATATTGTTGCGGCAAAAGAACACGTGTTTAACATGTTAAGCGAGAGGGCCGGCATATCTATTGAAGAGCTTCAGGAAAGAGCTGACGTATATGATGACTCTACTGCTATTCATCATCTTTTCTCGGTAGCATCCGCCCTTGATTCAATAGTAATCGGAGAGACGCAGATCGCGGGTCAGTTAAAAGATGCATTTAGATTCTCTTATGATAAAGGTCACTGTGATAAAAAGATAGCACGTGCGGTAAAGTCTGCTTTTAAGTGTGCCGCAAAAGTCAGAAATATGACAGATATATCTTCAAAACCGGTATCGGTTGCATCTGTTGCCGTTTCAAAACTAAAGTCTGTTTTAGACGATATCGAAGGTAAAAAAACTTTGGTTATCGGTGTAGGCGAGATGAGTGAGATAACTGCAAAACATATGATTTCCCACGGTGCCGACGTATATATAATGAATCGTACAAAACAAAAAGCACAAATACTCGCAGATGAAGTGGGTGCAAAAGTTTACGACTACGGTCAGCTTGATAAAGCAGTGAATGAATTTGAAATACTTTATACGGCTACAAGCTCAAACACTCCGATTATCACAGACGATATGATTAAACTGTGTAACTACCAAAGATTTTGGTTTGATCTTGCCGTTCCAAGAGATATAAGCTGTTCATATACGGGTATGATACAGCTTTTTACTGTTGATGATTTAAAATCTATCGTAGAAGAGAACAAAGGTATAAAAGAGGGTGAAGCCAGAAAAGCTCACGGAATAGTGGGTCGTAGCGTTGTAGAATTTTTTGAATGGTTGGATGCTTTAAATGTTGAACCTATGATAAAAGATATTTATAAAAAAGCATATAAAACGGCTGAGATAGAATCAAAACGTGCAATTAACAACGGTTATTTACCTAAAGAGTATGAGGTTCAGGCTAAAAAGATGGCTGAACAAACATTAAAAAGATTTCTTCACGATATGACATCAAAGATGCGTGAAGTATCAACAGAGCCAAAGTCAGACAGTATAAGCGGTGTTATGCAGATGCTTGCAAACAGTGAAAATGACAGTATTCCTGATAAATATAAAAATATGGAGAAAAAATAGTGAGAAGATCTAAGGCATTTATTCCAACAACTAAAGAAGCACCTAGTGATGCGGTACTGGCTAGTCATATATTTTTGTCGCGTGCGGGTTTTATTTCGCAAGTCGCTTCGGGGTTATACTCTTATATGCCCTTAGCTAAAAAAGTAATAAGAAAAATAGAAAACGTTATACATGAAGAGATGGCAAATGTGGGTGCACAAGAAGTTGAGTTAAGCTTTGTTGCTCCGAGTGATTTATGGATTGAGAGTGGTAGGATAGATAAGTTTGGAAAAGAACTTTTAAGATTTTATGATAGAAAAGAAAAGCTTTTTGTTCTTGGACCTACACATGAAGAGATGATGGTTGATTTAGTTCGTAATCGTATAACATCTTATAAAAACCTTCCATTAAATCTATATCAAATAAAAACAAAGTTCCGTGATGAAGTAAGACCTCGTTTTGGTCTTATGCGCGGGCGTGAATTTATTATGAAAGACGGTTACAGTTTTCATGCATCTGTAGAAGATTTAGATAGAGAATTTAATGCACTTGAAGATGCATATAAAAGAATTATAAAACGTCTTGGACTTGACTTTAGAGTTGTTGAAGCTGATAGCGGTGCAATCGGTGGAACAGGTTCAAAAGAGTTAATGGTGCTTGCAGATAGCGGTGAAGATACTATTGCCGTGTGTGACAAATGTGAGTATGGTGCGAACATAGAAGTTTTTATGGATATGGAAGAACTCGGTGAAGATTTTGATGCAAGCAGTGTTAGTGATATAAAAGAGTTAAAAGGTGATGACAACTGTCCACACTGTGATGGTAAACTCTCTCTTACAAAAGGGATAGAGGTCGGGCATATCTTTAAACTAGGTACTACATACTCAAAAGCCTTAAAAGCAGAGTTTTTGGATGAAGAAGGAAAAAGCAAACCCTTTATAATGGGTACATACGGGATGGGTGTATCTCGTCTTGTTGCAGCCGTAATTGAACAGCATCATGATGAAAACGGTTGTATTTGGACCAAGGAGACTGCTCCTTATACTATTAATATTATGATCTCAAATGTTAAAGATGAAGCACAAAATACTTTAGGTGAAGAACTTTATTTAAAACTTTTAGGTGAAAATATAGAAGTTATGATTGATGACAGAAAAGATAGATTTGGTTTTAAAATGAAAGATGCTGAGTTAATTGGTTTTCCATTCACTGTTATAATTGGAAAAGAGTTAGAAAACGGTATAGTTCAAATATTTAACAGAGCTACAAGAGAAAAAATTTCTGTACCCTCGGGAGAGATTTATAAAAAAATTATGGAATTAATTTAATGATATATTTTATCGTTTATCTGTTTTTAGAGGTGCTTTTATCGGTTAATATTTCATCGTATATAGGTGGATTATGGACTTTTTTTGAAATACTTCTAAGCGCTTTTATAGGCATATACATATTAGTAAATTTTAAAGAGTCTCTTCGTGAAAATCTTACGGCAGTCTCTTATAACTGTATAGACTTGCAGGAGTTCCAAAGTTTAAATCTTTTTACTTTAATCGGTGCCGTTTTTCTTATAATACCGGGTTTTTTAACAGATATCCTCGGTGTACTTATGCAGTTTAGTGTTTTTACTACTATGTTTGTAAATAGATATCAAATGCATAAGACTAACTCATGTAGAAAAGAAGATCAAGAATTTAATTCGTATAACTCACATATTACAAAGGAATCAGATGTCATTGATGTTGAAATTATTAGCGATAACTCTACTAAGTAGTACGTTTGTTTATGCTACAAGCAATAAACAAGTTGAAGATTTTTTATATAAAAATTTTAAAAGTAATCCAAATATAAAATCTATAAAGATTGGTGTAAGTTCAAAAGTAAAAATAAAGCAAATGCCGCAATGGGAAGCTTTTATCGTTGATGTTGATGCAACGGTTAAAGGTGATAGAAAAGTTAAACAGAAGATGATATGGTTTTCAAACGGAATAGTGATGTCTCCTGATTTAATCGATATAAAAACAAATAAATCATTAAAAGACAGTGTCTCTCCAAAATTAGAAGCTAAGCACTATAAAAAAGAAAATCTTATTTACGGAAATGAAAATGCCAAGCACAAAGTAGCTATATTTTCCGACCCGCTATGCCCGTTTTGCCGCTCTTATGTTCCAGAAGCGATAGAATATATGAAAAAGCAACCGGAGAATTTTGCTCTTTATTATTACCATTTTCCGTTGCCGTCATTGCATCCGGCTGCAGTTGAACTTTCAAAAGCAGCTATAGCAGCAGAACTTCAAGGCGTTAAGGATGTAGTTTTAAAACTCTACAATGTCAAACTTGATTCAAAAGAACGTAACGTATCCAAAATTTTAAAAGCATTTAACGATGCAGTAGGTACAAAAATAACCGAGAAAGATTTAAAAGATTCGAGTGTAGTTAAACATTTTGAACAAGATCGTAATATAGCAGATGACGTTATGGTTCAAGGTACACCGACAATATTTTTTGACGGTGTAAAAGATAAATCAAAGAAAAAATATTTAGGTGTAAAATAGATGGATAAACTCGTAATTGCGACAAGGGTTTCAGATTTAGCTTTATGGCAAGCTTATCATGTAAAAGAAAGGGTGGAAGCTTCATTTCCGAATATAGAAGTTGAGTTAAACAAAATAGTAAGTAACGGTGATAAGGTTTTGGATAAACCACTTGCTTTAATAGGCGGAAAAGGTCACTTTACAAAAGAACTTGAAGATGAGATGCTTGCAGGCAATGCACACTTGGCAGTACACTCTTTAAAAGATGTACCGACATATATACCTGATGGTTTAGAACTTGTATCCGTAACACAGCGTCAAGATCAAAGTGACGTATTTTTATCTCATAAGTATAAAAGTCTGGAAGAACTGCCTCAAGGTTCAGTAGTTGGAACAACAAGTCTTAGACGCCGTATGCAGCTTTTACAAAAAAGACCTGATTTAAAAGTAAAAGATTTACGTGGAAACGTAAATACCAGACTTAGAAAACTAGCAGAAGGGCAATATGATGCCATTATATTAGCTTTCATCGGTTTGCATAGATTAGACTTACTAAAAGATATACCTCATACGCAAAAACTATCACTTGATATGATGATACCGCCTATGGGTCAGGCAGCACTTGGTATAGAGATAGTTCAAGGTAATGATAAAGTACGCGAAATAGCAGAGTCTTTAAAAGATGAAGATACATTTATCTGTACTCAAATAGAGAGAGACTTTATATCTAAAATCGGAGCAGGGTGTTCAGCTCCTGTTGCTTGTAATGCCGTTAAAAATGCAAATGAGATTACTTTTAGAGTTATGCTTGGGTTTCCCGATGGCACAAACGTGATGCAGGAAAAAGTAGTTTGTGATGCAAGTGAGTGTGAAAATTTAGGTAGTGAATTAGCTCAAAAGATGATAGACAACGGGGCACTGGAACTACTTAAACGTGCCGAAGATACTGCATTTAAAGAAGAGATGCCTCAAAGATTATAAGGACACAAGAAGATAATGGGGATTATCTTCTTAGGAGAATGAAACAGGTTTATTAAAAGTTGTTTGATTGTTTTAAAAAAATTAGTGGTGACCCCGAGGAGAATCGAACTCCTGTAACATGGATGAAAACCATGGATCCTAACCGCTAGACGACGGGGCCTTAAAAAAATGGTGTCCTGTTCAGGATTCGAACCTGAGGCCACATCATTAAAAGTGACGTGCTCTACCAACTGAGCTAACAAGACGTTATTCTCTTTGTTAAGAGGTCGAAATTATAGACAAATCATTTTTTAATGTCAAGAGTTTTTTTGACAAATTTCTAAATTTTTTTAAAACATTACATTTTGGGTAAAATGCGAACATGAATTATTTTTCTTTTGAGTACCCTTGGTTTATATTGTTACTGATACCGATTATATATTGCCTATATAGATGTAAGGAATATTCAAAGAGTATTTTTTTTGTTCACTTACACCTTATGAGTGCAAAAAAAAGTTTAAAAAATATAGAGTGGATAATAAAGATACTGATTTTTATATTTTTGGTCGTAGCTTTAGCTTCCCCTATTTTAATAGATAAAACAAACCCTCTTAACCGTCACGGAAAAGATATAGTCTTAGCAATAGATGCAAGCGGTTCTATGAACTCATCCGGTTTTGCCGAGGATGAGGAAGAGTTAAAGGGAAAAAGCCGCTTTGAAATAACAAAACATATAGCAAAAAGTTTTATAAATACAAGACAAAGCGATAATATAGGTGTAGTAATGTTTGGTGATTTTGCTTTTATTGCATCTCCGATAACTTATGAGAAAAATATTATTGTAGATATGCTTGATCTGTTGACTCAGGGTATGGCAGGACAAAATACGGCAATCGGTGAAGCTATAGCTATAGGTGTGCGTGCTTTTAAACACTCACGTGCAAAAAGTAAGATAATAATACTCCTTAGTGACGGTGAACACAATAGCGGAACGATAAGCCCAAAAGAAGCGGTAAAAATAGCAAAAGATAAAGATGTTAAGATATATACGATTGCCATTGGGAAAAAAGGTGAGGCTGATGAATCCCTACTTATGAAAATAGCATTAGATAGTGATGCACATTTTTATTATGCATCCAATGCTAAAGAGTTAAAAGCGGTATATGAAAATATTGATAAACTGGAGAGTTCAAAGATAAAAAGCAGAGAGTATTTGTTAAAAGATTATCTTTATGAGATATTTTTACTCTTAGCTACAGCACTTTTAATCTACTTAATATACAGGGAGATAAAAAGATGAACTTTTTAAATCCTGAATTTTTTTGGTTGTTTTTATTTTTACTTGCCGTGTATGTAAAAAAAGACTATAAAAAGTTCAATCCAAGTACATACGGATATGTTGTTACATTTATTTTTATTGTTATTGCACTTAGCAGACCTGTAATAGAACAAGAACCTATAAAAACAAAACAATCTTTAAATGATGTAGTCATAGGTGTTGATTTGTCCTACTCGATGCAGGGAGAGGATATAAGTCCAAACAGACTCTCTAGTGCAAAAGAGTATCTCTCTAATCTCGTAAAAAATAATACAAAAACAAGATTTGGAGTACTTGGATTTACAACAAATGCAATAGTGCTTAGTCCACTTACACAAGACAGTGAACTGCTTTTGCATCTGTTTAACTCTTTGGATGAATCACTTATCGTAACTAAAGGCTCCAGTGTAATGCCTGCGTTAAAACTAGCGAGAAGATTATCTAAAAGTAAAAAACTTTCAGTTGTTCTTTTAACCGACGGCGGGGATGAATTAAACTACAGTGATGAATCCGAGTTTGCAAAAGAAAATAAAATGACTGTAAATATTATGATGCTAGCGACAAATAGCGGTTCGACTCTTAAGCTAAAAAACGGAGATTTGCTTGAAGATGAAAAAGGTGATATTGTAGTAAGCCGAGCAAATTCTGCCATCAAAACTATAGCAGATGCAACAGGTGGAGTCTATAGTACAAACTTTAGTGATATAATCTCGGCATTATCATCCCAAAGAGAGGCAAATATTAATACTCAGGTCACTATTGTTCAAAATAAGGAACTTTTTTATTATTTTATTGTTTTGGCAATACTAAGCTTTTTAGTAAGTGTTACAAGTCTAAAAAGATTTGTTATAGCTTTTTTAATTTTAATCGGTGTAGATGTGCAAGCATTTGACTATAAAAGCTTTTATGAGGCAAATAGATTATATACTGAGGGTAAGTATGAAAAAGCCCTGCAAAAGTATAAACAACTTCGCTCTAGCGATGCTTTAGATAAGTCTATAGTTTTTTATAACATTGCAAACAGCTACGTAAGGCTAAAAGAGTTTAAAAAAGCTAGGGAGAACTATATGAAATCACTTACACTTCATTACTCTTTGGAAGCGGATGAAAATCTTTATTTTATAAAAGACGTAGATGAAGAGAAACAGATGAGTACGGGTCAGCAAAAAAGTGTAAAAAAATCTTCAGATGCCAAACAAAAAGAATCAAGTGAAAAGCAAAAAGAGGGTGGCGGCTCAAATATGAATGTAAGTGCAGCCTCAAGTTCCGCAAGCGATAACAGCGGAAAAAAAGTAAAATCAAATCAAAGCTCCGTAGATATGAGTAATGGAAAGGCAAAACTAAGTTCGCGTCAATATGAGTTAATAAATAAAAGGGGTGTAAGTGAAAAACAACCTTGGTAAGATACTGATAATACTAATAATAATTTTTATAAACCTAGATGCCAAAGAGTACATTTGGAGTGCGTCTATAAATAAAAAACAAGCATATGTAAATGAAGCCGTGCATCTACACTATAGCTGTAAGTTTAATTCAAGAGACGAGCTACATGTAATAGAGTTTAATCCTGTAGGTACTTACAAAGATTACGATATTTATCTCTTAAGCGAGAGTGAAAATATCATAGACGGCAAACGCGTAAATGATTTTGAATTTGTCGCTTTTTTAAAAAAAGCGGGCTTAATAGAATTTAATTTTGATGTTTTGATGAAAAAAACAAATCAAGACTCCATAAACAATACTGTACTTGGTCGTGACAATGCCGACTATGAACAATTTAGCAAAAAACTTATAAAACAGAAAAAACTGAGCATCGATGTCTTAGCAAACGATATTACGCTTCTTGGTGATTTTGAATTTAAAGTAAAAAAAGATAAAACGAGCATCGATGCTTATGAACCTTACCATTTTGAACTAATCATAGAGGGTACGGGTAATCTTGATAAACTAGAAGATATAGATTTAAAAATACCCGGTGCAAAAGTATTTACATCTAGGGCACAAAAGAATTATGTGTTGACAGAAGATGGTTATAAGGGAAAATGGAGTCAAAAATTCGCCATAGTTTCATCTGAAAACTTTGAATTTCCAAATATTAGCTATGAGTTTTATGAGAAAAAATCAAATACTTTAAAATCATATGAGATAAAATCTTTTGAAGTAAAGGTAAAAGAGTTATATAAAAAAGAAGATCTTTTAGATGATGTTAAAGAGGAAAGAAATATTTTTAAAACAGAGTATCTGTACTATATTTTAATTTTTATCAGTGGTTTTTTAGCAGGTAAAATAAAAATAAGTAAAAATTCCAAAGACGAAAAAAAAGGTGATTTAACTCATAAAGTACAATCTTGTAAAACTTTGGATGAGTTATTAGTATTGTTAATAATTATAGATTCTGTAAAATACAGTGACTTGATAAAAAAGCTTGAATCTAAAGAGTTGTCTTTATTAGAAGCTAAAAAACAACTTAGTAAATAGCATATTTATAAAAAATCTTGTACAATACGGCTACATTACGAAATAAAAAAACATTTGGGGATATTATAATGAACACAAAAAGTATAAAATTTAGAATTACTTCTTTAATAGCCGTGGCTATTTTTGTAGTTATATCAAGTATACTTTATATATCTGTATCACGTGCAACCGAGTCTTTGGTTAAGAGTAATATTGATTTACTAGATGCCGTAAAAGAGTCTAAAAAAGAACATATAAACGATTTTTTCTCATCAGTAAAAAACCTTTTGCTTGCCAAAAGTACGGATAATGCAACTACTCAAATTTTATGGACTTTGGATGAAGGCTTTGAAGAACTTGAAGACTATGATGAAGTTGATATGGAAACAATAAAAAAAGAGTTGATTAAACATTATAAGAACGAATATATTAACAAAATAAATTATAAGGTCAAAAACTCAGCCCCAAAACGCTCAGCAGAAGAATATCTTCCTAAATCAAAAAGTGCACTTGTAGCTCAATATCTTTATATAATACAAAATCAATATCCGGTCGGTGAAAAAGATAAACTCTTTATGAACAAAGAGTCAAAAGATACTTACTCGCCTAACCATGTACAAGTACATCCTACATATAAACATATACTCGACAATTACGGATTATATGATATCTTTTTGGTAAATTCTAACGGTGATATAGTTTATTCCGTAGCTAAAGAAAAAGATTTTGGAACAAATATTTTAAGAGGCGTATATGCAAACAGCGGTCTTGGAAAAGTCTTCAAAAAAATCCAAAATACCCAAAGAGGTGAAGTTGCATTTTCCGATTACTCGCCTTATGAGCCTAGTTTCAATGACCAAGGTCTATTTTTAGCATCTCCGCTTAATTTCGGAAAAGATTTTGAAGGTGCCGTAATCTTCCAACTACCGCGTTCTAAGATAAACAATGTTATGAACTTTCATGGAAACTATGAAAAAGCTGGTCTTGGAAAAACTGGTATTGCAAATTTAGTTTCAAATGACGGATATATGAAAAACGACAGTCGTTTTTTAAAAGATATTACCGATAAAGATGTTATTAATTCAGGAACGACTATCGGTACCGTTCAAATAAAATCAAAATCGGTGGATGCAATTCGTGAAGGTAAAAGCGGCAGTTGGATTATAAATAACGATATGGGTGTCAGTGTTATAAGTTCATATGAACCTCTTAATGTTTTTGGAAAAAAATGGGGTATTATCGTTGAGATTGAAGAGGAAGAAGTATTAGATAACGTTAATGAGTTAAGAGATGCTATTTTAATGATTTCGGTAGGCTTGTTTTTAGTCTTTTTCGTATTAAGTGCGTTTTTGATACAAAAAATAGTAGTGAGTAAACTTCAAGTACTTCAAGATGCTACATATGATTTGGCAAAAGGCGAGGGTGACTTGACTCAGCGCATTTCCGTACCAAAAGGTGATGAAATATCTGAAGTCGCTACAAATATAAACGATTTTATTAAAAAAGTTCAAACAACCGTATCTGAAGCAAAAAATTCATCGTCACAAAATACTTCTATAGCATCTACACTCTCGACTACATCTATAAATATGCAAGAAAAAGCTCAGCAAGAAAGTGAGATTGTCGAGGCTGTATCAACAGAAGGAAACAACCTTAGAGATATATTGACAAGTTCAGTTGAGCAAGCAAAACAAACTAAAGAGAATATTAACTCTGCAGGTATAATTCTTCGTAATGTAAATAATCAAATTATACATCTTGCAAACGAAGTACAACATCGTGCAGATGATGAACTGCAACTATCACACAGGCTGGAGCAGTTAAGCTCAGATGCCGAACAAGTAAAAAGTGTACTTGAAGTTATATCCGATATTGCTGACCAGACAAATCTTTTAGCTTTAAACGCAGCTATAGAAGCTGCCCGTGCGGGTGAACACGGTCGTGGATTTGCCGTAGTTGCAGATGAAGTTAGAAAACTGGCAGAACGCACGCAAAAATCACTCTCAGAGATTAATGCTACTATCAGTGTTATCGTTCAGTCGGTTATAGATGCAAGTGACAGCATCTCTACAAATGCTAAAGAGATGGAGAGTTTGTCTCAGTATGCATCTAAAGCCGAAGAAGATATAAATACAAGTGTTGAGTCGATTGAACAGTCTATAACACAAGTTGATGAGACCGTAACGGGATATATAAACAATTCGGCAACGGTTGAATCTATGGTAAATAAAGTTAATGAGATTGAAGATATATCGTCTCAAAACAAAAGAAGTATAGAAGATATTGCCAATGCATCATCCGAGTTATCTAAGATGACTGCAAACTTGGACAAAATGTTAAACGACTACAACACATAAGTTTTGCAAGACAAAATATACTACCTATCTAAAGAACTCTTTGAAGATGACTTTTACTTCAAAGAGGTTATCTGTAAAAATACCAAAAATAACTACTACTGGAGTGATGAGTGGAGTGAAGAGTTTTATATAAAACTCGCACAACTTGGGTTTATCTCAACTACTTATGATACAAAAGACGGTTTAGTTTTGCTTCCTGAGCTTCAACTAGACTATGCCGTTTTAGACTTTAAAGAACTTCACATATCTAAAAAAGTAAAAAAACTTCTGGATTCTGATAAATATATTTTTACAAAAAACACTCAGTTTCATAATGTTTTAGAATCCATAGATAAACTGCATAAATACAACTGGTTAAAGGGAAAATATAAAGATATTTTAATGTCTTTGTATGCATCTAACGAAGATAGAGATGATTTTGAAATTATGAGTTTTGAAGTGTTATGCTCATCTACAAAAAAATTAGTTGCGGGCGAAGTAGGTTATAAAACAGGTGGCATATATACAAGTCTCAGCGGTTTTAGCCTTAGAGATAAAGAGTATAACAATTTTGGTAACCTTCAAATGGTTTTACTTGCACAGTACTTGGAAAAAAATGGATACTTGTTTTGGAATCTCGGGCATCCTCATATGGAGTACAAGAAAAAACTCGGTGCTAAAGTTTACAGCAGAGACGAGTTTTTAAAGAGATTCATACACATGTCTGAAAAATAAAGCACTATTTTTTTTGCTCCTCTATTTTTTGTACTACTATACTTTTATCAATACCTGCAGCATATTTATAAACAAGTGTTCCTCCGCTTCTACCTTGGTAAAGCGAAGCTATCAATACGATTATAATTAAAACAAGAGAAATGTTTTCATATAACACAGAGTTTTTGGAAATCGCAAACCATTTCACAATGGAAGTAACTACCAAGATGCCTACAACTATAAAACCGAATATTTTATGTTTATTTAAAGAATTTATACCTTCTTGAAGGATATTTTGATCTGTGATAATTTTTTGTGCATCATCTATCCCGCTAACTACTGCGAGAAAAGAAGCCAGCATCGCAAAACCTATAATTCTCAAAGCTGCTTTGGAATACGCTTTATCTTTTGTAATAAAATATGTAAACTGTGAAAATAAAGCGATAATCGGTAACGCTACCACAAAATGTACAAACGGAGGATGTAAGATATTCATTTTTCTTCCTTTTTAGTTAGAGGGTAGATAGATTGTAGTATTAAAAAAATTAATAATATATTAAATTGTTTTAATAACTCTTAAGTAAGTAAAATAAGTGTTAATACTGTCATAAAATGACTATATTTAACCAAACATTTACCACCCTAAGATATACTACTACAATTTCAAAAAATAGGCATATTTAATGAGTAAATTAACAGATATTAAAAAAGAAGTAAGTAAAGTAGTGGTGGGTCAAGAGAAGATGATTGATTCACTTCTAATCGCACTTTTATGTGAAGGTCACATACTTATAGAGGGTGTACCGGGACTTGCAAAAACTACGACCGTAAACGCACTTGCAAAATCTCTGGGGCTAGGCTTTAAACGTGCACAGTTTACACCGGATTTACTGCCGTCGGATATCTTGGGTGCTGAGATATACGACCCTCAAAATAATGCTTTTAAAATCAAAAAAGGTCCTATTTTCACAAATCTTTTACTTGCAGATGAGATAAACCGTGCCCCTGCCAAGGTTCAGTCCGCTTTACTTGAAGTTATGCAGGAAAAGCAAGTTACATTGGGTGATGAAACGTTTAAGCTAGAACCTCCGTTTTTTGTAATGGCTACACAAAATCCTGTTGAGCAAGAGGGTGTGTATCAACTTCCAGAAGCACAGCTGGACAGATTTATGTTAAAGCTTGTAGTAGATTACAATTCAAAAGATGAAGAGTTAGAGATTGCAAGACGCATTTCAAGTGGAAATTTTGAAGATATAGAAGCTGTTGTAAGCAAAGACGATATAGATGAACTTAAAAAACAAATCAAAGATGTCCATGTAGATGCAGAAGTAGAAGAGTATATGATAGAGCTTGTAAATGCTACAAGAAACCCTAACGAGTACGGACTTGAAGAGTTGACGGATTTTATTCAGTTTGGAGCAAGTCCTCGTGTAAGTATAGATATGTTCAAAGCCGTTAAAGCTATGGCTTTTATGCGTGAGAAAGATTTTGTAACGCCTGTTGACGTGGCATATATTGCAAAAGAGCTTATGCGTCACCGCATCGTTTTAACATACGAGGCAGAAGCAGAGGGAATCACTACCGATGAGATTATCCAAAAAGTTTTAGAGACAGTAAAAATACCGTAGGTAAATTATGAGCAAACTGCAAAAAATATTAGTTAGGGCTCGTCGTCAAGTCTTTTCTGAAATGGTCGGAAATAATCCTTCCATTTTTCAGGGCGAGGGTTATGACTTTATAGAGCTTCGCGAATATATGCCCGGAGATGATATCAGGCATATTGACTGGAATATCACAGCCAAGATGCAAAGTCCTTACATCAAGATTTTTCGTGAAGAGCGGGAATTAAATGTCGTACTTGTTACTATTTTGAACGGTAGTGTTCATTTTGGATCTAAAAAGTTTAAGCAAGAAAGTATAGCCGAAATAGCGGCACTGCTAGGTTTTTCAACTCTTAAAAATGGTGACTTGTTAAGTTACTATAGCTTTACCGATAAGATGGATAACTTTTACAAACCAAGCAAAAAAATACACCAAATCCAATCTATCACAAAAGATATTTTAGACTTTGAAGCCCTAAATAAAAAGGTTGATTTTAAATTTATAGCAGATACTTTATATAAAAGATTAAAAAGAAAATCTCTTATTCTTTTTGTAGGTGACTTTTTTGAAATTCCTGACTTTAAACTGCTTGCTAAAAAACATGAAGTAGTATCTTTGATAGTAAGAGATAAACTGGAAGAAAAACCGCCTCAAATGGGTTTTGCATCTTTGGTTGATCCTGAGAGCGGAGCTACACTAGAAGGAGATTTTAACCGTTCAAGTGTAGATTCATATGCAAAAAAAGTCCATGCACACGACCATAAACTATATGACACGTTTAGAAAACATCAAATACGTTTTACAAAAGTATATACGGACGATAACCCAAGCGTAAATTTACGTCGTCTGTTTGAGGGTAGGTAGATGCAACAGCAAAGTTATGACATACCTTTACACGATATAAAAACTATAGTTGAAGTAGAAGAGTACTCGCTTTATTACCTTTTAGGTATCTCGGCAGCAGCTATTGTTGTTCTTTTTGGAATAGGCTATTTGATATATAAATACTTTAAAAACAAGAATAGATATAACGAAAGAAAAGAGCATTTTAAAATTATAAATAGTTTAGATTTGAGCGATACTAAAAAAGCTGCATATGCTATTAGTCTGTATGGAGCTACATTTAAAGATGACGGCGATAGACAAAAAGGGATGTATGAAAATCTGACAGACAGACTAGAAGCTTATAAGTATAAAAAACAAGTTGATTCTTTTGATAAAGATACACTGAGTTATATTGAACTGTATAAGGGTATGATTGATGTTTGATGGCATCTACTTTGAGTTTCCAAAACTTATATTTGTTATATTTTTCTTTATAGCGTGTGCTAGTTTATGTAAGATGAAACTTCCGTCTTTGTATTTTCCACATACTGCATCTTTTATGAAAAATACCGCAAGTAAATCAAAACTTCTGTTTTTTCTAAAATGGACGGCAATAAGCATGATGATAGTAGCACTTATGAGTCCTGTAAAAGATGAGCCGTATGAGTTAGAACCTAAAGACGGATATGAAATGACGCTTGTTTTAGATGCATCGCAGTCGATGCAGGCACGCGGTTTTGACATAACATCTCCTACATCTACGCGTTTTGATGTTGTAAAAGAGATAGTAAGCGATTTTATAGATAAAAGAAAAAATGACAATATAGGTCTTGTAGTCTTTGGCGCTTACTCTTTTATAGCATCTCCTCTTACATATGATGAAAATATTTTAAAAGGAATAGTGAAAGAACTCTACATCGGTATGGCAGGAAAATATACGGCACTTTACGAATCGCTTGCACAAGGGGTAAACCTTTTAAAGATGAGTGATTCAAAATCAAAAGTCATCATACTTTTGACGGACGGTTTTAATACGCCTGATAATCGTTTTCCTCTTGATGTAGCACTCGATATGGTAAAAAAAGAGAAGATTAAAGTTTATCCTATCGGAATAGGTGGACAAAATGAGTACAATAAACAAGTACTTATAAAAATTGCAAAAGAGAGTGGCGGTGTCGCCTTTGGTGCTGCAAATGCAAATGAACTTCAAGATGTTTACAAACGTATAGACGAGCTTGAAAAATCCGAGATTAAAAATGAGACCTTTTCTTATCTTGAATACTACTATATATACCCGCTGTTTATAGGATTTTTAGCTTTAATGTTTTACGTATATCTGAGAAATAAAATAGGAGCAAGCGAGTGAGTTTTTTACATCCCGAATTATTATATTATCTGCTTCCTCCGATGTTTATATTATTTGGACTTTTACTTACCCAAAAAGAATCGCAAGCTCATTTTTTCAGTGACGACGTGATAGATAAATTAAGAGTCTCAGCCAATATGCTTACTCTAAAGGCAAGGAATGCACTCTTTTTACTGACTGGTGTATTAATAGTTTTGGCACTTGCTCAACCTGTTATAAAAGATGGTAGTGTAGAGGTTAAAGCTAAAAGTGCGGATATTATGATAGCACTTGACATAAGTGATTCTATGCTCGCAACAGACGTTTATCCTTCAAGACTCGAATCTGCTAAGAAAAAGGCTCTTATGTTACTCTCAGATGCACCAAACGAGCGTTTAGGCGTAGTGGCATTTGCAAAAAACTCTTATCTTGTATCGCCACTTAGTTTTGATTCATCTGCAGTTGCGTTTTTGCTCTCAAAACTCGATACTGCATCCATTACACAAAAGGGAACCGATTTTTTATCGATGCTTGAGGTTGTATCAAATGCAAAAAGCAAAAGCGAGAAAAAATATTTGCTAATTTTAAGTGACGGTGGCGATAAAAAAGACTTTTCAAAAGAGATTGAATTTGCAAAAGAGAAAAACATAATAGTATTCATACTCGGTATGGGTACAAAAAAAGGTGCACCTATAAAACAAAAAGACGGTAGTTTTATAAAATATAACGGGGATATAATAATCTCAAAACTAAATGAAGAAGTGTCTGATTTAGCTACTAAGACGGGTGGAGTTTATATACAAAACAGTGTAAGTGATAAAGATATAAAAACAATGTTTGCCGAGATGCAGCGTGTTAGTGATAAAAAAGAGTTAAAAAGTCAAAATATAAATAAATATATACCGCTATTTTATTATCCTCTTGGTTTGGCACTTTTTATACTTTTAATAGCTACAAGTTCGATGAGTAAAAGGGTAAAGGTTAATCTGCCAAATATTTTTGTTTTATTTTTAATATCTTTTGCATCTGTAGATGCGGAAGCAGGAGTGTTTGACTTTATAGAACTTGACAAGGCTAAAAAAGCTTATGAAAAGGGTGAGTATAAAGATTCTGCAAAAATATATGAACAATATGCATCTGAGCATCAAAACGGGCAAAGTTATTTTAATGCCGCAAACTCGTACTATAAACAAGAAGATTATAAAAAAGCATTAGAGAACTATGAAAAGGCCACATTTAACGATAAGTATGAAAGAGCTAAGAACTTTGCAAATATGGGAAATGCATATGTAAAATCAAAAACTCCCGATGGACTAAACAAAGCAGTGGAAGTTTATGAGAAGTCTTTAGAAATAAAAGAAGACAAAAAGGTCAGAGAAAACCTTGAAGCTGTTAAAAAAGAGCTAGAAAAACAAAAGAAAAACCAACAAAACAAAGATTCTAAAAACGATAAGAAAAAAGATAAAAAAGAGGATAAGAAAAAAGACAATCAGTCAGAAGACTCGGATAATAAAAATTCGGATGAAAAATCAGACGATAAAGATCAAAAAGACAGTTCAAAATCTAAAGAGTCAAAAGATAAACAGCAAGAACAAAAAGATTCAAAAAGCAAAGAAGAAGAGCAAAAAGATCAAAAACAAAACAAAGACAATAATGAATCAAAACAACAAGAACAGCAAAAACTCCAAAACCTGAGTGAAGATAAAAATGAAACAAAAGAACAAGATAAACAAAGCAAGCAGGAAAAACCTGCTCAGATGCAGCAGATGAGTGATGCGGAGTTGGAAAAATGGATAAATCAACTTCAAACTAAACAAAAAACATATCTATATCAGTTAAATAAATCAAGTAAAAGGCAAGATGAGAATGAAAAACCTTGGTAAGATAATAATTTTTTTAACCTTTTTTATAAGTGCTTTAAACGCCTCAGTTGTGGCAAGTGTAGATTCTTCAACTATCACTAGAGGTGAGATGGTAACCTTGTCTTTAAAGCTTGAAGGAGAAGATATTGAAACTCCAAATATACAAACTGTATGTGGCGAAGACGTAATATCTACAAATTCTCAGACCAGTATAGAGATGATAAACGGGAATTTTAGAAAAAACTATGTACTTTCATATAAATTTTTACCTCAAAAAAGTTGTGTAATTGAGCCAATTGCGGTAAATATAGGCGGAAAAACAGAATATACTAAAAAGATAAGTATCAATGTAGAGACTCAAAAAGTAACAAAAGATTCCCCGTTTATATTAACTTTAGAATCATCAAAAGACGAAGTTTTTGTGGGTGAGAGTTTTGAAGTTACACTTTTATTTAAACAAAAAAACAATGCAACGGCAGTTGACAGTGAGTTTGTACCGCCAAATTTACAAGGATTTTGGATAAAAAATGAATCAAAACCTGAGCGTTTTAAAGATGCGGAATATACAACTACAAAGGTTGTATATACGATGGCAGCCCAAAGAGAAGGTATGCTTAAAATATCTGAAGCTAAGATGAAGATTGCCTTGCGTAGCCATATAACCGATAGTTGGGGCTCATGGGTACCACAGATAAAATGGAAGACATACTTCTCAAACGATTTAGAGATAAAAGTTAAAAAACTTCCTGCAGGGATTGAGTTAGTAGGTGACTTTACTATAGATGCTAAGGTAGATAAAACATCTATAAACCCTAACGAAGCCGTAAATTTAAGTATAGAGTTAGTAGGTCTTGGAAATTTAGAAGATATAAAAACTCTAAAACCAAGTATAGACGGAGTTAGTATATTTGATGAAAAGGTCGAAGTTAATTCTAATAAACTTACGCAAAAAATAGCTTTTGTATCTGACAAAGATTTTACAATACCTCCAATTACACTAAGATATTTTGATCCACAAACAAAAGAGATAAAAACTATAAGTACCAAAGAGTTTAAGATAGATGTAAAAGGTGTAGAAAATAAGAGTGAGGCATTAAATATTAAGCGTCAAGAAGTGCCTGATAACGAAACCGCTACTTCAACAAGTGAAAATTTGCCTTTTTTATGGGCTGTGTTAATATTTATATCCGGTATTTTAGTCGGAATAGTTATTATGTTGTTCAAGCCTTCTATAAATAAAGATACAAATAATGGTTTTGATATTAAAGATGAGAAAAAACTTCTTATAAAACTTCTTCCGTACGAGGATGACAAAGAGGTTAAAGAGTTGATGAACAAACTCGAAGCAAATATCTACTCGGCTAAAAAAGAGCCTGTAGATAAAAAAGCCTTAAAAGAGTTGATTAAAAGATTAGGAATTTCCTAGTCTTTTGTTATTAGTGGTATGGAATTAAAGCATAACCACTATTTTGTAATTGAATTACACGTGTTATAGAGTTTTTAACGATATCTGCTTCAGAAATAATATCATCTTTTTTATATCCAAATTTATTTGTAGCAATTTTACAAGCTTCGATTTTTACATTGTGTTCACGTTTTAACTGTGTTAGCTTTTGATGGATTGCTTTAATATCTTTATTGTCACTTTTTTTATTCACTATCGGTGTACATTTTGAATGGATTGTCAAAACAAAATCATACGGTATATTTTTTTGTTTTAATTCTTTTGCCGTCATATCAATTAACTTCATTCTTGTTAAAACAAACTTCATATCCCCTGCAGCACAATCAAATACGGCTTTTTGTTCTGCTGATAAAATGCTAAAAAGCATTACAAAAGAAACTAATATTTTCTTCATTATATATCCTTATTTTTTTAAATGGTAAAAACGTTAAGTTTAACTTAACGAAATGATATTTTATTAGGTTTTACTTAAGAGTTATTTAAAGTCTTTTAATACATTCATAAAATGAATTAAGTTCATTTTATGAACTTATATATTAAAATAGTTAAAAGATTTTAAAGGGAAGAGTGTATGAGTTTAAAGAAAAAAATAGAAGAGATAAAAAGAGATTTAATACTCGAAGAAGCATCAAAACTCTTTCAAAGTGAGGGTTACGAAAATATGAAGATAGCTGATTTAGCTTCTATTGTCGGAGTATCTGTAGGTTCTATTTATACACTTTTTGGCTCAAAAGAAAATCTTTATAATAACTATATATTAAATCAAATTGATTATTATTTAGAGATACTGGAAAATGAAATCAAGAATGTAAAAGATCCGTATGAAAAACTTAAAATACTCACAAATATCAAGTTTCAAGCCTTTACATCGCATAAAAACATACTACATATAGGTGTAAATCATCCGTTGTTTTATATAAATACTTACAATTTTACCGACGAAGATGACGTTATGATGCATGTATATATGTTTATAAGTGAAAATATCATGGAACCTTTGAGGAAAAAAATCTCAACTACTAAGACTGCACTGGAGATGACTTTACTGTATGATAGTCTTAGTACCGCTATGGTTAAACACTGGGTTATCGTAAACGATGATTTAATGCAAAGAAGTGATGAACTTTTAGAAAGTTTTTTATTAATAACCAAAAATAGATAAAAGGGAGTGTTATGATTAAAGTTAAACTATTTTTAATGCTGTTTTTTGCAACTGTTGTTTTAGGTGCTGATTCATTATCACAGGAGATAAAAGTTGGTATTATTATGGATGCACAAACTTCTGGATATCAAAAGATAAAAGATGAACTCTCAACAGAACTAAAGCTTATGACACAAAGTGAATTTAATGTTCATTTTGTAAATCCAATCATTATTGACTGGTCAATTATAAAAGCACAAGCTGCTTTGGAAAAATTGCAAAATAATCCTGATATCGACTTGATAATAACTATAGGACTAGTAAGTGCAAATATAGCTTTAAAAGAAACAAAACTTACAAAACCAACTTTTGCACCGTACCTACTTCATTTTGAACAGCAGCCAATAGTTGTTAAACAAAATTTAAACTATCTATATTTTAGTACACCCTTTGATATAGCACTTAAAAATTTTTTAGATGTTGTTAATTTTAAAAATATGACACTTATTGTGGATGAAAAACTTTCTTCATCGCTTCCTGAAGCAATGAAAAGTTTAAAAAAATCTGCTTTGGAAAAAGGTATAAATCTTCATCTATTTGTAATTAATTCTAAAAATTCTTTTAAACAAATACCATTAGATACCCAAGCTGTTATGCTTACACCTCTTCCGTCTTTAGATTTTGAATCTAAAAAAGAATTAATAGATGATTTAATAAAGAGACGGATTCCAAGTTACTCTTTTGGAGATGATTTGAGTGTTTATGACGGAGTTATGATCTCTTCGTTCTCAAGGGAAAATATCTCCAGAAGAATTAGACAATTGGCATTAAATATACACTCCGTTCTAAGAGGTGAAGACCCGCGACAACTGCCTAATAAATTTGAAGATAAACATCAACTGATAATTAATCTAAAAACGACAAATAAAATTGGCGTATATCCTCCATTTGATATTTTAAACAAATCAAAACTTATAGAAGATGATAAAGAGTCGCAAGGTGATGAATTTAGTTTAAGTGATGTTGCAAAGCTCGCAATAAAAAACAACCTTAATATTATTGCGGGAGAGTTGGAAATAAAACTAGAAGATGAAAATATTAAAGAGATACGTTCTGTTTTACTACCTCAAGTAACAGGTGATATTACATATACGCAACATAATAGTGATAATATTTATGTAAAAAACGGTTTTTATGCCCACAAGAGTTCAACCGGAGCTATTAAGCTTCATCAAGTTCTTTTTTCAGAGAAGGCTTTGGCTGCTTTAGATATACAAAAAAAATTTAAGACTGCTAGCGTAGCGCAACAACGTACATTGGAGATGGATATTGTTGAACAGACCAGTACGCTGTTTTTAGATATATTGATTGCACAAACGCAATTAAAAGTAGAACAAGAAAATTTAAAATTAACCAAATCCAATTTAGATATGGCGCAAGCACGTGTCGATGCAGGAAGTTCCGATCTTTCAGAGCTTTACCATTGGGAGAGTAGAATTGCTACTTCAAAACAAGGTGTACTTCAAGTAAAAGCAGTACTTGAACAAGCCCAAGATGCACTTAATCTTATTTTACATCGTCCAATAACAAGTAGAATAAAAACCATACCTGCTACTTTAGATGACCCTTCTTTACTCATAAGCAATAAAGAACTTTTATCTTTAATTACAAATGAAAATGAGATAAAGCTTATAAACAACTATTTTGTAAAAGAGGGATTAAAAAGTGCATCTGAGTTACAGATGTATGATGCTTACATAGCTGCTCAAAAACGTAAACTTGTATCTCAGAGCAGGGCTTACTATTCGCCTGATATTGAATTGGTTGGGGAAATGTCTAGGGTTTTTGACGAAAAACGTAATCCCTCAACGGGTACCAGTTTAGAAGATCAAACTAATTGGAGTGCGAGTTTTGTACTTTCACTGCCTTTGTATGAAGGAAGTGCCAGAAGTGCTCGTTTTTCAGAATCACAGCTTAAATTGCAACAGTTACAATTATCAAAAGATTATCAAAAAAACTCAATAGAGCAGCAAATTCGCTATGATTTACATACTATTCGTTCTAGTTATCCTTCTATTAAACTTACTAAACAAGCGGCAAAAGCAGCAAAAAAAAGCTTTAACCTTGTGCAAAATAACTATGCAAAAGGGACTCGTTCTATGAGTGATTTACTTATAGCTCAAAATGAAACTATTTTAGCCGATCAAAAATCTGCAAGTGCAATCTATAAGTTTTTAAAAGATCTTATGAATTTGCAAAGAGATATAGGAAAATTTGATTTTTTTATGGATGAATCTGAACGTAAGCTTTATACAAACAGGTTTTCACAAATCATAAATAATTCGGATAACCAATCATCCCCAATATCAAAGGTGAAATAATGAATAAAAGTATTTTAAAAAAGGTTTTTTTAGGAGTTTTGATTGTAGGAGGTTTCATTGTATATTATATGATGGAAAATTTAAATTCGAATCAGCTACCGGATGCATTTGTATTTGGAAACGGACGTCTTGAAATGACTGAAGTTGACATAGCTACAAAATACCCCGGAAGAGTAAAAGAAGTGTTAGTCCAAGAAGGTGATATGGTTTCTAAAGGGCAACTAATGGCTAAGTTAGACACAAAAGAGTTAGAAGCAAAACTAAAACAAACCAAAGCTATGGTTGAACAGGCTGTGCAACAAAAAGAGTATGCAAAAGCAATAGTAGCTCAGCGTAAAAGTGAACTATTGCTTGCAAAAAAGAATTTAGAACGTTCCAAGTCACTTTATATAAATAAAAATATATCCTTGGTGCAGTTACAACAAGATGAGACAAAACTTATAAGTTCAAACGCAGCATTAGAAGCTGCAAAAGCTCAAGTAGTGAGTGCTGATGCTTCTATAGAAGCTGCAAAGGCACAGGTGGAAACTATAAAAGTAAATATTGAAGAAAGTAATTTGTTCGCACCGATCGAGGGAAGAGTGCTTTATAAACTTGTTGAACCCGGAGAAATTGTAGGCAGTGGTACAAAACTATATACTCTTTTAGACCTAAGCGATACATATATGACAATTTTTCTTCCTACGGCAGATGCAGGGCGAGTAGCTATAAATACTCAAGCACGTATTGTTGTTGATGCAATGCCAAATATGCCGATACCGGCTTTTGTATCTTTTGTTTCTCCAGAAGCACAATTTACTCCAAAAGAGATTGAAACTGAAAAAGAGCGTGCAAAATTGATGTTTCGAATAAAAGTAAAAGTTGATTTTAAAATGTTTAACGGTGGTTTTAAAAATGCAAAAAGCGGTCTTCCCGGTATTAGTTATGTACGTTTAGATGATTCAACGCCATGGCCGAATTATCTTCAAGTTAAAAAGAATAATAAAATTGTTCCATGAAACCTGTTGTACGCATAGAAAATCTTTCTCATCACTACGGTAATACGATTGCAGTAGATAAGATAAGTTTAGATATACCTTCTGGATGTATGGTTGGTTTTATAGGTCCCGACGGTGTAGGAAAATCGAGTGTACTTGCATTAGTCTGTGGAGTGCGTAAACTTCAAGAAGGTTTTATCGAAGTTTTTGATAGTAATATTAATCTACAAAGCAACAGAAATGCTATAGGACCACGTATTGCATATATGCCACAAGGTTTAGGAAAAAACCTTTATATGTCGCTCTCAGTTGAAGAGAATATTGATTTTTTTGGTCGTTTATTCGGTCAAAGTAAGAGTGAAAGAAAAGCAAGAATAACGGAACTGTTGGCAAGTACAGGGCTTACTAATTTTAGGGATCGTCCGGCAGGAAAATTATCGGGAGGGATGAAACAAAAGCTTGGACTTTGTTGTGCACTAATTCATGACCCAGAACTTTTGATACTGGATGAGCCGACTACAGGTGTAGATCCACTTTCCAGACGTCAGTTTTGGGAGCTTGTTGAGAGAATTCGTCAAAGACGAGAAGGTATGAGCGTTATTATTGCAACGGCATATATGGAAGAGGCTGAACATTTTGACTGGCTTGTGGCTATGGATGAAGGCAAAATTTTATCTACGGGCACACCAAAGGAACTTCTCTTAAAAACTAAAACTACTAATCTTGATGAAGCATTTATCGCTTTACTCCCTGAAGAAAAACGTCAAGGGCATGAAATTTTACATATAGCTCCAAGAAAAGCTCAAAAAGAAGAAACTAAGGCTATTATTGCCAAAGGTTTAACGATGCGTTTTGGTAATTTTACTGCTGTTGAAAATGTGAGTTTTTCTATAAAACGCGGTGAAATATTTGGATTTTTAGGTTCTAACGGTTGTGGAAAAACAACAACTATGAAGATGCTGACAGGCTTATTGACGCCAACAAGCGGAGAATCATGGTTGTTTGAGCAAGCAACGGATGCTCAGGACATACAAACAAGAAATCAGGTTGGTTATATGACTCAGTCTTTTTCTCTTTATACGGAGTTAACGGTATATCAAAATCTTATCTTACATGCACGATTGTTTCATATACCAAAAGAGAAAATTAAAGCTCGTGTAAATGAGATGATAGAGAGATTTAACCTTCAACATTATCAATATATACTCACTGCCGATTTACCTTTAGGAATTCGTCAACGTCTTTCTTTGGCAGTAGCGGTTATACATTATCCTAAAATACTTATACTTGATGAGCCTACTTCAGGCGTAGATCCGATATCAAGGGATCGTTTTTGGGAGTTGCTAATAGACCTTTCACGTAATGACGGTGTAACAATATTTGTCTCAACACACTTTATGAATGAAGGTGAGCGTTGTGACAGAATATCGCTAATGCATGAAGGACGTGTTCTTGCAAGCGATACTCCACAAGCACTAACAAAACAACGAAATAAAGAGACTCTAGAAGAAGCATTTATTGAATATTTAGAAGAAGCCGGCGGAACTAAAAAGGAAAAAAACACTGAACCTATAGAGCTTGAGTTTGAAAAATCTAAGATGCCAAACCGTTTTTTCAGTCCTTTACGTCTATTTGGATATAGTTACAGAGAAACACTTGAACTACTTCGTGATCCTATAAGACTTATGTTTGCATTATTGGGTACGATTTTACTTATGCTGACTTTAGGATACGGTATTACAATGGATGTAGAAGACTTACGTTTTGCCGTACTTGATCGAGATCAGACTCCTCAAAGCCGTGATTATATTCAAAATCTCTCAGGTTCCAGATATTTCCTTGAACAAGAAGCTATTAAGACTCAGTATGAGTTAGATCAGCGTATGAGAAGTGGAGAACTATCTGTTGCACTTGAAATACCTTCAGGTTTTGGGCGTAGCCTTAAGCAGGGGCGTGAAGTTGAGATAGGCGTTTGGATTGATGGTGCTATGCCTTTTAATGCTGAGACAATTAAAGGTTATATGGGTGGAATGCACTATGACTATTTAGTAAATTTGACACGTCAAACAATGGGATATACACCTAAGTTATCAGCTGCAAATATTGAAATGCGTTACCGTTATAATCAGGATTTCAAAAGTATTTATGCAATGGTTCCTGCGGTTATTCCTATGTTACTGGTATTTATTCCTTCGATTTTAATGGCATTAAGTATAGTCCGTGAAAAAGAACTTGGTTCTATAACCAATTTTTATGCGACACCAGTAACACGTTTTGAGTTTTTACTCGGTAAGCAGCTTCCTTATATAGTAATAAGTATGATAGGCTTTTTTGGTCTTTTGCTTTTTGCAATATTTCTTTTTGGAGTACCGCTTAAAGGAAGTTTATCGAGTCTTATTTTAGGAGCATTGCTTTTTGTTACTACTACGACAGGTATGGGATTGTTAATGTCTGCTTTTGCCAAAACACAAATTGCAGCAATTGCGGGAACGGCAATCGTTACTCTTTTGCCGACAATTAGTTTCTCGGGACTAAAAGACCCTGTCAGTTCTTTAGAGGGTGTAGGTGCTTTAATCGGGCATATATTCCCTGCAACTTTTTTTATTAATATAAGTCGTGGTGTTTTTAGTAAAGCGTTAGAATTTAAGGATTTAACTAATGACTTTATAGGTTTGATAGCAGCAGTAATTGTAATTACCGTGTTAAGTGCAATAGCACTGAAAAAACAGGAAATGTAATGAAAAAACGGGTATTAAACGTATTATATTTGGGTATTAAAGAACTTCAAAGTCTTTGGCAAGATAAAGTTATGTTGTTCTTAATCATATACTCTTTTTCTTTGGGTGTTTACATAGGTGCTACTTCTGCTAGTTCGGAACTAAATAAAGTACCAATTGCATTTGTAGATGAAGATCACTCACCGTTATCTGCACGTTTAATGAAAGCTTTTCATGAACCTATGTTTATCTCCCCCGATATAATTAATGCAGATGAAGTAGATAAAAATATGGATGAGGGGATATATACTTTTGTAATCACTATACCTCCTTCTTTTGAAAAAGAGTTATTACAAGAAAAAAATCCTACTATACAAGTTAATATCGATGCAACTCAGATGTCTCAAGCAGGAATAGGGGCTGGTTATATACAGCAAATGATAAATGATGAATTAAATATATTTCTTAACGGTTATAAAACTGGTGCAACTTTGCCGATTAATTTGGTAACAAGGATAAAGTTTAATCCAACTCTTGATAGTTTGTGGTTTGGAAGCATAATGAAACTAATTGAGCAAATTTCAATGCTCTCAATTATACTCTCTGGTGCGGCATTAATCCGTGAACGCGAACACGGAACGTTAGAACATCTTTTGGTTATGCCTCTGAGTGCTACAGAGATAATGCTCTCAAAAGTATGGTCGATGGCTTTAGTCGTGGTTGTTTCATCGGCACTCTCTTTGTTTTTTCTTATTAAATGGATATTGGCGGTTCCTATTTTAGGTTCGGAAATATTGTTTTTATTTGGAGTGTTATTAATGCTTTTTGCTACAACATCAATGGGGATTTTTATGGGAACGGTTGCACGTACCATGCCCCAACTTGGATTAATAGTTATACTGACAATTTTACCGTTGCAAGTACTCTCAGGCAGTGTTACCCCTTTTGAGAGTATGCCTGAAGGTATTCAAGACGTGATGCTAATTATGCCTACGAGCCATTTTGTTAAAATGGCGCAAGGGGTTTTATACAGGGGTGCGGGTATAGATGTTGTATGGCCTGAACTTTTAGCTATTGTTTCTATCGGTATGGTGTTTTTTCTTATATCTTTGGCAATTTTTCGTAAAAGTTTGGCAAGTTCCCAATAAGAAAATATTATATTTTAGTCGAATATATCGTGTAGTTTTTTACCGTTTTGGATATCTTTATGTACATTCTCCCAATCATCGTTTTGTATATTTGATTTCAATATTTGGAGTTCTTCTTCAAATAATTTTATAGCTTCTAAAAGATTTGATTTATTTTGTCTAAATATATCTTCCCACATATCAGGGCTACTTTTTGCCAAACGGCTCATCGAACGAAAACCACCTGCTGCCAAAGCTAGAATATTGTGTTTGTTCTCTTGATTCATAACCGTATTTGCTATAGAGTATGATATAGCATGAGGCATATGCGATATAAAAGCAGCGTGACGGTCATGTTCACTTGAACCCATAAAATATTTTTTCATTTTAAGAGAGCGAAAAATTTTTTTAGATATATCACGTTGTAGCTCTCCACTATCCTGTATATCGCATAGTACTACCACTTTATCTTCGTATAATCCTTCTATAGCAGCACTTGGACCAAAATTCTCAGTCCCTGTCATGGGATGTGCCGCTATAAAGTTTTTACGGATTGATTTTGGAATAGACTGAACGATTTTTTCTTTTGTACTTCCAAGGTCTATAATAGTTGTGTCTGCATCCACATCTGTTAGATTGTTTAGTGCAGATATTACGCCATCTACGGGTATAGCCAAAAATATTACATCGTATTTTTTTACATCTTTAAACTCAACTATCTCTTCAACTAAACCAAGTTTTAAAGCTTCACGTTGATGTGTTTCATTATGATCGCTACCTACTATTCTTTTTACAAAATCCAATTTTTTTAAACTAAGTGCCAATGATCCGCCCATTAGTCCTAAACCTACTATCGCTATATTCATATGTTTCATCTTTTTATACCAAATTTAAAGTTGTTTGAAAGTTTACCTAATATTAACCTCATAAAAGGTAAAATCTTTTCTTATTTTACATTATGGATAATCTATGAAACTACTTTTAGCTATATTGCTAACTTTTTTAATCACAGAAAATATTTTTGCACAAACGATAAAGTCTATTAAATATGACGGTATTGTTCATATCTCGGAATCGGTTGCACTAAATATGCTTGACTTTGAAGTCGGTGACGAACTTGACGAAAAAAAGATAAACGAAGCTATAAAAAAATATTTTAAACAGGGATACTTTACAGATATTAGAGCAGAAATCAAAGATGGCGAGCTTACATTTTACTTTGTTGAAAAACCATTAATCTCAAAAATAGAGCTTAAAGGTTACAAAGAAAACGATGAGGAAGTTAAAAATAGTATTATCCAAATTAAACGCGGTTCATTGTATGATGAGAAAAAACTTCAAGCTGCTAAAAAAAGACTTATAGATGCTATGAGTCAAGACGGTAAGATTGATTCAGTTGTGGAAATACAAAAAGAGTATTTAGAAAACGGTAGTATAAAAGTTACTTTTATCGCAAATGAAGGTGAAGAAATAATCATCGAAAAGCTTAAGTACTCAGGCTTAAAAGGTATAGAAGCAGATGAATTTGATGATGTAGTGGCAAACAAAGAACATCAATGGATGGGTTGGTTTTTTGGGCGAAATGATGGAAAAATGCATCTGCAGGATTTAGCATACGATCATCTTCGAATACGTGATTATTATATGCAAAACGGTTATTTGGATATTAAAGTCGAACAACCTTTTGTAAAAGCCGATTTTAACAACTATACTGCTTTTATGAGTTATGTCATAGAAGAGGGTGAGGTATATGAAATAAGTGCTATAAGTATAAATCAAGTTAAAAAAGTAATTGATGATGAAAAAATTAAAGAGGTCATCTCTTTAAAAGCGGGTGATGCTTTTAATATTAAAACATTTAGGGAAGATTCCAAAAGAATTAAAACGCTTATAGGTGATTTGGCATATGCTTTTGTTCAAGTAGTACCTGATTTAAGAAAAAATGAAAAAGATAAAACCGTTGAAGTCGTATTTAAAATAATGCCAGGTGATAAAGTAAAGATAAGAAATGTTTTAATTTCCGGAAACAATAGGACTTTAGACAGGATTATAAGACGTGAGTTATATCTTGGTCCTGGAGATATGTACTCTATGACGGATTTAACGGATTCAAGAAACTCACTGGGGCGTTTAGGCTTTTTTGAAGGTCAAACAATCGAAGAAAAAAGAATAGACAATCAGACAATGGACTTAATCGTAAAGGTTAAAGAAGCACCGACCGGTAATGTTCAACTTGGCGGTGGTTACGGTTCATACGGCGGATTTTTACTTAATATTTCCGTTGAAGACAGAAATATATGGGGTTCCGGTATAAATGTTGGAGTCAAAGCTGAAAAATCAGAGACTACAAGAAACTACTCGTTTAATATATCAAATTCTAGATTAAACGACAGTGACTTCAGCGGAAACTTCTCTATATATAAATCTTCATACGACTATAACGATTATACAACAAACAGCAGTGGTATAAACATGGGTATCGGGCATAGATTTTCAAGACATGTTAGCGGTTATTTGGCATACGGATATTCAAGTCATGATTATGAAAATATAGATTCGAGTATTACTACGAACCCATACTACTTTGAAGATTATTCAAAAAGTTCAATCTCCATGAGTATAAGCTTTGACAATACAGATGACTATTATCTTCCTAGAAGCGGCTATACTCTTAGTCAGGTTTTTGAAAAAGCAGGACTCAATGCAGATGCAAACTATGTTAAATCACGTACTAAATTCAATGTATATAAAGGCTTGAATGACTATTTTGGTTTTGATGCTATATTTAGGTATAAATCAAGATACTATTTAGCAGTAGATACGGGATACCTTCCTATAGCTGAAAGATTTTATATGGGTGGTCTTGGCTCGGTTCGCGGATATGATTCATACTCAATATCTCCTAAAATTTTACAAACAAGTGCAGATGGTATAGTTAGTGAGATAAGAACAGGAGGAAAGCAAACATTTTCAAACTCTTTGGAACTGAGTTTTCCTTTAGTTGAAAAAGCTAAAATGCGTCTTGTAACATTCGTAGATTGGGGTTTTATAGGAGATTCCAAACTTGATGAATTTTCACGTGGCGGCTACGGAGTAGGACTTGAATGGTTTAGTCCGGTAGGACCAATTCAGCTTATGTATGCAAATCCGCTTAATGAGAAGGTGGGTGACAATACTTCTGCCTTCGAGTTTACAATGGGTCAAAGATTTTAGATTTAGTTAAATACTATTTCTAAATCTTCCAAGGCTTTAAGATTCTCAATATCCTCTTTTGCCAAGTACATTCTATTTTTAGAATCTATAATTAGCTTGTTACCTTCAAGGGAGCATCTAAAATCTATATTTCTAGGTCTGTGATTAAGTAGATAGATGCTTAGAGTCAATATGTAACTAAGTGTGTTTAATGTTTTTGTATCAGGCAATAATACTTTATACTTTTCAATATGTACATTTGATGGGAGTTTTCTTTTTGCATATCTTACAAGCGTAGATATTAAAACCATCTGCTTTTGTGTAAAACCATACTCTAAAGAACTTTGGATAAGATAGTAGCTGTGCCTGTTTTGTGCAAACTGATGGATACTGCCGCCTGAAGGGTACAGTTTAGCTGCGATTGCCAAATCTCTTCTATATTTAGCATCTAAATTAAATTTATCCTGCAAGATATCAAAAAGTTCTTTTGAGAGTTTATTTAAGTTATTTGAGTATTCTTTGTCGCTGACGTGGGCATCTAATATATGTCTAACCGATGTATTATAGTTCGCAGGTAGCTTGTCTTTTGATGTTCTTAGTAAATCACTTAAATATACACCTTCACGGACACCTACGCCACTTGCAATAAGTTCATTTATGTTGAGCTTTTTTATTACCCTTTGAAGTATTAAAGAACCGGGTTTTATTATATCAAATCTATTTTCTTTAATATTTAATTTGCAAAGTTCTTCTTCATCGGCATTTAGTACAGCTTTTAAAAATGTTTCAAACTCATCGGATTTAGACTCATATGCATGAATTTTACGTAGAGGAAAACTTTTTTGCTTCATTATTGCAGTGATTATGGCACGAAATGTTCCGCCTATACCTATTAGTTTAGAAGCATCAATATCATTTAATACTTCTAATTTTTCATCTATATATTTTTTTGCACCGTTTATATCGTTATTGTCGAAAAATAACTCTTTTAATCTAACCGTACCCAAATCAATAGATATAGTATCTGTCACATTTTTATTGTCTATATAAGCAAATTCCGTTGAACCACCCCCTACATCTATTGTAAGGGCATTGTTTTGATTGGGTAGAAGGTTTGCACAGGCTATACCGCCAAGATATGCTTCACGTTCTCCGTCAATAACTTTGATGTTTAGTTTTAGTTCATCTCTGATACGTTTTATAAAATCATACTTGTTTGGTGCATCCCGAAGGGCGGAAGTAGCTACACATAGTGTTTTTCTAGCTTTAAAAGATGATATTATATTTACAAAATCAGCCAGTGCAAAAAATGTTCTCTCCATTGCATCTTGTTGTAGGTTTGAATTGTTTTGGTAGGCATTTTGTGATAGACGAACCTTACTTTTAGATTCGTATAAAAGATGGAAGGCAAAGCGGCTTGTTTTTTCATAAATAACCATTCTAACAGAGTTAGAACCG
Source organism: Sulfurimonas lithotrophica (assembly GCF_009258225.1). Classification (NCBI taxonomy): domain Bacteria; kingdom Pseudomonadati; phylum Campylobacterota; class Epsilonproteobacteria; order Campylobacterales; family Sulfurimonadaceae; genus Sulfurimonas; species Sulfurimonas lithotrophica. The sequence goes on from NZ_CP043617.1 coordinate 967,213, forward strand.
ATATCTATTACAGCTACTCGCTTTGCCAAGCTTTATTCTTCTTCAGCTAAAATTGTTTTATATTTAAATTGAAGTTCGGTAATTGATTCTACATTGTCTTTATCTAAAACTATACAATCAACAGGACAAACGGATATACATGCAGGCTCATCATACACTTCTACACATTCAGTACATCTATCAGAATCTATAAAGTATATAGGGTCACCTTCTTCAATAGCCTCAGTAGGACATTCTTCCCTACAAGCATCACAAGCTATACATTCATCATTTATCATTAAAGCCATTTAAAAACCTTGTTTTTATAATCAGTAATTTTTATTAATCAGATTTATATCAAATTAAAGCTTTAAGTTATCTTTTGCTAGGAATTATGCATGATAACTTTGAATTTATCTGTAAGCAAGCTATTGTTCCGCTTATCCCGTCTGTTCTGTTTCTTATATTTATTCTAGCTCCTAATGCATCAGCCCCGCTTTTTGCCAAAAATAAGCCAAGACCTACTCCGCTTTTGTTTCCTTGACGTTTAAAAGGTGCAAAAAGATCTACACTTTCATCTATACCGCAACCTTCATCCAAAACTTCAATTAAAAGTCCATAGTCGTCTTGACTACTTCTAATATGTACTTTTTTATCTACCGGTGTAAATTTAAGTGCATTTTGTAAGAAATTTTGAACTATTTGGTTAAGAAGACCAATCTGCAACATTGCCATAAAACCGTCCGGTTTAAAATCCATGGTAAGTTCTTTACCTTCATTTTCTGCTATTAATTTAAAATCGTTCGCTTTGTTTTTCAAAAATTTTATTACATCCACTTCTACCGGTTTTTCAAGTTGTGCACCCTCTTGACGACCTATATTAAGAATATTTGATACGATGATATTCATATCATCTACGGATTTATTTGTAGTCTCTATTGCCTCTATATATTCTTCGGGTGAGCGTTTTTTTATTAATGTAACTTGATTTTTTAACTTTATCACCGCAAGTGGAGTTTTCATCTCATGGGCAGTACCGATGAAGAGCTCTTTTTGATATTTTACAAAGTTTTGGATGCGAAGAATCAAGTGATTTATCGTTTCACCAAGTGGTTCAAATTCTTCGGGAAGTTCCTCGACTTTTACAGGTCTCATAAGATGCTCATTCATGTTTGAGAGTTTATTTGAGAGTGATTTTATCGGTTTAGTCAACATTTTAGAGAGTGCAATTGCATATATAATTACAAGACCAAATCCTACTATATTTATAACAAGTATATATTTTAAAATTTTCTCTAGAAGTTTTTTTGTAGGTGTTATCTCTTTGGTAATTTTGAGATAGCTAAAGTCATCAATATTAAATGGATAAATTAGAGTTAAAAATGTACGTTCATTTTTTGTGTTTTCATAAAGATCTATTTTATTTTCCATATTTTTTTTCAAAGATATAACTCCTACAGCCAGATTTAAATAAGAATCTGTAGAATCTGTTGCTAGTTCTATGATAGATCTGTTTGAAGATATGTTCTTTGCATACTGTAAAAGTTCACTATGTTTTTCATCATATATAGATTTTTCTATGTAAAAGTATAAAAAAGATGAAAAGACAAATATTAATAAAATAGATGAAAATATAAGTTGAAATAAAAAATTTCTTCTAATACTGTTTGAAAACATATAATATCCATAAATTAAGATGTAATATTATATCTAAAAGGGAAGGGAAAATGTAAAGGGAACTTATCCCCTTACTTGTTTTTTAGTTTATCTCTTTAGGAAAACAAAAACGGTAACCACGACGACGAACAGTCTCAATTGTAGTAATACCTAATGGTTTATCCATTTTTTGGCGAATTTGATTAATAGCAACTTCAATTACATTTGGAGTAACTAGTTCAGGTTCTTCCCAGATAGCATCTAAAAGTTGTTCTTTAGACACGATTTGGTCACGGTGACGAGCTAGATGAGTTAATACTTCAAAAGGTTTACCTTTAAGTTCGATCTCTTGCTCTTTATAGTTGATTTTTTCCTCTTCAGGATTAATAGTTAAATCTTCTATCTCAATTATATTGCTTCCGCCAAAACGTAAACGTGCTTCAAGACGAGCTACTAGTACGTCAAAGTCAAACGGTTTACGAATATAATCATCCGCACCTGCTCTTAAAGCTTCAATCTCACTGTCATTATCATCACGAGCAGATAATACAACTACGGCAGTTTTTGGTGTATTTGTTTTAATATCACCGATAATGTCAACTGAATTTCCATCCGGAAGCATCCAATCCATTAAAACTAAATCGTAATTACGAATATCTAAATAGTATTCACCGTCTTTTAAAGTCTCTGTAACATCACTTTGGTAACCAAACTCTTTTAGTCCCTCTGCTAACATTTTGTTTAGAGTAACTTCGTCTTCTATAATTAATATACGCATATATATTTTTCCTATTAAATGAAAATTTGGTGGAATTGTAGCATAAAAATAACTTAGTTTAAAGTATTTTTAATAATTCGTCAAAGTTTTCTTTAAATTTAGACAGAAAAGGTATCGCTTACACTTACGGTGCAATCTGCTAAAATAGAGGGTTTAGAGATTTTTAAGGTATATGAGTTTATTAAAGGAAATTCTTTTGAAATTTCTGATTTTAAACTTAAAATTGCGTCTTCTATAAGCTTAAATTTAGAAAAAATCATCTTTTTTTTGATTAAATCTACGATTTGGGTATAGTTTATATACTCATTTTTAAATTCATATTCACATTCAAAATTTATGATTACATCTTGTTCTTGAATGCGTTCATGCTCTAAAATTCCAATTATGCATTGAAACTTTAGATCTTCTATATGAATTTTCATCTTATATAACTCTTTTTTCTTCACCTTTAAACAAACGAATAAAGTTAGGGATATGTTTATAAAAAAGTATAAATGCTATGATTAAAACAGGTGCATGAGCCATTTCAGGTTTAAGTACAAAACTTGCAATAACTAATGCTAAAAGTGCAGTCATTGAAGACAAAGATGATATACGAATAACTTTAGCACCTATTGCCCAAACAACTAACGCTATTATAGTCTCAATCGGTAGCATAACCATCATAACACCCATCCCCGTTGCAACGCCTTTACCGCCTTCAAAGTTCAGATACGGAGAAAAGCAGTGTCCGATTACCGCCAGTACGGCTATACCCCAAAGTGTAGCCTCGCTTAATCCTACAGCCATGGCTATAAGTAAAACTACTATACCTTTTAGTGCATCTAGGGCAAGAGTTGCAGCTCCCAGTTTTTTAGCAAGTATCGGATTTGTCTCTTTTACGACGCGTAAAACATTTGTAGCACCGATACTTCCGCTACCGCTAGCTTTAACATCGACACCTGCAAACCATTTAGCTAAAAGCAGACCAAAAGGTATACCTCCCGCTAGATATGCTAAAATAAAAAATTGAACATTAGTATTATTTAAAAATTCCATAAGTGTCCTGAAAATAAATTATTGTATTTTACTTAAATCTTAATAATATATAGATAAAATGATGCAAAATAAGCAGGAGAAACAATATGTTGGATTTTTTCATAAAACTTTTTAAAACTTTTAACTCTTCACAAACTCCTTGGCAGATGTCTTTATCAATATCACTCGGAATGGCTATGGGACTTACGCCTTTTATAGGCTGGCAGAGTATAGTTATTGTACTGTTTGTACTTGTAATAAACATACATATAGGACTTTTTATAGTCTCAAGTGCTTTTTTTGCAGGTATCGCTTATCTTTTAGATCCGACTTTTGAGTCTTTGGGCTATAATATATTAACAAATCCAAATCTGCAAGACTTATTTACAACTGCTTACAACTCTTCACTTATGAGGATGACATACTTTAATAATACTCTTGTAACGGGTTCGTCTGTTGTAGCTTTTGCTTTACTGATTCCAATGTATTTCGTATTAAATTCTTTGGTATATATTTATAGAGATAAAATAGCAGGCGTACTTCAAAAATATACTATTTTTAAATTTTTAGGTATTGAAGTAAGCGGTAAAAAAGATAGGTTTTTAAGAATCTGGGGATTTGGTGTTTTCGCAATTTTAGGGACTTTAATCGGTGTTTTTATTTTAGTGTTTTTAGACCCATTGGCTAAAATTGCACTTGAAAAGTCTATAAGTAAAGCTACGGATAAAAACGTACAGATAGATAATGTAAACTTGTCTCTAAAAGAGGGTGCTTTAAAGATTGATAATTTAAATATATTTGAAAACGGTGTTAGCTCTTTTAGGTCTAAAAATATAGGGGTGGATATAGATTTTAATCAGCTTTTGTTTAATCGTTATCATGTAAATAATCTATCGGTTAAAGGTATGGAATTTAAACAAAGCACGGATGCAAAGGTTCAACAAAAAGAGATAAAAAAACAAAAAGAATCTTCTTCGCCTAGTTTAGACTTTGGTTCTATAGATTTGCCTAAACCCGAAACGCTAATAGCAAATATGGGACTTAGTTCAACTACTAACTATGAAAATGCAGAAAAAGAATTTAATTCTATAGAAAAAAAGTATAAAGATATTGTAGATAAATATTTTTCCAAAGATGAACTAAAAAGCATCAAGGCTGATGTTGAAAAAATAAAATCAAATTTGAAAAAAATTCAAAAAATTAAAAAATTAAAACCGGAACATTATGATTTAATTTCAAATGCTTTAGAAGATATTGAAAAGTTAAGAAAAACTATAAAACAAAAAAGAAAAGTTTTAAAAACTCTCAAAAATGACTTTGAAAAAGATAAAAATATACTTAGAAAGTTTTCCGATGAGCTTATTAACGGTGCAAAAAATGATTATGAAAATCTGTCTAAAAATTATAGGTTTGATGAACAAGGCGGTATAAATGTAGTCGGAGCTTTGTTTGGAAATAATATAAAGGGATATTTAAAAACTTTTTTAGATTATTATGAAGTGGCAAAACCCTATCTTTCAAGCAAAGAGGAACCGCCTGCACCTCCAAGAGGAGAGGGTAGGTGGATAAAATACAAAGAACTTAACTCTTTAGCTGATATTTATGTAAAAAATATAGATATAGACGGTATATACGAGACACATAAATTTTTGGCAAATATTAAAAATATAAGCTCAAACCAAAAGCTTATAAACAAGCCTGTAAGCTTAAACATAAAGAGTGACGGAAAACTTTCCAAAAATATAGACTTTAAAATAGTGAAATTGCAAAAAGCTGACTATAATTTAAATTTAAATGCCAAAACACTTGATTATATAACGATAGATGCAGATGCAAAAATAAACTATGCAAAAACTCAGTTTTCAAGTAAAAATTTAAAAAACCTAAAAGAATTTTATATAGATATTATACTTAGCAAAGAGATATATTCTCCAAATATTAAAGTTAAGTCGGATTTGGATAAGAAGTTAAAAGATATATTTCAAAAAGCTATAGAAGAACAAGTGTTAAAATATAAAAACAGACTTAAAGAGTTAATAGATTCCAAAATGCAGGAAAAACTGAAAAAACTTGGTTTAAAGAATTCGGAAATAGTAAAATTAGGGGCACTTTTAAATGGTTCACTTGACGACTTTTCAAATACGGAACAATTACTGAATTCATATGAAAAAGAACTTAAGTCACAAGCTAAAAACAGGCTAAAGGAGAAAGCTACGGAAAAAGTAGGTGATTTACTAAAATCATTTAAATTTTGATTTTGTATCATTTACTTGATAGAGGTCATAGGAAAATGATTTACATAGTATTATAATTTGTATAAATTATTTTTATAAAAAGGTTTTGTAATGAAAAAGATTATAGGTATGGTTATTTTATTTTTATTGCTTGCATCTCAGGCACAAGCAATAAGTGAAGGTGAAAATTTAGCAAACGAAAAATGCGGATCTTGTCACTTAATGGGTCAAATAACAAAAGAAAAATTAAATAGAATGGCTGCACCGCCTTACTGGATTCTTGGTAAAAAAGTTAAAGCCGTTAGTAAAAATGAAGAAGAAGCCGTAAATTTTATAGTAGATTACGTATATAATCCATCTGAGGATAAGATGTTGTTTCCAAAAGAAACAAAGGAAAGATTTGGTTTAATGCCTTCTTTAAAGGGTATTGTTACCGAAGATGAATTAAGAAGCATTGCCAAATATATTTTAGATAACGCTTCAAAATAATATATTATTTTTTTTGATATAATTACGAAAAATAAGTTTTAGGAATAATTTTTTGAGTTTATCAAATAAAGAATTAATAGAAAAAATAAATGAATATAAGAAGAAGTTGAGCGTAACTATCGTAGCTCACTTCTACCAAAGAGACGAAGTATTTGAGATGGGTGACATTACAGGTGATTCACTTGAACTTGCAATGCGTACAAAAGCCGATGATGCTGAGTTTGTAGTTTTTTGCGGTGTAGGTTTTATGGGGCAAAGCGTAAAAGTTTTAAGCCCAAACAAACGTGTAGTTATGCCAAAAGTTGCTTGTTGTGCAATGGCCAGTATGATTGATGCACTTCAGTACGATAATACGGTAAAAGCATTAAACGATGCCGGAATACCAAATGAAAATATACTCCCTATAACTTACATAAATTCAGATGCAGGTGTTAAAGCAAAAGTCGGTGAAATGGGTGGTATGGTTTGTACAAGTTCAAATGCCAAAAAAATTATTACTACTGCTTTAGAAGAGGGTAAAAAAATCCTTTTCGTACCTGATAGATGCCTTGGTCAAAATATTGCAAATCAGATGGGACTTAAATCTTGCGTAGTAGGTGACGGAACCGATTTAAATGAAGCGGATATCATCTGTTTTGACGGTTTTTGTTCAGTTCATCAGCTTTTTACGGTTGAAGATATAGAGTTTTACAGAGAAAAATACCCTGGAATTTTAATAGCCGTGCATCCGGAATGTGACCCTGCTATTTGTGACAAAGCAGATTTTGTAGGTTCAACTTCTCAACTGATTAAATATATTACAGAACTAGACCCTGAACAAAAAGTAGCGGTAGGAACAGAGTTTAATATGGTAAACCGCTTGCGTCCTAAAAATACTTATGTTTTAAGTTCTACCAAGCCAGAATGTCCTACTATGAATGAAACTACACTAAAAGACTTGTATGATGTACTTAAAGCAATTGACGAGGGTGAGCCTTTAAATGAGATTCATGTAGATGAATCAACTCAAAAATGGGCTAAAATAGCACTTGAAAGAATGTTAGAACTATGATGAACCTTGAAGAGTTTGTAAAATCTACATTAGCCGAAGATATCGGTCGCGGTGATCTTTACGCACTTGTTGAAGAAGCCGTAGAAGCGGAAGCTTATGTTATTGCAAAGTGCGACGGCATTATGGCAGGGCAAACATATGTGAATACTTTGGCTTTTATAGAAGAACTGGAAATAGAATGGTTAAAAAATGATTCGGAATCGTTTGTAGATGGTGATATTTTACTTAGAGTTCGTGCAGACAGTCATAGAGTTTTAAGAACGGAACGTACCCTTTTAAATATGCTTTTACATGCAAGTTCTATTGCAACTCTTACAAAAAAATATGCCTCTATAGTTGAACCTTACGGTGTTAAATTATTAGATACAAGAAAAACAAGACCACAGCTTAGAGTATTTGAAAAGTATGCTACGAGATGCGGTGGTGCGGTAAATCACAGACTTGGGTTAGATGATTCGCTTATGATTAAAGATACTCACCTAAAGACTATAAAAAACTTAAAAAATTATATTCAAAAAGCTAGAAGGCAGATACCTTTTACAACAAAAATAGAAGTAGAAGCTGAGACTTTTGATATAGCAAAAGAAGCATTTGAATCGGGTGCAGACGTAGTTATGTGTGATAATATGACACCTGAGCAAATAAGGGAAATAGTAGCTTACAGAGATGCAAACTATGCACATATTACACTTGAGGCGAGCGGAAATATCTCACTTAAAACGATAGAATCTTATGCAAAAACCGGTGTAGATGCAATTAGCAGCGGTGCTCTGACTCATCAGGCAAATTGGATAGATATATCAATGAAAGTACAGTAAAGGTAAACTATTTTTCTTAACTAACAATAGTTTCAGTAAAATTTGATAAAATTATCACACTTAAGTAGGTCCTACTTACTTGAAACCAATATAAAGATTTTTTATGCAACAAACACAAGCAAGAGTAAATATTTATGCACTTTTATCCAGAGTTTTACTTCAAGAACTTGATTTAAAACTTTTAAAAACTATTAAAAATGATGAGAATATTTTAGAGTTTTTTCCAACTTTTAAAGATTGGAAGGCACTTAAAGAATTAAGCGATGAAAAGTTAATAGAAGAAGTTATAAATCCTGATTTTGTAAACCTATCGGTTCTTCATTTAATTCCTTATGAAACATTTTATACAAGAGATGACCAGATGGTTGAAACCGGTGGTGCAAACCCCGTTACGGATATGTACAGTGCTTATGATTTTATGGTTGATTTTGAAAAAGCTCGTACGGTCTCGGCTGATCATATAGGTGTGGAGTTAGAATTTATGCATCACTTGGCAACTGCAGAATTAAAAGCACAAGAAGCTGATGATAAAAAAGCTGCAGATGAGCTAAAAGAAGTACAACATGAGTTTTTAAACAAACACTTATTAAGGTGGGCTCCGATGTATTTAATAAACTTAAAATATGAAGCTCGTACACCGCTTTACTATGATGCAGCTGATTTGGCTTTAGAATTTATTCTAAGTGATAACGAGTACTTAACAGAAGAGTTAAAAAAATAAGTTTATGATTAATCTAAATGCAGGTGCATGTGTACGCTCATTAAGCGTAGAATCCAAGTGTGATAATTGTGAAGTTATATGTCCCACACAGGCAATAGCTTTTGTTGAATCAAACCCTATTCCGGCAATAAACCACTCTTTATGTGTGGGCTGTGGAGCCTGTGATGCCGTGTGTCCTAATGAAGCATTGCAACTTGATGATTTTAAATCGCATGAGTTTTTCTTTGATTTTTTAGAGGATAAAGAAAATTTAATTTCGTGTAGAAAAAATGTACCGTGTATAGCTGCACTAAATGTTGAAAATCTTATATCAGTAGCTGTAATAAAAAAAGATATAGTTTTTGATATGGGGCATTGTGATGAATGTGAAATAGCACATACCTGTAAGCCAAAAATAATTGAAAATGCAGAAGAAGCTTCTTATTTACTTGAGGCTATGGAAAATAAAGCTACGATAAGTCTAAAAAAAGTAAAGTATGAACCTGCAGAGGTTGAAGATCAAACAAGCAGACGTGATTTTTTTCGTTTGGCTAATTTAAAAACAGTCGGTAAGGTTCAAAAAAACTTTGAAAACGAGATAAAAAAAGCAACGGATGAACTTACTGAGCACACACTCGGTAAAACTGATATCGCACTGCTTAGAAAAAAAACAATACCGACAAAACGAAAGCTTTTTTACACAGCGATAAAAAGGGTAGAAAAACCGAGTCAGTATCATGTAGTAGATGCAACAGAGGTCTCTTTTACATCTTCAAAACTTCTTGATTCAGATAAATGTACGGCTTGTCAAATGTGTTATCGCATCTGTCCGACAGGTGCACTTACAAGCGATATAAAGAATTCAAAAATAGATTTTGACCCGTTTGTATGCATCAAATGTAATACTTGTCACGATGTTTGTGAGCCTGAAGCGCTGACTCTTAGTCCATCTTATAACGTAAAAGAATTTTTTGAACCTAGTGTAGTAAATCTTATAAATTTTAACGTAAAAAGATGTAATGAATGTAATATGATTTTTAGCACAAACGATACAGATGCAAAACTATGTTACAGATGTAAAGTAGAAGAGGAAGAGGCAAGAGAGCTTTGGGGGATAAATGAGGAGTATTAAAGATGATGAACAATGATAACCAAATATCTAAAGAGACCAAACTTTTTGGATATATCGGTGAACATGCTGGTGTCAGCCGTTTTTCGGCTATAAGTAACAAACTATACAAAGCTGATGGATTTGATGCTATGATGATACCAATGAATATACGTGAGGATGATTTGTACTTTACGGTGGCAAATATGAAAAAGTCACACGTAAACGGAGCCGTAATATCAAGTGAATATGTTAGCGATGTTTTAGAGATAGTTGATGATGCAACAAGTTTAGCTAAGCGAAGCGGAATGTGTGATATCATATTCCGTGAGGGTGAGAGTCTAAGCGGCGATGTGTTTTCTATCAGGGTTTTAACGGAGCTTTTAAAAGATATGCATATACGACGTGTAGCACTAATAGGTATAAATCATTATGCAAAAGCATTCTCATTTTTAGCATGCGGATTTGAAGTAAGTTACTTTAATGAAAATTTAGAAGAACTGATGGCTTTTACAAAAGATGTAGATTTAGCACAAGCAGATATAAACCGTATAGCTGATGGTATGAATATTGATTTCTCGGCATATGATGCGGTTTTGGATTTTTCGGATTTGGAGGATTTTTCCATGATTGAAAAATTGGCTGAGTTTAACTTTGATATGAAAAATACAAAGCAGTTCTCGGCATTAAAACAAAGATGCAACGAACTAGGTAAAAAATATATCTCATATGATGATATGTTGGATAATTTAGCACAAGCAGTTTATAAAAGAATAAAATAGATAAAGGAATATACAAAATGAACCACCATGATATAGATGATTTAAAAGCAGAGTTTGATAAGTTTGTAAAAGATAAGTGTTCACTAAATTCGGAAGAAAACATATATGAAAATCAAAATCCGGACGCAGGCGATAAAGAGGATGAGGAACCGGTTCCTCAGTTTGTAGATGCACTTACGTCAAAACTTTTAGCACCTGCAATAAGCGGTGTGTATCTTTCACGTTTAGATATAAAAAGGATAGCTGAGGCTATAGATGAATCTATACCAATAAAAGAGCGTACAAAGATGGTAAAGGCATTATTCCGCCATACAACAAAAAGAAAGTATCTCGAAGATGCATTTACAGAAGTTAACAAGCATATAAACGGTCGTATTTTAATGTATAAAGAACTCAGTGAATCGTTTCCTGCTTCAAAAGAGATATTTGACGATTATATCCAAAAAGCAAATAAAACAATGAAAATGTTTGAACAGATAATTAATGATTATGAAGAGATAGAACCTACAGACGACCCAATGTTTGTATAAATAGTTATCATCTTCGTTTAATTAAGAGTTTATGGATATATATTTATCTATTGATTCTTTTAATATATCTAGGTTTTCTTTATATCTTTTTGCATATTCAGGAAGTATCTCATACTTTTTGAATATAATTTTTTGTAGTATTTCACTTGATAGCTCTTGCATATCATCAGCTCCAACGGCACCTGCTAAGCCTCTCATGTCAAGACATAACATTCTAGCTTGCTCAAATCTGTGTTCTTCAATCAAGTTATCAAATACTTTGTCACTCTCTCCGTATGCATCTATAAACTCTTTTAAAACCTCTATATAAAAAATAGGATTATCGTTAGTCTGCCTAAGACCGCTTTGTATATTTAAACCATCAAGTTTATCTAATATTTCAGCATCTATGTTTTTAGGTAAAGATTCTGTTATATTTTCATTTTTTTTATTTATAAAAGTATCAAAAGCACTGTATAATCTTTCTTTTTCCAAAGGTTTGGCTAAATAACCGTTCATACCTACATGAAAAACTTTATTTATTTCATCTGTCGCAGTCAAAGCACTTAATGCTACTATCGGCACCATATTAAGAGAAGGGTTTTTTCTAATTCTTAGTGTAGCTTCATATCCGTCCATAATCGGCATATTAATATCCATTAGTACCATATCGAATTTATTGTCGTTGTATAGGATGTCAACGGCTTCTTTACCGTCATTTGCAATAGTTACGTGCATATTTGATTTTTTCAAAATACTTGTTAAAACTTTTTGGTTTATATGGTTGTCTTCAACAATAAGTAATTTTGAATCACTAAAATGGGAAAAACTCTCTAAAGATATATTTTTTGCATATATAAAACGTTCTTTTTGAACTTTAAGTATATTGTTTTGTAAATTATTTTCACTCGTTAAAGCATCTTTTTTTGTATCTAAAAGTGTATAATAGATACTCTCTTTTGTAAGTGGCTTGTAAAGTTTTGATGCAGTTAACTTTAATTTGTTTGTTTTTGAAAAAATATTCCCTAGTATTATTACTTTTGGTTTATGGTTTTTATCTATTTTTGAAATACTTTCAATAACTTTAGAGTTAGCTAGTTTTTCATCAAGTATAATTGTAGTATATTTTGAAAAATCCGGAAGTTGTTCTAAAAATTCATCTTTATTTTGTGTATTTACATCACACCTTAGCGTTTGTAAGATTCTTTTTATGGCAAGAGTAGTTTCTATAGATGAATCAAGAAGATATATTTTTTCATCTTGTATTTTTTTGGTATCTAGTTTATGTTTTTTTAGTGTAGCGGAATCGACTTCGTTAAATGGAAGGTTTAAAACAAACTCGACATTAGAATCTTTATAATTATTTCTTGCAATTATGCCCCCGCCAAGCAGTTTTGAGAGTTCATTTGATACAAATAAAGACATTCCGTCGTATTTTTTTGTATTTTCATTATAGGTTGTTTGGAAGATATCGGCGCTGACTTTAACTTTTGTATCGGCATAGAGTACAAAATGAAGTGTAGTCGGTGCATTGAATTTACTTCTTTTTGAAACTTGAATTACTATTTGTTTAGATGAGTTTATGATACAAAACTCTATTAAAGTTACTAAAATTTTTGAGATACCCAAAGTATCGGAATTCAACATATCCGGAATATTATCATCAACATCAAAAATAAGTTCTAAATCACTCTCTTTATTATTCGATTTAACTTGACCTAAAATATCGTTAAGAAGATTTTCGAGTTTAAATATTTTATTTTTTGGATGAATCTTTTGTGCTTTTATTTGCAAAAATTCTATTAAATCGCTTGTAGCATCTATAATCGTATTTTCGGAATTAATAACTTTGCTTATATGATCTTGCACAGATTCGTTTTTTGTTTTTAATTTTGTCGTATCTCCAAGTGTTTCTTTTGTGATGTTTTGGATGTTTTTACTCATCTCGACAAGTAGTTCACTCTGTCTTTTTTCTATCTCTTGTTGTTGTTCTCTCATTTTTTTGTGTTCAGACTTTAAGCGTGCTAATTGTTGTGAAGACAAATACAAGGCTGCTATACCTATAAAAGCAAGTCCAAAAAGAGCTATCCACATTGTTTGTTGTTCTGCTATATCAACTTCGATTGAGTCTGCAAAAAGTGAGATATTTAGAAAAAGCAGTAGTGAAAAAATATTTTTCATTATATTCCTTGGTTAAGTTTAAAAGATTATAACAAAATAATTAATAAAAAAAAATTATATAATTTTTAAGATTCCTTGCCAAATAACTGCACTTAAAATCCCGGCTGCAAAACCTGCAACTATGTCATCTGCCATAACGCCGACTCCGCCTTTTGCTTCACGATCTAATCTACCGATAATAGATGGTTTTGTTATGTCGAAATATCTAAATAATATGAAAGATAAAACAGATTGAATTAAAAAACCGTTTTCAAAAGTTGAAAGTTCATTTAAGTCGATGCTTATAGCCGGTGCTACACTCAGTGCAAACCACATACCTGCTAGCTCATCAATAACAATTCTTTTATCATCGTGAATACCAGATTTTTCTTCATATCTATTTATCTCTTTTATGGCGATTGCAGTTATTAAAACAGTAGCCATAAAAAGTGTTTCTGCACTAAAATATATTAGTATTAGCATTCCAAGCGGCAGAGAAATCAATGTACCTATGGTTCCCGGAGCTTTTGGTGCAAGACCAGAGTAAAAAAGTGTTATAAAAAACCAGTTCATATATTTGCCTGTTATGTTAAAGATGTTGTTTGATAAAGCTTCATGAGTTCTAAATAAAAATCTTTTTCGGTATGTTCTTCCAATAAGCCCTCGATAGGCAACAAATCGTAATAAAGCTTTTCTAAATTTTTAAATCTGTTTGGATGCAGTTTTGATAAGATTTGTGCCGAGAGTTCTTTTCTTATCAATATAGTCGGTGGAAGAATACCTAATTCAAGGAGCTCCAAAATAGAATCGGAATGAAAAGATATCTGATGATGCTGACCATGCGGACAGGTGTTTTTGCTGACAAGTGTAGTACATTTATCACAGTAAACATATTGACTAGCCACCGTTATCTCTATATCTATCCCTATAACTTTATCTATAATAGATTTATTTGAATTAGAATCATAAAACATACCCAGACCTGCATGGTTTAGACCTACCGTCAGCCTGTCACAGCCATAATTTTTTGATACTATAGCATCTAAGATAATTTCATTATATCCTGCAAATATATAACTGTTCTCAAGCGGTACGATAAGCACTTCGTTTTTTGTTAAAAAATTATTTATAAAGTATTCTAAAGATTCTTTTCTGATATCATAACTAAGATTTGATTCCGTATATGGTTTAAGTAAAAAAATTATTAATAAACCCGTGTTTTCTAAAGTTTGACGTATAAGCCTTTCATGTCCACGATGCAAAGGATTTGCAGCCATCATTAAAGCCGTCGTATGTTTAGCATTTACTCTTTCTTTGGCATCTTCAATCATTTTTTTGCATTGAAATTGCTTTGGATTTGAAATGGTAAAGTCACCGCTTATGGCTAGAGAACCTATTCTGTTGTACGTTGCCTGAACACCAGGATGGGAAGCATCGTCAGTTCCGTATATTTGTCTGATACGATCTTTTGGGTCAATTTCAAAAACTTCTTCAACAATCATTTTTGCAAATTCTACTTTGTCGGATATCAATGTTATCTCTTCCCCGACCTCTAAAGATTTTAAAACATCATGATTCATTTTTCCAGAAGGTGCCAGTATAAACGGAAACGGAAAAGTCTGTCCGTTTATAAGTCCTGTTTTTAATACTTCTTCACTCTCTTTTGAGTTCATCAGTTTAGTCGCAGGTTTTAAAAGACCGTTTTTCAACATCTCCAATGCAGATGCAGCTTCTGCATCTATAAAAAGTGTTTTATTTTTTCTTGACGATGTCATATTTTTTACGTTTCTCCCATAAGCTTTTACGCGATATACCTAGTTTTTTAGATAACTCTGTATCCGGAAATTTATTTTGATAATTCAGTACGATAAATTTTACATAATCCTCAATAGGAAGTATCTCTCCTTGGTCAAAAATATTGTTTTCGCTTTTTATTTCTATTATATTATAATCGATATCATCTATTTTATCGCTACTTGCCACAATGGCTTGTTTATCTGCTATAGCTTCAAAAAATGCCTTTTTCTCACTTTTTTTAAGTGACTGATAATCAATTATGTAAAGGATTGTATTCGGTCCGGTTGCATTTATTTCGGCCAGTGCTTTTGGATCTGTTAAAGTAACAAAACTTAAAGCCTTGTTTTTTACACGCGCGTGTTCAAATGCAAAGGCATCTGCATTTTTTACAAAACCGGATGATATAAACACAGGAAGTTCAATATCTTCATGGTTGTAGTCGTTTGATATATTGGAAAAAGAGTGACTTAGGTATTTTTCATAAGCAATATTACGTTTTTTAACTTTTTCGTAGTCTTGATAATGATTTATCTTTCTTACAAGCTCTTCAATCATAAAAGGTTTTAAAATATAATCTTTAGCCCCTGCAGCAAGAGGTTTTGATACCGTATCGTTTGATATATAAGAAACCATCAATATTATAATAGAATTTTTAAACGTATCTATTACCGGATTAAAGTCTTGCCCGTTGATGTTTGTCGATAGCAGCACTACATCATAGTTATTGCTTTTAATTGCATCTCTGGTTGAAGTACACATTTCACATACATGTCCTAAGTCACCTAGCTTTGTAGCTATACTTTGTGCTAAATATACTTCATTTTCTATAATTAATATCTTCAAAATACTTTACCCTTATTCTTATTTTATTTTTTGCCAATCAAAATATTTTAAATTAGCATTAGCTATTACTCCAACACCCTCGGCTCGACCTATAAAACCGAGCTTTTCAGTTGTTGTAGCTTTTACGTTAACTCTTTGCATCTCACAATGTAAAATTTTTGCCAAAGTTTCTCTAATCTGCATTTTATATTTTCCTATACGAGGTTTTTGAGCAGCTATGGTTATATCTACGTTCACAATGATAAACCCGTAACTATATATTTTTTTTACTACAAGTTTTAAAAGTTCTTTTGAATCGATACCTTTATATTTGTCATCATTGTCAGGAAACATCATACCTATATCGCCCATTCCGGATGCACCAAGTAATGCATCTATAAGAGCATGTATAACTACATCTCCGTCACTGTGAGCTTTAAATCCAAAATCTGAATCAATTTTTACACCGCCTAGATACATTTCACCCTTGTCATCAAACGCATGTACGTCAAAACCGTTTCCGCTTAATGTGTCATTTGATGGAGCTTCAAGGCAAGGTATCTTGTTCAAATCGCCAATATAGGTAATTTTATGTGCAGCTTCATCACCTTGGATAAATTCTCTTGTACCCCCTGAATCAATAATGGCACTACTCTCATCCGTAAACTCTTTATCCGTATTTAATGCCGATCTGAGTGAAGATGTTTTTGATAATTGGGGAGTTTGAATACGTTTTACTTTGTTTCTGTCTATGGTGTCGTTATCATATACTATTGTATCATTTACGGGTAAGTACGGAACGATGCAGTCTGCATCCGAAGATAGTGATATGATTTTGTTTAAAAATGAATTATCTATACAGGATCTTGCTATATCACTTACTAATACATAATCTGTTTCTACGAATTTCAAAGAGTTTTTAAGTGATTGCTGACGGGTATCTCCGCCCTCTGCATATGTGAAGTTACCGTAGTTTTTCATAAACTCTATATCTTCTTTTGAAGATGAAATTATGATTTTACTGAAAAAACCTGTCTTTTGCAGTTTGTTTGCTACGAAATACCACAGTGGATCGTGACCAATTCTAAGCCATTGTTTTTTAATATCTAACTCAAATCGGCTAGAACTGCCTGCTGAGAGTAAGACTAACGTTAAGTCTCTCAAAAAATAACCCCATAAAAACTAAGTGTTACAAAATTATACATCTTATAAACTTTGGCAATCTTGAAACGCATATATTTTTTAATATTTTCATGTTTGTATAATGGTGTTTTTTTGGATATATCAATAATAAAAAGTGTGATATAATCACGCTATGAAAAATACTATCAATTTACTAAAAAAATACAATGAATTAACAGTTATAGATACACCGCTTGATATCTATTTGGAAATCCCGCACTTGGCATATGCAGAGGTTAAAAAAGAGGATGGGGGAAAAGCTCTTTTATTTACCAATGTTATAGAAGAAAAAACCGGTAAAAAATTTGATGAACCCGTACTTATGAACTTGTTTGGCTCTTACAAAAGATGTGAATTGCTTTTTGGTCGCACTATAGAATCAGTTGCAGATGAGATTACAAAACTTCTTCATATGAAACCACCCTCAGGTCTTAGAGACAAAATATCTATGGCAAGTGAATTGTTTAATTTGAAAAACATATTTCCAAAACGCTTAAAAGGCAAGGGTGCATGTCAAGAGATTGTATATAAAGATGAAGACGTAGATCTTTCACGCATACCTGTACTTACGACATGGGAGCAAGACGGTGGACCGTTTATAACAATGGGACAGGTTTATACGCAGTCGCTTGACGGTGAAATGGTTAATCTTGGAATGTATAGACTTCAAGTATATAACAAAGATACTTTGGGAATGCACTGGCAGATACATAAAGACTCTTCACACTTTTTTGATCAGTATCAAAAAGCAGGTAAAAAGATGCCCGTTTCAGTTGCAATAGGTGGAGACCCTCTCTATACTTGGTGTGCTACGGCTCCTCTTCCATATGGTGTAAATGAACTTTTAATGTACGGTCTTATTACTAAAAAACCTGCGCAGCTTGTAAAATCGCTTACAACACCGCTTTATGTACCAAAAGATGTTGATTATGTTATTGAGGGTTGGGTCGATACAGAGCAGTTAAAACTTGAAGGTCCTTTTGGAGACCATACAGGTTATTATACTTTAGAAGAGATGTATCCGTGTATGAAAGTAAGTGCTATCACAACCAAGAAAAAACCTACTTTCCTAGCTACGGTAGTTGGTAAACCGCCATTGGAAGATAAGTATATGGGTTGGGCAACAGGAAAAATATTTTTTCCGCTTTTAAAAACAACGGCACCTGATCTAATTGATTATCATATGCCTGAGAACGCAGGTTTTCATAACCTCATTTTGGCAAAAATGCAACCACTTTATAAAGGACATGCTAAACAATTTATGCATGCATTTTGGGGAGCAGGGCAGATGAGTTTTGTAAAACATGCAATTTTCTTGGATGAAAATGCTCCTAAATTAGAAAATTATGAGGCATTAACGACATATATTTTAAACAGGTTTACTCCAAAATCTCTTTTTATATCCGAGGGTATTCTGGATGCACTTGATCATTCGTCTCCCGAAGAATTAGTCGGTGGAAAGTTAGGTATAGATGCAACTGCGGCACATAAAGTTGAAGCTCCAAATCTTCTCAGTGATGAAGATTTGTTAAACCAAGTAAAAGAGTTGATTCCGGATGCAGTTGATTTGCATCAGTTTATGAGACGTACAAAAAATCCTATAACCGTAATAAGCATCAATAAAACAAAAAATGTAAAAGAGTATTTTGAAGCTCTTGTTCCTTTAAGTACAAATATCCGTATAGTTGTATTTATTGATAATAAAGCCAATGATGTTTTTAATTCATATATGACAATTTGGAGGGTTACAAATAATATTGATGCACTAAGAGATATTTTTATATCCGGACTTATGGTCGGAGTAGATGCTACAAATAAAAACTCACTTGACGGTTTTAGCAGAAGATGGCCGGATGATGTTGACTGCACTCCAAGTGTTATTGAAAGACTCAAAGAAAAAGGTGTATGGGACTTTTCTGACAAACTACATAAGAAGTATCAAATATAGTTAAAAAATAATTTTGTTTTTTAACTATTAAGGTGCATATAATATTTTGTAATGTACTATAGCCATTATATTTTAAGGTCAATTATGAAAAAAGCTTTTTTTATTATTATCTCAATATTTTTCTTCACGGTTATACCATCTCAAGCTGCACTTTACAAGGGACAAAAAGTATATTCAAAGGTTTGTATGAAGTGCCATACTAACGGTGAAGCATTCGTATCAAATAAAAAGCAAAAAGAATGGAACTCCCTTATGAAAAACAAGGGGAAAAAGTTAGCTGAACTACACTTAATATCAGAAGATTTTAAAAAAGAAAAACAATATCAAAAATATAAAAAATATTTTGAAGGAAACGAATTTAAGAAAAAATCTAAACATTTAAAGCAGTTTTTAGTAGAGTATGCTAAAGACAGTGGAAATGTACCTGCTTGCAACTAACTTAACTATAGTCTATAAAAATTTTGTAATCTCCCTTTATTTAGCTAAAATACGAAACTTATTTTCTTAGAGGATATATTAATATGGAAAAAATGTGGTCGGGTCGTTTTTCACAATCTGCGTCGTCTCTTTTAGATGAATTTAATGCATCTATTATGTTTGACAGAGAACTTTATATAGAAGATATAGAAGGCTCTATCGCTCATGCTACTATGTTACAAAAGCAGGGAATATTAACGCAAAAAGAATTAGAAAATATAATTACGGGTTTAAATCAAGTCCGCTCAGAAATTGAGAGTGGTGAATTTAAGTGGAATATATCGGACGAAGATTTACATATGGGTATTGAAAAGCGTCTAACCGTGCTTATAGGGGATGCCGGTAAAAAACTTCATACTGCACGTAGTAGAAATGATCAAGTTGCAGTTGATTTTCGTCGTTGGACACTAAAAAAGAACCTCGCTATAGTAGAGGCTATTAAAAAGCTAATGGCAGAAATTTTAGTAGTTGCCAAGCAACATACAGAGACTTTAATTCCGGGTATGACACATTTACAACATGCACAACCTACTAACTTCGGGTTTCATCTTGGAGCATATCTTTCAATGTTTAAGCGTGATATTGCAAGATTTGAAGACTCTTTTAAAAGAAATAATATCTCTCCTCTTGGTTGTGCGGCACTAGCAGGTACGCCACATAACGTAGATAGAAAAATGACAGCAGAACTACTTGGTTTTGATAGTGTAAGTACAAATTGTTTAGATACCGTAAGTGACAGAGATTTTGCTTTGGAGATTTTATTTAACATCTCTACAATGATGATGCATATCTCACGCCTCAGTGAAGAGCTTATTATGTGGAGTTCTTACGAATTTGGGTTTGTAGAATTAAGTGATGAATACTCAACCGGAAGTTCAATTATGCCACAAAAGAAAAATCCTGACGTACCTGAGCTTCTTCGTGGAAAAACAGGACGTGTATATGGTTCTTTAATGGGACTTTTAACCGTAATGAAAGGTCTTCCGCTAGCATATAATAAAGATACTCAAGAAGATAAAGAGGGTGTGTTTGATGCAGTAAAAACTGCTGAAATATCACTAGAGATTTTAAAAGAAGCTATTAAAACTATGGAAGTAAAACCACATAATATGGAAAAAGCTTGTGCTATAGGGCATTTAAGTGCTACGGATTTGGCTGATTATCTAGTTGAAAAATGCGATATTCCATTTCGTGAAGCTCATTTTATTACGGGTCGTGCCGTTGCAAAAGGTGAAGAGTTAAACACAGACTTAAGCCAGATGGAATTCAAATATCTTAAAGAGATAGATGAAAGAATCAAAGAAGACGTAATGGAGTATTTAGTGTTACGTAACTCTATGAATGCAAGAACTTCAGAGGGTGGAACCGCTACAAAAAGAACAAAAGAACAATTGGCATATTTTAAAGATTTTTTAGAAGGAAAAAACTAATGAAAGTCACAGTCTCTCATCAAAATGATATGAAATTTGAAGCTAAGACTTCAAAAAGCAGTTTTATAATCGATTGTCCTACTATTTCACCGGTTGAATATTTTTTATCCGGACTTATAACATGTAGTGCTACAGATATTATATTGATACCAAAAAATCAAGGTAAATCTGTGACTGATTTGGTTGTAGAAGGTGATGTTATTCGTGCCGAACCGCATCCGGCGAAGTTTGACAAACTGCATCTAACATACAGTTTTAACTCAGATGCAGATGATGATACACAAGCTGCACGCTGGGTAATGGCTTCTCTTGAGACATATTGCTCAACTATCAATACTATACGCGATACTACGCAGATTACTTACACGATTATCCACAATGGTAAGACTATCCGTGAAAACGAAAAGATGATATCAGGCGGTGGTTCAAATATAGATCTTGGTGATATATCAGGATGTCCGTCTTAATATTTTAACTTCCGTAAATCTCATTATACGCAGCCATACGTTTAGAAACTTTTTTTAAGTAGCGTTTTGGCTCATCAAACCTTAAATTTTGTAATAGTTTAGCGTAAACTTCTTGAGGTGATAGTTTATTTATTATCGGTGCAGCTTTATTCATATTGTATTCTTTTGTAAAAGCATATGCTATATTCCCCGTACCGGTATTATATGCTGCAATTGTGCAGTAGAGCCTACTATCTGGATTTTTGATTTTTCTTAAATACTTATAATATAAAATATGTAAGTATGCACTTCCCATTTTGATGTTATTTTTAGAGTTGTAAAGGTAAGCTCCAGATACAAGTTTATCCTGATTGTATAAAAACTTATATGTATCACGACCGGCAGTATTTGGAACTATCTGCATTAATCCATATGCCGGTACGTGACTGCGTGCACGTGGATTAAAGCTACTCTCAGAATGTATAACGGCAAAAATTAGAGGTTTTGGCAGTTTACGTTTTTTAGCATGTTCTTTTACGTCGGCAAGGTATATTTTGGAACGTTTAATCATAGTATCGTTTGGTAGTTTTACTACTACACTGTAAATTTTTGCATGTTTTAATTTCTTAGATTCTATAACATCTATTTTTGAATCCGATATATGTTTGTTAACATATTTTTTTACAGAATTTTCAGTAGGTTTTTTATCAAATACTACCGTTGAGAGTATAGGTTTGTTATCCACTTTTGAATCTTTTATGTCAAAAGGTTTTGCTATTTCAGATAACTTTTTCTCCAGCCCATCATTTTCTTGGAGAGTTTTTGTGTCTATTGTTACGGCTTTGGCAAGGGCAATTTGTAGGTTTCTTTTAGCCTCGTCTTCCGAAGCGGCTATAGTTTCAAGGGTTATTATATTGTCTTTAAAATTTACGTCTGAACGTGTTTTTTTGTCATCTGAGTATGATAACCAACTCTCCTGTGTTGAGAGTTTGGCATCATTCCAAAAAAGGTTTATCTCTTTTTTGTAGTCTTTATAAACTTTTGTTTGAGCTTTTTGATAAGCCTCAAACTCTGCTTCTTGAGATTGTTTATATCTGTTGAAATCCTCCATACTTTTTCTAAAATCATCAGCATTTAAAACAAATGCCAAAGAAAAAAGAAGCAATACAGCTAGGATTTTTTTTAGCATCAGAAGTTATCTTTCGGGTTTGAATCGCTAAAGTGTCCCCATTTGAGTTTTGCACCGCCCAATATATGAAAATGCAGATGCTTGACTTCTTGTCCGCCATCATCCCCTATGTTTGTTATAACTCTGTAACCGGTATTGTCAATACCCATTTTCACTGCTATCTCTTTTATAAATTCCGTCATCCCGGACATAATAGATGCATCAACGTCATGGAAGCTGTCTACGTGTATTTTAGGTATAGCTAAAATATGTACAGGTGCCTTTGGATTGATGTCGTGAAATGCTAAAAAATCATCGTTTTCAGCTACTATATTTGATGGAATTTCTTTATTAATTATTTTACAAAATAAACACATGTATTACCTTTATAGTCGAATTTTTACAATTGTATCATATATTTGTTGATGGTATATTTATTGTGCTAGTAGATTTATACAAGCTATTTATAAATATTATTTAAGTATAATCCTTTCCAAATTTAATATGTGGGTGAGACTGTTGGAAGAATGGTATGATGAGATAAAAAACGCCACTGCTGTTGAGCGTATAGAAGAGATAAGAATCTCCGTATTTGGTAAAAAAGGGATTTTAGCCGCAGAATTTGCTAAGATGAAATCAGCACCAAACGAAGAAAAATCAAAAATAGCTAAAGAATTAAATACTCATAAAAGCTCTTTGATGGAACTACTGACAAATAAAAAAATAGAACTTCAAACAAAAGAGTTAGAAGAAAAAATGAAAGAAGAGGGTATTGATGTCTCTTTATTTGGTACTAAAAGTGAAGCAGGTGCACTTCATCCGGTAATGGAAACCATGGATAGAATGGTTGAGTATTTTGTTGCTTTAAACTTTTCTGTAAAAACAGGAAACATAGTAGAAGACGATTTTCATAACTTTGAAGCATTAAACCTTCCAAAATATCATCCGGCTCGCGATATGCAAGATACTTTTTACTTTAAAGACGAGATGCTGCTTCGTACACATACGTCACCGGTACAGATTCGTACGATGATGAGCCAAAAACCACCGATTAGAATGATAGCACCGGGAGCTGTTTTTAGACGTGATTACGATATTACGCATACACCTATGTTTCACCAAATTGAAGGACTTTTAGTCGATGAAGAAGGTAAAGTTTCTTTTGCCAACTTAAAGTATATTATGGAAGATTTTTTAAAATATATGTTTGGTGATGTGGATGTAAGATTTCGCCCGTCTTTCTTCCCGTTCACGGAACCATCCTCAGAAGTTGATATCTCATGTGTTTTTTGTAAAGGTGACGGTTGTCGAGTTTGTTCACATACAGGTTGGATAGAGATTTTAGGCTGCGGTATAGTTGATCCAAATGTTTTTGAAGCAGTAGAATATGAAAATGTTAGCGGATATGCATTTGGTTTAGGTGTTGAGCGTATTGCAATGCTTATACATCAAATAGGTGATTTACGTTCACTTTTTGAAGGAGATATTAAGTTGCTGGAGCAGTTTCAATGATAGTTACAAAATCTTGGTTAAATGAATGGATAGATATAAATGAGATTTCAACTGATGATTTATGTAAAACGTTTAATGCTATCGGTTTAGAAGTTGATAGAGTAGTCAACTATGATATACCTAATAAAATAATATTCGGTAGAGTTGTAGAATGTGAACAACATCCCGATGCCGATAAACTCAGCGTGTGTAAGGTAGATATAGGTACAAGCATCCGTCAAATCGTATGTGGAGCTTCAAATGTTCGTACGGGACTAGACGTAGTGGTAGCTACAATCGGTTGTACGATGCCTGGCGGTATGGTTATAAAACCGGTAAAGCTTCGCGGTGTAGAATCTGAGGGTATGATATGTTCCTCATCTGAAGTAGGACTTCCTGATATCGGTGAAGGCATTATGGAAGTTGATAGCAGTATCGGTGATTATGAACTTGGACAAGAGGTAAATACTCATCCGATATTTAATGATGATTTAATAGAGATAGAATTGACCGCAAATCGCGGTGATTGTTTGAGTATTCGTGGTGTTGCACGTGATTTGAGTGCGGCATACGGAACACCTTTAAAAAGTACAACTATCAAACAAAACGATGATAAACGTTTGGGAATCGGACGCATACTTAGTTTAAATCACGATAATGATTACAATGTCAACCTTAGATATAAGGCTATGGATATAAAAGGGTTGATATTACCTTTTATAGTTAGATTGAGACTCGCTCAAATCGAAGAAAATAGAGAATCGGACATAATGTCTATGATGCTTTATGCTACACATAGCAGTGGAGTTATTTTAAGGGCATATGAACATTCATTTTTTCAAGAAAACAGTGATAAGATGGCAAAAATAGATCTTGTAAACGATGATAAAAATTTTGCTTCAATAATGACTCATGAGGGGAAAAAAGCTTCAACTGTAGGTATTATTCAAGAAGAAGAATCAAAAGTTTCTTCTAAAGAAGGAATAGTTTTATTAGAAGCCAGTTATATACCACCCGATATAATATCTAAAAAAATGCTAGATAATAAATTAGAATCAGGTCCTCTTTATTATAGAACTTCACGTGGAAGTGAACCTGAATTAAATAGAGGTTTAGATTTTTGTATAAAACTAGTTGAAGCAAATTCAGATTCTACTACTTACGGCGGAACAATTGAATTGTGTGATAATTATGAAGAAATAATTGTTAGTGTTTCAAAGTCTGAGATAGATGAAATAGTAGGTGCTAAGATTGATAAAACTAGAATAACAAAACTTCTAAAAGATCTTGGGTTTGATACGTCAAAATCTCAAGGAGATTCTTATGTTGTTTCAATACCTAGATACCGACACGATATTACAAACAAACAAGATATTGTTGAAGAGATAGTTCGTATGGTAGGGATTGATAATATTGAATCAAAACCTTTTGAGATTAGAGAAGAAAATCGTTTAGAGGATGATTATTTTTGGTATAAAAAAAGAAAAACATATAGGCATAAAGCTGCTTCATCAGGTTTTTTTGAGTCAATTCACTTTGTGTTTGACGAGAAAAAAGTTTTAAATGAATATGGTTTTAAAACATTAGACGATAAAAAAGACTTACTTAATCCAATAGCAAAAACATTAGATACCCTAAGACCTACGCTTTTAACTTCTCTCTTAAAAGCAGCTTCTTCAAATGCAAAGAACGGGTATTCGTCTATTAAACTTTTTGAAGTCGGTTCTGTATTTTCAACTTCAAGAGAAGAAAGCGTGAAAATGTCTTTGCTTTTTAGCGGGACAGTTTCTAAAGACGGCATCCGAAATAACGGTAAGCCAAAAATGGTTGATTTTGGATTTTTTACTCAAAAAATATCTGATATCGTAGGAGAGTTTGAGTTAGTGAAATATGAAACAACTCATAATCTTTCTCATAAGTATCAGTGTGGCGCAATAATACAAAATAAAGAAAAAATAGGAGAGGTTTTTCGAGTTCATCCAAATGTCGAAAAAACATATGATTTAGATGTTACATATATGTGTGAACTTGATTTTGAAAAACTTGCATATACACTTAAAACTGCTATAAGTAGATCAAAGTATCAAGCTTCTCAAAAAGACTTAAGTTTAATTATGCCTAAATCGATGGATTATTCGGTAGTTAAAAAAGTCATTAGTGATGCAAAACCTGATGAAATAATAGAATTTTATCCCGTAGATAGGTATAGTGATAATGAATTGGGCGATAATATGAGTTTAACTATACGTTTTGTCTTACAAAGAGATGACCGTACATTAGAAGAAGAAGATATCACATCATCTATGGAAGCGGTGTTGGAAGTATTGAAAAAAGAGTTAAAAATAGGTCTTAGATGAGCAAAATAGTAGTTAATCCAGTCGATAGTTTTTCACTGAATATTTCTGATATAGCACCGGATAAATCTATATCTCATAGAAGTGCTATGTTTTCAATGCTTGCAGATGGTGAGAGTCAAATAACGAATTTTTTAAGAGCAGAAGATACTATGAACTCTTTAAAAATAGTACAAAATCTTGGTGCTAATGTTGAAGATGACGGAGAGATTATTAAAATATCTTCAGACGGTATAAAAGAGCCATTTGAAATACTTGACTGTGGAAATTCCGGAACGGGTATGAGACTTTTTTGCGGGCTTCTTAGTTCCGCAAATGGTCATTTTGTTTTAACAGGTGACAAATACCTTCGTTCTCGCCCTATGAAGCGAGTTACAAGACCTTTGATGGAGATAGGTGCAAAATTTGACGGTCGTGATGATGCGAACTTAGCTCCTCTTAGTATTCGAGGTGCTAAATTAAAAGCATTTAACTATAAAAGTGAAATTGCATCTGCACAGGTTAAATCGTGTATGATATTAGCAGCATTAAGAGCCGATGGAGAGTGTACATATACTGAGCCTGAACTATCACGTGATCATACTGAGAGAATGCTAAAAGGTATGGGAGCTGATGTAGTAGTTGATGGACTTAAGACTACTATCAAACCTATGAAAAAGCTTTTAAATCCACTTAGTATTCGTGTACCTGCTGATCCTTCATCTGCATTTTTCTTTGCCGTAGCTGCTGCGATAACTCCAGGAGCTGATGTTACTTTAGAAGGGATTACTCTTAATCCTACCCGTATCGAAGCTTTTAAAGCATTAGAACGTATGGGTGCAGATATAGTTTATGAAAAAACAGATGATAGGTATGAACCAATCGGTAATATAAAAGTTAAATATGCACCTCTAAAAGCTATAACGGTTGAAGATAATATCTCATGGCTTATAGATGAACTTCCTGCACTCTCAATCGCTTTTGCCTGTGCAGATGGAGAGAGTGTTGTTAAAAATGCAGAGGAGTTACGTGTAAAAGAGTCTGACAGAATATCAACCGTAGTAGAAGGTTTAAAAGCCTGTGGAATTAAGACAACAGAATATGAAGACGGTTATACCGTGACGGGTGGAGAACTTAAAAGTTCTGTTGTTGATAGTGACGGTGATCATCGTATAGCCATGAGTTTTATAATTGCAGGACTTAGAAGCGGTATGGAAGTAACAGATTTAGAATGTATAAATACCTCTTTTCCAAACTTTTTTGAGATTTTACAAAGAATAACGGAAATAAAAATAAACTAAATTCATCTAAGAATTTACTTCTTTGATGAAGGAGATGATAACGATGCAGATACAACTTGCAGAAAATTATGGATTTTGTTTTGGGGTTAAGCGTGCCATTAAAATAGCTGAAGATAATAAAAATTCTTCTACTTATGGTCCATTAATACACAATTCAAAAGAGATTGCAAGACTTGAAGATGATTTTCAAGTCGGACTAACCGATAGTCATAAAGTATTTAAAGCCGGTGATAAGGCGATTGTTCGTACACACGGTATTCAAAAACAAGAACTCGAAGAACTTAAAAACAATAATGTAAACGTTGTAGATGCAACCTGTCCATATGTGACAAAACCCCAAGAGATAGCTCAAAATATGAGTGAAGCCGGTTATAGTGTCGTGATATTCGGAGATGAAGCACATCCTGAAATCAAAGGTGTAAAATCATATGCTACAAACGGAGCATTAGTCGTTACATCTTCTAAAGAATTACAAGATATAAAACTAAAAGAAAAAATAGCTTTGATAGCTCAAACGACCAGAAAAGTTGAAGACTATATGGAAGTTGCTAATTATTTAATTCCTAGATATAAAGAGGTCAGGGTTTTTAACACAATATGTAATGCAACTTTCGAGAATCAAGAAGCGGTGCTAAATCTTTCCAAAAAGGCAGATGTGATGCTTGTAATCGGTGGAAAAAATTCATCAAATACTAAACAACTCTTTAGTATCTCTAAAGATAATTGTGCTGATTCTTATCATATCGAAGATGAAAAAGATTTAGATTTTTCATGGTTTAAAAACAAAAAACTTTGTGGAATAAGTGCAGGTGCATCTACTCCTGATTGGATTATTCAAAACGTTATAGATACAATAGAATCAAAAATCGACTAAATATTACTTGAAAATTATAATTTTTATAAAAAAGTAACCATTTTTTGGATATAATCACGAAATTTTATATGTAACAGAGGATAGGTAATGGCGTTCGATAACGAATCATTTGAGGAAGAAGAAAATTTTGCAGAGATGTTCGCTGCAAGTGAAAAGAAGCAAAGTGCAAGTAACCGTATAGTTGAAGGTGAAATTGTAGAGATTCAAGCTGATGACAATAGAGCATTAGTTGGTGTCGGTGATAAATCTGAAGGTATTTTAAACCTTGATGAGATTAAAGATGAAAACGGTGAACTTAAGTTTGGTTTAGGCGATAAAATCAAAGTAATGGTTACAGGATACTACAATGAGCGTCCAAAAATCTCTTATAAAAAAGTATTAGAGCAAGAAAAAACACTTGATTTTATTGAAGCAAATAAAGATAACTTTGAAGATTTAATTATTGAAGGTGTAATTACAAAGAAAAATCGTGGCGGTTATGTTGTAGAAGCAGACGCCGTTTCATTTTTCATGCCACGTTCATTAGCGGCTTTTAAAGATAGCGATGATGTAATCGGTCGTAAAATCAAAGCACAAGTTATTAAAATTGATGAAGATGAAAACTCTATCGTAGTTTCACGTCGTAAACTTTTCAATGAAGAGCGTAAGAAGAAAAAAGAGATTATTGATAAACTAATGGAAGATGACGTAATCGTAGAAGGTGAGATTAAAAAAATCACTTCTTACGGTATGTTTGTTGATGTTGGAGGAGCTGACGGTCTTGTTCATTATAACGAGATCTCTTATAAAGGTCCTGTTAATCCTTCAAAACTATACAAAGAAGGTGATAAAGTTAATGTTAAAGCTATCGCTTACGACAAAGACAAACGTCATCTTTCACTTTCAATAAAAGCTGTTCAACCTGATCCATGGGCTGAAGTTGAATCTGAACTGGACGAAGGTGATACTATCACTGTAACTGTTTCAAATATTGAAGCATACGGTGTATTTGTTGACTTAGGAAACGACATAGAAGGTTTCTTACATATTTCTGAGATATCTTGGGATAAAAATGTTAAAAATCCAAATGATTATTTAACAGTAGGTCAAGAGATTGATGTTGAAGTTATCGAGATTAATTCAGATACTCACAAACTTAGAGTTTCTCTTAAAAAACTTCTTCCAAAACCGTTTGATGAGTTTGTTAAAAATCATAAAGAAGGTGATATTGTTACAGGTACTGTTACATCTCTTACGGACTTTGGTGCATTCGTTCGTATTGACGGTGTTGAAGGTCTTTTACATAACCAAGATATCTCTTGGGATAAAAACGTAAAATGTAAAGATGTTTTAAAATCGGGTGAAGAAGTTGAAGTTAAGATTGCTAAAATCAATGCTGATGATCAAAAAATCTCACTTAATCGTAAAACTCTTTTAGAGTCTCCTATTGATACTTTCTCAAAAAGCCACAAAGTAAATACTGCTATTACCGGTACAATCCGTGATATTAAAGATTTCGGTGTATTCGTATCGCTTGGTGATGGCGTAGATGCACTTATCCGTGATGAGGATTTAGCTCCATTAAACAAAGAAGAGTTAGAAGTTGGTCAAGAGATTGAAGCTGCTATAGCCGTAATCGATACAAGACGTGATCGTATCCGTTTATCTGTTAAAAAATTAGACTATATTAAAAGCCAAGAGATTTTAGATGAGATTAATGATAATCAATCTCACTCTTTAGGTGATTTAATTAAAGATCAAATAAAGTAAGATGCATACTGTATTAAAATGGTTTACTCCTCTCATTGGGATTGGAGTAATCATTTTTGTTGTAATCTTTTTAATAAATATTAACTCTCATGAAAGAATTAAAGAGTTAGAACCGCTTTCTCGAAAAAGTACTACTGCTAAACCAAAAAATGAAAAGGTTTGGTTAGAACACTTTTCTGATACTCAAAGATTAGGGTATTTTTATCCTGTTAATGAAGTATATATAAAAACTTCTTTAGATAAAAAGATACTAAATAAAACTGTATATAGATTATCTGCTTCACTTATAGATCCATATCAGTTATTTTGTTTAAAAGAAGAGCTGAATCAGCATAAGTTAAAGTATTATCTCAAAAGAGATAAAAACGGAGTATTATTAGATATATACTCTCAAGACAAACCTAAACTAAGTTCATTAGTTAAAGTTTTAAAAAACTACCAAATAGAGGCGAGTATTTCGCTATATAAAGAGGACAAATAAATGCAAAAACATACTATAGTAGTTTGTGACCATATTCATGATGCCGGTCTTGAAATGTTAAAAAATGATGAAAACATAAACTATGTTTTCGCAGCCGATGTTGATAAGACTGAACTTGTAGAAAAAATTATCCCAACTGCCGATGTTGCAATTACAAGAAGTTCAACAGATGTAGATGAGTTTTTTATCTCACATGCAAAAAATTTAAAAGCTGTTGTTCGTGCAGGTGTAGGTGTTGATAATGTAGATATTCCTGGATGTTCAAAAGAGGGTATTATAGTTATGAACGTACCTACTGCAAATACCATTGCTGCCGTTGAACTTACAATGGCTCATATGCTCTCATGTATGAGAATGTTTCCATACTCTCACAATCATTTAAAACAAGAGCGTATATGGAAGCGTGAAAAGTGGTACGGATATGAGCTTAAAGGCAAAAAACTCGGTGTAATCGGTTTTGGTAACATCGGTAGTCGTGTTGCTAAGCGTGCTAAGGCTTTTGAGATGGATATTGTTGCATATGATCCATATATTCATCCATCTAAAGTAACTGACTTGGATATGACATATACTAAAAACTTCGATGATATTTTAGCTTGTGACATCATTACTATACACACACCTAAAAATAAAGAAACTATAGATATTATCAATGAAGCTGAAATAGCTAAAATGAAAGACGGTGTAGTTTTAGTTAACTGTGCACGTGGTGGTCTTTATAATGAAGATGCACTATACAACAATCTAAAAAGCGGTAAAATCCGTTTTGCGGGTATAGATGTATTTATTAAAGAACCTGCAACTGACCATCCATTACTTGACTTGGATAATGTAACTGTTTCACCACACCTTGGTGCTAACACTTATGAGTCTCAGTATAATATCGGTACTCAAGCTGCTCAAAATGCTATTGAAGCTGCAAAAGGCATAGCTTATCCCCATGCTATGAATTTACCGATAGATGAAACTACTATCCCTTCATTTGTAAAACCGTTTTTAGAGATGGGGCAAAAGATCGGTTTCTTAGAGTCTCAAATGAATAAAAGCCAGATCGTGTCTATAAAAGTAAGCGGATACGGTGAGATCGGTAAATATGTAGATTCACTTTCAACTTTTGTTGCAGTCGGTGCAATGAGTGAAAATTCTAGCGATACTATTAACTATGTAAATGCCGACTTTATAGCAAAAGAGAAGGGCATAGAGATATCAAGTGAAGATTGCGGTGATTCTAGTGTATATAAAAACCTAATAACTATTAAACTTACAACTGCCGAGGGTACTACTACTATCAGCGGTACTATATTTGATGACAATGTTCAACGTCTTGTTGCGATTGACGGTTTTGATATTGAAGTGGCACTTCGCGGTAATATGATTATGTTTAAAAATACTGACGTTCCTGGCGTAATCGGCAGTGTAGGTATGGTTTTAGCAAATAACAATGTTAATATTGCAGATTTTTCATTGGCTAGAAATACACAGGGCAATGCTTTAGCTGTAGTGCTTGTTGATAATGCAGTTAACGATGCTACAATAAAAGAGTTATCTGACTTAGAAGCTTGTCTAAGTGTAAGTTACGCTTCTATATAATAAATAAAGTTCCTCTTCTTAATTACTCTACTTTTTAAAGTAGGGTAAGTCTCCTCAATAAAACAATTTTATAAAATAGTAATAATATTTTCAGAAAACAGAAATAAAATAAGACAATAAGTTATGTAAAATAACTTATTGAATGAAGATTATATATCTTTTGTTTTATCCATTAAAATCGGAATAAATATCAAAGATACGATAACTGCAGCTACAGTACCTGAAATAAGTGCTACACCAAGACCGCCAAATACAGGGTCACTCGCTAAAAGTGCAGAACCAAGGATAATTGCGATTGCCGTCAGCATAATAGGTTTCGCCCTTGTAGCACTTGCTATAGCAATAGCACGTCTTTTCTCTATAGCTTTTTCTTCTATAAGAGATTTTGCAAAATCAATTAAAAGTAAAGAGTTTCTTGAACTGATTCCCATAAGTGCGATAAACCCTATCAGTGAAGTCGCAGTCAAAAAGAATGTCTCGGTCGTAACCAGATCAGCTACCCAGTGTCCTATAATAACACCTATGATAGATAAGAAACTACCACCGAGTACTATACCGCTAAGTGCAAAAGATTTATAGTAAACTACAAGAAGTAAGAAAATCAATATAAGTGCAGCGATAAAAGCAGCTCCTAAATCTCTAAAAGTATCTAGTGTAACTTTCATCTCTCCGTCCCAGCGGAGTAGATACTCTTCACCGTCAGTTTTGTCTTTAAGTTTTAAGTCAAACATATAAGTTGTTATTCCATCAACTTTGCTTACTTTATATTTATCTGAAAATTTTTCTATCATAATATCTCTAGCTTCAAGAAGCGGATATACTTGGGATACCATATCTGTCTCAGCTACAACATTTACCATCGTCTTTAAGTTTTTATGATAAATCATAGGTGAACTTTGACCTTCTTCAATAGCTACGACTTCAGTAAGCGGTATCATCATACCGTTTTTATTCATAAGACTTAATTGGCTCAGTTTAGCCTTTAAAGAAGATATTGTATTTGAGTTGATTTTTTGACTTTCATCACTAAGTGAGACAAATATAGATATTTGATCATTCAAGTCAATAGTATTTTTAACAGCTACACCCATACCTTCAAATGCAAGATAGAGTATTTGATTCACTTGTTCAACACTTAAACCGCTTTTACTTATTTTATCCGATATAGGGACAAGTTGGTATTTTTTATAACTCTCGTCAGCCATAACATCTACATCTACTAAACCTTCTGTATTTTTTAGGATACTTGCAACATCGCGACTTAGTTCAATAACTTTTTGATTATCTTTACCATATACTTCAACAACTATAGATGCAAGAGTAGGAGGGCCTGCAGGCATCTCTATCATCTTAATGTTTGTACCTTCAACTAAAGGGATACATTTATCTTTTATTACGGGACGAAGCCTTTGTACCATGTTAAACGACTTATCGTCTCTAGTATGTTTATCTGTAAGATTTACAACAATCTCAGCAAACTGTTCACCTATCTTCATTCCGCTGCCTTTTACAAGCCCTGCATAATCAAGAGGTGAGCCTTGTCCCAAAAACAACTCTAAATCTGTTACATGTTCTTCTTTTTGTAAAATACCTACGGTACATTCACTTACCGCTTTTGTTTGATCTATTGAACTACCGTTTGGAGTGTCAATATATACCGTGAAAGTATTTGTACTTTTTCCCGGAAGCATTTTGGCTAAAACTATTTTTGTAGGAAACATCATAATTGAGCCAACAAAAAATAGAGCAACAAGTCCAAAAACAATTAATGTTTTTTTAGGGTTGTCTAAAATACCATATACAAACTCTTCAAATTTTTTACCTTGATGTTCGTGACCCATTAATTTGCCTCCTTTTCAGTATGTTTATGTGAATCGTCTTGTGATCTGTGAAGTAGTTTTCTTCCAAGATACGGTGTAAATATATATGCTATAAACAATGATGCTAAAAGAGCAACAGGTACATTTAAAGGAATAGGTTTCATAAACTCACCCATCATACCTCCTACAAACGCCATAGGAACCATTGTTAGTATAATGGCAAGTGTAGCAACATTTGTCGGTGCACCTATCTCATCGGTAGCATTGATGAGAAGTTCATCTATATCTCTATCTTGACTATCGTGAGCGTGCATATGTCTGTGAATATTTTCAATAACGATGATGGCGGCATCTACTAATAGACCAAGTGAAAGCAAAAATGCAAACAGTGTAATCCTGTTAATAGTCTGGTCACCCATGTATGCCAAAAATAGTGTAATAGCTAAAATTGCAGGTACAGTAAAAGTTACGATTAAAGATTCTTTCCATCCTAGGAAAAATACAAGCATTACGGCAATAATAACTATGGTAATAACTAGGTGATGTACCAGTTCGTTTACGGCATCGTTTGCTCTAACTCCGTAATTTCTGGTAATAGTATATGAGATGCCAAGTTTATTCAAGCTCTCTTTATTGGCTTCTAAAAGTTCTTTAACGTCATCAGCTACAAATACTGCATTTGTACCTGCTAGTTTGGAAACAGATAGCGTAATTTGTTCATAAGACGAACCGTCTTTAAAAAACACTTTTGCACTTTGTTTATTCTGAATATCTATACTATCTGTAATTTTTGCTACGTCTCTTAAATATATAGGGCTTCCCATATATTGTGCTACCATGATATTCTCAACATCTTTAATAGAATCGATTGCATTTTTAATACCGAATATTACAAGTTTATTATCTTTTGTCGGAGCACTGACACTTGGAACACGAACGGCAATAGATTTGATACCTTGAACAATTTGACCTAAAGATAGATGATAACCTTTTAATTTAGCGAGATCTACTTCTACGTTATACTGTGCTTTATGAGCCCCTTTTAATTCTGTTTTGGAAACACTGTTTATGGCACTTATTTCTTTTTTTAAATTTTCAATAGTTTCTAAATACTTAGGATAAGAAATAGATTTGTTTTTTTGGTAAAAAGCTATACCCAGAATCGGTATATCAATATCAATATCAAGAGGTTTTACAAGCGGTTGCATAATATTTTTAGGAAGCTTATCCATATTTTGCATCACTTTATCATACAATTTAAGATTAGATATCTCTCTGTTTTGTCCAATATAGTACATAACATTTACAACTGCAACATTATCCATACTCATAGAATAGATATGTTCAATACCTTTTATCTCTCTAAGCTTTGTTTCTAGCGGCTCCACGATTATTTGCTCAATCTCTTTTGGTTTCAATCCCGGTGCGGGGATAATAATACTACCTCCGCTAATAGAGATCTGCGGGTCTTCCTCTCTTGGCATAACTTCTAATGATATATACCCGATAGCCAGTAAAAAGATAGCTAAAACGGCAGTTAGCGGATTATATAAAAATCCACGAGCTAATTTACCGGCACTATCAGTTACTTTAATATTTGATAGGTCTTTTTCTTTCATGCTATTGTACCTTTATATCAACAGTAGCATACATACCCGGATAAACTGACTTACTATTGGTTTTGAAAGAAACTTTGATTTTAAATGTATGCGTCATAGGATTAGAGTTTGGAATAATAGCACTGATTTTTCCAACTGTATTTATATCTAACGAAGGTATAGATACTTGTACTTTCGTACCGTGTTTGATACTTTTTAAATTACTTTCTGCAATCTCAGCCGAAATTTTTAAGTTTGATAAATCCGATAATATAACTGCCGGCATTCCAGGCATAGCCATCTCGCCGACTTTAATATTTTTAGCTACAACTACACCGTCGTTAGGAGCTTTTATATGTAAATATCTATATTGATTTTCAACCTCTTTTAGTTGAGCTTCTGCTTGAGCTACTTGTTTTTTAGATATATCAATCATATCTTTTAAATTAGCTTCTGCAAGTTCAAGAGTTTCAACTTCGTGTTTTGAAACCATATCTTTTTCATAAAGACGTCTGTGACGATCTAGGTTCAGTTTTACGTTTGTATATTGGTTTTGATACATTTGAAGGGCGAGTTGAGCTTGACTTATTCCAAGTTTAACTTGTGTCAAGGCTGAATCTATCTCTTTAGAATCAATTTCGTACAGCAATTGACCTTTTTTTACGTATTCGCCTTCACTAACATTAACCTGTGTTACAAAACCCATAAAACGACTTGTAATCATCTTTTGGTTATCGGATATTACACTTCCCGAAAGTGTCAAAGTCTCTGCTACTAAAGCCGCCCCCATTGCTAAAAGTATAAGTAGTTTTTTCATTTATTTATCTCCATTTGCTAATTTTATAAGTGCAAATATACGCTCGTTTCTTTTGTTTTGAGCCATTTGCAGTTCAAGTATTTTTTCTATTTGTTGTGATTGTTTAATAATTACGTCACTCATTGATGATAGTTTCTCTTTATAACGACCTTCATAGTTTTTGTAAATTTCATTTGCAAGTTTTAACTCTTTTTCTAAAAATGCCACTTCAGCATCTTGAGTCTCTATCTCTGTTCTAAGTTTTGCAATTTGCAGTTTTATGCCGTGACGGGCAAGTTCTACTTGAGATTTAGTTTTTAGTTTTTCTATTTGTGCCTCTTCAACTTTTGAAGCATCAACACCACCGTTAAAAATATTCCAAGTTAGACGTGCTCCGACAGTATAAGCTTTATGATCGCTTGCTTCACCTAAAAAGGTATCATCTGCAGTAGATAATTCCGCAAATGCACCTATCATCGGGTAGTAGTTAGACTGTTGCACATCTACCATAGATTCTCTAATTTCTAAGCCTGTACTTGCTCTTTGAATATCTAAATTGTTTTTTAGTATATCCTCATCGTTGATTGAAGGCATCTCAATATTACTTTTAGGTATCTCAATAGCATCAACTTTTTGGTTTAGTAAAAAACCTATAAAGTGGTATAGAAGTTTTTCATTATAGTTCATTTGAGATATTAAACGCTCTACATTACCTTTTTTAGCTTGAACTTCCAAAAGGTCACTTTTTTTTGCATAACCGACTTCTATCATTTGATTAGTCATTCTCTCTAGCTTATCTATATTTTTCATAATAATGTTTAAGTTATTAATAGAGTTTTCGAGTAGTGCCATATCGTAATAACTCTTTTTAAGCTGATAAATTTTTTCATTTATAACTTTATCTTTATCAAGAGTTTTCATTTTAGCCATTGATTCCATAATAGCTGTATATGAACTAATTTGAAAACCTGTAAATATAGGCAACTCATATTTTATTTTAGATTGAAAGAAATTTCTTGCATCCGGATAATTTAAATCTTTTGGTGCAATTGTTAAAGGGTTTGAACATGAAGCCGGAGGTGTAGCACTCATACACGGTAAAAACTCTGAAAATCCAAAATCACCGAAATCCGCTTCACGCGACTCTAATTTAAAACCAAAAACATTTCCTGCACTATCAGACTTTGCAACATCTTGAACAAAGTCTAATTTACCCCAATTAGTACCGCTTACACTGCCTATTTTTTCTTTAGCGGCTTTTACGTCTAAAGTAGCAGCTTTAATCTCAAGGTTCTGAGAGTTTAATATTTTTAATGCATTATCAAGTGAAATAGGTTCATCTGCATTAAGTACAAATACACTAAAAAGTGTAAAAACTAATTTCCTCATTTATCTTGTCTCCTAATTTTTTATAATTAATTTTTATATTGAAAGTTAAGGAGAGATTATACCATAGTTAACTTTTATTTATATCAAATGCAAAGCAAAATTTTATTATTTGAAATATTAATATAAGAAAATAAAATAATACTATTTTAAGATTATATCACTAAAATTTGATTATAGTTTTTAAAAGGGTAGTTTTATGGGGTATGCGTGTCCAATAGCATTTGAAAAAATTGATTCAGGGATATCTAGGATATCTTCATTGATAGTGAGTATTTTTGTAACTTATTATCTTTATAGCTTTAATATATATATATTATACTTTTTATTTTTAGATTTTTATATGCGTATATTTTGTCAAAAAAACTTCTCTCTTATTTTTTTGATTTCAAAAATGTTAAAAAAAGTTTTAAATATCAAAGATGCATTCACAGATAGCGGAGCAAAAAAATTAGCAGGTCTATTTGGAATATTTTTTATACTGCTACTTGTACTTTTAAACCATATGGATTTAAAAGAATTTTCTTTTTTAGTAGGCGGTATTTTTATTTTATGTTCACTCTTAGATGCAAGTATAAATTATTGTGTAGGTTGTAAAGTATATTTTATAATTAAAAAAATATACCCAAGTTTTATGTCTTAAATGTTAAAATTATAAAAATTTTACACTATAGGGGTAAAAAATAGATATGCAAATGGTAGTTGATTCCTTTCGTTCAAAAGGAAAGTTATTTAAAAAAATGCAAGAGATTTCACCAAAAGAGATAGGTGTAAGAAATAAAATAAAAATGTATAAAGCTACTGATACAAGTGGTTATTTTTGGGCTATATTTGCGGTAAGTCAAAAATCTCGATTGCTTATGAAAGATGTTCATAAATTTGAAGAGATTTATGAAAAACTAACTATTTTATGCGAGCATAATTTTAAACATAAGTTTCTGTTTATAGATGCACCTCTTTGTTCAAAGGCAAAAGATGCATTTAAACAAAAGGGTTGGAAACTAAGCTGATGCTCTTATGTGATATTGGTAATACATCGTATCATTTTCTGGATGCAGACGAAGATTACAAAGAGGATGTGAAAACTTTTAATCCAGCCTCAATAAAAGAAAATGTATATTATATTTGTGTAGAGCCAAATACGAAAAAAAGTCTTTTAAAATTTTCCAACTGGATAGATTTATCTGAAAAAATAAATATGAGCAACTATTATAACACTATGGGGATAGACAGAATAGTCGCTTGTGAAGCTGTGCAAAACGGCGTAATTATAGATGCGGGAAGTGCAATTACCGTTGATGTAGTAAAAGATGGTGTATTTCAAGGTGGCTTTATATATCCCGGATGCAGGGCTATGAGTTTCACTTACAAAAATATATCATCGGCACTTGACTATGAATTTAACTATGATTTAGATACTAAAAAACTTCCAAAAAATTCACAAGATGCTATCAGTTACGGATATTTAAAACTATTATATTCTGAAGTTATCTCATATAAAATGCCGATAATTTTAACAGGCGGAGATGCAAATCTATTAAAGAAAATATTTGTAGATGCCAAGGTAAATGACAGACTTATATTTGAGGGTATGAAGAAGCTTATATAAACTACAGCTTAATTTAGATAAAATCCCGTAAATATTTTATACAAGGTTATACATATGTTAACAGTTGCACTTCCAAAAGGTCGTATTGCAAAAGAAACTCTAGAGATTTTTGGAAAGATTTTTGGTGATGAATTTATTTTTGATGATAGAAAACTTATTTTAGATACACCGAAATTTCGTTTTTTACTAGTAAGAAACCAAGACGTAGCGACATATGTATATCATCAGGCAGCCGATATCGGTGTAGTTGGGCTTGATACTTTAGAAGAGCAGGGGCTTGACGTTATACGTCTGCTTGATCTGCAAAAGGGTGTATGTAAAGTAAGTATAGGGATGAAAAAAGGTGAGAAGTTAGATCTTAATAAACCTGACTTAAAAGTAGCATCTAAGATGGTAAATATCACTAAACGTTACTTTGAAGAGCGTGCAGTTAGTGTAGAGATCATTAAACTTTACGGCTCGATTGAACTAGCTCCTCTTATAGGTCTTGCGGATATGATAGTTGATATCGTAGAGACAGGAACTACAATGAAGCAAAATGGTTTAGAGGTTGTAGAAGATATTATGACAAGTTCAACTTACCTGATTGCAAACAAAAACTCTTATGTATCTAAAAAAGACGAAGTTTTGGATATTTATGAGAAGATAGAAAAAGTTATAAAGTCGTAGATGACAGGCTCACATATGACAAATCTGGACCTTTATTCAAAAGCCGAACATTTACTCGGAATAGAAGAGGCTACAGAAGCACTTTATGATGTATATCGCGGTGAACTTGATGATTATGAAGTAAAAACACTGCTTGATGTAGGCTGTGGGCGCGGCGGATTTATGGAGCGTCTTATAAGTGATGGTATTACGTGTAAGGGAATAGACCTAAGCCAGATGATGGTAGATGCATGTAAGGCTAAAGGCTTAGATGCTCAGTGTATAGATATAAAAGAAGAGAGTGGTAAATACGATGCAATAGTAAGCATCTTCGATGTTTTAAACTTTATGGATAAAGACGGTTTAACAAGTTTTTTAGAATCTGTAGCATCTTGTTTAAATGAAGACGGTATTTTTATAGCAGATATAAATACACTCTCAGGCTTTGCAGATGTAGCCGAGGGTAGTATGAGTAATGACACGGGTGAAGAGTTTTTAAGCGTAGATGCAGTGTTTGAGAATAATGAACTTCATACAAAAATAACTCTGTTCGAGAAAGAAAATGAGTTATATAGAAAATATCAAGATACTATAGTCCAGTATTTTCATAAACTAAACTTTTTTAAAAATCTAAATGGTCTAAAACTTATAGATAAACAAACTTTTTCACTTTATGCAGAGGAAGATAAAACACTTCTTATCTTTAAGAAGAAGTGATTTATTGACAGTTTTTACATATACCCATTAGTGTAACTTGTGTATTTTTTAGTAAAAATCCGTCTTCATTCCCTAAATTTTTATACATATCTTCAAAACAAAAGTCTATATCCATAACTTCATTACATTTTTCACAGTGCATGTGGGCATGATCTTCTTTTGTAATTTCATATAAAGTTTTAGAATTATTTACACTAACTTCAGTCAATAGCTTGTTTTCAAGCATAAGACGTATGTTTTTATAAAGAGTCGCAAGCGATATACTTGGATATGATTTTTTTACCCTTTCATATAACTCTTCAATATTTATATGACCTCTCATATGCATAATTGATAAAATACCGATTCTTTGTTTTGTCGCTTTAAGATTATGTTCTCTAAGCATTACTTCAAAATTATTCATAACAGAATTTTATCATTATTTTTATGTGATAAATGAAAATTTTTAAATTGTATGATAATAATAATATTCGTTTAAGATAAGATACTCTACACTTCTTGTTAATTAAGGAGAAACGATGTTTAAAATATTACTTGCATTAACACTTTGGGTATCGCTTTATGCAACTCAAAAATATACGGGTTGTGAACTTGCACAATACGGTGATGTAAAGGTACAGTTAGATAAAAAAGCTGATTTTGTGAAAGTTAAGTATGATGCTATAGCCAAGAGTGGAAGTAATTTTAAAGATATCCTTGTGGGTTCTAAAATAACTTTAGATGATAAAAAAGTTATAGAAATAATAGATATACGAGCAAATAAACGAGTCAAAGGTGAACCTAGAACAGGTAGTTTGACTGTAAGTCGTGATTCGAAAAAGATTAAAATGAACTATTGGTACAATAACGGACACTTTATAGCTTACTCTCAAAAAAATCAAGAACATCTTTCTTTCTACTTTGATATAAAAGCTATTCTTTGTTACACAAACTAATAGCACTTTTAACAGCGTTTATATAGCTTAGTGTTTTGGCTTTGCCTTGATAGGCTATATCAAATGCAGTACCGTGATCTACCGAAGTTCTAACTATAGGTAAGTTTAAAGATATATTTACACTCTCATCAAAATAGAGTGCTTTTAGTGGTGTTAGACCTTGGTCATGGTACATTGCAACATAATAGTTAAAGTTTTTTCTCGCATCTGGTGTAAATGCTACATCCGGAACTAAACAACCAACATAGCGCTCAAAGCCTAGCTTGTCGTTTACACTCTTTATTGCGGCTTCTATTTCACGTTCTTCATCACCTAAAACTCCATTGTCGCCTGCATGAGGGTTTAGTCCAAGTACGGCTATTTTTGCTTTAGGTAAAGAGGTGTCTAAATCTAAAAAGAAACTCACAAGCTTATCTTGTTTTATACTTTTGGCTACATCTTTTAAAGGTATATGCTCGGTATAAAGTGCTACAAACATCTTCTCGCAACCGAGCATCATAATGGCATCTTGTTTGAAGTGTTTGCGAAGTAGATCGGTATGACCTTTATAGTCAAGTCCTGCCAAGCTCCATGCTTCTTTGTGTATAGGCATTGTAACTACTGCATCTGCTTTATCGCTTTCGCATAGACCAATAGCTTTTATAAAGCTTTCATATGAAAATCTTCCACTATTTGCATCTATAGTAGATGGTTTTATTTCAAAGTCTGCATCCATTTTAACAGTTTGAAAATCTTTTGGAATATCTACATTTAAAAGTTTGGCAGCGTGAGCAAGCAGTTTATCGTTGATGCAATAGACGGGTTTACATATTTTGGAAATCTCATTATGTGCTTTTAGTGCTATCTCTATCCCAACACCGTTAATATCACCGACACTTACTGCTATTTTTTTCATTATCTTGTAGTTAGTTTCTTCATCTCTTTGATAGCTTCGGATAAGCCTGAAAAGACACTTCTTGCAATAATGCTTTGACCTATATTTAACTCGGTAATTTCTTCTATATCCATCATATAATGAACGTTCGCATAATTTAATCCATGTCCAGCAGCAACTTCAAGCCCGAGTTTTTTTGCATATACAGAAGCCTCTTTTATGTTTTTTAATTCATTTTCTAGCATTGTTTCTAATTTATAACGAGGTAGTTCCAACTCCTTTATGCTATGGTTTGAATGGGATAGATTGGCGTAAAGCATAGCAAAAATATTTGCAAATGCACCTGTATGAAGTTCAACCATTTCAGCACCCAATTCTTTTGATTTTTGCATAGCTTCCATGGTTGGATCGACAAATAAAGAAACGGGAATAAGTGAATCATGTAATTTTTCTACGGCATAACAAATTTTACTTGAGTGGTTAAAAACATCAAGTCCGCCTTCAGTAGTTACTTCTTCACGTTTTTCCGGGACAAGTGTAGCACGATGCGGTTTCATATCGCAAACTATGTCTAATATATTTTTATCTATCGCACACTCTAAATTTACGGGTAACTTAGAATTAATCATGATGTTTTTAACATCAATATCTTGTATATGTCGTCTGTCTTCTCTAAGATGTATGGTTATTTGGTCAGCTCCGCTTTCACATGCTACAAACATTGCTTGAAGAATATCAGGGTCGTTTACACGTCTAGCTTCACGTAAAACAGCTACATGGTCTATGTTTACACCTAAGTTCATTTTACACATTTAAAATCCTATATACAAATTTTTTATATTTTTGTTCAAGCTCATTATGTTCAATTTCATCTCCAAAATGCACTTCAACTATCTTTTTATTTTTAAATGGTGCGTGTTTAAAAACACTCTCCAAAGTATCGTTAATAAAGACCGGTACTATATCAAGCTTATTTGATCTTGCTATTTTTTGAGCACCGGGTTGAAATTCTAATATATTATTGCTTTTATTTCTCTCCCCTTCGGGGAAAATATATATATTTACATCATTATCTTTATCCAGAGAGTGTTTTATTTTTTTAAAAAAACTAATGAGACCTTTTTTCTTCTCAAGATCAACACTAATATTTCCGCTATATTTAAAAAAGTCACCGTAAAAAGCGTTAAACAACTCCTCTTTAGCTATCCAAAGACCTGATTTATTATGTTTGGAAAAGATACTTTCCATAATTATTATATCTAAAAGCGATCGATGGTTGATAATATAAAGTTTATGATTTTTTTTTGGTAAAGAACCATATATTTTAATATCGATATTTAAATATTTCAAAATATTATTTGCATATGCTTGACGGTCTTTTGATAGCTGGATATGTGCTTGTTTATGAGTTATAAAGGGATGCTTATATGTTCTTTTAAATATTTTTATATATTTATATCCGAGTTTAATCATATATGGGTATTTGATAAGTTTTTTAATCATCGGATTTAAACTTTTCTATACCCTTAAGCATATATATTATTTAGACCTGTGAAGAGGATGTTGATAATCATTACGTTCACATGCAGTAAACATAGAAGCAATAGCTAAAGCTAATATCGATGTTATTATGATTTTCATGCTTATTATCCTTACTATAAATTAATTTAAAAACACTATTTTAGCTAAATAGAGTTAATTATTAGCTTATCTAATTGGTCTAAATCATCTGTAGAAGAGAAGCAACTTTTATCTCCGCAGATTAAATATTCACTGTTTGAATCAGATTTTAGCAATATAAACGGATATTTTAATGCACTTAGTTTATCTATATGGTTGCTTAGATTGTCTTGAGTTGATTTAATAATTCTTTCACCCTTTGTATATCTAAGAACCTGTTCTAGCATTTTTGGATATAGAACCGGGCGTCTTGCCAATTCATATGAATTATATTCAAGCGTTTTAAATGCAAAATGTGCGTATTTCTCATCTTCTATTATACTGCTTAGGCTAAACATGGCTTCAATAATGACCGCTACGCTTGAAGTATATGTATTATCCGATATTTCGGCTTTTGTTTCAAAGTCCATATCGCTAAAATTCCATACGCCGTTTTTATAAAACTTTTCAAGTGCAATATTTATAAATCTTTGTGCTTGTATAAGATATATATCTTTGCCAGTATATTTATAAGCACTCATTATTGCATCTGCTAA
Organism: Sulfurimonas lithotrophica; assembly: GCF_009258225.1. Lineage (NCBI taxonomy): Bacteria > Pseudomonadati > Campylobacterota > Epsilonproteobacteria > Campylobacterales > Sulfurimonadaceae > Sulfurimonas > Sulfurimonas lithotrophica. Next base: position 1,012,182 of record NZ_CP043617.1, read on the forward strand.
AAATGCGTAGTCTTCTAAAAATGCCTCAATCTTAGGAGTCTTGTGAATGAGTGTGGTATGGTAGAGCTTTTCATCTATATACATTGTTTTTAAAAGCTCATTTAGCGAATTAACGGCTATCTTATTATATTTATTGTCTATACTACCTAAAATAAATAATGATTTAAGCATCATTGCCGACCATGAAGTTTGAACTTTTTTATCTATAAACGGATACTCTCTATCTTTGCGAATATTCTGAAGTATAGTCTTTATTTCAGCAAATTCTTCAGGGGCATCTGCATCTATTCTAATTATATTTTTGCCTTCAAAATTTCCCGTTTGCGTTACTCCGAGCTGTTTGAGTACTTTATCTACGTTTTCATATTTATCGTTTAGTGCCTGTTTTACTTCATCGTATGTATATATAAAGTAAGAACCTTCTTCGCCTTGACTGTCAGCATCGCTTGCGGAGTAAAAAAGTCCATTTTCACTCATAAAGTTAAGCCAAAAGTCAGCAATACTTTTTGCAATACTTAAGTGTTGTTCATCTTTATAAATCAAGTATGTTTTAGTATATACTTCACACAATAAAGCATTGTCGTAAAGCATCTTTTCAAAGTGCGGTACCAACCATCTCTCATCAACGCTGTACCTGCAAAATCCGCCGTCTATCAAGTCGTATATACCGCCTTTTGACATATTGTTTAAGGTATCTAATAGCATCGCACGAGCAGCTTTGTCATCATAGAGTCTGTCTATCGTTAAAAGTGTGTTTAAGGTATTGGCTTGGGGAAATTTCGGCGATACCGAAAAACCTCCAAATCTTGGGTCATAATTGTTTTTTACCTGATGTAAAAAATTTTTGTAAAAATCCTCTTTTAAGAGAGTTGCTTCTTTTGGATGTTCATAATGGTTTATAAAACCTTCAACTTCATCCGCATTTTTATAAAGTTGTTCATCGTTTTCATTTATTTTTTGAGCTATCAGTTTTGTCAGTTCAATAAAACCCATCCCTTCTATGGAACCTGCCCTTGATTCAGGCGGTATATAAGTCCCTGCAAAAAACGGCTTGTTCTGCGGTGTACAAAAAATTGAGGTAGGCCAACCGCCAGGACGACGGTTAAGAAGCATATGTACCTCTTGAAAGTGTTTATCTATATCGGGTCTTTCTTCACGGTCAACTTTTATAGATACAAAGTTTTCATTTAGTATCTTTGCACACTCCTCATTTTCAAATACATTTTCTTCCATAACATGACACCAATGACATGATGAATATCCTATACTTATAAATATAGCTTTATTTTCTTTTTGTGCTTTTTCAAATGCTTCATCACACCAAGGATACCAATCTACAGGATTGTTTTTATGTTGTTGAAGATATGGAGAATCTTCGTATGTTAGTTTGTTCGACATTATATTCATCCACCTTTATATATAAAACCGCTAGTTATAGGAGTATTTATTTTTTGGTATTTTATGTAAATAATATTAATATTTTTTGAAAAAAAGTTTTCAATATATATTTTTAGTTATAATAACGCTTATGAAAAGAAGAGATTTTTTATTAACTTCAATATTGACACCAGTCTTTGCAAAAAATTTGTTGGCCAACGATACGGATATTTATTTAACGGCTAATGAATGGAGAACTTTAGTTACTCTAAACCAAAGATTAAAAAGATTAAGACGGTATGTAGGCTTTGCAAACTTTAATATTATCTCTTATACGAGTGCATTGTATTATGGAAGAAACTATAGTAGAATCGGAGAATTTAGCAAAGAGGAATTGAACCTAATTGACAAACTCTTCCATGAAAGACCTTCGCAGTACGGTTTTTTCGGTATTAAAACCTGTGAAAATATAGAGAATGAAATCCTTTTAAAAGATGTTAGCAAAATTCCATATACGGGACACTATCTGTTTAAAGGGCAGCCTGAAAAAGACTATAAAAACCTTTTAGCAGATGTTGGTCCAACGCTTATTCTTACATCGGGTGTTAGAAACGTAATAAAACAGTTGAGTCTTTATGTAAATAAAATATACTATTTAAACGGAAATGTGACTCAAGCGAGTAACAGTATAGCACCTCCTGCATACTCATATCATACGATTAGTGATTTTGATGTAGGTAGAAAAGGGTGGGGATATAAAAATTTTACGGCGGACTTTGCTACGACGGATGAATTTTATAAAATGAGGGAACTTGATTATATCGGTATGAGATACGATAAAAATAATAATGACGGAGTAAGATTTGAGCCATGGCATGTTGAAGTTATTTAGTCTGCTTTTTTTAGTTTCAACTGCACTTTTTTCTTCTACTAAAAGTTACGATTTTAACCTTATTAAAAAAGGTATTGATGACAACAATACGCTTTTGGTTATTGGCGGCATCCAGGGTGATGAGCCCGGAGGTTTTTTGTCCGCATCTCTGCTTGTAACACACTATGAGATAACAAAAGGTTCTGTTTGGATAGTTCCAAATCTTAATTTTTACTCCATTATAAAAAGAAGTCGCGGACCTTTTGGGGATATGAACAGAAAATTTGCCGAACTCTCCTGTAATGACCCTGAATATGATATAGTTCAAAGAATTAAAGGGTATATAAAAGAAGATAACGTAAAGCTAGTCGTAAATTTGCATGACGGAAGCGGCTTTTATCGTCCACAGTATATTGACAAACTTCATTCTCCGTATAGATGGGGGCAATGTTCTATCGTAGATCAAGAAAAAATAGATGCTAAATACGGTAATTTAAAAGAGATATCCGAACAAGTCGTAAATTATGTTAATAAGTATTTAATGAAAGATGAACATAAGTATCATGTTCATAATACAAGAACAAACGAGGGTGATGAAGAGATGGCAAAAACCCTTACATATTTTGCCATAAATAATTCAAAAGCTGCTTTTGGTAATGAAGCCAGCAAAAGTTTAAGTACGCATCAAAGAGTTTATTATCATCTTTTGGCTTTAGAGAAATATATGCAAATTATGGGTATAGAGTATAAAAGAAAATTTAATATGAACTCTAAAGGTGTATATGCAGCTATAAATAATGATATATATATATCAATGTATGATAATAAAATAAAACTCCCCCTTAGTAAAATTAGAAACTATTTAAGATATTTCCCGATTAAAAAAGACCAAGAAGTAAAATTTCGTGCAAGTAATCCTCTTTTAACTATTGTTCAAAAAGATAATGAATATACTATCCAATACGGAAATAGAAGGCTCTCAAGATTAAAAGCCGATTATATGGAACATGATGAGTATAGACCCGAAGTAGAATTTCTGGTTGACGGTATAGAAAAAGATGTGAAATTCGGAGATATAGTTGAGGTAGAAGAAAACTTTCTGGTAAGAAACGATAATGCTTACAGGGTAAATGTTATAGGCTTTACGACAAACTCCAAAAAAGAGACCGATATGAAAATAAAGAAAAATCAGATTGCTAAAAAATTTTCAATAGATAAAAGCGGCGATATATATAGGGTAGAGTATTACAAAGAAGACAAATTCGCAGGAATGGTCCTAATTAAATTTAAAAGTTAAACCTTTAATTTATAAAATGTGATTATAATGTGATTTAATTATTTTGAGGATATTTTATGATGAAAAAATTGTTACTATTATTTTTCGCAGCTATTTCACTTATAGCGGCTCCAAAATTTTTGATGCCCGAAGATGCATTTAAACCAAGTGCTGAAGTAAATGAAAAAAATCAAATAGTTGCCAAAATAGAGATAGCAAAAGATATATATCTTTATGAAGAGTCTATAAAACTTGAAGTTCCAAGCGAGAGCGGTCTAGTTATAGCAAATATTGAATCTCCCAAGTCAATTGATCATTATGGAGATATGGCATATACGACAAGTCCTACTTTTATAATAGATTTAGAAAAAAATGCAGATATTAGCGGTGTCAAAGAGATTGAATTTAAACTATCTTATCAAGGCTGTTCTGAACAAGGACTTTGTTATGAACCATATACGGATGCTTTTAAATTAAAAATTGATACAAATAAGCTTAGTAGCAGTAAAACAAAAGCATTAAAAACTTTAGATGTAAAAAAAGAAAAAAGTCAAAATAAACAGACAGAGATTAAACAGATAGATACTAAAGAAAAATCTGAAACAGATATGATTGCAGATGTAATAAAAAATAGTAGTTTATGGGTAATACTTTTAACTTTTTTCGGTTTTGGATTATTATTGTCTTTAACACCGTGTGTATTTCCTATGATTCCGATAATATCGGGCGTTATAGTTTCTCAATGTAAAAATGAAGGTAGATGCAAGGCATTTACAATGTCGCTTATCTATGTACTTGCAATGAGTGTGGCATATACTATCGCGGGTGTATTAGCAGGAATGTTTGGAGCTAATCTGCAAGCCGCTCTTCAAAACCCTTATGTTATTTTTGCATTTGCCGGTGTATTTGTGGCATTAGCATTTTCTATGTTTGGATTTTATGAGCTTAAAATTCCCGATAGTATTGTAAGCAAAGTCAGCACTACGGGAGAGAAAAAAGGCGGATTTGCAGGTGTGGCGGTCATGGGCTTTTTATCTGCTTTAATTGTCGGACCTTGTGTGGCAGCACCGCTTGCAGGTGCACTTGTATATATTGGGCAAACAGGAGATGCCGTTCTTGGCGGGGCAGCTTTATTCTCTATGAGTTTGGGTATGGGAATTCCACTTATTCTTATCGGTACTAGTGCAGGTAAGTTTATGCCAAAACCGGGTGAATGGATGACACTTGTAAATGCATTCTTCGGTGTAACAATGATAATTATAGCTATCTGGATGTTAGAGCGTATATTGGATAGTACAATCACTATGCTTGCATATTCATTTACAGGGATATCTTTTGCATATTATCTTGGTCTTTTTGATAGTGAAAAAACACATCACCATGTTAAAAAGTCTATAGCTATGATTATATTTATATATTCTTTAGCATTATTTGTAGGTGTTCTTGGCGGTTCAAGCTCTATGGGTAAACCATTAGAGGTTTTTAAAGCTTCAGCTTCTTCTTCATTTGTAAAACAAACATCTTCACATAAAGAGTTTAAAGTAGTTAAAAATATTCCTGAGTTAGATGCTTTGCTAGAAGAAAATAAAGGAAAAAAGATACTTATTGATTTTAGTGCCCAGTGGTGTACGTCTTGTAAAGAGTTAGAACATATCACTTTTGCAGATGAAGCCGTTAGAACTAAGATGGATAAGTTTGTTTTAATCAAAGCCGATATCACGGAAAATACAGATAAACAAAAAGCCTTAAGTGCCAAATACGGTGTATTTGGACCGCCTGTGATTATATTTATATCTGAGGCGGGTGATGTTATAGATTCAAAAACCATTGTCGGTTTTATTGAACCGGAACCTTTTTTAAAGCATCTTCAAAGTATCTAAATGAGTTTTAATTTAGACGAGAGTGAAAAAAATTTACTAAAAAATATAGCAAGAGACACACTTTTTGAAGCCGTAATAAACGGCAAAAAGTTTGAAGTAGATGCTACAGAACTTTCACAAAATCTAAAGACAAATGTCGGTGCATTTGTAACTCTTTATAAAAATAAACAACTTCGTGGATGCATAGGGATTTTTGAGCCAAATGAACCTTTATATGAGGTAGTTAGAAATATGGCTATATCTTCCGCATTTCACGATACTAGATTTAATCCCGTAAGCGAAGATGAGTTAGAGGATATAGAGATAGAGATATCTGTTTTAACTCCAAGAAAAAAGATAAGCTCTTTGGATGACATAGTTATCGGAAGAGACGGCATATATATACAAAAAGGATCAAGAAGCGGTACTTATCTGCCCCATGTTGCAATACAAATGGGTTGGGATGCAGAAGAGTTTGTAAGCAGTTGTGCACTTGAAAAAGCCGGAATAAGTTTTGATGAAATTAACGAAGCTGATATATTTACATATCAATCTATAGTCTTCTAAATTATCTTTTCAGCCGGATTTTTATATTTTTTTATCGTTACAAGCCAGTAAGATATTGCAAGACCTACGATAACTACAGCTATAACCAAAAGTTCATCACCTTTTTCAGATGATAAAGAATAAATAAGTACCTTTCTAATAAGAGCCGCCATTGCGAGCATTATAAATGCACCTATAGCAAAACCTTTGCCCTGAAGATGGTTAATCTCTTCATGTATAAGTTCAATCGCCGCCCATAAAACAAGTAAGCTACCTAAAACTGTAAGAATACCTTTCTCTATTCCTTTATCCGAGAAAAATAACAGATATATATCGTATCCAAAAAGACCGATTGCAAAAAAGGCAACTAAAGCTAAAGCTCCGGCTAAGAAGTAGTTTATATATGAATTAAATTTTTTTAAGCCAGTAAGTATATTTTTTTCAATTTTTGATAAAGATAAAAATTTACCCAATTCTTCTTCCCTGTAGGAACTGGTTAGTGTATCGAGATTAATATCAATTATTTTTTCAACTGCTTTTATTTCGTTTATATGATACTCTTTATTTAGAAAATTCTCTTCTATATTAGTTAAAACAAAAGTTCTAACAAAAGTAAAAGCTGAATTTACATAGTGTGTAGGCAAACCTATTCTTACATGAACTTCACCTATTTTATACAGATATGTAAAATATTGTAAATCATAGTTTCCGCAAAAAAGATTTATAAACCATTCTTTTATTCTTTTTCTATGGTATTGGATTATTTTTTTATTTTTTAAAAATTGGGCAGTTCGTCCAAATCCCCAAATATAATCGTAAAACTCATCAACAAATTTATCTGCAAGTTCGGTCATTCTAGGTTGTAAATCTTTTAAAGTAGCTTCTTCTTCTTTTGTAAATTTATAGTGTTCTTTTAAACTTTTGTGATCTTGCATATTAAAACCTTTAGTCGAATAGTATGGTAATTATTATATCACATTTACAAATTAAAAAAATTACTTTTATAAATATAAAGAAAACCAAAAAATATGTATAATAAAATATGTTTTTAAAATTTATGCCATTATTCTTTGTCGCTTTTATAGGTGTATTTATAATTATAAATATGTATATAAACAGACGCTTTTTTACTCAACTGCATCTCAGTCAAAAGTCAAAAAAATATTTAAAATATTTTTTATACATAAATATATTCGGAATTGTACTTTATGTATTAGGAAGGTATTTATTTGATTTTCCAAATTGGTTATACTTTTTAGTTTCACTTCCTATAGGTATTCTCTTTCTACTATTATGTAGTGCAGTGTTCTATGACATAATTAGAGTTATCTCAGACAGAGTACCTATGAGTAATAAAAGAAGAGATTTTTTTAAAAAATCACTTGATATATCTTCACTCGGTGTTGCGTTTGCATTAAGTAGCCGTGCAATATATGAAGCTAAGTTTATAAAATTAGAACGCGTAGATGTTGAGATAAAAAATCTAAAAAATAAATATAAAATAGTACAACTTAGTGATATACATATAGGCGGAATCGTAGATAAAAATTTTATTCACTCTATTGTTGAGAGAGTAAATAATCTTGAACCGGATATTGTAGTAATAACAGGTGATTTGGTAGATATAAAAATTTCACGTGCACGTGAAGCTCTTGATGAATTTAAAAAGCTAAAACATAAACTCGGCATATATTTTGTAGTAGGGAATCATGAGTATTTTCACAATGTTGATGAGATAATAGACGAAGTCAAAAAACTTGGTTTTAGAGTTTTAGAGAATGAAAATGTTTACATTGGAGACAAAGGTGAAGGTTTTAATTTGGCAGGCGTTTATGATATTTTTGGATATAGAGCAGGGCATCATATGCCCCAAATCAAAGATGCTCTAATGGATATTGATAACAACTCACCGACTGTTCTTTTGGCGCATCAGCCTAGATATATAGAAGAAGTAACAGGGGAGGTTGACTTGATGCTAAGCGGTCATACGCACGGCGGGCAGTTATATCCGTTTAAAGCCCTTGTAAAATTACAACAGCCATATCTTAACGGTTTATATCAACATGATGAAAAACTGCAGATTTACGTCAGTAAGGGTACCGGTTTTTGGGGTCCTCCGATGAGACTTGGAGCTTCATCGGAGATTACAGAGATAACTATTTCGTAATCAAATCAGCAACATTTTTTGAACTTCCATGTTGCAAATATGCACGTAACTCTTTAGAGTCTTTTAAAAATGAATCTCTATTATAGTTATTGAACGCATCTATAAGATTTTGAGCGGTAACTGCATCTTGTAAAAATTCCGGATGCATAGTTTTGCCCTTATGTTTATCGTACATAATATTTGCTAATCCTGCATATTTTGTAGTAGCCAAACGACTTACTATAAACCAGTCTATTTTATTTGCAATATAACTTAAGACAAGAGGCGTACCTATTATGGAAGCTTCAAGTGTAGCAGTCCCCGAACATATAAAAGCAAAGTCTGCATCTAAGAGTGTATTGTAAGTTTCATGCACAACTTCAAATTTGCTAATATCACCGTATAATGCGTCTATCTTTTCTTGTGAGAAGTTTGTAGGGATAATGAGGATGCCCTTAACTCCCAGTTTTTCTCTTACTTCTCTAAAAATCGGCATAAGTCTCGTTATCTCACCTTTACGGCTTCCGGGCATAAAGACTATTTTTTTAACTTTATCGTTAAGAGATGTTTTAAACTCTGTAATTTGGTCAAGCAGAGGATGCCCTACATAAGTAATATTTGCATCACTAGGATAGTAAGATGGCTCAAATGGAAGTATAGATGCAAGTGTATCTATAGTGCGTGCCAAAACAGGGATGCGTTTTTTCTTCCATGCCCAAGCCTGAGGTAAAATATAATATATGATTTCTTTGTTTGGATATCTTTTTTTAAGTGCTTTTGCAAGCGGAAGATTAAAGCCTGAAGAATCTATTAGAAGCACTTTATCAACATCTTTTGCCAACTCAACCATCTCATCTTTTAGTTTAAAAAAGAAACGCAGTTTTTTTAGTGCATCTACAATGCCCATTATTGCCAAAGCCGATAAATCGACTATGGGATTACCAAGCTCGTTGCTAAATATCCCGACAAATTCTACATCGTCAGCTAGTTCTTTCTTTAATGATTTTAGATGCACATTTGCCGAGTGCTCTAATGCAGAAACAAGTATTTTCATGAACCGCCGTCTCCTTCTTGGTAAAAACTGTCATCATATTTTTGAGTCGATGTTTCTTCTATATATTCGTTCATATATGTAGTGAGTGCATCTATCTCATTATCGCTAAGGTTCATAGCAAACGGTATCATCATCTCTTGTTGCTGGTTGTCTGCTTCGCGTGAGCGAAAACGATTTAGCTTGTAAGTTAGAAAACCTTTTGCACGGTTAGCCAGATAGGGATACCTATGCATACCCTCCAACTTTACACCGTGACAACCTCCGCAACCTTTTTGTTTATAAAGTTTTTTACCTTTTTCATAAATAGTGTCTGCATCTAAAGTTAAAAAAATTAAAAATAATGGTAAAAGAAAACGCAATCTAAGCCTCAATAAATTATAATAACAAAATTATATCAAAACCAGCAGCAAAGGCAGGCAAAAATGGTAATAAAAAACGCAATGATTTGTGATGATGAGGGTTTACGTGAAGGTAACTTTACTATTGAAGACAGAACAGACAATATTATAGATGCAAACGGTGCGTACCTAATCCCTGCTTTGGTTGATTTGAATGTTAGACTTAACGACGGTGTGTTAAACTCGCAAAATATCCAAGCAGTATCGCTTGAAGCTAAAAAAGGAGGTGTCGGTCATATAGTTTTAAACGCCGATTCAACACCTTCTATAGATAATGAAGGAATTTTAGAATTTGCACAAAATGGACTCAGAGATGCAGAAGGCTCAAACGTAGATGTTATGTTAAATGCACTTCAAAACGACGGAAGTTTAAGTAATATCGCAATTCTTTTGAAAAAAGGTGCTATCAGTCCGTATATGAGCACTATAGCAAAAAACGACGTAGCTATAAAAATAGCCGAGTATATTCAAATGTATGGAAATACTTTGTTTGTAAAAGCTGAGGACAACTCACTTATAAGCAGCGGTGTTATGCTTGAGAGTGATGTAAGTTCTCGATTAGGACTTGCAGGCATACCTGATTTGAGTGAAGTTTTACATGTTAGTCGTATGATTGAGATAGCAAGACATTTTAAAATAAAAATACTTTTTAAATCCATAGCATCTCCTCGTTCAATCTCTTTGATAACACAAGCAAAAAAAGAGGGAGTAGAAGTTTCCTGTGAAGTGTCTCTTCATCATTTGATAAACTCAGATGAGGCTTGTGAAGGGTTTAATACGGTTGCGAAACTTGACCCGCCTCTTACATCCAAAAGCGATGTAGTTTTACTTCAAGATGCATTAAAAAACGGACAAATAGATATTTTGACTATGTTGCATCAGCCATCTTCCCCGGTAAATAAAGAAGTGGCGTTTTATGATGCCGCATACGGATGCGAATCTATAGCTGATGCACTCCCTCTTTACTATACAAAACTCGTAAAAACAGGTTTAATCTCCATGGAGAAACTTGTTGAGTTGGTCTCTTTAAATCCAGGAAATGTAGTGGGTACTAAAAAATCGTATATTCTTTTTAATCCTGAAGTGGAATCAACAATAGATAATACCCAATCTCTTTATAACGGAGAAAATGTGTTTGGAGAGGTTATAAATCTATAAAGATTTAAGGAACTTTTGTGGATACAATAGAGTTAGAGTTAAAAAATAAAATCGCTAAGATGCTTATTGTAGGGTTTGATACTCTTAAAGCAGATAAAGAAGACTATATTTATAAGTGTATAAAAGAGTATAAAGTTGGTGGAGTTATACTTTTTGATAAATTTTATAATGATAGAGAAAAAGCTAAAAATATTAAAAATCCAGCACAATTAAAAAAATTGACGACCGAGCTTCAAAATATAAACAAAGAGAAACTTTTAATATCTATAGACCAAGAGGGCGGGCGTATAGCCAGACTTAAACAAGAAGATGGTTTTTCTAAAACTCTATCGGCAAAAGGACTTGCTTCTTTGGGTGAAGAAACTTCACGTAAGCATTATACATCCATTGCATCCGAGTTGCAAAACTTGGGTGTAAATGTTGACTTTGCACCACTTGTAGATTTAGGTCTAAATAAAGAGAGTGACGTCATATACAAATTGGACAGGGCTTATGGTGATGATGCAGAAACAGTAAGTAAATATGCAGAGATATTTATGGATGAACTGGCTAATCATAAAGTGATTAGCTGTCTTAAACATTTTCCCGGTCACGGTTCGGCTAAGGGTGATTCACACGAGGGTTTTGTAGATGCTACAACTACTTGGAGTGAACTAGAATTAGAACCGTATAAAAAACTTCTTTATAAAACCAAGATGATAATGACTGCACACGTTTTTAACAAAAATTTGGATGATAAGTATCCAGCTACACTATCTTATAATACAAATACAAAGTTGCTTAGAGAAAAACTTGGGTATGACGGTGTAATTATAGGGGATGATTTACAGATGGGTGCTATAAAAGAGCACTACTCAAATGAAGAGGCATTAAAACTTAGCATAAACTCAGGAGTTGATTTAGTTATGTACTGTAATCAGCTAGGAGACGACAAGGCTGAAGATATTATAGATATTATCTATAAGCTTGTAATAAACGGCGAGATAGCACAAGAACGTATAGAAGAGTCAAATAAACGCATAGATAGACTTTTGAGTGAGATATAGATGCAAACGGGCTTTTCGTTTTATGACTGGTTGATATTTGCTTCATACTTTGCACTGCTTATTTTTGCATCTATCTTTTTAGCCAATAAAAATATGAAAAGCTCACGTGAATTTTTTGTAGCATCCAATGCTATGCCTATTTATGCCGTAGCTCTTTCACTTTTAGCTACAGCTCAATCAGCTGCAACATTTTTGGGTGCACCGGAGTTTTCTTACAGATACGACTTAACGCTTATAGGTTACTCTATAACCTCACTTTTGGCCATATATATAGTTTCAAAACTATTAGTACCTAGGTTTTATGCAATTAATGCACTTAGTGTGTATGAACTTTTAAAAACAAGGTATGATGAGAGTGCATCTAAGAGTGCAGGGATAATGTTTTTGGTAGGGCGTGTATTTGCATCGGGGGCTAGGCTTTATATAGCTGCCATTGCACTTAGTATGATTGTGTTTTATGAAGTGAGCTTTTACAGCGTAGTTTTAAGTGTGATTATTTTAATAATAGGTGCTTTGATTTTTACCTATTTCGGCGGTGTAAAATCAGTAATATACAGTGACATTATTCAGATAGTGGTATATCTTGGAGCCGGGATAGCGGTTCTTTTTTATCTGTATAGCTCTTTAGGTATGGATTTCTCTACTATAATGTCTAAGTTAAATGAAGCTCAAAAGCTAAAATTTGTAGATTTTGAATTAAGTTTTTCAAATGAGGGGAAGTTTAATATCTTTGCTCTTCTAAGCGGATATATGCTTTTAAATATTGCCGCTTTTGGGCTTGATCAGGACTTAACTCAAAGGGTACTCTCATGTAAAAATGAAAAACAGGCAAGTTTTTCTTTATACGGTGCTACACTTTTAAGCATACCGGTATCTATGTTGTTTTTATCAATAGGTCTGCTTTTATATCTTTACTACCAAGAACATAGCATCTCACAAAAGTTTGAAGGACAGAGTGTTACGATTTTTATGTACTATATCTTAAATGAGATGCCTGAGGGTTTAAAAGGTTTTGTTACAATTGGGGCAATTGCCGCGGCACTCTCTAGTACAAACTCTGTTTTAGGTGCTATGAGCTCGGTCGCTATTGAAGATATATATAAGCCTTTTAAATTAAAAAAAGATCCAAACACCAAAGAGTTGCATTTTGTAAAAATGGCAAAAATTATGGTGCTTTTATTTGCTTTGGCATTATCTGTTATGGCAATTTTGAGTTATATCGTCCACTCTATGAGTGAAGTTCCGCTTATAAGTTTTGCCCTTGGTGTAATGGCATATGCCTACAGCGGACTTTTAGGTGTTTTTGCCGCAGCCATATTTACTACAAGGGGTAACTCAAAGTTAGTCCCTTATGCACTTTTAGGTGGATTTTTGAGTGTTTTAAGTATGCAAGGGTATACTTTTGGTTTTGATATAGGTTTCGCATGGCAATTAATGATAGGAACCTTTATCTCGTTTATTATTATGCAGATTGGGAAGGATTAAAATTGTTATATTTGAGTGTTAAACTAATACATATTTTTTCGGTGTTTATTTACGGTGGGTTTCTTTTTACGGATAATCTTTTTTTGGCAAAAATGAAAAATGATTTGAGCGATGATGAGCATAGTAAAGTTAGAGAATACTTTATGCAGTATGTTAGAAAGGTTGTGCCAAAAGCTCTTGTAGTAGCTGTTATAAGCGGTATATACCTTTTACATGAAAATTTTGGAACTATTAGTGCTGATGGTCTTAGCAGTTTTCAAATTATGCTTGGGCTAAAAGCATTCTTGGGATTATGGCTTGGAGCTCGCGGAATTTTACAAGTGTTTTTCGGTATTCAGCCTTTTATTTTTAAAAGTCATTTAGTACCTTTTATACTCGTAATTATAATTATTTTCTTATCCCAGGCGATGCACTACGGGAGTTTTTAGTTGATTTTTAAGTATTAAGAGGCAAGGTATGAAAAAAGAATTGTACATCGGTGTTATGAGCGGAACAAGTTTGGATGCCATAGATATATCACTGTGTGCAATAAACAAATCAAGCTTTAAAGTCGTTGCATCTAAAGAATATCCTTATGATGAAGAGTTAAAAGCAAGTGTACTTAAAATGATTTCTCAAAATATCTCTCTTAAAGAGTTCGGTGAAACAGATTATCGACTAGGTATGATGTATGTAGATGCAATAAGAAAGTTTTTAAAAGAATTTTCACTAAATACCAAAAATATAACTGCAATAGGACTTCACGGTCAAACTATCTGGCATGAACCAAAATCTGACTATCCTTTTTCTTTACAAATCGGAAATGCATCTTTAGTTGCCAAACAAACAGGAATAGATGTTGTAAGTGATTTTAGATCCGGAGATATAGCATTAGGCGGAGAAGGTGCTCCTTTTGCTCCCGTATTTCATAAAGAGATGTTTAGCACTTTAGGTAAAAAAACAGCTATCTTAAACCTTGGCGGTATAGCCAACTTGACTATACTTCAAGGTGGTATGCTCGGTTATGACTTAGGACCTGCAAATATACTTTTGGATATATGGATAAAAAAAAATAAAAATAAAAAATTTGACAAAGACTCAAAGTGGGCGAGAGAGGGCAGTGTTGATTTTGGATTGCTGAGCCGCTTTTTAGATGAAGATTTTTTTTCAAAAAAAGCACCCAAAAGTACAGGTAGAGAACTTTTTAATGAAGAGTGGCTGGAACTTAAACTGACAAATTTTAGTACAAAAGCTCAAGATGTTCAAAGAACACTCTTAGAACTTAGTGTTTCTATAATCGCAAAAGAGGTTAAAAAGTATGAAATAGAACTTCTTTTAGCTTGTGGAGGCGGAGCCAATAACGCTTATCTTATAGAATTGTTAGCCCAAAAGCTAGACGGCATAAAAGTATGTACTACTGATAAATTCGGTGTTAACGGCGATTTTTTGGAAGCTATGGCTTTTGCATATTTTGCTTATAAAAGAATCTCTAATGAAGAGTTGCATCTAAAAAGTGTAACGGGTGCTTCGCGAAACGGGATTTTAGGGGCTGTATATGCAGCTGATTAAAAAATTTTTAGCAAATAGCGTATATAAAGATTATGAAATACAAACAGCTTCTACCGATGCCAGCTTTAGAAGATACTTCCGTATAAGCAAAGATGAAAAAAGTTTTATCGTTATGGATTCGTCTTTAGAGAAGGAATCTTTAAAACCGTTTGTAGAGGTAACAAAAAAGCTCTTAAAAGCAGATGTGGATGCACCTAAAATATATTTTGAAAATTTAGAAGAGGGTTTTTTGGTTTTAGAAGATTTTGGTTCACAAGATCTTCTAAGCTCATTAAATAAAGATAATTTTAAAAAATATTATAAACTTGCTATAAACGAGATACTGAAGATGCAAAAGGCAGATACAAATGATTTGCCCATGTATGATGAAGTGTTTTTAAAAAAAGAGATGTCTTTGATGAAAGAATGGTTTATAGAAAAATTTATAAAAGACAAAAACTATGATACCGCTATGATTGATGAAGCCCTAAATTATATAGCAAAAGAGGTTCTTTCTCAGCCGCAAGGATATTTCGTACATCGCGATTTTCACTCAAGAAATATAATGCTAAGAAGTGATGAGAGTCTTGGCGTTATTGATTATCAAGATGCAATGAATGGAAGCATCACTTATGATTTAGTTTCACTTTTAAGAGATTTATATATAAGATTTGAGCCAAATGATATAGAAGAGTTGGCTTTATATTTTAGAGATATTGCAGGTATAGATGCAAACGATAAAGAGTTTATGAGATGGTTTGATTTTATGGGTATGCAACGTCATATCAAGGTACTTGGAATATTTTCTAGGCTTTATCTGCGTGATGGCAAAGACGGCTATTTAAAAGATTTACCGCTAACGCTTCAGTATCTGTTGGAATCTGCATCCAAATATGACGAAACCTCAAAACTATACGGGTATTTAAAAACGATTAGATTATGACAGCAATGATATTGGCAGCGGGACGCGGAGAAAGGATGCGTCCTTTGACGGATGAAAAACCAAAACCGCTTTTAGAAGTATCTCAAAAACCTCTTATAGAGTGGCATCTGGAAAAACTGGCACAGTGTGGATTTAAAAAAGTAGTTATAAATATAGCCCATTTAGGATATATGATACCAAAGAGGCTCGGCGATGGTTCAAAATGGGGTTTAGAGATATGCTACTCCGATGAGCAAGAAAGCGGAGCACTCGAGAGTGCAGGAGGAATCATAAAAGCATTACCTGAGCTTAGTGAAGAATTTTTGGTACTAAATGCGGATATATGGTGTGATTACGAGTTTAAAAACGGTTTTAAATTAAATGGTAAGCTGGCACATTTGATACTTGTAGAAAATCCAGAACATAATCCAAAGGGTGACTTTGAATATAAGGGTTTAAAATATACTTTTTCAGGAATAGGGTACTATTCTAAGAAAATGTTTGAAAATATGAAAGTAAAGAAGCTGGCATTAGCACCGATTTTAATACAAAACATAGCTAAAAATAAAATCAGCTTTGAAATTCATAAGGGAATATGGATGGATATCGGTACTGTGCAAAGATTAAAAAAGGTGAATAAACTATGCAATTTAAAATAATAATATTAATTTTTTTAACAACTACGTTATCGGCTAAATATACAAACTGTGATTTTAAAAACGAGCATTATACGGATATTTGTAAAAAAGTTGTAAAAAGTGGAGTAAGTTACGATTATGTAAACAGATTTTTACTTTCACATTTCAAAACAAAAAGGTTTGATGAAGTATCTTGGAAATATCTTCAGCCAAGACATATTAAAACACATAAAAAAAATGAAAAAAAAGCAAATAACTCATTAGTTTCTTCAATACCTAAAATAGTAAAACATCTAAAAAAGTATAAAGAAGTTTATGACTATACAGAAAAAAAGTACGGAGTAAACCGTGAGGTTGTAGCTTCCATACTTATGAAAGAAACAAGTCTTGGAAAACTAAAACCAAAACATGATGCTTTTATAGTGTTTAACACTATAGTAAAAAGGATAAATCCTAAAACAAACAGACAAAAATGGTTGCTAAAAATGGGAAAATCAAATATGGCATCTATAATAAAGCATTGTTACAAAAAAGATGTAGAACCAGAAGAGTGTAACTTGCCAAGCTCATATGCAGGGGCTGTCGGAATTCCGCAATTTATGCCTGAAAATTTTAAATATGCGAAAAGTTACTGTGAAGGCGAAATTTGCGATCTGACGAAAATGGAAGATGCCATAGTAAGTGCGAGTTATTTTTTACACAAACGTGCAAAATATAAAAAACTTATTGACTGGGATAAAATCCCTAATATGGAAAAAATTGAAGCCGATTGGTATGAGTTTGAATATAATAACCAATATGCATCGTTTTCTTACAAAAAAAATAGAAACGGCAGAGTCTATAAGTGTTATGTCTGCGGGAAAAAAGATTTACAATATTTAGATATATACATAAAGAAAGTCCTAAAATATAATAACTCCTCAAATTACGCAGTAGGTGTTATGAGACTGGCATACGATACACATTATTTTTAATATTTTATATAGTTCTAAATTAAAACAATATATAATAGTAACATAAAATAATAAAAGAGATGCATGAATTTAAGACTTTTAATAATATTTGCTTTACAGTTATATTTATACTCTCAGCCGATAATGCCGCTTCCTCTTAGCATCTCCGTAGATGAAAAAAAAGCTCAACTCGGTAAGGAACTATTTTTTGATACTATCCTCTCTTTAGATAACA
Source organism: Sulfurimonas lithotrophica (assembly GCF_009258225.1). Taxonomy (NCBI): domain Bacteria; kingdom Pseudomonadati; phylum Campylobacterota; class Epsilonproteobacteria; order Campylobacterales; family Sulfurimonadaceae; genus Sulfurimonas; species Sulfurimonas lithotrophica. The sequence continues at coordinate 1,029,673 of NZ_CP043617.1, forward strand.
GTGTATCTTGTGCAACGTGTCACGACATAGAAAAAGGCGGTGATGACGGGTTGGTTTTTTCTATCGGAATAAATGGAAGACAAGGGGATATAAATGCTCCTACGGTTTTTAATTCTATATATAATTTCAGACAATTTTGGAACGGAAGAGCAAAGGACTTAAAAGAGCAGGCAAAGGGTCCTATTGAGAATCCTTTAGAGATGGGAAATAATTTTGGAAATTTGATAGAGGTATTAAGTAATACTCCATATAGAAAAAGATTCAACGCCTTGTATAAAGACGGTATTACTGCAGATAATATAGCAGATGCGATAGCTGAATACGAAAAAACATTAATAACTCCGGAGTCTGCGTTTGATAAATATTTAAACGGTGATGAAGATGCTATAACTAAAGAGCAAAAAGAGGGTTATGAAGTTTTTAAAGATGTTGGTTGCATAACATGTCATCATGGAATTAACATAGGTGGAAATTTATATAATAAATTCGGTGTTATAGAATCTGCAACATCTAAACGTAAAGGTAGATACGAAGTCACACAGAATAAAGAAGATATTTATTATTTTAAAGTGCCCTCACTGAGGAACATAGAAAAAACTGCACCTTATTTGCATGACGGAAGATACGATAAACTAGAAGACGTAGTGAAGTTTATGTCTAAATATCAACTGGGTCGTGCTATTACGGATACAGAGATAGATAAAATAGTAAAATTTTTACATTCGCTAAGCGGTAAGATACCTCAAGGGATAGAGTAGTTTAGTATGAATAAGTTTGAAAATTTTACTACAAAAAATAAAACAGATACTGTATATGTACTGATAATATTTTTTATAGTTTTGATATCTGCTTTATCTTTGTATTTGATTAGAGCCAACAGCATTATACAAAGTGATACTGAATATAAAAAAATCATCTCTGAACTGCATATATTAAATAAGGGTTTTGATAATTTCTTTTTAAAATCCACTACATTTAATAATTATGACCTTATAAATAAAAATATTAAAGACTTTGAAGAAAAACTTGAAATATTATCGACAAAAAATAAAAATACAGTATTTAAAGATAAATATAACGATTTATTAAACAGATTAAAAAATGACTTTAAGGATAAAAAAAATGTTATTGAGTCCTTTAAATCCGAAAATGCTCTTTTAATAAGTTCTATACATTATCTCAATAAGTTAAATGAACTTGTTTCAAAAGAAAGACTACTGGATAAAAAAGATATAGATTTGATGCAAAAAACTTTATCCGATATTATGCTTTATTATATAAATACATCATTTCTTAGTAAAAATATATCTGCAAATGTAAAATACTTTTCCAATCTGCATGAAAAAAACAAACTAAACGAGTTAAAAATGTTTATAGCTCATGCAAATAAAAGCATACAAAGAATAGACAAGTTATCTAAAATAAAAAATAAAAAATATTTTTTAAACGATTCAATCAAAAACTTGGAACTCTTTTTGAATAAAAAATTTACAAATGCTATATACAACGGACGTATAGTAGTTGTAGTACTTTTGATTATTGCATTTTTCTTTTTAGCTGCTTTGCTTATCATGTATAAACGCACACTAAAAGTAAAAGATGATTTAATAAGTTTTACAACGGCGGTAGAAAATAGCTATAACTCTATTGTTATTACAGATGCCGAGAAAAATATTATATATGTGAACGATATTGTTTTAAAAGAAACCGGTTATGAAAAACATGAACTCTTAGGGCAAAATCCAAGGATTTTAAAATCAGGAGATAAATCTGATGAGTTTTATCAAGAGATGCATAAATCTCTTGATAAAGGAAATCGTTGGGAAGGCGAGTTTATAAATAAACGTAAAGACGGAACGGAGTTTTACGAAAAAGCTTCAATATTACCGATATTTCAAGATTCAAAGTTGGTTAATTATCTTGCCGTTAAATTAAATATTACCGATTACATTATTCAACAACAAAAAGTTAAACATATGGCATACCACGACTCTTTGACGTCATTGCCAAACAGAACAAACGTAGAAGAGTATCTAGAAATTAATTTACCGATTGCCAAAAGAAACAATCATAAGATTGCTATTTTGTTTATTGATATAGATAATTTTAAAACTATTAACGATACTTTAGGACACGACGTCGGAGATGACTTTATAAAAGAGTGTGCTAAAATGCTCAGAAGCGTACTTAGAAAATCGGATATATTGGCACGTATAGGCGGTGACGAATTTTTAATAATTTTAGAATCCATAGATACAAACTACAGTGCAGCAGATGTCAGTACCAAGATAATCGATATGTTTCAAAAACCAATTGATGTAAAAAACAATAAATTGACCTTAACTCTAAGTATCGGAATATCTATTTTTCCTAACGATGCAGATAACTATATCACTTTATTTAAATGTGCAGACATGGCTTTATACAAAGCAAAAGAAAGCGGAAAAAATAATTTTCAATATTACAAGAAAAAATTGTCCGTAAATATGCATGGTAGGTTAAATATAGAACAGGCTCTAAAAGGTGCTTTAAAAAAAGATGAAATTTTTCTTGTATATCAGCCAAAATATAATATTGCTTCAAAAGAGATTGTAGGTTTTGAGACTTTGGCAAGATGGGAAAACGAAAAATTAGGGCTTATTCCTCCGGATAAGTTTATTACTATAGCTGAGAGTACAAACGATATTTTAGAAATCGGTTTGTTTATTTTTAAAAAAGCATGTATAGATTTTAAAGACTTTAGAGAGATAAACACAAATCTTCAAACTATATCTATAAATATCTCTACCGTTCAGCTATACCAAGATAGTTTTATCAAAGATATTATGAATATAATAGATGAAGTCGGAATTGAAGCAAGCTCAATAATTCTTGAAATCACAGAGACACATATTATGAAAAATATTTTTTATAGCATGAGAGTTCTAAATGAACTAAAAACTCTTGGATTTAGCGTGTCTATAGATGATTTTGGGACAGGTTATTCCTCTCTTAATTATTTAAAACAGCTTCCGATTAACGAACTCAAAATAGATAAATCTTTTATAAATGATTTACCGTATGATTTAAATGATGTAGCTATATCTAAAGCGATTATATCACTCTCAAAAAATATGGGTTATGTAAACGTAGCAGAAGGTATAGAGACTACAGAACAAGAGGAGTTTTTATTAAGCGGCGGATGTGAAATAGGTCAGGGTTATCTGTTTTGTAAACCAAAGATAAAAGATGAGATAATTCAAATACTAAGAGATAAAACCCCTTAAGTATTTTGCAACTGCATCTTCATCGTTTGAATGTTTTGATATATATGTAGCTATCTTTTTTACGTCTTTATGAGCATTTGCGACGGCTACCGATGTTCCGGCTAATTCAAACATCCCTATATCGTTTAGATTGTCTCCAAACACCGTATAATGTTTAAAGTCTATGTTTAGGTATTCATTTACTTTTTTAAGACCGTGTGCCTTATCTGCATCTGCATGAAGCAGTGTAAGAAAATAACAATCCATGTAGGCTTCAGGTGCGAGTATATACTTTAGTGAATTTCCAAAAGTTTTATATAGTTCATTTTTTAAAATTAACAATTCATCTTCATCGCCCATATATACCAGTTTAAAGTTATCTTTCATAGCACGAATGTTTGATTTTTCTTCTAAGTTGTCATCACCTATATATCTGTCTAATAAACGGTGCTGATAATCATTTCTCTCTTTTGGGTATAAAAATGCTTCATTTAGGTTTTTATCTTTTAGTGCCAGCACAAAGGGAAAAAGATTATGTTTAGAACCAAGTTCAATAATAGCATCTGCCATATCTTTTTCTATGATTTTCATATCTATTATTTTTTTATCTTCACTTACAATAAGCGAACCGTCAAGTAAAATCATAGGTGCATTTATATTTAGACCATCTAAAAACTGTTCTGTTTTTTTAAATGTTCTTGCAGTAGCTACCGAGAGAGTACTTTTTAAAGACAAAGAGTTCCAAGTATCTTTTGTAAACTCACTTACACTTAAATCACTTCTTAAAAAAGTGTGGTCTAAATCAGTTATAAAAACTTTACCCATCTACTTAGACCTTTTTGCATAAAACTCTTTTTTGAACTCTGTATATCTATCTTGTAAAATTGCCTCACGTGCTTGTTTCATAAGATTTAGGTAATAATAAAGGTTATGCAGGGTTGCAAGACGAAAGTATGTAATCTCACGGCTTCTAAATAGGTGGTTTATATATGCACGGCTATATCTTTTACAAGTAGGGCATTCACACTCTGCATCTATAGGAGAGGGATCTTCTTTAAATTTGGCACCTTTAATATTTAACTTACCAAAAGAAGTAAAAAGAGTTCCGTTTCTTGCATTTCTGGTTGGCATCACACAGTCAAACATATCTACTCCGCGTTCTATATTTTCAATTAGATCTTCAGGAGTTCCGACACCCATCAGGTAGCGTGGTTTATCTTCAGGCATATACTGTGTAGTATGCTCAACCGTATCGTACATCTCATTATTTAACTCACCCACGCTAAGCCCGCCTATGGCAAAGCCGTCATAATCAAGTGCACAAAGCTCAGTTGCACTTTTTGTACGCATCTCTTTATCTATTCCGCCTTGTATAATGGCAAATATATTTTGATCTACTCCAATTCCCTCTTTTTGTTTTGTACGAAAGTATTCAATAGAGTCTTTTGCCCACTCGGTTGTTCTTTCGATGCTAAGTTTAATACGCTCTTTTGTAGCGGGAAGTGCAACTAAATCATCTAATATCATCATGATGTCACTTCCAAGGTTATGTTGAATATCTATAACTTTTTTAGGAGTGAAAAAATGCTTTGAACCGTCAATATGGCTTCTAAACTCTATACCGTCTTCTTTTGGTTTAGATATATCGGACAGGGAAAATGCCTGAAAACCTCCGCTATCTGTTAAAAAGCTTTTAGGATATGTTGAAAAACCGTGAAGTTTTCCCATTTTTGCTATTGTTTTATCTCCGGGACGAAGGTATGTATGATATGTATTTGCCAAAATTATTTCGGCTCCAAGCGTATCTATGACGTCTTGCATATCAAGAGCTTTGATAGTACCAAGTGTGCCGACAGGCATAAATACAGGTGTTTGTATAGTTGAATGTGCAGTTTTTATAGTACAGGCACGGGCTTTGTTTGATGTGGCATCTAAAGTAAATTCCATAAGTTTATATTCCAAAGATTATTATTTTTGTGCAATTATAGCATTAATAAAAATTGTAGAAACTTTTCTAAGATTTAAGTCCGTTTTTTGTAGAATACAAAAAAATATTTTTAAAAAGGCATATTAATGGCAACAATCGGTATGGGTGATATCAAAAAAAACGTTCGTTTAATTGTTGGCGAAGTTCCATATAAAGTGGTTGAATTTCAACACGTTAAACCGGGTAAAGGTGCAGCTTTTGTTCGTATGAAAATGAAGAGTTATTTAAACGGAAAAGTGGTTGAAAAAACCGTACATGCGGGTGATAAGTTTGAAGTTCCCGAGATAACGTATAAAACTATGCAGTATCTTTATGACGATGGAGATATGTATCAGTTTATGGATAACGATACTTATGACCAACTTGGATTATCTTATGAGCAATGTGAAGATGCATCTAAATGGTTTAAAGACGGTATAAACGTAGATATTATTTTTTACAAAGGTGATGCTATAAGTGTTGCGGCTCCTGAAGTGATGGAGTTTGTTATTGCTGAGACTCCACCTAACTTTAAAGGTGATACTTCAAGCGGTAGTAAAAAACCTGCTACATTAGAGAGCGGTGCAGTTGTTCAAGTTCCATACCATGTACTTGAAGGTGATACTATCAAAGTAAATACCGTAGATGGCGAATACTTAGAAAAAGTAAAATAAACCTCTTTTTTATGCTTTAATGATTCTTTGCATTAAAGCATAAATAACTAAAACAATTCCGCTTTTGCGGGTTTATGCAAAAAGTAACCTTGAAAGTAGTTACAACCCATCATCATTAGTTTAGTGACTTGTTCTTGCGTTTCAACCCCTTCAGCTATAATATCCAATCCAAATTTTTGTCCTATAGAGATTATTGTTTGTGTGATGATTTCATCATTTTTGTTATTTACAATATCACAAATAAAAGACTGATCTATTTTTAGCTCATCAATCGGAAGTGCTTTAAGATATGCAAGAGATGAGTAACCTGTCCCAAAATCGTCTATTGAAATAGATATTCCCATGTTTTTTAACTGAAAAATTTTCTCTAAAGCCCTATCTATATTCCCTATAAGTAAATTTTCCGTTAGTTCGAGTCTTAATAATTTTGGATTTATATTGTACGTATCTAAAATAGCTTTTAATGTTTGGATGAATACATCTGTTTCAAATTGACGTATGCTTACGTTTACAGATAGTCGCCAATTCTTTTTACTTTGTTCGTTTTCCCAGCTTTTTAACTGTTTAACAGCCTCTTCAAGTATCCAATTTCCGAGTTTGATTATAAGTCCGCTTTCTTCGGCTACGGGTATAAAACTGCTTGGAGATATAACACCTTTAGTCGGATGAATCCAACGTACCAATGCTTCTAAGCCTATTATCTTTTTTTCTTCTTCCAAAGAATATTGTGCTTGGTAATAAAGTGAAAACTCTTTATGTTCTATAGAGTGTCTTATTCTATCTGTTAGTTTTGCTTTTTCTATAATCTCTTCTTGTAGTTTTGGATCAAAAAAACTAAATCCGTTTTTACCGTTTTTCTTTGCATTATGAAGAGCACTGTCGGCAAAATTTATAAGTTCCAGGCAAGAGGAAGTGTCATCGTTAAACATTACTATACCTATGCTTGCACTCATAAAAAAAGTATAGTCGTTTATAGTATATGGATTTTGTAGTGTTTTTAGTATTTTTTTTGCTAAATTTTTTGTTGAATGAAGTGCATCGTGTCTAATTTGGGAATTTACCTTGTTTAAAATAATAAACTCGTCAGATCCGGGTCTACCTAAAATATCGTGCTCTTCCAAACACTCTTGAATTCTTTTTTTAGTTTCATTTAAAATTTTGTCTCCTACATTATGCCCTTTTATATCATTAACAAGTTTAAAGTCGTCAATATTTAAAAGTAAAATAGAATTAAATTTATTGTTTTTTTTGCTATCGGATATTGCCTCTCTTATATGAACTTTTAACGAATCTTTATTTGGAAGATTTGTAAGGGTGTCGTAGTAAGCCAGCTTGGATATTTTTTTTTCTAAATTTTTTTGAACGGTTATATCTAAACCTATTTGAATTTTGACTTTTCTGTTATCGTTCCATTTTACTATTCTGTCGTTAAAAAGATAAGTTTTCCCGTTAATTGAATTTTTGTTTTCCCATTCGTAAACCGTTCCGATATCAAGGTTTAAAAGGTTTTTATTTTTTTGCATAGGACAAAAATGGCAAGGGCTGTTTTCATCTTTTTGCAATACTTTGTAGCAAGTTTTACCTATTACATTCCCAAATTCTTCTTTGCATCTATCATTGGCATATATGATTTCATAGTTTTGCAAATCTATGACATAAACTAAAGCACCCGTATAGTTTACTATTGTCTCTAAAGGGTTAAACGTATCACTTAAGTACATAAGATTTACCGTTCTTGAGATAGTTTGTCTAAAAGTATAAATAATTCTTTGCTGGATAGTTCTGCTAGTTTAAAATGTTCCAATATCTCTTTAATATCTGTAGAATTTTCTTTTAAATTTTCAATAGCCTTTATAATATGGTCGTGTACGTTTTTATGAGGTTTAAGAAGTTCATTATAACTTTGAGTATGTCCGAATCTATCTTTTCCGATACCCGTATCATACCATTTTCCAAGTCTGCAATCGTGATGATTTGAAAAATGAGTATCGGTTTTATTATGAAAAAACGTATCGTAAGCATTGGCTTTAAAGAAAAGATGGTCTAATTTTACAAGTCCTATAAAGGTATCGTCAAGAACGGTATCTATAGATTCAACAATATGTTCACCGTCATCTGCAAATTGTTGAAGTTTTACTTCAAAATCTTTTGTCAATTGTTCTGATTTTTGTGCTATATGTGTCATGGTTGAAGATGTTTCTTCTATATTGTGAGATTCTTGTTTTAATATATTGATTGTCAATTCAACTTCTTTGGTTGCTTTTTGCGTTCTCTCTGCCAGTTTTCTTACCTCGTCTGCCACAACGGCAAAACCACGCCCGTGATCACCCGCACGAGCTGCTTCTATGGCAGCATTAAGTGCGAGTAGGTTTGTTTGGTCTGCAATATCGTTTATAAGCTCCATTAAGGAAGATACATCCCCGATTCCACTAGCGAGTTTTGAAACACCGTCGTTTGATTCTTCAATAGCACCCATCAGTTTAACCAAGTTTTTAGATATAGACGATAAGCTTTGTTTTGAACCAAAAGAGGAAGTTTTTGAATGCTCTTGCATATTTAAAAGCGTATCAACGGTTGATGAAAAATCTTTTTGAAGAATAGGGATATTATCTATACATGTAGATAACAACAAATCAACAATACTGTTATAAATAAGTTGTTCATCTAAGTTTTTTGTTTTTATTTCAAGTTTTTGTTGTAAATTTTCATTCTCTTTTTTAAGTTGATTTATCACATTTTGAAAATGTTCGATCTCATCCTTTTTTTGGATAAGTTCCTTATTTAGCCTATCTTTTTTTTGAAAGTTAAACATTATATTTCCTTTTATATTATTACACGTGATTTAATCTATGCGTTAATAATCAATAAGTGATTGTAGCAACAATTTTAACTCAATATAATTTAAATATTTATTAATTTTTAACAAAAATTAATAATTAAGGGGGATACTTATGAGTATATATAAAAATTTATGTGTAGCTGATGAAGAAGAAGTTAGGGAATTTATTCAACTTGTAGCTAGTAATATAAAAAGAATCAGGCAAGAAAAGGGTGTAACTCAATTAGAACTGGCTTTAATGATAGGGCAAAAATCTTCTGCATTTTATGCCAATGCCGAAAATTCTGCAAAAAACAGAAGATTTAATTTAGAACATATATATAAAATTTCTAAGGCTTTGGATGTTGAAGTAAGTGATTTTTTTAAAAAATAGAATAAAAAAGTTAGTTCATATTAAGCGAAGTTAACTATAATATTTTTAATTATTTAGCATAGGATTTTTATGAGCGCTCAACCTTTTACTCACTTACATTTACATACGGAATACTCACTCTTAGACGGTGCAAATAAACTTACAAATCTAGTTAAACAGGTTAAAGAGCTTGGTATGACAAGTGTAGCTATGACGGACCACGGTAATATGTTCGGTGCAATTGATTTTTACCACCAGATGAAAGAAGCCGGTATAAAACCGATTATTGGAATGGAAGGTTATATACATAACGGTGAAACATTAGATGACAAATCTACAAAACAAAGGTTTCATATATGTTTGTTTGCCAAAAATAAAAAAGGCTATGAAAATCTAATGTATTTGTCTTCTAAAGCATTTATAGAAGGTATGTACTATTTTCCTCGTATAAACAAAAATGAGTTACGTGAGCATTCTGAGGGTATTATATGTTCTAGTGCTTGTCTTCAAGGTGAAGTTAACTGGCATCTAAATACGGCAAATGAACGTAACGTAAAAAACGGAGCATTGGGATACGCCGGTGCTTTAGAAGTCGCTCGTGAATATAAAGATATATTCGGAGATGATTTTTATTTGGAGATTATGCGTCACGGAATAGGCGATCAGCTTTTTATTGACGAGCAGATTCTAAAAATATCTAAAGAGTTGGATATAAAAGTGGTAGCTACAAACGATACCCACTATACATATCCGGGTGATGCACAGTATCATGAAGCTTTTATGTGTATCGGAATGAATAAACTCTACGATGATCCAAACCGTCTTCGCCATTCCGTTCATGAGTTTTACTTAAAATCACCTGCACAGATGCAGAGACTTTTTGCAGATATTCCAGAAGCATTGATACATACTCAAGAGATAGTAGATAAATGTGAAGATTTTGTACCGGTTGTAAAAACACCGACACCTCCAAACTTTAAATTTACACCCGAATATGCGCAAAAAGACGGTTTTGCATTAAGTTGTGATGAGCCAAATACTATGGATGCAGAGTATTTTGTATTTTGTTGTAAAAAAGGGCTTGAAGAGCGTTTAAAACATGTACCACAGGATAGACACCAAGAGTATAAAGAACGTCTAGAATTTGAAATGGATATTATCAACTCTATGAAATTTCCGGGATATATGCTTATAGTTTGGGATTTTGTTAGAGTAGCCAAAGAGATGGGTATAGCGGTTGGTCCCGGACGCGGATCTGCCGCGGGAAGTCTTGTTGCATATGCACTGGAAATTACAGATATCGATCCTATGAAGTATGATTTGCTTTTTGAGAGATTTTTAAATCCCGAACGTGTATCGATGCCCGATATCGATATGGACTTTATGCAGGCACGCCGTGGTGAAGTAATTGATTATGTTGTAGAAAAATACGGTCGTAATCAAGTTGCTCAGATTATTACCTTTGGTTCACTTCTTGCCAAAGGGGTTATACGTGATGTTGCACGCGTGCTTGATATGCCTCTAAGTCAAGCAGACAAAATGGCAAAACTTATACCTGATGAGCTTGGTATTACGCTAAACGGTAAAGAAAAAAAAGGTGAGTTTATACCGGGGGCTTTTCAAAAAGAGCCTAAACTTCAAGAACTTGTTGAAACAGACACAAATGCAGCAAGGGTTTGGGAGTTTGCAAAAAAACTCGAAGGGCTTAAAAGAAACTCAGGTATTCATGCCGCAGGTGTAGTTATAAGCAATGAAGAGTTATGGAAAAAGACACCAATATACAAACCTTCGGGTGAAGATACTTTTGTGACGCAATACTCGCTAAACTATCTTGAAGATGTTGATTTAATTAAGTTTGACTTCTTGGGTCTTAAAACTCTTGATGTAATCGATAATGCTATAAAACTTATAAAGCTCAGATACGATAAGGATATAGATTGGCATAAAATCGATGAGAATGACCCTAAGGTTTATGAAGTTATTCGCGGCGGAAATACGGTTGGGATGTTTCAGATAGAATCAGACGGTATGCAGGATTTAAATAAACGTCTTAAACCTGATAGTTTTGAAGACTTGATTGCGGTCTTGGCACTTTATAGACCGGGACCGATGGAATCAGGGATGCTTGATAGCTTTATAGAGCGTAAGCACGGACGTGAAGCGATAGAATATACTTTTGATGCGATGGAGCCTATACTAAACAATACATACGGGGTCATCGTTTATCAAGAACAGGTTATGCAGATAGTTCAGACTATCGGTGGTTTTAGTTTGGGTTATTCAGATATTATCCGTCGTGCAATGGGTAAGAAAAAAGATATGGCGGTATATAACGCCGAGTTTAGTGAAGGTGCACAAAAGCAGGGGCTTGATTACGACAAAGCATCTCAGCTGTTTGATTTGATTGAAAAGTTTGCGGGTTACGGTTTTAACAAGTCTCACTCTGCGGCATATGCAATGGTTACATTTCAAACTGCTTGGCTAAAAACGTATTATCCAAACGAATTTATGGCAGCACTTCTTACAAGCGATAAGGACAATACCGATAAAGTCGTCAGATATATCGATGAAGTCAAAAGAATGGGAATCGAACTCTCGCCTCCGGATATCTGTGATTCGCAACTAGAGTTTTCTGCTATAAATAAAGACGGACAGGAGATAATCCTTTTTGGACTTGGAGCTATTAAAGGTGTTGGTGGAGCTGCGATAGAATCAATGCTAAAAGAAAGAAAAGAAAATGGCGATTATAAGTCTTTAGAAGATTTTGTAAATAGAATTGAACCTTCAAAAGTAAATAAACGTGTGATTGAATCGGCTATAAAGGCAGGAGCGTTTGACAGGTACGGGTATTCCCGAAAGGCATTGCTTGACCAGATTGAGCTTATAGTTGAGACTGCAAAAAGTGCAAGTGAAGCCAAAAAAAATGCGGCTGGGAGCTTGTTTGGAGATGATGCAGAAATCACTACCGTAAAACTTGAACTTAGCAACTCTGAAGAGTATGGTTTAAAATCAATCTTGGAATTTGAAAAAAATACCTTAGGATTTTATGTATCTGGGCATCCTTTGGACGACTTTAGAGAAAAAATAGAACAACTAAACTATACACTCTCATCAGAGATAGCAGATGCCAAAGACGGTTCATATGTTATATTTATAGGTAAAGTTGAAGATGTAGAGAAAAAAATATCTAAAAAGGGAAATCAGTTCGGTATCGTAGATTTGATGGATTTTCACGGAAATATAGATATTATGCTTTTTGAAGATAAACTCAACGAACTTGAAGAGATGGATCTGGATGAACCTATAGCTTTTAAAGCAAAAATTACCCATACGGATATGTTTACCCGCATAGGTGTTACAAAAATCATGACTCTAAAAGAAGCAACCAAAGAGACAAAAAAAGTTAAAAAAGAGGTGCGTGAGATTCCGCAAGAGCCTTTAAATTTAGCCGTTAAGATAAGTGATGATTCAAAAATTCTGGATGAACTTTATACCTTAGTCAGACAAAATCCCGGAAGTAGGGAGTTAAAATTGACTATCGTATCGAAATTACAAAATATCGTTATAGAATCCGGCATAAGGGTAAACAACAATATTATAAAAGCTATAGACGGAAATGAACTTATTGATATTTTGTAAAAGAGGGTATTATGGCTGTTTTTGACCTTAATTCGTATAAAAATAAAATAGAAAAGATTAAAAAGTTTACTAAAAATTCAAATATACTCATGGTTGAAGACTATAAACCTCTTCATGAATCACTGTATAAATTTTTTTCATCGATTTATAAAGAGGTAGATAGTGCATATGACGGGGAAGAAGCTTTTGATTTATATAAATATAAAATTGATAATTCTCAGAAGTATGAAATAATATTTACAGATATAGAGATGCCAAAAAAGAACGGTATAGACTTGGTAAAAGATATAAGAAAAATTAACCTCTCCGAATACATAGTAGTTTTTTCGGCTTATAAAGACAGTAAATATCTTTTAGAACTTATAAATAACGGTGTAAGAAAGTTTATACCTAAACCCATAGAGTTTATGCAGCTTCTTGATGAATTAATTTTAATATACGAAGAGATTAACGAAATAGATTCAGGAAATAAAATTGAATTGTCTCATAATGTTGTTTATGATAAAAAGCAAAAAAATATATACGTAGATGAGGAACTTGTTAAGTTGTCTCAGTATGAACAGCTTATACTATATCTACTTATAGATAAAGTTAACAAAGCCGTCTCAAATGCTGAAATAGTAAACTATTTAGAGTTAAATATGATAGATGTAAATTTGGAAAATGTTAGAAAACTTGTATATAAACTCAGAAATAAGTTGCCAAAAGAGATTATTCAAAGTGTTTACGGCATCGGATATCGCATCATAAAACAAACACATTAATTTTTAAGGCGACATTCAAGCGACATATTTATTTTATACTTGTATTTATATTTAGAGGGGGATATAATGAAAAGTATAGTGCATAACTCTTCTTTAGTCGATATGTTAAAGCAAGATAAGAGTATAAAAAGTTCGACTGACAGTGTACGTTTGGAAGAATTAAGCATATCGTATGAATGTTTGGCATCTATCGGTAATTCTTTTGAATTAGAGAGTATGATGAGCGAATTTATAATAACATTCGCAAGGAAAACAAACTCTATATCTGCCCTATATTACAAACATGATAATGACGATAAACCTTTAATACATATTGGCAAAAAAATCTCATTTAATATTCAAAAAAGTATGTTGAATCTTGAAAAAGCATTTACAAGTATTCAAGAAAATAAACAAATTTTAGTTTTATCCCTAAAAACAGGATACTTGGTTTTTATATATGAAAACTCCCCTATAAAAAAAATATCATCGATGCTAGAAAATTTTAAAGTTAAACTAAATTTATCTATAAGTGCATGTGAGGGTGTTCATAATTTAGAAAAGCTAAATGAGGAACTTGAAGACAGGGTTGAAGAATCCGTAAGGCTTATAAGAGAAAACGAGAAGATGCTACTTGCTCAATCCAAACAGGCAATTATGGGTGAGATGATAGAGATGATAGCACATCAATGGAGACAACCTATTACATCTATAGGTATGATAGTAAATAACTTATTTTTAGATATTGCAATAGATGAAATCGATATGGATGAAATGGTAAAAGATTTAGAAAAAATCAGTTATCAAGTTAAGCATCTATCGGGAACTATAGATGATTTTAGAGATTTTTTTAAAGAGAGTAAAGAAAAAAACAGTATGACTATAAAAGAGGTTATGGCAGCTACGATGATTATCATAGAAAAACAACTCTCAAGCCATAATATAGAAATAAGGTGTATAAATAATACGGATGATATCTCTATAAATACATATAAAAATGAACTGATTCAGGTCGTACTAAATATATTGGCTAATTCTAAAGATGCTTATAATGATAAGGAACTAGATGAAAAAATAATTGAAGTTGAATCAAAACAGGTCGGTGAAGACGTTGTTTTATATATACGTGATAATGCCGGTGGGATACCTGAAAATATTATAGGTAGAATATTTGAACCTTATTTTTCAACAAAAAATGAAAAAAACGGTACCGGTCTCGGTTTATATATGTCTATGATTATTGTCAAGGAACATATAGGCGGTAAGATAGAGGTAAAAAATACCGATAACGGTGCTGAATTTAAAATTACGATTCCGATAAAGTGAGTTTAAGATGACTAGTGAAAAAATTCTAAAGTTGAAAAAAATGGGACAATACATAAAAATTTTGTATGTAGAAGATGATAAATCGGTATCTGAGCAGTTTTACAGATTTTTAAAAAAAATTTTTTCAAACGTATATACTGCAAGCAATGGAATAGATGCTTTAAAGCTTTATAAAAAATCCAGTTACGATATTGTCATTACGGATATTGAGATGCCTCATATGGACGGTATTGAGATGATTGAAAAGATAAGAGATATAAATGAAGAACAAGCAATAGTAGTTACATCTGCTTATAACAACTCTCAATATCTTCTAAAATTAATAGATAATCGTATTGATAAATTTATATTAAAGCCCTTTAACAACAATAATATTTTCAAAGTAATATCAAAATTGGTTATTCAGATATATAAAGAGAAAAAATTAGAGCAAAAAGAGGTGAAGCTAAAAAGCACACAGATGCTTAATAATGCGGTGTTTAATAAAATGGATGTTCCGTTACTGGTAATAAACGAAAATATTGTCGAGTACTTTAATAATAAATTTATTAACAGTTTTAACAGTAACGATAAATGTGTCCTTGCAAAAGAGTTTAATCTAGCTAGCCTATTTTATGATGAATATTCAAAGTTGGGTAACGAAGATATTATAAATGATTTGTTAAAAAACAACTCGCTTGTAAAAAAACTTTATACGCATAACAACAAGCCTAAAAAATTCATTACAAATATCGTAAGGATTGAGAGTAAAAAATACTTAATATCGTTTTACAACCTTGATTCCATGTGCTTAAATGTTGACAAAGTTAATAATCAGGAAAAAAAGATAGATATATTGACTTCATTACACACAAGATATGCTTTTGAAAGTAAGTTGGACGAAATAACAAGTTCTGAAAAAGAGTATAGCATCATGTGTTTTTGTATAGAAAATATAGAAGATCTTGTTAAGTCTTTCGGTGTAAAAAGTTTAAGAGATATATACTCTCAAGTAGGTAAAAAACTCAACAGCTTTTTTAAAAAAGAGATAGATGATGATAGTGTTAAATTATACTATTTTGATCGTAATAACTTTGTTGCTTTAGTAGATAAAAATAAACTAGGTGTTACAAAAAAACTGCTAAATACTTTTGGCGAATATAACGGGTACTCAAAACATGAACTTGATTTATATGAACCGATACCTTTAAACGTTTTAAGTAAAGATTTGGAAAAAAGGAAAAATAATACAAATATTATGGAACAGGTTGATAATCTATTATACATGTTAGAAAAATAGCAAAACAGATGGGGAAACAATGTTGAATAAAATAAAAGAACTTAGAGAAATATCACAAAACTTCAGTGTTTTATATGTTGAAGACGATTTGCCTATTCAAAATAGCGTATCAAAGTATTTAAAAAAAATTTTTAAAAATATAGAGTGTGCAAATAATGGCTTAGAAGCACTTGATAAGTACAAAAAAGATATGTACGATATAGTCATTACGGATATTTCGATGCCAAAAATGAACGGTATCGAGATGATTGAAGAGATTGTAAAAATAAATAACGAACAGGAAATTCTTGTTACTACTGCACATAATGAGTTAAATTATCTACATAGTTCAATAAACCTCGGCGTTAACGGTTATGTTGTAAAACCATATGATTATGAGGTGTTAAATAACGAGCTGTATAAGATATCCAAAAAAATAAATAAATTTAAAGAAAATGAAAATTTTAAACAACAGCTTGATAATATGGTAAAGCAAAAAACATCCGAGCTGCAGAGTTTGGTAGAGTTTCAATCTAAGAACTATGATAAAACACTATACTCAATGGTCGAACTTATTGAAAGAAGAGATACATACACTGCAGGTCATTCAAAAAGGGTGGCACATTACAGCGAACTTATAGCAAGAGATATGGGATACCCTGAGAATGAATGTAAGTTGCTTCATCAGGCTGCTATTTTACATGATGTCGGAAAAATATCTACTCCGGATGCAATTTTACTAAACCCAAACTCTCTAAACGATATTGAGTATAAATTGATTCAAGAACATGTTGAGGTAAGTTATAAACTTTTAAAAAAGATACCTATGTTTGAATCATTATGCGATATTGTATATTCACACCATGAAAGATATGACGGAAAAGGGTATCCAAGAAAATTAAAAGGCGATGAAATTCATCCTATGGCGCATATATTGATAATAGCAGATGCATTTGATTCTATGACGACAAATAGAATATATAAATCCAGAAAAACAGTATCTGAAGCACTAGATGAGATTCAATGCTTAAGTGCCAAACAGTTTCATCCCGATGTCGTTAAGTATGCACTTATAACTTTAAAAGATATAATTATCGATGAAAATATAAACCAACTACCCAAAACAAGACTTGAACAAGAAAGATTTGCTTATTTTTACAAAGATAGACTCAGTTCGTTATATAACCATCATTATTTGGATATAGTGCTTATGAAAAATGAGAGGGATAATGCTTTTAAACATCTGTATATAATCAAACTACAGCAGTTCTCGAAATATAATAACGAATATGGCTGGAAAGCGGGTGATAAAGTGCTTGCAAAGATTGGAAACTATTTACACGAGAGTGTTGAAAAGGCTTTGATTTTTAGGGTGTTTGGAGATGATTTTGTAATAATAAGTGACTCTAAAACAGATGTAGAAGCTATAACAAAAGGTATAAATAATATTTTAGAAAATATATATGTAACTTTTTTTATAAAACATATAAAACTAAAAACAAATAAAATCACGAAAGTTTCTCAGCTGGAGAGAATCTAAAGCATTAAATAATTTTTGGTAAAATTACTAAAATTTTACAAAAGATATTTATATGGACAAAAAAGATTTTAATGAAGGTTTACTTGGATTTTTAGATGCATCCCCTACACCTTTTCATGCTACTAACAATATGAAGATGATGCTACAAAATGCAGGTTTTTTAAGACTTTACGAAGAACAAAAGTGGAGATTGGACGAAGGCAAAAAATATTATATTATCAGAAATGATTCGTCGTTAATTGCATTTACATACTCTAAGAATAAAAACTATGTAATGGTCGGTGCCCATACTGACTCCCCAAATCTAAAACTAAAACCAAATTCGGTTATAAAAGAACACGGTGTAGTAAAGTTCGGTGTTGAACCATACGGCGGTTTACTTTTAAATCCATGGTTTGACAGGGATTTAAGTCTTGCAGGACGTGTTAGCTATCTTGATTCAAACAATACTATAAAAGACACTTTAATAGACGTTAAGAAAAAAATAGCAATTATCCCTTCTTTAGCAATTCACTTAGATGAAAAAGCAAATTCTGAGAGAACTATAAACAAGCAAACAGATATCTTACCGATACTTACGACAAATGATGATTTTAATTTTGAAGATTTTATAAAGTGGCAACTAGAGAAAAATGATATTAGAGATGCAAAAGAGATATATGCAAACGAACTTAGCTTTTACGATACTCAAAAAGCTTCGTATGTAGGTTTACGTGACGATTTTATAGCTTCAGCTAGACTTGATAATCTGCTTTCTTGTTATGTCGGGCTTTTAAGCATCTGTAGTGTTGAAGCAAGTACTCCTATGATGTTTATAGCAAATGATCACGAAGAGGTGGGAAGTGAGAGTACATCTGGAGCAAGCGGGAGCTTTTTAGAAAATACTCTAAGACGAATGTATCCTGATTATGAGGATTATATACAGATGCTGCGTTCATCTACATTAATCAGTGCCGATAATGCACATGCAGTGCATCCAAACTATCCGTCTAAACACGATAAAGAACACTCACCCAAGATGAATAAAGGTGCCGTAATAAAGATAAATGCAAATCAACGCTATGCATCAAACTCAAAAACAATCTCAAAGTTTATGAATATAGCTTCAAATTTAGGTGAAGAGTATCAGCAGTTTGTAACACGCAGCGATATTGGATGCGGCTCGACAATAGGCCCATTAACGGCAACAAGACTGGGGATTGAGACAATAGATGTAGGATTGCCGACTTTAGGGATGCACTCAATTCGTGAGTTGGCAGGGAGTGAAGATGCACATTCACTTTATAAAATCATACTAGGATATACTCTTTGAGCGAAAATCAAATAACCCAAGAGGAGCTTACTCTATTAATTGAGCAGACATATAAGGTTGAAAAGGAGTTTACCGAACTAAAACAATCTTATGATCATCTGCAAGGTACTGTTGAAAAAGTAGTAGAGTTTTTACCAAATGCCATATGGATTTTAAATGAAGACGGCGAGGTTTTTTTACAAAACTCAAAGGCTAGGGAGTTATGGCAGTTATTTGATATTATGGAGTTTCGCGATGATGATTACGAGCTTAATTTTGAAGACAAATCATATATAGTAAAAAGCTCAACCCATAAAGATAAAAAGATGTTTTCCGCAACAGATATTACAGAACAAAAAAGAAGGGAAAATCTTGCGACTATGGGGCAAATGGCAGCTCACCTCTCACATGAAATCAGAAACCCAATAGGTTCAATCTCACTTCTTAGCTCAACTTTGAAAAAACGTGTAATTCCTGAAAATATACCTATAGTTGAAGAGATTCAAAAATCTATATTTAAGATAGAAAGAATTATAAAAGCTACATTGATGTTTTCAAAAGGGATTAGAATAAATAAAAAAACTTTTAAGTTCTCAAAACTTAAAGAAAATCTTCTGAGTGATTGCGGAAGTTACGGTTATTCAAAAGACATAAGTTTTACGATGCCCAAAGACGACTTTGAAATAGAAGGTGATTTTGATCTTTTAGAGATACTGTTTTCGAACTTTTTATTTAATGCGATAGATGCAATAGAGCTTGATGATGAAGATGACGGCTTAATTGAATTGGATTATAAATATGAAGATAATATTCATAAGTTTTTTGTTTATGATAGCGGTGTTGCTATAGAAAATAAAAAAGAATTGTTTGAAGCTTTTAAATCAACAAAAGTTAAAGGTAACGGTTTGGGACTTGTACTATCGGCTCAAATAGCCGAGGCACACGGTGGTTATGTGGAACTGTTGGAGGGCGATAAAAAAGGATTTGGTATATATATTGCTTAGCTGCTCGTAAATATAAGGGGAAATTGGAGAAGTTATGAAAAAACATAGCCTTACAAATATTATAGAATATGTAAAAATAGATGAATTTTACGTAGTTTGTCACTTTAGATGCAAGATAAAAAACAAAACTGTTATAAGTAAAGTTCCGTTTGAGCCTTATGAAGGAAAAATAGAATTTACATGGCAGGATATTCTTTTTCATCCGATAGAATCTTATAATAGGTATTACCATACGCCTATAAAGATATTTGACAGTTTTGAGGATGAAAATACTTTGGTTCAGAAGGCATTTGATAAGGTTTCAAAATATTTTAAATGGGATTCTCAACTAAAAAATTACGTATATAGATTATAGGAAAAAAGATGGATAAAGAAAAAATTGTTATTCCAAGAGGCTCGTTAGACTTTTATAAATATGAAAAAGACGGACTTATATACTATGAGTTTAATGCAACAAGATGTTCACCGCCTGAACCAATGGTAAATGCAATAGCAGGGCTTAGTATGTTAAAAGAAAAAAATGAAAGATTGGTAGGATTTTTTTTTCACGTACCTTCACCGCTATTTGGTAGAATCGGGAACGAGTTTGTCTATGAAATAGATGAAATGGACAACGGCGATGTTAGAGTTGAGTTTCAATTAGCTTAAATTCATAATGCATATCTATAAATATATCTTCGTTGTTTTCTTTATTTTTTTTACGGCTTGTTCTGTAAAACCTCTAAAACCTATAGTTGTTAAAGCTGTTGATAGAGAAATAGATTATCAAAAAGATATAAAACCTATTTTAGATAAAAGATGCGTATCATGTCATTCGTGTTACAACTCACCATGTCAATTAAAACTCAGTTCATATGAAGGTTTGGATAGGGGCGTTACAAAAGAAGAAGTATATCTTGGAGAGAGGCTCTCTTCTCAAAATCCGACCAGACTTTTCATAGATGCAAAAAATACACAAGAGTGGAGAAAACGAGGTTTCGCTAGTATAAGTAAGTCAAATTCTGCTATCGGTACAAATAACTCTTTAATGTTACAAATACTAGAGCATAAAATGAAAAATCCTAAAAGTTTAGGTGAATATCTATCTGAAGAAGATTTGACCTGTGCAAAAGATTTAGACGAATTAGCCGAATATTTGGATGACAATCCTCAAAAAGGGATGCCTTATGGTTTTCCGCCTCTAAAAAATAGTGAGTTTGAACTTATTAAACAGTGGTTGTATCAGGGTGCTAAATACACTCCGCAAAAACATACATCTTTCCCAAATGAACTTATTGAATTTGAAAAATTTTTTAACGCAGATGATGCAAAACATAAAATGAGTGCAAGGTATATATATGAGCATCTATTTTTGGCACACATATCATTTAAATCCAGACCAAATGAATTTTATGAACTTGTGCGCTCATCAACTCCAAGTCCTGAACCTATAAATATAATTGCAACTGTTCGTCCATACGATAATCCAAAAGTAGATAAATTTTATTACAGGTTTAAAAAGATAGAATCGACTATTGTGCATAAAACGCATATGGTTTATGATATGAGTTTTGATAAACTGGAGCGTTTTAAAGAGTTGTTTATAAAACCAAAATGGGATGAAAAAGCTTATGATTTTGGTTATGACTCAGAAGACAATGCAAATCCTTTTATCGTGTTTTCCCAAATACCGGCAAAATCAAGGTATCAGTTTTTACTTGATGACAGAGAATACGTAATCAGAACTTTTATTCGCGGTCCTGTATGTAAAGGTCAAATCGCATTAAATGTTATACACGACCATTTTTGGGTTACGTTTATGCAACCGGAATTTGACCTTTCCATAAAAGATAACAAATTTTTCAAATCTCAGTATAAAAATTTAGAATTGCCGATAAAAGAGGGTAGTGATATGGCGCTTCTTGAAACATTTACTGATAACTATAATGACAAGGCTGTAAATTACTATATAAATAGACAAAAACTTTATGATAAAGTATATAAAGACGGACTCGATGAACAAAGCGTTACAGGTGATATTTTAACTGTTTACAGACACTTTGACAGTGCATCCGTTCATAATGGAGCATTAGGTAATCTGCCAAGGACTTCATGGGTTATTGATTTTCCATTGTTTGAGCGAATCTATTATGCACTGGTAGCAGGATTTGATATATTTGGAAATATTGGTCATCAAGTTAGTATTAGGCGATATATGAATAGGTTAAGAGTGGAGGGAGAATCTTATTTTTTAAACCTGCTCCCAAAAGAGGATAGAGAAAATATATTTAAATCTTGGTATATAGACAGTGAAGATGATGAGATATTTTATTTTTCAAAAAACGATTCAAAAAAAATATATAAAAAAATAGATTCAAAACGTGAATTTTTAGAGTCAATAATTGGAAAGTTTGATGAACTTAATTATGTTAAAGCAAATCAAAGGTTATCAAAACCTCCAAAGACATACAAGACTAAAGAGGATTATATAGACGGATTTCGTTCCCTTATATCAAAAGGAAACAGGTTTATAAGTCATGTAAACGATTCTCATTCAAATTTAGCATATTTGCGTGTAAAAAATATACCGAATGAAGATGATAAAGTTGTGTCAATAGTCGTAAACAGATGGCATGATAATGTCTCTTTTATGTTTGATGAAGAAGATAGATTAAATTCCGACAAAGATGAGATGAATTTTATAGAAGGATTTGTTGGATCTTATCCAAATCTTTTTTTAGTTGTAGATTATAAAGATTTACCGAACTTTATAGATATGTTGCATAATTTTGATGGAAGTCAGAAGTATAAAAAAAGATTTATGAAGTACGCTATTATGCGTTCAGATAAAGATTTTTGGAAACACTACGACTGGTTTCAAAACAGGTTTTTTAAAGATAATCCGCATGAAGCGGGATTATTTGATTTAAACAGGTATTACTACAAAGCATATGAGTAATGTAACACTCTGTTAGCTTATAAAAACTATAATATCTTTTTAAATTCAAGGGATATTATGAAAGTAGTTTTAAATATATTTGGTTCAATGAAAACTATGGCAGTTTTGATGTCTATTTTTGCTTTTGCAATTGGATATGCAACATTTGTAGAAAATGATTTTGGAACCATCACGGCAAAAGCAGAGATATATAATGCAAGATGGTTTGAGATTTTACTTGGACTCTTAACTATAAATTTAATCATAAACATTATAAGATTTAAGATGTTTAGTATGAAAAAAGCATCTATACTTATGTTTCATTTAGCTTTTATTGTAATTATAATCGGTGCAGCCGTTACGCGTTATATCGGTTATGAAGGTACTATGCATATTCGTGAAGGTTATAGTTCAAATACAATGCTAAGTGCCGATACATACTTTAGCGTAAGTGCTAGTATTGATGGTAAAACTGCAACCAGTGAGGAGAGTATATACTTATCAAAACGCTCTCAAAACTCTCTAAGCTCTAGCCTAAATATAGCGGGAAAAGAGGTAGATGTTAAACTGGTAAGATATATTCCTGATGTTATTGAAGCTTTAGAAGAAGCTAAAGACGGAGTAGCTACTTTAGATATGATGGTAACGGGTAGCGGTTCAGGTGAGCCATTGATTCTTAAAGAGGGTGAATATTATGAGTTTCCATCATATGTCTTAGATTTTAACTCAGGTGCAAATTTTACAAAAGATGTTATAAAAATATATGTAGAAGATACAAAACTCTATCTAAACCATACAAAAACTTTAAATACACTCAGTATGGATACTCAACAAAATTCTGAAATAAATGCAAGTGAAAAAAGTCTTTTTAATACAAGAATATTATATACAAGTAACGATATCGGGGGATTTGTTTTAAAAAAATTTTATCCCAGTGCTAAGAAAAAACTTATATCAAACCCTAATGCATCCGCACAACAACCAGGTTTAGATGCACTTGTATTTGACGTAAACGTAGATGGTAAAAGTAAAGAAGTTTATGTATTTGGACAAGCCGGACGTAAAGCAAAAGAGACACATGACATAATCAACGGTGTAGATGTGCATCTGTCATACGGTGCTAAAAAACTTACTTTACCTTTTTCTATACATTTAAACGATTTTCAACTTGAGCGTTATCCGGGATCTATGAGCCCATCTTCATATGCCAGCGAAGTTGAGTTGATTGATAATGAAAAAAATATAAAAATGCCGTATAGGATTTATATGAATAATATTTTACAACATAGAGGTTATAGGTTTTTTCAATCATCTTACGATCAAGATGAAAAAGGCACTATTCTTTCGGTAAATAACGATCCGGGTACCTTGCCTACTTATATAGGTTACTTTTTCTTGTTTTTAGGTATGACTTGGTCATTATTCTCTAAACATAACAGGTTTGCCGCACTTTCAAATAAAGCTAAAAAAGCTTCCCAAAAACATTTTGCTTCAATACTTTTATCATTGGGACTTGCATTTAGCGTTACTCCTTCATATGCAGATGATTTAGCACCTAAATTAAAAACCGTAGTTAGTTTTGACAAAGAACATGCACAAGAGTTCGGAAAACTAGTACTTCAAGACAGCGGTGGTAGAATGAAGCCTATCGATACATTATCCACTGAAATACTTGCAAAACTAAGCAAATCTGCCAATTTAAAAATCGGTGAATATAAGCTTACTCCTACTCAGGTTATTTTAGGTATGATGATTAAACCCGATGAGTACAGAGATATAAAAATGATACGTACAAAAAAAGAAGAGATAAATAAAATTTTATCTGTTAAAGAAGACGCAAAATATGCTTCTTTTTCTCAGTTCTTTACGGATTCCGCAAATATAAGAGGATATAAACTGGCTCAATACGTAGAAGAAGCCGTTAGAAAACAACCAAAACACAGAAATCAATTTGACAAAGATATATTACAAGTTGATGAAAGAGTAAATATAGCTTATTCTGTATATACGGGTGCACTATTAAAGATATGGCCGAAACCTAGTGATATGAATAATAAATGGTTTGCAAGTATAGAAGCACTTCAAACTTTTTCTGCGGAAGATTCTTCTAAAGTCAGAGAGATAGCTTTTGCATATTTTTCATCCGTAGATACCGGTATTAAAACCGGTGATTGGAGTAGTGCAAATGATGCTCTTGCAAAAATAGCTGAATATCAAAAATTTTACGGTCAAGAAGTATATCCTAGTAAAAATAGAATAGAAGCAGAAATTTTTTACAATAAAGCAAATATTTTTGAAAGACTCTATCCTTTATATCTTTTGGTAGGGTTTGTACTTTTAGTTTTTAGTTTTATTAAAATAATAAACCATGATTTTAAACTTGGAATTGTTGCCAAGTCTTCATTATGGTTATTAATACTGTTTTTTATAATTCATACTATCGGTTTGGGTATTCGTTGGTATATATCGGGTCATGCCCCTTGGTCAAACGGATATGAGTCTATGATATATATTGGATGGGCTACGGTTTTAGCAGGTTTTCTTTTCTCAAAGCATTCCCCTTTAACTATGGCTTCGACCGCGATATTAACAGGATTAATACTTTTTGTAGCACATTTAAACTGGATGGATCCGCAAGTTACAAACTTGGTTCCTGTACTAAAGTCGTACTGGTTAAGCATCCATGTTGCCACTATTACTGCTAGTTACGGATTTTTAGGTCTTGGTGCATTGCTTGGTTTTGTAGCTATTATTTTATTTATTTTAAAAACACAAAAAAATGATGCAAAAATTTCAAACTCTATTAAAGAGTTAAATGCCATAAATGAAATGAGTTTAATGATTGGTCTTGCACTTCTTACGATGGGTAACTTCCTTGGCGGTGTTTGGGCAAATGAGTCTTGGGGACGCTATTGGGGATGGGATCCAAAAGAAACATGGGCATTGGTAACTATATTGTTGTATGCGGTGGTTGTGCATCTGAGATTCATTAAAGCATTATACAGCGAGTTTAACTTCGCAGTTATCTCACTTCTAAGTTATTCAAGTGTTATTATGACTTACTTTGGAGTAAACTACTATCTTGCAGGTCTTCACTCTTATGCAAAAGGTGATCCTGTTCCTATTCCTGATTTTGTTCCTGTAACATATCTTGTTATAGGTATAGTTATAGCGCTCGCATTTAGAAATAGAAAGCTGGCATAAAGTAAGAGTATGGATTTTAAAGGTTTTGATAAAAAATCATTAACGTTTTTAGAGTCGATTAGACAAAACAATAACAAAGAATGGTTTGAAGCTCATAAAAAAGAGTATGAAGAGTATATTTTAAACCCATCACGTCTTTTTGTAGAAGAGATGGGTGAGCATCTGATGGCACTTGAACCGACTCTAAATTTTGAGCCCAAAATAAATAAATCTCTTTTTCGCATCTACCGCGATACCCGTAGAATGGGTGCAAACAAAGTGCCTCTAAAACACAGAATAGGTTTTGTTTTTTGGCAAGGTGGCGGCAAAAGGCTTCAAAGTTCAGGGTTTTATATGCATTTTTCTCCCGATGAACTTTTTGTAGCAGTGGGTGTAAGATGGTTTGAGAAACCTATGTTAGATGCATACCGAGAATATATTAAAAATGATGAAAATAGAGAAAAACTAAAAAATATACTCGATAAAATAACGGCAGATGGTTATAAAGTAATTGACAAAGGTTATAAAAGACTGCCTCGCGGTTTTGATAGTGATATGTCAAATGCAGATTTGGCTTTATATAAAGGTATGGCTACGTATAAAGTTCTTAAGCCTGAACTTATTTGTGATGGAGATAAGCTTATAGATAACCTTTATAAAATATATGAAGATATGTTAGTATTACAACAATTCATGTATGAAGTAAGTTTACGTGTCAAAGAGGATATAGATTGAAAAAAGAAGCGATAGTACTTTTAAATATGGGTGGACCAAACAACCTTAAAGAGGTTGAAATGTTTTTAAAAAACATGTTTAACGACAAAAATATTATCACTGTTAAGAGTTCCCTTCTTCGTAAGTTTATAGCTACGATGATAACCTTTACAAGAACCGAATCATCACAAGAGATATATGAAAAACTCGGTGGAAAATCCCCTCTTGTAGGACATACGAAAAAGCTTGTAAAAAAGCTTCAAGATAAACTCGGTGGTGAGGTAATCGTGGATTTTGTTATGCGTTATACTCCTCCGTTTGCTTCTGAAGTGATACAACGTTTAAATAAAGAGAACGTAGATAAAATTTATTTGATACCTTTATACCCTCAATTCTCGACGACAACGACAAAGTCATCACTCGAAGATTTTGAAGAACAATACCATTTGCACGGTGGAGATGCACTGCTAACGGAGATAAAACACTTTTTTAAAAATGAAAAATATAATGAAGCCGTTTTAGAAAATATTAAAGAAGTTATGGGAACTTCAAGCTATGATGAATTTGAGCTTATATTCTCAGCCCACGGTTTACCTCAAAAGATTGTAGATGCCGGTGACGTGTATCAGAAACATATTATTAGACATGTAGAGATTTTAAAAGAGATGCTAAGCGAAAAAAACATGAATTTTGCGTCTGTTGATATAGCATATCAATCAAAAGTCGGACCAATGGCATGGCTAAGACCATCATTGGATGAAAAACTAGAAGAGTTAAAATCTAAAAAAGTTGTTATCTTTCCTATAGCATTTACGATTGACAATTCTGAAACAGATTTCGAACTCGAAATCGAGTATCGTGAAATTGCAAGTGAACTTGGTATAAAAGAGTATAAGGTTGCCAGATGCCCAAATGACAGTGATTTGTTTGTAGAAGCATTGGCTCAGATATACAAAAAAATGAGATAGTTATGAAAGTTGTTATATTTGATATGGACGGCACACTGCTCGATTCTCAAAAAGATATAACTATATCGGTAAACCATGTAAGAAAAACTAACTATAATCTTAAACCTCTAAGTGAAAAGTTTATAGTAGAGGCTATAAATATGGAGGTTAGAAATCTACCGTATCTTTTTTACGAAACAGAGATTTATGAAGATAGTGCAAGAGATATGTTTGAAAAGCATTATTATGAACAATGTGTAAAAAATCCATACTTATACGACGGTATAGACACTACCTTAAAAACTCTTTTGGATAATGGTATTAAACTCTCAGTAGCAACAAATGCCCCTACAAAATTTGCAAAAAGAATGTTGTCGCATCTAGATGTTGCACATCTATTTGACGTGATTATAGGTGCAGATAAAATAAATGCTTCAAAACCAAGTCCGAAAATGATTGAATATATTTTAAAATCTTATAATTTTGACTATGAAAAACATGAAGCATGGATGATCGGCGATAATTCTAAAGATATGCTCAGTGCGCAAAATGCGGGTATAAACTCGGCTTTTGCTATTTGGGGATTTACCCCCGAATCAAATCATAATATAGTTATTAATACTCCAAAAGATATTTTAGATATAATACTTTAAAAACTGATTTTAGGGGATTATAAATGTTTAGTATTGATATCGTTATATCTTTTGCTTTCATGGCACTTCTTTTTCTAAGACAGATTTCAATAATCAAACATGAAAATAAAATTAATTATGCCCCGCTAATGATAGGTATAGGGGCTATAAGTAGTGTTATTCACTTTATAATACACCCTGAGTATAAAGATATCATCTTACTTTTACGCGAATCGTCTTTTCCATTGCTTGTATCGTTAATATTGTATATAGTTATGAATATAATACACCAAACTATAGAATCTAAACAAAAAAGACTTCAGCATGAATTCACACAAACTTTAATAGAACAAATAACACAACTAAAGCAATATACTACGGAGTTGGAAGTCAAGATAAACGATTCACAAAAAACAGACTTAAAAGCTCAAGAAGAACTAAGAAAAAAATTTAAAGAAGATATACAAGCACTTGATACTATAAAATCAAACCAAAATATTTTTTTAGAAATGTTTGATGAAATGAAAGCTTTAAATAAAGGTGTTGAAAAAGCATTTCGAGATTTCGCGGATGTTGAGATGCCATCACTTGATGATGTTGTTCATAAGCATATAGACCTAATCCGTATCTCCGAACAAGATCATTTTAATAAACTAAATTCACTCTTGCAAAATATTGTGCAAAATAAGGGAGATATTTCCAAAGACTTAGATGATGTAAAAGCCACTATGGTACAGATTCAAAATTTGGCAAAAAACATATCCGATGCTATTGTGACAAATACGGTTTCAAAAATGGCAAATATATCTAAAGCTTTTGAAGAACAAATAAGTACTTTAAAATCTCACTCGGAGAGTTTAAACACAGCATTATATGAGAGTGAAAATAAAATATCGCATATTTCAAAAGAGAGTGAAGTTCTTTTAACTCAGATGTCCCTCTCGTCAAAAAAGATGGATGAGATGCAAGAACAAAGCTCAAATCTAAGCGATATGTATGTCAAATTAAGAGCTTTAATGAATGATATCGAAACACTTAGAGCAGATTATGTTAAGGCTCAATCGCAGTTAAGTATGCTATCACGAGAACTTAGAGAATCTCAAGAAGATGATATTAACAATATAAAAGAGCAAATGGAAGATTTAATAGTTCTTTTAACAGGTAAAATAGACAACTCTTTGGAAAAACTTCATAAACATTACCATATTTCAAATGAAGAGTTATCTCAAAGTGTTCAGATGCTGGCAAAAAAAGCACAGCTTCAAAAAGGATACGGTGAAACTAATGTTTAAAAAACTTAGTACAAAAAGTAAAGTATTATTATTTATTTCCGTATTACTATTTGTTTTTATATCTATACTGATTACAAATATATATTTAACCGAAAAAGAAAACCTGAGCAGAGAAAAAGAACAATATAGGTTAAATACTATAACTGCATATACAAATACTCTTAATAATTATGAAATCTCGTATAAAAGTAAGCTAACGTCAATTTTAACTTTGCCGGGAGTTATTGAGAGTATAAAAAATCATGATAGATTAAAGCTTTATTCGTTAGTCAAAGAAGAATGGGATAATTTAAAAAAAGAAAATAAATATGTAAAAATTTTGCATTTTCATAAAGCCGACGGATATACACTTTTAAGAATGCACAATCCTAATAAATATGATGATGATATAGCAAGCAAAAGGGCTATGTGCAGGTATATGCACGAAAGTAAAAAAGCTATTTCGGGCTTTGAAGCGGGAGTACATCTGCTGGGATATAGAGTTATGATGCCTGTTTTTTACAATAGTGAATATATAGGTGCTATAGAGATAGGTATAAAACCTAGTTTTATTTTAAGTCAAATGAAAAAATTCTCTAATGTTTCAGGTGTAATTTTTGCAAAAGAAGCAGATATATTTAGTAAAAAGCTTATAGATAAAGAGAAAATACTTATCGGTAAATATAGACTAGAGAGCAATAGTTTAAATGATAAAAGTCTAATCAATCACTTACCCGATGGATATAAGTTAGATAGTGATTTAAGAGTAGAAAAAGATTCAAAGATATATGATGTTTATCTATTTGAACATAAAGATTTTAAAGGTGAAGTAAGTGCCAAAACATTGATATTTAACGATATAAGTATCTTAGTTCATAATTTCAACGAGGCTATTTTAAAAATAGTATTTTTTTCGGTAGTGCTTTTCTTTATACTTGTTTTAACTATAAAGTTTGGATTTGAAAAAACACTTGACAAAATTGATAGTACAAACAAAGAACTTCTACACAGCGTAGCTTTTTTGAAAAGCCATCAGTTAGCTATGGATGAGTCTAGCATAGTTACAAAATCGGATATTAAAGGACAAATTACATATGTTAACGACAACTTCTGCAAGGTAACGGGTTATACAAAAGAAGAAGCGATAGGAAAACCGCATAGCTTACTGAGACATCCTGATAATCCTAAAGAGATGTTTACAGATTTATGGAAAACTATTAGGTCTAAAAAAGTTTGGAAAGGTATTATGAAAAACAGGGGTAAATACTCAGATTATTGGGTAGATGCTTCAATATTGCCTATTTTAGACGATAACAACGATATAGTAGAATATATAGCTATAAGACACGATATTACAAAGATGATTGAACAGCAAAACAAGCTTGATAATATAGCTAATACAGACACCTTGACAGGCTTAGGAAGCAGATATAAATTAGTCCAAGACATAGCAAATTCTAAAACGCCGGCACTGGCAATATTAAACGTAGATTCTTTCTCTCAAATTAATGATTTTTACGGTCATGAAAAAGGTGACTTGGTTATTGTTATGTTAGCCAGCATCATAAATTCTATTACTAAAGATAATGACTTTAGTCTTTATCATCTTCAAGGTGATGAATTTGTTGTTTTTCATAAAGATGCAAAAAGAGAAGACTTTATTAAAGATATTTTAGATATTCCTCTACAGGTTGCAACAAAGCCTATTAAACTCGATGAAGAAGAGATATATTTAAATTTAACTACCGCAATCTCTTTTGAATCTAATGAAAAAATTTTAACTACTGCCGACATGGCACTAAAAATAGCAAAAAGAGAACATAAAAGTGTAGTTATATACAGTGATGAAATATCGTTAAACGATGAATATAAAAACAATATAAAATGGGCAAAAAAAATTAAAGAAGCCATAGAGTTTGACAAAATAATACCTGTCTTTCAACCCATAGTAAACAACAGTAGCGGAAAATGGGAAAAGTATGAATCTTTGGTTAGATTGATAGATGATGACGGAAAATTAATATCACCGTATTTCTTTTTGGAAATATCGAAAAAAACCAAACATTATACCCAAATAACAAAAATAATGATTCAAAAATCATTTGATATGTTTAAAGATAAAGATATAGAATTTTCCATCAATTTGACTATTGAAGATATTTTAAATGAGCAAATAAATGATTTTATAATAGAGATGCTGGATAAATACAAAATAGGCTCATATGTAGTATTTGAGATTGTTGAATCTGAATCTATAGAAAATTTTAAACAAGTTCACAACTTTATAGAGAAAATAAAATCGTATAACTGTAAGATTGCTATTGATGATTTTGGAACGGGTTATAGTAACTTTGAGTATTTGATGAAATTAAATGCCGATTATATAAAAATAGACGGTTCAATGATTAAGTATATAGATAAAAACAAAGAGGCACAACTTGTCGTGTCAACAATTGTAGATTTCGCTAAAAAAATGGGTGTTAAAACCATAGCGGAGTTTGTTGAAAATGAAAATATCTTAAAAGAAGTAAAAAAGTTGGGAATAGATTATTCCCAAGGTTACCATTTTAGAGCACCGGAAATAGAATTATAAATATAAGGTTGTAGATGCAAATTAGAGTTTATTATGAAGATACGGATACGGGTGGTATAGTTTACCACTCCAACTATTTGAACTTTTGTGAAAGAGCAAGAAGTGAGACTTTTTTTCAAAAAGGGCTAAGCCCCGATATGCCAACGGGAGGTTTTGTTGTAAAAAAGATTATTGCAAACTACTTAAAGCCTGCAAAACTAGGTGATTTACTGGATGTAAAAAGTTCACTTAAGCAGATAAAAGCAGCTTCTTTTATTCTTATTCAGAGTGTATATAAAGATGATATTAAACTATTTGAAGCTGAGATTATTTTAGCGTATATTAACAGAGAAGGGCATCCTCAAAAGATTGAGGATGAGCTAAAAGAGATTATTGTATCTTTATTCGACGGCTGAGAAGTGCTTGATAAATCTTGTTTTGGAAGGTTGCAGTAACTCTATAGGGTATTGCATCTGATTATCTACTACTTTTATTTTATATTGTCTGTCTTGTTTTGTTATTTTATTGAAAAAGTAGTCTATTCCTACAGTAGTAGTATAATTTATCCAATCATAAACAATATCGTTTCCAAGTAATGAGTTTGTTTCGATAAATACAGAATTGTTTTGCGTAATTGAATTTGCTATAACCATACTTTGTCTATCTTCATATTGAGTTAATGATAATATAAGCGGATCGTAGTTAATTTGTGTTGAAAGTACGTTTGTAGCATTTGTATCATACATAGTGAGTTGAGATATAATCATCGAGCTTTTTACTATAGGCGTATTTACGATAAAAGATCCTCTCTTGATTTCTTCGTTCTCAAACAGTTGAGCTTCCAAGTTTGTAGTGCGTCTTGGAATTAAAAATTTTACAACTGTTCTGTTATTATCAGATTCAAGTATAGTATCGTCTTCTTGGATGCTAAGATTTATTTCTGAGATATTTGCATCTAGAGAATTTACGTTTTTAAAAACCTTCTCTTCATAAGCGGCTAGTTTTTTTCCTGTCGGCGATTTGTCATAAAAGATTACAAGCGGTGATACGGCTTCTTTTAAAAGTAAATCGCTTTGTGCTTTATAATCAATACCTCCAAAATAGATATTTGAGAGAGTAGTATTTAAATCTTTTTTGTTTATAGTAGGAAAATATATGTTTTCATAAGGTCTTAAAGAGATAAAAGTTTCTGCACCTTCTTGGGTAAAAGGCGCTATTATATACTCAAATCCGTTTTCTTGAATCTCATATAGTGCTTTTTCTATATCTTCGTATTCTTCACTCTCTATATTATATGTTTTTAATTCAAAACTTTGGTTTCTGGCTAAAAGATAAGCAAAAGAAGCATTAGTCGTAGAAGCTGCATAACGACCTATTTTTTTATAAGGTAACAGTAGTGCTATTTTTAGTTTATTGCTCACTTGTGAACCAAGATTTAAGATAGATATATTCATCATTCTGATTTCATCTTGTTCTTGATTGTCAAGTTGTCTGTCGGCATGAGCTAAAAATGATAATATCATATCATTATCTAAATAATTTTGAAGACATTCTTCATTACACGGGTAGGGGTCTAAATTTTGAATATATGTTTTTGGTAACGGTATATTTGATATTAGATAACTTTGTGCATTTAACACAATAGAAAAAAAAGTAATAATGTATAATAGTTTTTTCATAAACAGCTCTTTATAGTAATAAGGTCATTAAATGTTGTTTTTTTGCTCTCCGGATTTCGAAGCAAGAAACTAGGATGATGAATAGGTACAAGTTTGTACTCTTTGAAATCTATTACATGTCCTCTAACGCTTTCAAAATCTTCATCTATATTCATTATTTTAGCATATGCATCTTTACCTAAGGTAACAATAACCTTTGGTTTTATAAATTCTATCTGGAAAAACAGATAATTTTTACATGATTCCCATTCAGAACTTGAAGGTAAGTTGGAATTTAGGGGTTTACATTTTATGGCATGCGTAAAATATATATCATCAACTTGGAGTTCTAAAACATTTTCTACCATGTTTTTTAATATTTCGCCGGATCTTCCGGAATAGTATGTATTTGAGTTATCGTCATTTTGCGAAACAGAATAATCGATTATCATTAAGTCGGCATCTACGTTACCGTATCCTCCCATACTTTGTGAACGAGATTTACTTAGGTCACAAAGATGACATAAAGATATGTTTTGATACAATTGAGAAATATTTAAAGGTTTCTCATTGTGATAATTGGTGTTTATCGAAAATTGTTCTATATATTCAAAGCCTATGGCTTTTAATCTATATAGATTTTGTAGAAGTGCTAAGTTTTGAAAAGAGTCCAATATATGCCCTAAATATGGTTTAATACTTTGTAATTATAATAGGATTTGTTTTGCAAAAAGATAAAAATGATTTACTAAATGTAAAAGAATATTTATTAGAATCTTCGTCTGATGTTGAAAAGACCGTAAGTGATATAGCCGAGATAGATTGTAATCAAATGCTTATTCATATATATTCAATAATTCATAATACGGTTTTAGTGCAAAATCTCAAGCAAGAACTCTCAAAAAGAGTCGGACACGCCAATGTCGTTTTGCTAAAACATAATGACAGAAATAATACAAGAATAGTAATATATAGCTATTATGGAGAAGTTTTTGAGGATAATCTAGAGAGTGAAATTTTAAATGATGTAAACCTTAAAAATACAAAACTTATCAGAAAATTGCAAGAGTGTAAAACGGAATTTATGAGTAGGTACTTTACCGATCATTTAACACGCTTACCAAATTTATATCAGTTAAGAAAAGATTTAAGCGATAATGAAAAAAGCGCTTTAGTCAGTATAGTAGTAGATGACTTTGTAACGATTAACAATTTTTACGGATTTATAGTAGGCGATTACGTCTTAGAACAAGTCGGAAAATTTTTAATTGAAAACTTGGATGATAAAGTATATAGAGTGTCAGGAACGGAATTTGCGGTAAATATAAATAAAGAGTTGAATTTTTATGAACTCAAAGAGTACATGAGTAACATGTATAAAAAAATAAAAATCATTCAAGTTGAGTATCAAAATTCAAGAATTACCACAAGTTTAACCTTAGCCTCAAGTGCAAGTAGTTCAAATGAAAATGTATTTGCCAAAGTCTCAATGGCACTAAAATATGCACAAGAAAACCATCTGCCGTTTTGGATATATGAAGACAGTATGAGGTTTGAGAATGAGTATGAACAAAACCTCAGTGTATCGTCAAAGGTTCGCCATGCCGTCCAAAACTCTAAAATAGTCCCTTATTTTCAGCCTATATTTGATAACAAAACTGAAAAAATCGTTAAATATGAATGTCTAGCCAGACTTCTTGATGAATCCGATAATGTTATTAGTCCTGCTTTATTCTTACCTTTGGCAAAAAAAGTAAAAGTTTATAATTTAATTACAAAAATTATAATTGAAAAGTCATTTGAAGCTTTTAAAGATAATGATTATGATTTTAGTATCAATTTATCTATAGACGATGTTATGAGTACGGATATTTTTGAGTTTATTATCGATACACTTAAAAACTCTCCTATTGCCAATAGAGTAATTTTTGAGATTGTAGAATCGGAGGCTATAGTTGATTTTACAAAAGTGTCTAAATTTATAAATGAAATAAAAAGATATGGTGCAAAAGTAGCTATAGATGATTTTGGAGACGGATATTCTAATTTTTCATATCTTATAAAAATGGATGTTGATTATATAAAAATAGACGGGTCTCTTATTAAAGACATCGATGTAGATAAGAGTTCGCTTATGGTTGTTGAGACTATAGTTGATTTTGCCAGAAAATTAGGGGTTAAAACTATAGCCGAATATGTTCATTCAAGTACGGTACTAGATAAAGTCAAGGAATTGGGAATAGACTTTTCACAAGGATTTTATATAGATAAGCCCTCATTGAATATAATGTAAAAAAGGTGCTATAATTATCTAAATGTAGATAAAAAAGGTTAAAGTATTTATGAGTAGATTTAAGTTATCTATAAAATTGAAAGTTACACTAATACTTGTGTTGTTAAGTATATTTTTTATAACTATTTTATATCTAACAATTAATAAAATAATAACAAACGACATATTAAAAATAGAACATCAAAAAGCAGAAATAATCCTTAAAACCGTTGAACCCACAATAGCCGTAAACCATTTTTTAGAACTTAATAAAGAAAATAAAGAATTTATAAAAAAACTTTTGGAAAATGAAGATATTATGGGGATATGCGTTCACTTTAACGAAAAGCTTTTTTTTATGAAAATGCCAGATAAAGATGCCGAGTTGTTTAGGTTGGAATACCCTATAAAAGATGTAGTTTCAAATGAAGAAATAGGAACAATTTTACTTCATTATACAAAAAAACATTATAACAAAACAGTTAAAACCTTACATACACGTTTTATAGTAATATCGATTTTAATTATAGCCGTTGTTATATTGGTTTATTTTATCGTGCAGTATATGTTTAAATCATTGGTTAAAATTTCAGAGGTTATAGCAAACTACAAAATAGGCGATAAGATAGATTTTTCACATATTAAACATGAAGAGGAGACTTCTAAGGTTATTACGATTATATCTGACCTTGTAAAACGTATCAATAAGCATAATCATCAGATGCAACTTAAACAAGAAGAATTACAAGAAGCTCGTGAAAATGCTGAAGCTGCCAGTAGATTTAAGTCGGAATTTTTAGCAAATATGAGTCATGAGATTCGTACCCCTATGAACGGTGTATTGGGATTTGTGGAAAAGCTTTCTAAAAGTGAAAAAGACCCTGAACGCTTAAAGCAGTTTAAGATTATTAAAAATTCAGGTGAAACTCTGCTTAGTATTATAAATGATATTTTGGATCTCTCAAAAATTGAAACAGGTAAAATGGAACTAGAATACCATCCTTATAATATTAAACAACTGTTTGATGATACTGCTTCTATTTTTACCGAATTGATAAGCAATAAAAATATAACTTTTAAAAGTAATATAGACGAAAAAATACCTAGTTGTTTGTTGGTCGATCAGCTACGTTTAAAGCAAGTAGTATTTAACCTATTAAGTAATGCAGTTAAGTTTACGTCTCAAAACGGTACTATAAGATTGGATGCAAATATAGTAAATGATACTTTGCATTGTTCTGTAATTGACAGCGGTGTCGGAATAGCAAAAGAAAATCAAATAAAAATATTTGAAGCATTTGGACAGGAAGATACTTCAACAACGAGAAAATTTGGAGGTACAGGTCTAGGTCTTTCAATTTCATATAAATTAATATCTATGATGGGCGGAAAATTAAACGTAAAAAGTCAACTTGATAAAGGTAGTGAGTTTTATTTTGATATTCCACTACATTATTGTGATGAAGATACGGAGTTAGACAATAATTCTATAATAGACGAAGAATATTCTTTTAACGATGTTATCTCCTCAAATGCACATATCTTGGTTGTAGAAGACAATAAAACAAATCAATTATTACTTGGTATGATTTTAGAGGAACTTGGTTTTACCTACGATGTGGCAAACGATGGTTTAGAGTCATTGGAACTTTTTAAAAATAATGATTACGATATTGTTTTAATGGATGAAAATATGCCGAATATGAACGGTATTGAAGCAACTAAAAAAATAAGAAAAATTGAAAATAAAAACTCTTTAAAGAAAACACCTATTATTGCCGTTACGGCAAATGCTTTGGCAGAAGACAGAAATCGATTTTTAGAGTCCGGAATGGATGAATATATTAGTAAGCCTTATACCGAAGATGATATATTAAAAATACTACGTAAGTTTTTATAAATATATAAAGTCCAACTAAAGGACTTTATAGTGTTAAATTATTCAGCTACCGCTACTTCAACAGGAGTTGATTCCCAAATACCGTGTTTAGTACAGTAACCGTGTGCAATTAGGTTTAGTTTTTTACCCATTGGACGGATGTTGAAAGTAACTTCTGCATGAGATTTTTCATTTCCTAGAGTTCCCGGAACAAAAGAAGCTGAAGCTAATTTAGTTTCACCGTTAAACAGTGTAATACTCTCAATATAGTGATCAAAATCATCAGGGTGAGTATATTCATTACCCATTTTAACATTCACTGAAAGTATTTCACCTTTTTTAGCTTCACCATCTACCGTAATGAACGGTGAATGACGGTCAATAAGATCCTTTTTTGCTTCTCTTTCTACTGTATCGATATCAACGTATTTGTTAATTTTTGGCATTTTTATTCCTTTTAAATTATGTTATGCGAAATTGTATCTTGAAATATATTTTATAAAGTTAAACAAGAGTTTATTTATCTTCTTTAAGTATTTTTTAATTTATACTGATTTAACCATAAAAAAGGTAAAATCCGACTTATTTAATTTATAAAGAGTTATAGATGTTAAAACCACTTTTAATAGAAATAGGAGTTGAAGAACTTCCAGCCGTACCGCTTTTAAAACAACTAGAAAATATTGAAAAGAAATATGTAGATATTTTACAAGAGTATTCACTTTTATGTGAATTTGAATTTTACTATACACCTCGTCGTTTAGTTTTATGGCATCCTGAGTTTAAACTTTCTCAAGATGATTCTACCGAAGAGTTTTTTGGAGCACCTACGGCAGTAGCTTTTAAAGACGGTGAAGCTACACCCGCTGCACTTGGTTTTGCCAAAAAATGCGGTGTAAGCATAGATGAAATCGGTCGCGGTGAAAAAAACGGCAAAGAAGTTCTTTACTATAAAAAAGATGTAAAAGGACAAGCTTCAGAGACTCTTTTAAACGAGATTATTACAAAATGGATTATGTCGCTTGATTTTGGTAAATCAATGAGATGGGCTAGCAATAATGAAAGTTTTATACGTCCTATTCGTTGGTTAAATGTTATGCTTGGTGATGAGCTTGTAGATGCAGAACTTTTTGGCGTAAAGTCTGATAAACATACCTTTGTTCACCGTATTAGTAATTTTGAGTCTATATCTATTGGTGGTGCAAAAGAGTACTTTAATACTTTAAAAGAGGGTGGTGTAACTCTTTATCAAGATCAAAGACGTAAAGATATTTTAGACGCATTTGTAAAACTAGAAAAAGACAACGGCGTTAAGATAGAAGTAGATGAAGACCTTCTTGATGAAGTTGTAGCTATTACGGAGAATCCTACACCGCTTTTAGGTAGTTTTGATGAGGAGTTCTTAACTCTTCCTCCTGAAGTAATCATTACCTCTATGAAAGAGCATCAACGTTATTTCCCCGTATTTAAAGACGGTAAATTAATCAATAAGTTTTGTGTAGTCTCAAACGCGCTTACAAATGATTTTTCAGATGTTATAGAGGGTAATGAAAGAGTTCTTCGCCCGCGTTTAGCGGATGGACTTTTCTTTTGGGAAAATGATTTAAAAAATGGACTAAGTATAGACGGGCTTGAAAAAGTTGCATTTTTTAAAGGTCTTGGAAGTGTTAAAGATAAAATAGAACGTGAGAGCAAAATTGCTAATAAACTTTTTGATATTTATACACCTGATGCTAACAAAGATGATTTAAATACTGCTATATCTTTAGCAAAAGCTGACTTGATGAGTGAGATGGTTTATGAGTTTACGGAACTTCAAGGTGTTATGGGTGGTTACTATGCACTAAAAGCAGGGCATTCACAAGAAGTTGCTACAGCTATAAGCGAGCAGTATCTGCCTGAAGGTGAAGATAGTGAACTGCCATCTACTAAACTCTCCGCTATCGTAGCTATGAGTTTAAAACTTGATACTTTAATAGCTCTGTTTAGTATAAACCAAATACCTACAGGTTCTCGTGATCCGTTTGCACTTCGTCGTGCCGTAAACGGAATTATACGTATAACAGAGAGTCAAGGATTTGAATTTGATATTGTAAATACAGTAAAAGAGTTATTAGATGCTTATACGGAATTTGATTTATCTAAACTTGAAGCATTTATACTTGAACGTGTTAAGCAATACTACAAAGTTAATCCTTCGATAGTTGAAGCTGTACTGGCATCAGGTGAAAGAGAACTTTTAGCTATCGGTAAAAAGATAGAAGCACTGAACAACATTGCAAACTCAGATAACTTTAAAGAGGCTACATCTACATTTAAAAGGGTTTCAAATATCACAAAAGATATTGATTTGACTAAAGAGATGCCAGTAAATGAGTCTTTATTTGAAGAGGAAGCAGAAAAAGTACTAAATGCTGAGTTTAATAAGGCAAAGGCTGATAGTTATGAGAGTTATGAACAAGAGTTGGATGCACTCTTATCACTTAAACCGTACCTTGATAAATTTTTTGAAGATGTAATGGTAAATGCCGAGGATGAAAAAGTAAGAGACAACCGTAAATCTTTAGTGGCAAATATATACAAAAGTATTTTAAATATAGCAGATATCAAAGAAGTATCAATTTAATATATATGTACGATATAGCAATAGTCGGAGCAGGAATCAACGGTTCTAGTGTTGCTTATGAGTTTGTACAAGCAGGTAAAAACGTAGTCATATTTGACGAGAGTGCTATTGCAGCAGGCGGAAGCGGTGCAGCAGGTGCTTTCATATCTCCTAAGTTTTCAAAAGCGGGTGAATTAAAAGAGTTGATTCACGAAGCTTTTGTGTATTCTACAAGTTTTTATGAAAAACATTTCCCTAAACTTTACACTAAAACAAGACTGCTACATTTTGCACAAGATGATAAAGATGCAGATATTTTAAAGTACTATAAAAAACACACATCTTTAAAGCTTTATGATGAGAATCCAACTGGTCTGGATGCAGAATATATATCATTGGATTCAGGCATAGTAGATGCAAAAAGTATGTGTGAAGCTTTATGCGAAGGTGCAAGGTTTATAAAAGAGAAAATAAATACACTTGTTTATGAAGACTCATATTGGGTATTAAATGATACATATGCGGCAAAAGAGGTCGTACTCGCAACAGGCGCATATAAATCTTTGTTAAATGAGACATATATAAAACTTCGCGGTGTATGGGGGCATAGAATAGATATTAAAACCTCCACAAAAAATGAAAATTCAATCCATCAGTTTGTGTCAATCTCGCCAAATAAAGACGGTGTATTGGCTATCGGGGCTACACATAATGTTCACTACCATCCTGAGAGTTCAAAAGAACCATATGATTTTAGCGAGGGGAGGATAGAGCTGTTGGAAAAAGCTACTCGTACGCTTGATTTGGAAAATGTAGAGGTTATAAAAGATTATGTGGGTTTAAGAAGCGGTAGTTTTGACTATTTACCGCTTTTAGGAGCTATTGTAAATTCTAAAGAGACACTTGCAATGGGTGAGAAAAATATAAGAGTTAAAAAGCCTGACTTTGAAAATTTTACTTACTATCCGAATCTTTATATGATAAACGGTAACGGTGGATACGGATTTGTTTTAGCTCCGTACTTGGCAAAAAAGTTATCTGATTTTATTTTAAGAGGGAAAAAAATCGATAAGGTTTTAAGCCCCGCAAGATTTTTTGCCAGATGGGTTAAAAAATCCTAACTGTATATATAAACAGCATCTCTGCCTGAATCTTTAGCCTCATATAAAGCTTCATCAGCCATTTTAAACAGTTCTTCTAAATTATCTGAATGCTCAGGAAAGCTAGATATACCAATACTTACAGTCATATTTATTTTATTTTTATCTATATTAAACTGATTGTTTTTTACTTTTTCTTTTATTCTTAAAGAGATTTCTAAAGCTGTATTTATACTCGCCTCCGGAAGCACTAATGCAAATTCTTCACCGCCGTAACGGATGGCATAATCGGATGAACGGATGGCCTTACTAAAGAGTTTGGATAGTTCTACAAGTACAGTATCTCCTGTTTGGTGACCGAAAGTATCGTTTATGGATTTAAAATGATCTACGTCTATAAGTATTACCGATAGATTTCTGTTATGTCTTTTTGCTTTTGTAAGTTCATTTTTAATTTCTTTTTTTATAACATTTCTATTATAAAGCCGTGTTAGAGAATCATGATTTGCCATATCTTCAAGATGTTGCTTTAAAATCAAATTGTTTAGTGCTACGCCAAGTTGTTCGGTTGCGATATCTAAAAACTTTATCTTGTTTGTATATGTGTTTTTTATGCATATATCCGATAAACATTTTGTATAAGTTGTAACATAACCTCTTTTTTTAGAGTCTATAACGATATCCGAAGTGTTTTCACAAAGTGCATCTTCAACAAATATATCTACATACTCTTTCGAATCAAATATGATTTTTGTCATTGTACTTTTTGGAAAACAACAACCGTTTGATATCACTCTTGTTGAATTTTTTAGAAGCTCATCTATATTGTGAAACATATTTATTGTATTTGTCAGTTCATTAAGACAGCTTAACTCTTTTAGTAGTCTTTTTTCTTCGAGTTCATGTTCTTTTTCTTTAGTAATATCTTCAATAATACCTTCATAACCGGTAATTTTATTTTCTATTACAATTGCATATTTTGTCATTCGGATATGTTTGATATTGCCGTTTGTATCTATAAATGATGTATCAATCTGTTTAGAACGTTTAGTATCTTTTTGTAGTTTTTCTTCAAGGGTTCTTATTTTCTTAAGTTCACTTTGTTGCCAATGAACTTTTTCATAAAAACATGAACCTATCATCTCTTTTGGTAAGATTCCGAAAATATACTTTATCCCATCTGTAACATAGTTTACTCTATAATCCGTATCGTACATATAA
Source organism: Sulfurimonas lithotrophica (assembly GCF_009258225.1). Taxonomy (NCBI): domain Bacteria; kingdom Pseudomonadati; phylum Campylobacterota; class Epsilonproteobacteria; order Campylobacterales; family Sulfurimonadaceae; genus Sulfurimonas; species Sulfurimonas lithotrophica. The sequence continues at coordinate 1,072,521 of NZ_CP043617.1, forward strand.
GACATAAATTTATGAGATAAGTGCTTTGTAAATTTGTTTATATTTTGTTTGCTATATACACCTGCTTGGGTGTCATTATCTATATTATTTTGAAGATTTTTATAATCCTCGTAATCCATAATCGACATATTTGTTTTTTCCCCTTTTTTTGAAAAACTACTCGATTCTTTTAATTATAGGAGGATTACTCATAAAAGAACCTTTAAAAGCATAAGCACGCGTATCTTTTGCTTTGCCTTGTGCAAGTGGATGCAAAAAGTAAGATTGTTCTATACATTCGTCTGCATTGTAATTTCTATCGTGTAAAAAGACAACTTCTTTTCCAAGTTCTTTTGCTTTTATGGCAATATCTCTGGCATAGTTTTTTATGCCTATATGTTGAGGGTCATATTTATGTCCGACACCCATAAATACAAACTTGCCGGTTAATCTTATATTTGCAGCGTCTTGGTAGTTCATAGTTTTTTCAAAAAGAGTAAGTTGATCGGAGTTGTATAGGTCTAAATCAACTGCAAATTTATCTAAAATGGACGTAGTCTCAATATTTGCAAGATTAATATTAAAAAGATATTTAATCTCAATAAGCTTACCCTTGTATTCTCTTTTTGTAGCTTGGTATAAAAGGTTTGACATATCGTCAAAGTTTAATTCTTCAAAGTCTCCGTTAAATTCATATCCCTGAGAAGCTAAAGAGCTGTTTGTGTTATAGCCTACAGGACTCATACAAGGGTTAAATAAAAATATAGTTCCCGCTACATGTTTTCTTTTCTTTTTTAGTTTTAGTTCCAAATCTTTTGTAGTTATTTTCTCATTGTCTTCATTTATATATATGTAGTGTTCAACTAAAAACTCATCATCAAATTTTGTATCAAATCTTCCAAAAATCTGCATAAAATATACTCTCTTACTTATTATTAAATGAAATTATAGCTAAAATTCAAGCATGGATTTTGGATTTATACTAAAAAAAACTATTACATTTTTTGTTGAACCGATGGGATTAGTAGTAAGTATATTCGCTTTAGGCTTGTATTTTTTATATATACAAAAAAATAGATATGCAAAAATATCATTAAGTGCTTCTTTTGGCTTTTTAGTTCTTTTCTCTTATCCGCCTTTTTCAAATTTTTTACTCAAAAACTTAGAAAATAAATATGAAAATTATCAATATGATAAAAATTTAAAGTATATACATGTCTTAGGCGGTGGACATAACTCTGACAACACACAACCTTTAAGTTCAAGACTCTCTGATGCTTCAACAAAAAGGGTGCTTGAGGGTATTATTATTCACAAAAATACTCCAGATTCAAAACTAATCTTTACAGGTCATAAAGGCAAGACAAATACACCAACAGCTGTTATGAATGCAAATTTGGCATTGGTACTTGGAGTTGAAAAGAAAAATATAATCATAAATCCAAAAGCAAAAGATACTTATGAAGAAGCAGAGTTTTCAAAAACACTCGTGGGGAAAAATAAATTTGTATTGGTTACATCTGCTACGCACATGCCAAGAGCTATGATGTTGTTTAAAAATAAAGGGATGAACCCTGTTGCTGCTCCGACTTACTTTAAAAAATCAGGGGAGTATGATTTTTTACAACTTCCCAGTACGACGAGTTTTGAAAGAAGTCGTATGGCTATACATGAATATTTAGGTATATTATGGACAAAGTTACGTGGCTAAGCTTTTAAAAGAACTATATAATAAACAATATATTGACTATCTGGCATCAAACATAGTAAAAAACTATAAAACATTTAAAACCGATAGTTTTAAAAAAGCTATTTTTTATAAAGGCTGGGAAGATTTAGAACTAAAACAAAGGATGAGGCATATTGCATCTACTCTTGGAGAGTACCTACCGAGTGAATATATAAAAGCTATAGATATTTTAGAAAAGACTTTTAAAGATGTTGATAGCAAATACGCTTTAGAAAATATGCTTTTTCAAGACTTTGTAGAGGTTTACGGTTTAGATGAGTTTGATACTTCTATGATGGCTTTAGAAACATTTACAGTTGGTTCCAGTAGTGAATTTGCCATAAGGCAGTTTATATTAAAATATCCAAAAAAAACAATGACTCAGATGCAAAAATGGGCTAAGAGTGAAAACGAACACGTAAGACGTTTGGCATCTGAAGGGTGCAGACCAAGACTTCCTTGGGCAATTGCACTTCCTGAGTTTAAAAAAGATCCAAGTCAAGTTATAAAAATACTCGATGTTTTAAAAGATGATGAGAGTGAGTATGTTCGTAAAAGCGTTGCCAATAATTTAAATGATATCTCAAAAGACAATCCCGAGATTACAATAAATTTAGCTAAAAAATGGATAGGAAACTCTAAAAATACGGACAAGCTTTTAAAGCATGGATGCAGGACACTCCTAAAAGCATCAGAGGTAGATGCTTTAGAGATTTTTGGTATAAAAAAAGCAAAACATATTACGCTTGAAGCAATCTCGATACAAAAAAAAGTAGAGATGGGAAGTGAGTTGGAGTTTAGCTTTACAATTAACTCTAAAAAAAATTTAGGTTATTTAAGAGTTGAATACCAAATGGAATTTCTAAGACAGAATAATAAATACTCAAAAAAGATGTTTAAAATTTGTGAAGGTGAATATTTGCAAAATAATAAAACTATTCAAAAAAGACACTCTTTTAAACCTATATCTACTCGTAAGTATTATGCGGGAGTTCATAGGTTGCATCTGTATGTAAACGGAGAGATTTTTAAGTCCTTTGAATTTAAACTTGTTACAATTACATAAAAAAAAGAGTTGATTTGCGTATATTTGTATTATTTGTTTTAGCATTAAGTTTTTTTGGTTGTAGTACTAAAGTGCCTTGTAATTGTAAATGTCCAAAATGCCCAAAAGACGAGAGTAAGGTTTTTGTATATAATGAACCTGAAATAACGGTTTATAAAGAGCCTCAACAACTCTCAAAAGCACAAGTATATTATAAAAAACAAGTGAGTTACGTTAGAAAAAAAGCAGCACCGTATTGGGGAGAAAAAGCTCAAGTTGCAGATAAATTTAACTACGTAAAATATGCAAAAGACTTTAAAGCACGTACAATTATCAACTTCCAAAACGGTGTAATACGTGTAGAAACGACGGATACGGCTAATCCGTTAAGAACTTTAAAAGAAGTTATTGCAAGCACACTCTTAAACACTCAAAATCCAGAAACAGTTGACTTGTTCTCAAGCAGGCATACTATTCATGTAGGTGAGCCTTTTTTATTTAACAGGGTCAAAGATCATGACGGTGAGCCAATTCGCTGGGTTTGGAGGGCAAACAGATATGCACAGCATCTTATAGACACTGGATTAAAAAAGGACGCGATAAAAACAAGTACAGGAGTAAAAAAGCGTTACTATGTTACTTTTAAAATGAAGCAAGATAACTACTCAAATAGTTCTGAGCTAAATTATGCATCCATAGTAAAAAAACAAGCAAAACGATTCGGACTTGAACCTGCTTTGATTTTTGCTCTTATTGAAACAGAAAGCCATTTTAACCAGTTCGCGACAAGTGCCATACCTGCTTATGGTCTGATGCAGGTAGTACCACATTCAGCAGGACGAGATGCCTGGGAGTTTTTAACACAACGTCCGGGTCAACCCACTAGAAACTATCTTTTTGATGCAAGAAACAATATAGAGATGGGCAGTGCATATGTACACATACTTTTTAACCGTTATTTGTCTGATGTGAAAAATCCTGAAAATCGTGAGCTGTGTGTTATTGCAGCATATAATACCGGAAGCGGTAATGTTCTTAGAAGTTTTCATAAAAATAAAGATATTGCAGTATCTAAAATAAACAGACTATCTCCGGATGCACTCTACAAGCACTTAAGACAAAAACTACCCTATAAAGAAACAAGAGACTACATCAAAAAAGTAACAAGTGCTAAAAAACACTATCTATAACTAAAACGTATTTACCTGCTAACTCATGGTTTTTTGGATTTTGCGGTTCTGGTTCATATGGATGTAACCACTCTGTACCATTTAAAAGGTGTGCAAAAAAAACGAAGTTGTTATCCAAAAATCTATTTAGATTTTCACTCATCCTTATGCATCCGTGAGATTGTACTCTGCCAAAGGTTTGCGTACCGCTGTGTGCATGCATGGCAAAGTTTAGTTTGCTTTTTATTAGTTTCCACTTTTTTTTGTCTTTTATTTTATTTCCGTCTTTATCAAATGAGTTGTATCTAACACTGTTTTGTTTTCCGAAATAAAATACAAATCTTCCTTTTTCTCCATATGGTCTTGTTATATTGTCTTCTAAAAATTTTCCATCGGATCGCCAACCGCTTTTTATATCAAACAGTCCTACCGGACTTTTTATATAGTGGTCTTCACCTTTTTTAGTTTCTATCTCTCTGTCTATATCACCGCTTGATATAAAGTCAAATCCTATAGGGAAAAAATCTCTTTCACATTCATCCCATACTGTTAAAATAAGTACTTGCTTTGATAAATCTATAAGTGAAACGAACTGTGTGTATGTGAATTTGTCTTGTTCCATAAGCAAATATTCTTTTGCATTTTCAAAATAAGACTCGCTTAGTTTAAACTTTTTATCTCTGTCTTGAATATTTGATTTTAAAATAACTTTTTCATAAAAATCTTTTTTGATTTCTTCTAAGTCGTAAGCAAAAAGTTGTAGAAAAGTTGATGAAAGAAGTGTAGCTATTATAAATTTTAAAAGCACTCATAAACCTTGGTTGTTTAGGTTTATGACAGCAATAAGCGTACCAATGATTAAACTTTTTTACCTATGTCGCTATCGCTATAAAAACTATGAGTACCATCACAAAAAGGAAAGTTTTTACTTGCTTTGCATCTACATATAAGATATGGTTTAGTTTTTTCAACCACGAGCTTTTTCGGCAGGCATTTTGTTACTTCGTGACTTCCGTCGCAAAATACACCGTCTTTACTTCTTCCACATTGGCAAATAAGGTATTCTTTTCCGGCTTCAAGAGTTTCACCTTTTGGTTTGTTAAAAGCTACAATCGCTTCATCACACATTTTAAACCCCTTATCTAAGTAAGTTTTTTTTCATAAAGATATAAAAAAATGCTAAAAAAGGAACAAATATAACTCCGATAGTCCAAAAAACTTTTGCTTTTTTATCGACAAATTCACTTCTTAATATAGAAAAAATAGTATAAACCCAAAATACGACGAACAGTAAAAAGATTGTTATAGTAACATTACTCATAACTTACTCCTTGTATTTTTTAATATATCTACCATTGTAATATTTATTAAATTAAACGACTTATAATTATAATAACTAATATTTTATTTTAGATTTTTTTTGTATTTATTTGAATAATGTGTAGCACTTACTATATCGCCGATTATAGCTTTATGGTATAGGTATGGTCTTTTTATATTTCTAATCACGTAACGACCGCCCGAAGTAGTTACCACCTCTAAAGTTCCTATGTCTATAATATCTTTTAGGGTTTGGTTGATAGGTTTTATATATATGCTTCTGATATCTTCTAGGTTTATGGGAAAAATCTCTTTTACCTTATGACCCTTTAGTATGATAAGTCTTTTCTCAGTTAGCAGGCAGTGGTATGATTTTTTCTCTTTTATCTCTTGCATATTAACAAAAAAAGTACGTATAACCAAAACTGCACCGATAACGCCTATTTCATACTCGTAACCTATAAAAAGAAGTGCAAATCCCAGTAGGTACAACAAGGCTATAGAAGTGTAAAAAGTGATTGATATATCTGCTTTTGCAAGTACGGATTCGTCTTTATGAAGAATTTTATCGATGTTGTTCATAGATACCTCTTTGAACAATATTGTATCAAAACTTTCAAGTGAGTATATGAAATTTATACTATTTATGTATAATCACTGCAATTTTTTAACAGGAGAGATTTATGGAAGCAGTTTATCCGTATGCTCATATTATTCATTTGATTTTGGCGATTATGTTTTTGGGGTATGTATTTAGTGATTTGGCAGTTATATCTACACTTAAAGGTAAGTTCTCTAAAGAAACACAGCAAGAGATAAACCAAACACTAGGAAAAAGAAGCTTTAAAATTTTTCCGCTGACTCTTTTGTTTTTAATCCTTACAGGCGGAATGATGATGTCAAGATACATCAACTCAGATGCAGGTTTTTTTGAGACGGATCTTCAAAAAATCCTAATGTTTAAAATAGCCTTGGTCTTAGTTATAGCTGCAGGCGTACTCTCAAACCTATATGTAAAACTAACAAAAGGCAAAAAAAGCAACTTCATGGAAAACCACTTTCATAAGCTGGTAATTGTTCTAGGTGTTTTAATAGTTGTATCTGCTAAATGGATGTTTTTGGTTTAGTTAATACTACTAATCCGTACCAATAGCAACAATTGATTCCACATTATTGAAGTTTATTATCAATTTATGGTCATCCTGAGCAGCACTTAATTTATTTCTATCAAAAGAAAATTTATAGACAGATTGCTTATTGTTTTTATTGTACTTTTCGTATTCCTTTAGTAGCTTTTCCTTATATTTATTTTTATCTTCTTTATGATTTGTTATATCTATAATCAAACCAGATTTTAGATAAATTTTTATATTCCATATGCTTCCACTTTTTATTTCTTTTTTTGACATTTTTAATCCTTTGTGTTGAGTGGTTTTTATAGATTAACTATTTATTCAAAGAATATTATATACAAAATAGCCGAATATATTCAAATATATGAACATATAAAAATATTGACGATTAAATTATTAAAAATGTCATGTTTTTGCTGATTTTGTATATTTTTTTAAAACTCCATACACTCTTAAATATCTCTTGTATTTCTATTGTTAGTATCACTTTGTTTGTTTAAAGTTAGAAAAAAATAGAAATTTAGTTACATAAATAGATGTAAGTACTATTGATACCTTTTACCATTATATTCCAACCAACCATCACTATGACGTTTTTGCGGGTCATGATGTGTCCAATGAACAACACCACCTTTTGCATTGTTTTCGTACTCACCACAAAAATCTATTAAATCACCTTTTTGAAGTGAATGAATTTTTGGTGCTAAATCAATATTATGAGCAATTAATAATGTTCTTCCGGATGGTTCTTTTATTATAAATCTTTGATGCCGACTACCTTTGTTGTCATCACTAAGTAATCTAATTACAGTTCCAGAACCACACATTAGTGTTCCAGCAAATAATTCAAGACTCATAACGAGTACTAATAATATTTTTTTCATTTAAACTCCAGTTTTATTTTTCCATATAACGTTTAAAATGAGCAATCAAAAAGCCATCCGCGTGTTTTTTATATCTACAACTCCACAAGCCGCTCAAACATCTCTTTTATCTCCATCTCATGACTTATTAGAAATATCTGTCTGTATTGTTCTTTTATGGTGTGAAATGCTTCTAATATCTCCATGCGACGGCTCTCGTCTTGGCTTCCAAACACTTCATCAAACGCTAAAAATCCTATGGAACTTGCACCGCTTAACTCGGTAAGTGTTTTACTTATTGCTATGCGAAGTACCAAGTTGGCAAGGTCTATTTCCCCTCCGCTAAAGCGCTCTATTGGGTACTTTTTGCCCTCATCGTAGATGAAAAAGTCAAAGTCGTTGCTTACTTCTATGTGTTGGTATTTACCTTTTGTTATGCGTGAGTACATATCGGATGCTATTGTAGAGATGCGTGGTGCTACCTTGGAGTTAAGACGTGTTTTAAACTCTGCAAGGCTCGTTTTTATTTTTTCATAATCCTGCAAGTCGTCTTTTTTTGTTTGTACTTTTTTAAGTTGTTCTTCGTTGTTATCAAGTGAGCTTTGAGTATTTTTTACATCTCCATCTATACGTGTAACTTCTACTTTTATATCATGTATAGTTTCCGTTTGCTCTTCAACACTTTTTAAAGCCTGTTCATGTTGTACGACTTTTTGTTTGTGTGCATTCTCATCGTAAACTACTTTTTGAAACTCTAGCTCTTTTTCTTGATGTTCTTTAGTTAGTTTTTCTATATTTTCATTTACTTTTGCCAAATCTATTTTAACCGCTTTATGTCTTTTTAGCTCAGTCTCCAGAGAAAGTATATGTTTGTACTTTGGTGTCAGCACATCATTGTTTTTTTGTAACTTTTCATGCACAGAAGCATCGTACTTAAAGACTTCAAGCTCTTTTAGTTCATCTTTGTTTTTCAGCCCTTTAAGTTCTATCTCTTTAAAGTGCTCTTTTGCTTTTTGCAAATCTTGAAGTTTGCTTGTTATGATGTTTAGGTTTTTACTCAGTTCTTGGAACTCTTTTTCTTTTACTTTTCTTTGCTCGATTAGTTTTGCTTTTTGCTCTTGTACATTTTTGAGCTGAGTATTGTACTCATCTATCTTTTTTTGGTGTGTACCTTGCACTATGGAGTTTAGTGAGTTTATTACCTTGTCGTACTCCTCTAAAAGTGGTCTTGTACATGTCGGACATTCAGATTCACTTCCAAGCTCTTCCAAACTTTGTATTTTAGCATTTGTCTCATCTATGATTCTCTGCTCTGATGCTCGCTCAATAAGTATCTCTTGCTCTATAGTATGCTTTGCTTCAATGCCGTCTTGTCGGATAGAGAGGTCTTGTTCGAGGTTCTTTGCATCGAAGCTGTACTGCTCGTGGAGCTCACACTCTTTTTCAAGTTTATGAATATCAGCTTTGGCTTGGCTGTAGCGTTCCCTTAGTTGGACTTGCTCTTTTTGAAGTCCTTCACGTTTTAGATGCTTCTCTTTTAAACCCTCTTGTTTTTTCAAATCTTCTTGCAGACCAAGGTACTCTTTTTTTACATTTGCCAAAGAGTTTAGTTCCTCTTGTTTGTGTTCTAGTTCATAGTTCTCGGCTATGAGTTTTGCTTGGTTTATAAGCTCTATGCTTTTATTGCTTGATATTAGTTCAAGTCCCGCATAAAGCTTTTGTTTTAGCTCTTTTGTCTTTACAAAAACATCAAGCTCTTTTTTTATGACTGACTCTTTGTCTTTTAGAGAGATAAGCTCTTTAGTTTTGTTTTGTTCATCTTTTACAAGCAGGTGTTTTTTCTCTTTGTTTTGTTTTATAAGTTCCTGTTTTGCTTTTATATCTTCATCGCTTAAAAGCACCTCCGCAAAAGCTTTTATCTCACGTCCTAACTCACGGCTTTTCTCGACTAGCTCTTTTTCTACAAAATCTATTTTCTCCAGTCCTAAAAGACGGCGTATCATCTTTTTACGCTCTTCATTTTTGAGTGTACTCAGACTTGCAAGCTCTTTTTGTGATGCAAAAAGTGTATGCATAAATGCATCCTTACCCATCCCTGTAAGTTTTGTTATGGCAGTAGTTACCTCTTTTGCACCCGTAGTCGTAACTTCGCCGTTTTTTAAAAGCTTGGCATTTGCACTCATGGCTTTTCCGCGAAACTCACGGATAACTTTATAGAGTGCATCTTCAAACTCAAACTCAAGCTCGACTACTACCGCATCTTTAGCAGAAGCTCCTGCATTTCTTAGCAGGTCTTTATTTCCCCGTTTTTTAGCTTCTCCAAACAGGGCAAAAAGTATCGCCTCAAATATGGTAGATTTTCCGCTTCCGTTTTTTCCAATGATACCGATAAGCCCCTCACCGAACTCTATATCATATGAAGTGTATTTTTTAAAGTTTTCAAGATGCAACTTAGTTAGTATCATCTTGCACCTCTTCGTATGAAGCAAAAAGTTCTTGGATTTTATTTTTTAGTCTGTCATACTCTTGCTCTTTTGCATCTTCTTTTATATGTTCTAAAAAAAACTCTTCAAGACTCATAGCTTCTACTTCACTGACATCACTTTCATTTGTTGCGTGTTTAAACTCTCTTTTTATATTTACGCTCATGGCATCTTTAATGTGCTCTTTTATATCTGAATTTTGAATCTCAATAGATTGCATCGGGGTAAGGTTTTTTAGTTTTACTTCTACTATTGCATCTGTAGTATCAGACACATCTATGGATGCTAAAGAGTTCTCATAATCTTCACAGTCTATCTCTTTAGTAATAATAGGGCGTATATCTATCTCTTTGTACTCGACATCCAGTGAGCCAAACAGTGATGCTTTATCTTCTAGTGTAAGTTCTATAAAACCTTTAGAGTTTCGTTTATCGTTTAGGCTTGTACGTTCGGTTGAACCGCTGTAGTAAACGTTTTCATGTTTTCCCACTTGTCCAAAACCGTGCCAGTGCCCGAGTGCTACATAATCCATTTTAGCAAATATATACTCTTTATCTTTTGGGTACACCCACTCGCCAAATTCTTGCATCAGGTAGTGTGCTCCAACGGAGCAGTGCATCATCATGATGTTCTTTTTGTTTTCATCTATGCTTTTTTCACAAAGCTCTATTTGTGAAAGTGCCTTTGTGTCGTCGTTCATATGGGGCAGGGTGTGAAATGCTACGTCTTTAAACTCTATTTTTTTATACACCTGATTGTACGATACGTGTATGTTTTTAAAACTGTTAAAAATTTTGAGTATAGGTGAACTTAGATTTGTTCTAGGGGTAGAGTGGTTTCCTGCTATCAAAATGAAAGGAATATTTAACTCATCTATTATTTTAAACTTCTCAAGTGCAAAAGTTATAGCGCGGTTACTTGGACTCGCTCTGTGAAACAGATCGCCTGTGTGGATTATATAGTCAGGTTTTATGGTTTTTATTTGCTCAAGAACCTGAGAAAAGGCATCGTAAAAATCTGCTTCTCTTTGGTTTATGTTTTTTTCATTTAAAATATCTAAGTCGTTAAAACCCAAGTGGGTGTCGCTAAAGTGAACAATCTTCATAAGGGTATAATAGTGTGATTTAACTTAAAATTTAGTAGTTCCATTTGATTTGTAGCCATACAAAGTCGCTTACCGGTTTAGAACCAAATTCGCTTAAATCATTACCGCTGTTTTTATTGTATGATATATCCGCATCTATATTATTTTTAAAACTGTAACTTATTCCGATTTTATTTTGCATAGAATCATCGTCTAAGTTTGTATAGTTTTTGGCATAGATGCTAAAGTAGAGTATGTTGTATGGCTCTTTTTGTGTCAGCTGTGTTACGAAGTAATCATCCTCATCGTTTAAATACTCACTTATAACAGTCAACTCATAATCGGTCAAATATCGTAAGCCAACAAGATATGCTTCGTCTGCGTTTATAACTTTGGCATATTCGCCGTGTATTTCAAAATTTGTTTGAAGGTTTTTAGAAAAATCTATACCGATTTTGTCATCTTTTTTATTTGAATAGTTGTATATAAAATCTATATCCGTATCAAAATAAAGCAGGTATAAACGAGTTGCTAAATTGTTTGAATTTTTGTCAAAGTCTTGATTTATAGCATTACTTGATGGCAGATATACAAAATCAAAACTAAGGTTTTTTAAATCCCCTATAAAGCTTTTGTTATAGCTGTATTTTAAAATGCTATATCCTTCTCTAACTTGTGTAGGCTGAGACGGGTCTTTTTCTCTGTCAAAAAATGCGACGGGGTTGAAAAAGTAACCTTTTCCCCATTTTAGACTTTTTTTACCTGCCAAAAATGAGTTGTATGTATCTAGTTTTGCTTCAAAATAGAGTTCGTTTACTACTAAATCATCTTCGTTTTGTTTATTGTTTATATAATCACGCGTATAGATTACGGAACTCTCAAACGTCAGTTGTTCATAAAAATATGAAAAATCAAAAAGAGCTTCTGTATGAATGTAGTTTTGATATTTATCATCGCCTTTGTCTAGTTTTTGAAGTCTGTCGTCAACTCTTAGATATCCACCGTACTCGTATTTTTTGGGCTTAACGTCGGATATATCAAAATCATATTCATTACCCATAAGTAAAGCGACAGATAAAAAGACGATAAAGAGTTTTAACATTCTTTGCTTATCTTCTTAGATTTGATGCTTTAGATAGATTATCAAGCGTAAAAGCCTCGTCCGGAAACTTTTTAGGTAAAATCTTCCCGTAAATCATTATAGATTTATACCCCTTATACATAGGTGATTCTGTCTCAATTACTGACGGTCTTACTATGTTGTCCCCAAAATCTTTTAACTTTTTATAATAAAGCGTTTTTATAAGCAGCTTTGTTGAAGTATAACACTCTATTTGAAGCGGTGTCATACTTTTTTTATCTACTTGCATGATAAGTTTGTCATAAGAGACAGTATCGTTTTTTGCTTTTAGCGTAAGTAAAAGATACTCTTTTTTTTCTTCTTGTTTTTCTACATTGTACTCAGTTGAAAAGTCAAGCCTCATAATATCTGCGTTATTAAATACACCCCCAACTACCGACTGCATCGATGTAATGCGGATAGGGCGACCCACATTTGGAATATATAGCCACATATTGTCACCCAAACGAAGGGTTGAACGACCTTTTTCACTGTCGGGTGACAAAAATAGCGAGACCATTTTTTCTTTGTCTTTTTTTGCCTGAAAAAGTATAAACTCTTTTTTTGCACCGTCCGGTTCAATATTTATAAGTTTCTTATACATCTGCGCTGAAACAGGCGTGAGATTTCTGTCTATTTTTTCTAATATATCTGAAGAAAATACCGAGATAACTGATGCCAATAATATAATTAAATACTTCATAATATTCTCCTAGTTTTGTCTTAGTGCATCTACGGGGTTTAGTTTTGCAGCTTTTCTAGCCGGCGATATAGATGCAACAAGAGAGATAATAATGACTATTATCCCTACAATTAAAACCTCATTTGTTTGAAGGGTCGGATTTAGTATTAAGTCACTTTGGCGACCAAAAGAGAAAGTTATTCCGACCGTGTTTATAATAAAAACAAAAATATACGATAGTATAGTTCCAAGGATTGTTCCAAATACTCCTAGCATCAAACCCTCAGCCAAAAAAAGTTTTGTAATGGTACTTGGAGTAGTACCCATAGCCGCAATCGTACCAATCTCTTTAATACGCTCATAAACGCTCATGATCATCACGTTTAAAACAGATATAAGTACTATGGATATTAAAATGATTTTAATAGATATGTCCATAATATCAAGCATCTTGACTATGTTATAAAAAGGAGTTAGCTTTTTCCAACTATGTATCTCAAAAACAGGCTTATCATTTTTGTTTTTCATTTTTGTTAGCGGTTTTAGATAAAGCATCATTTTTTCAAGATTTTTTACATCTTTTAAACGGATAACTACTTCGCTTACTTCTACTTTTTTTAGACGAAGAAGTTTTTTAACATCGTTTATATGTATGTAGCCGTCTCTTCCACCGGGACCCGAAATAGGCTCTATACTTCCTGTTACTTTAAAGTTGAGCCCGTTTACCGAGCCTTTTTGATTTGTAGCTACAAGTACTATCGTATCGCCTTTTTTGACTTTCATACCTTTTGTTATAAGCTCTGGAACTAAAATGTTTCCTTCTTTTAATAGAGTATTCTCTTTAGCATCGACTCTTGATTTAAACAGAGGTAGCGTCTTAGTTTCGTTTTCAGGATCGATGCCATTTAGTCTTATACCCGTAGATGCTACATAGTTTGAAAACATTGCACTTAGTTTTAACCTAAATGTATAAGATTCTATAAGCTCGCTGGTATCTAAAAACTCTTTGATTTTATCTATTTGTTTTTCATTTAGGTTTTTATCTAAAGGCAGGTTATCTACAGATGCAATATAGCCTTTTTTGTGGATTTGGATATGTCCAAGCATCGAGTCCGTTACTTGAGAGATCATGTATGATTTAAAGCTACCTGAGAGTGCCGCATATATCAACACAAACATAACACCTATGGTTATTAAACTGGCTGTAAGTAATGTTCTTCTCCCACTTCTGAGTAAATTTCTAAAAGACATTTTTATGATATTTTTCATGATGCAACCCTTTTGTCATCTGTTATAACACCATCTACAAGTGTTATGATTCTATCTACTGCAGTTACTATCTTTTCGTCATGTGTTGCAAATATAAAGGTTGTATTAAACTCTTTTTGAATATTTCGCATAAGTGTTATGATTTGATTTGAGGTGTCGGTATCTAAGTTTGCCGTAGGCTCATCCGCAAAAACTATTTTCGGGTTTGTTACGAGAGCCCTCGCAATAGCTACACGCTGACGCTGACCACCTGAGAGTTGATCGGGGAATTTATCTTTTTGGTCAAGCATATCAACATCTTCAAGAAGTTTCATTATTCGTTTGTGACGTTCGTCTTTTGGCAGATTTTGAATCATAATAAGTGGATACTCTATATTTTCATAAACACTAAGTACGGGGATAAGGTTAAAGCTTTGAAAGATAAAACCAATATTTTGGCCTCTAAAGTTTGCTAAATCTGTCCTGTTTAATACAGTAACGTCAATACCCTCTATGGTTATTTTTCCATCGGTAGGTTTATCTAAACAGCCGATAAGATTAAGTACCGTACTTTTTCCGCTACCGCTTGGTCCGACTATGGCGACAAATTCTCCATGTTCTATAGTCAAGTTTAAATCTTTTATGACTTTTAAATCAACTTCACCCATTTTATAGGTTTTATTTACATGTTCATTGGCAATCATTTATAACCCCCTGTGTTGTAAAATAATATTATATGCACATTAACTTAATGTTAAGGAGAGTTTTAATACTTTATTTTAGCTAGATAGAGTCCATTTGGAGTTGCAGGTTTGATTTTATATTGTTTTTTACAATCTAACTGTTCTTTTATTTGAGTTGCATCTAGGTTTAAAAGCGCACCTACCATTAAACGTATTTGACTTCTTAAAAAACCGTTTGCTTCAAAGTTTAAAACAATTAGATCATCTTTTTTATATGCGTAAGCTTTATATATCTCTCTAGTGGTAGAGTTTATTTCACTTCCTGTTTTCATAAACTCCCTAAAATCATGTTCACCTATAAAAAGAGATATATTTTTTTGGATGCTTTTAAAATCTGCATCTGTATAGAAACTTATAAAATCATCTTCAAAAGGATTGGATTCATTTGTTTTAATAAGATAGCGATAAACCCTTGATTTTGCAGAGTATCTTGCATGAAATTCAGCATCTACCTCTTTAATGGATAAAATTTTTATAGAATTTGGAAGCATCTCGTTTAAAATACGTTTTAGTTTTTTTAAATCATTCCAAAATTCAGGCAAGTCTATATGAAAAGTTTGACCGCTTGCATGGACTCCCTTGTCTGTTCTCCCGCTAGGCTGTGGCTTTGAAGTAATATTTAACTCATTAAATATATATTCAATCTGTCCAAATATAGTGTTTTTTGTTTCGGTTTGGGTTTGTGAACCCAAAAAGTGGGTACCGTTGTAAGAACAGGTTATAAGGGCTCTCATACTAAAACTTGGCGACAATAGTTTTGCGATATATCATATACGTACCTATCAACCATACTATAGCAATAGTAGGGATAGCATAAAAAAACAACGGTACCCATAACAATTGTATGGATTCATAGAAAACAATGATCCCAAGAAACATATAAAGATATGCCTTTCCTTTGTTATGTCTAACGTGTACTATACCAATACTTGCAGCAAGAAATAGCGACATCATCGGAAATAAACTCATTAGTGTATCGGTAATAAATGTTTTATATTTTCTACCGATATCAAAGTCCGACTGCCAATATTCCAATGGTGTTTCATATTTTACTAAATCGGTTGTCAAAGAACTGTTTATATACATGGTGTCAAAATTTATTTGTGAAAATTTATCTTTAGAATAACTATAGCCTTCGCCGTTTGTTAGCTTTAATCTTAAAAGACTTGTTTCATTGATAATTTTAGCTTTTTTTGCACTTATCAGCACCTCTTCATTATCTTGTTTATTTTTTTTGAATAAAAACACATCTTCAAAAGTATCGTCCGGATTGTCTTTTCCTATATACAGTAACCAAGGGCCGAATTTATGTCCAAATTCAGAAGCTGATAGGTTGAATTTTGCTTGGGACTTTTTATATGCAATAAAGTTTTTAGAGAGTGTTTTTGCATGCGGATATAGTACAAAAAAGTTTAAAAAGAGCAGTACAGCCAATAGGGCAGCCGGTTTTAATAATGTTTTTATAATAAAATTTGGATGGATACCAAGAGAAAACAATACAATTATTTCATTGTCGTTTGATAGCTTAAACAGTGTTAGTGTCGCAGCTATAAAAAATGAAAAAGGCAGAGTAAAGAAAAATACATCTGGGAGTACAAAAATATACATTTTTGTCATCTCCCAGATTGAAAGTTGAACAACAGCCGTATATGTAGCTAACTTAATTAAAAATATAACTGAAGCTATTGAAAAAAGCGGTAAAAAAACAGATAAAAAAAGTACGGATAAATTGTTTATAATATATTTTTGTAATATTTTCATTCTCTAGTAATTTGCCTCTATAAAACTTTTAATAGGTGTATCAAAAATATAAACAATAAAAGTAGCAAGGGCTAAAAACGGCACAAACGGTACACGTTGTTCTTCTGCACTTTTATTGTGAACTGCCACCATAACGGGTAGTGCTAAAACAGCAGATAAAAATATCGCTACTAATGTAAGATGAGTTCCCAAAAGAGCGCCCATTGTAGCTGCTACCATAATATCGCCTTCACCCATAGCCTCTATGTAAGGGTATCTTTGATAGTGTTTGGTCCAAGGTGTTAAAGTTTTGTTAGCAACTCTATGTGCAGATGAAGTTAGTATATAAGAGAGTGAAAATCTTAAGAGTGTAAATCCGCCTGCAAATAATAGAGCATTTTGAAAGTTATTTATAAACCCTTCCATATTCCACGCACCTAAAATAGCAAAAACTATAGCTAAAAGATTAATTGAGTCGGGAATCATTTTATATTTAAAATCTATCATGGCAAGGACCAAAAGCATTGAAAAACTTAAGTATATAAATATTATAGGTACTGAAAAACTATACTTTTGAACTAAAACAGCAAATAAAATACCGGATATAAACTCTATGATAGGGTATTGTTTAGATATATTGGCTTGGCAATATGCACATTTTCCTCTTAAAAATATCCATGAGAAAATAGGTATGTTATGCCAAGGTTTTAATTTGTTGTTGCATGAATAACAATGAGACGATATAAAAACAATACTTTCATCATTTGGAATTCTAAGTATTACTACATTTAAAAAAGATCCAAAAACTATTCCAAATACAAATGCTAAAATCATCTCAATCATTTAAGCCCTCCAAAACGGCGTTCTATTTTTTTAAACTCTTTTATAATCTTTTCAAGCTCTTTAGCAGAAAAGTCAGGCCATAAAATGTCTCTAAAGAAAAATTCTGCATATGCAGCCTGCCATAAAAGATAATTAGACAACCTATGGTCACCGCCTGTACGAATAAGTAAGTCAACATCGTGTTTACAATCGAGTGCATTTGAGAGCATCTCCTCTGTTATATCGTTTTGAGAATCTTTAATCTTGTTTACGGCACGTAAAAGCTCATCTTTTGCACCGTAGTTTAGAGCCAAAGATTGAACAAGTCCGTCACAGTGGGCAGTTTTTTCCTTAACCTCTTTTATGGTTTTTTGAAGAGGTTTTGAAAAAGCTCTTATATCTCCAATAGGTTCAAATCTAATATTGTTTTTTAAATAAGTATCAAGCTCACTTTTTAAATACTTTTCAAGAAGTTTCATTAAAAATTCTACTTCTAAACGGGGACGTTTCCAATTCTCGGTTGAGAAGGCATATAGAGTTAAGCGTTCGATATCTTTATGAACTGCACAAAATTCCGTGATTTCACGTACGACTTCTGCACCTGCTTCATGACCTTTAACTCTTTTTTTGCCTTTGAGCTCAGCCCATCTGCCGTTCCCGTCCATAATAATAGCTATATGTTTTGCTTGATTCATTTTTGTATTATATCTTTTTTATATATCTTTTGCGTGTTCAAGAATTTCGTAAGCTACACTTAGTTTGTCTGCATCTGCTATGGACTCAATCTTATCGGCTTTTATAAATTCGACTTTGTTTGTATCGCTTCCGAAACTGCTGCTGTCTTTTAAGATATTTAAACATACTGCATCAAGTTCTTTCTTGTCAAGCATATTTGTTGCATTTTTATGTGCATTTTGTGCATCCATCTCGGCTTTAAAACCGATTGTAGTTATATCTGTTTTATCTATTAAATCAAGCACGTCAACGTTTTGTGTTAATTTCAGATCCCACTCTTCGCCAAGTGTAGCTTTTTTGAGTTTTCCTTCTTGCGCAAACTTAGGTATATAGTCACTAATTGCAGCTGCCATAAAAAGATAGGGTTTTTTTTGTATTAGTTGAATCTGCTCTGAATTCATAAGTGAAGGTTTAGATAGTTTTCCTTTTTTGGCAATTCTTATAGAATCGGTTAGATATTCCAACATTTCATGCGTGTCATCAACGTCTATTGTATGTATATCTAAAGGTAAGTCATTTTCTCTTCTAGTAGATATAAGGTTTACGTCCGCACCTTTACAGTAAAGTGCAATCGCAAGTGCCGAAGCCATCTTGCCGCTTGAGAAATTTGAAATATATCTAACATCGTCAATTTTCTCAACTGTACCGCCACCGGTAACTATGACACGTCTGTCACTCCAAAATTCATCACTCATAAGCGCTTTTGCTATTTGCCAAAATATCTCTAAAGGCTCAGCCATAGCGCCATTTCCTTCAGTTTTACAAGCTAACTCTTTTGTTTGTGTATCTATCAGTTCATAATTTGCCAGTGCTAACATTTTTAGATTAGCTTGTGTTATAGGGTTATATAACATATTTGTATTTGCAGAAGGAGCTAAAAGTTTTTTATCTTCATAGGCAAGGGCACATTGAAGTAGCATATTATCCGCTATTGCATTCGCAAGTTTTGCAATCGTATTTGCGGATGCAGGAGCTATAACAAATAAGTCTGCCCATTCTCCGATTTTTATATGGTTGAAGTCATTGCTCCAATCTTCATTAGTATCGTCCAGAACTTTATTTGATGTTAATGTTTCAAAAGTTAGCGGCGTTATGAATTTTTTCGCACTCTGAGTCATAACAACTCTAACTTCGGCACCTGCTTTTGTTAGTAGTCTTATAAGCTCAAGTGATTTGTAGATTGCGATAGAGCCTGTTACACCTAAAAGTATTTTTTTGTCTTTAAGTAAATTTGTTGGTATTAGCATTTTAAAACCTTATTTTTTGCCGAAAAATGTATAGTAAAAATCTTTTACAATTCTCAGTTTTGTTCTACTTATTGCTAGAACACCTTTTTCTATTTTCTGGCTTGTAACAGTTGTCCCCGCCGCTATCATTACGTCATCTTCTATTGTTACAGGTGCTACAAGTTGGCTGTCACTCCCTATAAATACATTTTTACCAATTATAGTTTTGTATTTGTTTATACCGTCGTAGTTACATGTAATTGTCCCTGCACCTATGTTTGTACCTTCATCTATCTCTGCATCTCCAAGATAACTCAAATGTCCGGCTTTTACACCTCTTAGTGTACTTTTTTTAACTTCTACAAAGTTACCTATATGTGTATCCTCTATATTCGAAGCAGGACGAAGGTGTGCAAGTGGTCCTACATCTGAATTTTTAACAATAGAATCTTCTATGACTGAGCCTGATTTTATATGCGAATTTTGTATAAGTGTGTCACCTGTGATACGACATCCGTTTTCAATTATACATTCACCAATAAATTTGACACTTTCTTCTATATAAGTTGTTGATGGAAGTTGCATAATTACACCTTCTCTCATCCAGTGTAATTTTATTCTATCTTGCATAATAACTTCTGAATCACTTAAGTCTTTTTTTGAATTGACACCTTTAAAGTATTCTTCATCAACAAGTAAAGGTTTAATGTCAAGATTGTCATCTTTAGCCATTGATATAACATCAGTCAGGTAGTATTCTTTTTGTGCATTGTCGTTACTCAAAAGTGGAATGTATTTTTCAATAACAGCTTTAGAAAAAGCATAAACACCTGCATTTACGGTTGAGATTTTTAATTCATCTTCGGATGCGTCTTTTTGTTCGACTATATATTGAACTTGGTTGTTTTGAATTTTAACACGTCCGTAACCATCAGGATTTTGCAGATCAAAAATAGACATGATGATATCTGCATCCGTATCTATAAAACCTTGTAATGAAGAGGCATCTATTAGTGGCATATCACCGTTTAATACTAAAACTCTTTCATACTTTGGTTTTATGTTTTTCATTGCACCGCCGGTTCCCGGAAAGTTATCTGCATCTTGAATAACAAAATTTATGTCATCAAAGTAGTTCTGCATCTCTTCTTGAACCTTTTCTTTTTGATGTGCTATAACAACAGATATATCATCGCTTAGTTCTTTTGAAGCCTTTATAATATGATAAAGCATTGGCTTACCGCAAATACTGTGTAAAACCTTTGCTTTATTAGACTTCATGCGACTACCTTGACCTGCTGCAAGGATTACTATACTTATGTTGTTTTTATTCATTTAAAACTTCTTTATATCTTTTTTGTTGATAGAATTTTATCATTTAAGAGATAATTTTAAAGTAAAGTGGTATTATAAGACAATTATTTTTCATAGAGGCTATTATATGGATTTAGGTACGGTCATTGGTTTAGTGTTAATTCTCGCACTTCTTGCAGGTGCGATGGCGATGGGTGTCGGTATCGGTGCATATATCGATATTCCGTCTGTATTAATCGTTATTGGTGGTTCAATGGGTGCCTTGATGATTGCTTTTAAACCTATACAAATGAAGAAGTTTATCAAAGTATTTATGATTGCTATAAAGCCACCTGAAGAGGATGTTTCTGAACTTATAAAAAAACTTGTAGCATATTCTTCAAAGGCAAGAAAAGACGGTCTCTTGGCATTAGAGGGTGATGCAAACAATGAAGAAAACGAATTCCTTAGAAAGGGTCTCTCAATGGCAATTGACGGGAGTGAGCCTGATACTATCCGCAATCTTTTAGAGATAGATATGGAACAAACAAGTACCCGTCATAAATCTCATTCTTCAATTTTTTCGACTTGGGCAGGTATTGCAGGAGCTTTTGGTATGATAGGTACACTTATCGGTCTGGTTGCCATGCTTTTAAATATGGCTGACCCATCGGCAATCGGGCCTTCTATGGCAGTTGCCTTACTTACAACTATGTACGGTGCTATAATCGGGAACGTTCTTGGAGCACCCGTGGCAAATATTTTAAATATTAGAAATGATGATGAAATGCTAATAAAAGAGATAGTACTGACGGGAATTATGTCTATACAAGACGGAGATGCACCAAGAGATCTTGAAGCAAAACTACTTGCATATCTTCCGCCTGAACACAGAGAGAGCAGTATCTAATAATGGCTAGAAAAAAATGTCCGGAATGTGAAACATGTTTACCGGCTTGGTTAGCCGCATTTGGAGATTTAATGTCTCTGTTATTATGTTTCTTTGTACTTCTCTTGTCTATGTCTAGTATGGATGCGAAGAAAATATCAGAAGCCATAGGTTCACTCTCGGGAGCGATGAGTGTTTTAGAAGGTGGAATTAAAACAGAAATTTCAAGAGAACGTATCCAAGAATCTACACCTATTGAAACTCAAGAAGAGACTACTCAACAAGTAAATAAAGTTACACAAGCAGTCATTGATGCAAACGAAATGATGGAAAAAGGGCACGGTCCTACCATATCTATGGAAGAAGCTCAAGAAGGCTTTAAAATTGAACTGCCTTCATCACTGCTTTTTAAACCGGGAACTGCTACGATTTATAATGAAGATGCCCTGTTGTTTTTAAAACGTATAGCATTGATAATAGGAGAGATGCCAAATAGTATTAAGGTTAGTGTGCAAGGGCATACAGACAATGTACCACCAAGTAAAAACTCTCCTTTTAAAGATAACTGGGAACTCTCATCTGCAAGAGGAATATCCGTACTTCAAGAGTTGATATTAGACGGTGTGGATCCAAAACGTATAAGTGCAGCAGGTTTCGCGGAGTTTACCCCAAAAGCTACAAATGCAACAAAGAACGGTAGGGCAAAAAACCGCCGTGTAGAGATACATTTCTTTGGTTCAAACGCTGAGAACGAAGGAAAAATTAAAAAATCAGTTCTTGATAAGGCTGCAGCTCAGTAATGATTAGAATATTATTATTTTTAGTGGCTTTGGCTTCATTTTTAGGAGCTGAGGCTATAACCGTTCCTACGATGAATTTTAACCTATCTTCTCCGGATACACCGCAGCAGTTGGTTAGCTCGTTAAATGTACTTGTAGTACTGACTTTATTATTTTTAGCACCGTCAATGGTGCTTGTAATGACAACCTTTACAAGGTTTGTTATAGTATTTGGTTTTTTACGTCAAGCTCTCGGTACTCAACAAGTCCCACCTACGCAGCTTTTAGTTATGCTTGCAATGATACTTACTTTTTTTGTAATGGAGCCAATAGGTACAAAAGCGTATGAAGATGGAATAAAGCCTTATGTAGAAGAAAAGATAGGTTATGAAGAAGCATTTGATAAAACAGCATTACCATTTAAAAACTTTATGATTAGAAATACAAGAGAAAAAGATTTAGCTCTTTTTTTTAGAATTAGAGAGATGGAAAACCCAAAAAGCGTTGCAGATGTGCCACTCTCGGTTGTAATTCCTGCATTTGTTATAAGTGAGCTTAAAACTGCGTTTGAAATAGGTTTTTTACTTTTTTTACCGTTTTTGGTTATTGATATGGTTGTAGCATCTATACTTATGTCTATGGGTATGATGATGCTCCCACCGGTAATGATATCCCTACCTTTTAAAATACTCGTATTTGTTCTTATTGACGGATGGAACCTGCTTATCGGTAATCTTATAGCATCTATAAAGTAGGAGAAAAATATTGGAATGTAAACACTTCGGTGAATGTGGTGCGTGTAAGGTATATGAAAATGGATATGAAGCACAACTAAATCAAAAATTAAAAATAAATTATGATAGATTTAAAAACTTTTATAACGGAGATATTAAGGTATTTAAATCTCCAATTCAAAACTACCGCTCACGTGCCGAATTTAAAGTATGGCATGTTGAAGATGATATTTTTTATGCCATGAATCATATAGAACATAAAGGCGTAGTGCTTATAGATGAATGTCCACAAGTAAATATACATATTGAAATACTTATGCCAAAGCTTTTAAAAAAAATACAAGAAAAAAATATCGGTTTTAAACTCTTTGGAGCAGATTTTTTAAGTTCGCAAAGCGGTGAAATAGTAGTATCTCTTCTTTATCATAGAAAACTTGATGATGAGTGGCAAAGTTTAGTTAAAGAGATAGCTGATGAGCTTGGCATCTATATTATAGGAAGAAGCAGAAAACAAAAGTTGATTGTTGGTCAAGACTACATAACAGAGAGTTTAAATATAAACAATGAGACATATAAGTTTAACTATATAGAAAACAGTTTCACACAACCAAATGCAAAAGTGAATGAGCAGATGATTGAGTGGGCAATATCGTCCTTAGAAGATACCGATAAAGATCTGCTGGAACTATATTGCGGTGCAGGAAACTTTACAATACCTTTTGCAAAAAAATTTAATAAAGTTTTAGCTACCGAAATTTCAAAGTCTTCAATAAATGCAGCTAAGAGCAATATGAAACTTAATGATATAGAAAATATTGAATTTGTCCGTATGAGTGTAGAAGAGTTTGTCGGGGCACTTGATGGTGTAAGAGAATTTAGAAGGATGCAACATATAGATATAAATACCTATGATATTGATACTATATTTGTAGATCCACCTAGAAGTGGAATGGATTTGGCTTCTTGTAATTTTAGTACAAGGATGGATAATATTATTTATATATCGTGTAATCCTGAAACGCTGGTACGAGATTTAGAGATTTTGTCTAAGACGCACAAAGTTGTTGATATGGCACTCTTTGATCAGTTTCCATATACAAACCATGTAGAGATGGGTGTTAAGTTAAAAAGGTATTAGCATGAAATATATATTTTTATTTATCATATTTACGATGTTTTTGTATTCCGATGAAATAAAAAGAATGGAATTGATTGTTGATGACATTACTAAACTGAGAACGGAACTTGAGAACTGTAGAAAAAATTCTTTACAAATTAAAAACCTTGAAAAACAATTAGAAAAATATAAAAAACTTTTAATATCCAAAGATAAAGAAATAAAAAGTAAAAAATATATTGTACGCTATAAAGAAAAAATAAAAGTTAAGGAATGTAAAGTAAATACTATGGATAAACCAAATAAATTTCCAAAATTAATATTAAAAGACAAATATAAAAACTAAAATAATCTATTTATTTGTATAGTTATTTTAATGTGTTTATATTAAATGAAATAAAGATGATATAATACATCAAAAAATAAGTGCCTAAGTGAAAAAAATATTAATTATAAGTGACGGTAGCACCGGAAAACATTTTGTTGACAGGGTTATCCAAACATATACGTCGGAAAATATATATTATGTTGTAGAAACTAAAGCTGTTGAACACGAAGAATATAATCCTGCACGTTTTAAATTTTACGAATTTGATCCGACAAGCCTTCACAAATTGGCAAATCTGCTAAAGATGGATTTTGTTCAAGTAATTATTTTGATGAATGATGAAAATGAAGCAAAATATACGCTTAAAAATATACGCTCTTTAAAAAATAAAGTAAGAATAATACTACTTGATAATTGGGGTATAGAAAATACCGATCCAGATACGGTATTGGTCAATTCTAACGAGATTGTTGCTTCAAGATTAATTGATTATCTTCCAAATGTTCCTGTAATTGCACAAAATGTCGGTATAGGTGAGGGTGAAATAATGGAAGTATTAGTTCCGTTTGGAAGCTCTTTTGTATATAGACACATCGGTGTTATTGAGCAAAAAGATTGGCGAATAGTAGCTATATACAGAAATAGAAAGCTTATTATGCCTTCTCGCAGACGTATGATACAGCCAAATGATTTACTTTTACTTGTTGGGCAACCATCGGTTTTAAAATCAGTATATCGTGCTATTAAACGTGAGCTTGGGCAATTTCCGGAGCCTTTTGGTTCAAATATATATTTATACATAGATATGGATATTATATGCAAAGATACAATAAAAGAATTGGTTCGCCGTTCTATATTTATACATCAAAAATTTAATCATAATCTTATCATAAGGGTTATAAATCCAAATGATATAGATACTTTGCAATATATAAAAGAACAAGCCGACTTAAATGTAATAGTAGATATAAAATATGACAATATACCTTTTGATATAAGTTTTTTCGATGATATTCAAAACTATCATGTAGGTCTCGTTATTGTCTCAAAAGAGACATTTAAACATACCAAAACTAGAAATATGCTTTATGAATCGCATGTACCGGTTTTAAAAATGGCGAACAAATCTTTTTCATCCGTAAAGGATGCCGCATTAATATTAAGCGATAATAGAGATTTAGAAAAAATATCGACTACGATATATGATATTTCCGAACAAATGGGATTTAATATAGATCTGTATGATTATCAAAATGAACATGAAGCTTACAAAGAACAGGTTATAGAGCATTATTATAATCTTTCAACTATATTTTCAAAAAATATAAAAGTATTAAAAGAGAATGAGAATCCTATAAAAATATTAAGTCAAAAAGATGATTTTATACATATTTTACCTTTTACGTTTAAACTGACAAAAAAGCGTTTATATTCTCTTTTTTCTACAGATAGTGAAAAACTTTATTTTAAACTGGATGATTATCATCAGATTTTCATACCCGTGCAGTTGTGATTTAGCAAAATATTAGTAAAAATTAAGTATTATCTACCAAATATTAAATTTTACGTTTGGACAGATGATGCAGGTAAACATTCCCCTTAAAAAAACAATAGACAATTCATATGATATAACAATAGACTCTTTGCCTAAGTTACACTTTGATAAAAAAGTAGCAATTATAACCAATACTACCGTATCCGACTTGCATTTAGATTATTTAAAAGAAAGAATAACCGCAAAAGAATTAATAGTCGTAACATTACCAGATGGAGAACAGTATAAAAATCAAGAAAGTATAAATAAGATTTTAAATGCATTATTTGAGAACAGATTTAACAGAAAGTCTTTACTTATAGCTTTTGGCGGCGGTGTAATAGGCGATATGACAGGCTTTGCAGCAAGTATCTATCAGAGAGGAATTGATTTTATACAAATTCCTACTACTCTTTTATCCCAGGTAGATGCAAGTGTCGGCGGTAAAACAGGTATGAACAATGAATACGGAAAAAATTTAGTTGGTGCATTTCATCAGCCAAAAGCAGTATATATTGATCCATACTTTTTAAAAACACTGCCTTTGCGTGAATTTGGTGCTGGCTTTGCAGAGATTGTAAAAATGGCAGTTACTTTTAATAAAGATTTTTTTGAATTTTTACAAGATGCGGATATGCGAGATGAACAAACTTTAATTGAAGCTATTACAAGAGCGGTAAAAACCAAAGCCGAAGTAGTTGCAAAAGATGAAAAAGAACACGGTATTCGAGCGGCACTAAATTATGGACATACTTTTGGTCATGTCATAGAAAATGAGACAAAGTATGAGAAGTACTTACACGGTGAAGCTGTAGCTATTGGTATGGTTATGGCAAATGAACTCGCTTGCAGTATGGGGTTGATAAGCAATGATGAGGCTGTAGCCGTCAAGTTTTTGTTAGAAAAATATAGTTTACCGGTGGACTATGAGATTAAAGATATTCAGAAATTTTATGATGCTTTCTTTTTAGATAAAAAAAGTTCTGACAGCAAAATAACCTTTATTATTCCAAAAGGCATCGGAGATGTAGTCATAAGTGATGAGTGTTCAAAAGAATTGCTTATTTCAGTCTTGGAAAAATTTGGAGTAGATAATGGTTAAAAAACTTTTTATTATCTTCTTTGTTTTTTTGATTAGTTTTTCCAATCTTAGTGCAGAAAATAAAAAAGTAAACTCAACAGAACAACGTTCTAAGAGTGCAGATTTGGAAGATAAAAAAAAGACTGAAGAGTCCAACAATATAAAAATCGGACAGTATTTTACCCTCTTGAATGAACTCGAATCAGAGATATCCAAAGAAAAGGTATGGACAAAAAGTTATGAAACATACTTAACTGCACTTGAAGTACGTTCGAGTTTAAATGAAATTAGAGAAAGAATAAAATATTTAAAGAAAAGACAGCGTAAACAGTCGGTAAAAGAAGAATTAAGAGCACTAGAGGCTAAAGAAAAGATTATTGCCACACAAGTTGCACAACTTAAAGATAACTATTCGGCTCCGTTTTCAGAACTAATAACTCCTCCCAAAATTGATGAAGCTCCAAAAATATCTAATCCGTTTGATATTTTTGCAGGTATATCTTTTATCAAAAAAGTAAATACCGATTTTGAAGCATATATGAAAAACAAAGAAGAACTTACCAAGCTAATAGCACTGTTAGAGCGTGAAAACAAGATATACAATTCCATTAGAGAGATAGACTCAAAAAACAACTACCTAGAACAAGCTGCGACAAAGCAAAAACAGCTTGACAGATTTAAAAATGCATTAGGTACAATTTCCGCAGCGGCAGAGGTGTACGAGAGACGTTTAGAGGTCTTAGATGTAAATATAAACAAAGAGATACAAGATCAAGTTTATAAACTTGCTAAGATAGGTATTTTAGTAGTTGTTGTGTTTTTTATCTTTTTCTTATTAAAACTTGCGGTTAAAAAATATTTTACCGATAATGAACGTTTTTATATGGCGAACAAGGCTATTAACTTTAGTAACTTTACCCTTATAATTTTAATAGTCTTTTTTAACTATATAGAAAATGCAAGTTATCTTGTTACAATACTCGGTTTTGCATCTGCAGGTATAGCGATTGCCATGAAAGACTGGTTTATGTCTATACTTGGTTGGTTAGTCATAGTCTTTGGAGGAAGCATCCATGTCGGAGATAGAATCAGGGTAGATATGGACGGGATGAAATATGTCGGTGACGTAATGGATATATCGCCTATGCGTATGACTATTTTAGAAGATATAACACTAACATCAATTAGAGCAAATAGACGTGCAGGTAGGATTATATTTGTACCGAACAACTATATATTTACCAGAATGGTAGCAAACTATACGCACTCATCACTAAAAACCGTTTGGGACGGAATAAAGATAACCATTACTTTTGAATCAAATCATAAAAAAGCAATGAGCATAGCTAAAGAGATTACCAAAAAGTATTCCAAGGGCTATACAGATATAACTAGAAAACAGTTAAACAAATTAAGACATCATTATAGTCTTAAAAATACGAGTGTTGAACCTAGAATTTTTTCTTTTATTGAGAGTAACGGTGTTGATATTGAAGCTTGGTATCTAACAAATGCTTATGCTACATTGACACTTAGAAGTGTTATCAGTACGGAGATTGTGGATGCTTTTAAAGATGAACCTGATATAACCATAGCATATCCTACTCAAATGATTCATATGGAAGCTTCTGCAAAAAATAAACCTACAACACCAATAGAACAAGACGATGCGACGGTGACTTTATAGATGAAAAAAGTTTATTTTAAAACATTTGGCTGTCGTACAAATCTTTATGACTCACAAGTTATGATTGGTGCACTTAAAGACTATGAAGTAACACAAAATGAAAATGAAGCTGATGCAATAGTGATAAATTCTTGTACGGTTACAAACGGAGCTGATTCGCACGTTCGCACATATATCTCCCATATAGAAAAGACATCAAAAGCAAAGATATTTTTAACAGGTTGTGGAGCTCATACCAAAGGTGAGAGTTTACTCTCTGCAGGTAGAGTACATGGAGTATTCGGTCAGAGTGAAAAATTAAAGATAGATTCACTTTTAAGTGAAGAAAAGCCGTATTATAATCCAGGTGATTTAAACCATATAGATAATGCTATAGTAGATGATTTTGTAGGTAAGAGCAGGGCGTTTATCAAAGTCCAAGAGGGCTGTGATTTCCGTTGTTCCTACTGTATTATCCCGTATGTTCGCGGAGATGCAAGAAGTATGAATGAAGAAAAAATACTCGAACAAATTTCACGCCTCGCATTAAACGGTTTTGGAGAATTTATTTTAACAGGTACAAATGTCGGAAGTTACGGAAAAGGTAATAACTCGTCTATGGCAAATCTGATGAAAAAAATATCTCAAATAAGAGGTGTTAGACGTATTCGTTTAGGAAGTATTGAACCTATCCAAATTACGGATGAGTTTAAGGAGGTACTAGACGAGCCTTGGCTTGAAAAGCATCTGCATATTGCTCTTCAGCATACATCTCCTAAAATGCTAAAACTTATGAATAGAAGAAATGTATATAAGCAAGACAGAGAACTTTTTGAATTTTTATCAAACAAAGGTTTTGCAATTGGGACTGATTTTATTACCGGACATCCGGGTGAAAGTGAAGAGATATGGAAAGAAGCCATAAAAAATTTAAATGAACTTCCACTTACGCATCTACACGCTTTTACATACTCAAAACGTGATGGAACACCATCTGCAAATATGAAACCTGAAGTAAACGGTAAACTAGCAAAAGAGAGACTTCATCAAGTTGAATCAATTATAAAAGAAAAAAACTATAGCTTTAGAAAAAATAACAATTTGCCACTTGATGTTTTGATAGAAAGTCAAAGAGAGGATGGTCTTTATCAGGGCTTTGATCAGTTTTTTAATAAACTTCTTTTAAAATCAGATGAAGATATGCTTGGAAACTGGATAAGTGTTGATAAGTATGAAATCAAGAGGGAGAATAACTATGCTGAACTTTAAAACTAATAGACTTTTAATTTACATATCGTCATTTTTTATTATTATCTTGGTTCTTTTTGCAGTGTTTAGAGATAACTCTGAATCTATAACACTTCTTGAGGCAAAAAAAATCTTAAATGAAAAAAGTGTAGAAAACGTAGTCGTAACAAAAGAGTATGTATTTTTAAAAACTCAAAATGGCTTATACAAAATAGCTTCTTCACAAGTAAATCCAAGTATGTTTGAAGGTTATAAAGTTGAAGTGGGAAATGAAAGTAATATAATCCTTTATCTTTTTCTTCTTGTTTTTATATTGGGTCTTGGTTCTTTAGGAATTAAACTACTTTTAAATCATTTAAATAAAGATCTTCCAAGCCTAAGGCAGTCTTCTAGACCGATTATGGGAGAGAGTGTTAGAATAGAATCTATAAAGAGTGATGTGGGTTTTGATGATATAGGCGGAATAAGTGATGTTAAGGTTGAACTTGAAGAGATAATTGACTTTATGAAAAATCCAAAGCGTTATAAAAGTTTTGGAGCTCGTCTTCCTCGTGGCGTATTATTAGTAGGTCCTCCGGGTGTGGGTAAGACTATGATAGCAAAAGCTGTTGCAAGTGAGGCGGATGCTCCGTTTTTTTACCAAAGCGGTGCTTCTTTTGTTCAAATATATGTAGGTATGGGTGCAAAAAGGGTTCATGAGCTTTTTAATGCTGCAAAGAAAAATGCGCCGTCAATTATATTTATCGATGAGATAGATGCAGTAGGTAAAAAAAGAGACGGTCAAAGAAATGATGAACGTGAAGCTACTCTAAATCAACTTCTTACTGAGATGGACGGTTTTGAAGCATCCAGCGGTGTTATAGTAGTGGCTGCTACAAATAAAATAGATGTTTTAGATGATGCATTGCTTCGTGCAGGGCGTTTTGATAGACGTATATTTGTTGAATTACCTACAAAAATAGAGCGTGCATCTATACTTGCAAAATATTTGGATAAAGTTCCACATTCGCTTGATGTATCTGTTGTAGCGAATATGACTGTAGGATTTAACGGTGCATCTTTAGCTGCACTTGTAAATGAAGCTGCTCTTTTATCACTTCGTCAAAATGATATGCAAGTAACACTTGAACACTTTGAACAGGTAAAAGACAAAGTGATGTTTGGTAAGAAAAAACTTCAAATATTATCTGATAAGCAAAAACAGTATCGTATAACATATCAAGCTGCTAAAGTTATAATAGCAACATATTTTGATATACCTTTTGAGAAGTTGATTTTAAGTAATGAAAGGTTGACTCCTGCTACGGATGAGCCGTTTATAAAACATGAACTTGAAAATAGGGTTAAAATGCTTCTAGCGGGTACTGTAGCTTGTTCTATGAGATATAGCGAACATTCAAGCAGTGCAAAACAAGACTTGGATGAAGCCAAAGAGTTGGTTGAAAAGATGATTAACGAGTATTGCATGGGTGAAAATATTTATGCTTCTGATAATGAAAAAGAAACTACTATGAATAAACTTTATGAAAATGTATCAAAGTTGTTATCATCATTGTCTTCTGTAATGCAAAGAGTTGAAGGTGATTTAAACGAGTTTGAAAGTATTTCAAAAAGAAAAGTAAAAGAGTATCTTGATGAAATTCTTTAGTGGTTTTTCTCTGCAAAATGAATCGTATCTGTTTAATGAATATATAAAAGATAGCGAGTACACCGTATGCGGTTTTTCATATGGTGCAATTAAAGCATATGAGTATGCATTAAAAGAAATTCAAAACGGAAGAAGGATAGATACGCTTCAACTTCTCTCACCCGCTTTTTTTCAGAGTAAAGATACAAAATTTAAGCGTTTACAGCTTATGGCTTATAGAAAAAATGAAGAAGTTTATTTAAACCAGTTTCTGAATTCTTGTTTTTATCCGTATGAAAAAAAGATAGTTGAACGCTCAACTACTGTAATAAGCGAACTAGAAGAGTTGTTAAATTATGAATGGGATATGGAAGTACTAGATGATTTGAATTCAAAAGGTATAAATATAGAGGTATATTTAGGTGGAGTAGATGCCATAGTAGATGCAGAAGCTGCAAAAGATTTTTTTAAAAATGTAGCTACGGTTACATATATAAAAGAAGCAAACCATTTTTTACAATTATCGTAATAACTATTAAAATATAAAGGAAAAAATATGAGCGAAATTAAAATTGGCGTAATAACTGCAAGTGATAGGGCTAGTAAAGGTATATACGATGATATAAGCGGTGTAGCTATACAAGATACTATGAAAGATTACTTAAAAAGCGAGTTTGAGATAGTATATAGATGCATTCCCGATGAACAAGACCAAATTGAAAGCACTATGAAAGAGTTGTGCGATGATGAAAAATGTTGTCTTGTAGTAACTACAGGCGGAACAGGACCTGCACTTCGCGACGTAACACCTGAAGCTACCCAAAATGTATGTCAAAAGATGATGCCGGGCTTTGGTGAGCTTATGCGCCAAGTAAGCCTTCAATACGTACCTACAGCTATTTTATCTCGTCAAACTGCAGGGATTAGAGGAAACTCTTTGATTATAAATTTACCGGGAAAACCAAAATCTATTCGTGAGTGTTTAGATGCAGTTTTTCCTGCAGTTCCGTATTGTATTGATTTAATTGAAGGACCTTTTATTGAAACAGATGAGGATGTAATAAAAGCTTTTAGACCAAAGCAGAAGTAAATTTTTTTAATTAAAGCTCTTATAATGTCAAAATTAAGTTCAAAGCTGGAAGTTTTAAAGTTAACATATCAAAAACCATTAGAGTGGTTTAGAAGGTTTAGATGTTTTGTAGGTAGTATAGTAGTATCTATACTTTTTATAATAGGTATAGTTTTTAGTATATTTATATATAATTTACCGGATATAGAAAATACATCATTTGAAAAGTTAAAAGAACTGACAGAAAAAAAAGTTAAATCTAAACTTGTAAATAAAAATAACTATTTTCGATGGACACCTTTACGAAAAGTAAACAGGGATTATCTTTATGCCATAGTTATGGCAGAAGATGCTAAATTCTTTACGCATAAGGGTATTAACTATGATGCCTTAGTAGATGCTATGGCAAAAAACTATAAATCCGATACTTACAGTTACGGTGCGAGTACTATAACACAGCAGGTTGCAAAAAATATCTATCTATCAAACAATAAGACAATATATAGAAAACTCCAAGAGTTTTTTATCACTAAAAGACTAGAAAAAAAGTTTACTAAAAATCAAATTTTAGAAATATATTTTAACTTGGCTGAATTTGGTCCGGATATATATGGGATAAGAGCTGCTTCATATAGAATTTTTAAGAAAAGCCCTATGAAAATCAATGCTGCCGAAGGTGCTTTTTTGTCATTGTTATTACCTAGTCCAAGAAGATATTACTACTCAATAGTACAAAATCACAATATAACAAATAAACAAAAGAAAAAAATAAAAAGAGTTTTAAACGATATGCGTTTTATGGAATTTATCAGTTATAAACAGTACGAAAAATACCTTAACTACAATTATTTTTAAAATGCTATATAAATGCTATTTTTTAAGTGTACAATATAGTGAAGCAGTATTAAAGGATTTAAATGACACTTGTTGAATTATTTACAGACTATATAGTAAACAGAAAAGATTTAAGAGATTATGTACAAGAGAGAAAAACTCGAAATGAAAGAGGGGAGTTTAACGATACAAAACTTATAACGGCTCAGGAAAACCTTGATAAACTAAAAAAGGAAGACTTAAAGACTTATGAGCAGATGTATATGATTTTAGATAAGATTATGAAAGCAGATAGAGGTCATTATGTTGAATACTCTATAAATTTTACTAAAGCTATCTTAAAAATGTACAGGGGTCATTCTACACCCGAGGATGTTTGTAAAGAATATGCAAAAGAGTTGACACACCGTTATAATGACGCATAAGTTTAAATTACGATTTAAATGATAAAATACTTCAATTTGAAATTTAGGAAATTAAAATGAATAATAAATTGAATATTGAAGTTTATAAATTTAACCATGAACAAGATTATCTTCCATATTACAAATATTACAGTATAGACTATAGTTTGAATGATACGCTTGATGATATATTAACCAATATAAATTCAGTAGAAAAGCTAAGCTATGAAAAAGGATGTAACGTAGTTATTAATAATTTGTTCGTAAATACATCTGAAACTATCGAAAATATTATTAAAAAAACAGGGAACAATCTAACTATAGAGCCTATTAGTAAGTATCGTTGTAAAAATGATTTAATAATCAATAAAGATGATTATTTAAACAAATTAAATAGATTTAATCAGTTTTTGAATGATGAAGAATTGAATAAATACAAAAAATCCCTTGAATTAATGTATTACTCTTCAAATACTATTAATTATAATAGAGATTATATCGGCGATCACTCATTAGTAATAGCTTATGATATTATTAATACAAAGCCGGAATTTAAAGAATCTATTTTAAATATATTGTCCGAAGCTAATACAGGTATTTATCACTACACTTCATCAAAAAATCGTTTATTTTCTTATGATGCTAATATAGAAGAAAAAGTTGAATTTTTATTTGAACTAGTTACTGAATATACAAAACCATCTTTAACTCAAAATAAATATATATCAAAATTATATGAAAAGTTTAAAAAACAAGAGATAGAAACAAAAACTGTAATTTCTCAAAATAATGTAGAGATTAAGCAAAGTTTTGAAGGTTTTAATATAGCGTATTATAGTGTTGATAGAGATTTAGATATAGAAAGCTTTATAGAAAAATCAAAAGCTTCTTTAGTTAAGACAAATATGCAACACGCAAATCTTCCAAAAAGAGTTTATAAACAAAATACTAGGCTTATTTATATGATTGCTGCAGATATACTTTTAGAAGCTAAAGATAACAATGCCGATTTTATTATTATTAAAGACGAAACTTTAGTCGATGTTTTTGATAAAGAACAAGATAAACTAGCTTCACTTAGCGGTAGAGAGATTGATCTAAGTATCATAACTTACAATCAGTTTTTAATGCTATTAAACGGTGAAAAAGATAAAGCCGTTTTAGGGCTTGATAAAAATAAAGTTAAAATTGAATTTTTGGCTTCGGCTTAGAATTAAATAGAAATTCTAATACCTACAGGGCAGTGATCTGAACCGGCTATATCATCTAAGATAAATGCGTCTTCAAGATTCTCTGCCAAATCTTCAGATATAAAAAAGTAATCAATTCTCCAGCCAACGTTTTTTACCCTTGCATTTGCACGATATGACCACCATGAGTATCTATCTAACTCATCACCGTTTACATATCTAAATGTATCTATATAGCCGTATTCAAGAAGTTTATCTATCCATTCTCTTTCAATCGGTAAAAAACCTGATGTTTTAGAATTGGCTTTTGGATTTTTTAAATCAATCTCTTTATGTGCTGTATTTACGTCACCACAAATTATTATAGATTTTCCCTCTTCTTTTAGTTTTTCACAATGAATTAAAAAATCATCATAAAATTTCATTTTATAATTTAGTCTTTCTTCATCTTTTTGCCCATTTGGAAAATATACGTTAAAAAGTACTGTATCTCCAAAGTGATTCTCAATGATTCTTCCCTCGTTTAATATATCTATATGATTTGCATTAGAAGTATTGTTTGATTTTATTGATGAAAACGTTGCCGTACCGCTATAACCTTTTTTTTCTGCCGAGTTTACATCCAATTCTAAGAATTCTTTGTCAAAAAGATTATCAGGAATTTGTTCTTTAAGAGCTTTTATCTCTTGTAGGCATAATATGTCCGGTTGACGTTCATCTATCCATTTAAGCGCTTCTTTGTTAGCTACGGCACGTATTCCATTTACATTCCAAGATATTATCTCTATTGAATCAGACATTTATTGTTCCATATGTATTAAATTTATTTGGGAAATTATATCAAAAGAAAAAAAGAAGATTCTTGGAGAAACCAAGAATCTAAAAAAGTTAAAGTTTTTTAAACAAAGTTAACTTTAGCAACGTGATGTTTAAGACCAAGCTCTTCTGCAGAACAACCTAGTGCTAAACCGACCATTTGTTGCATGTGTAAAACAGGAAGTTCAACTTCACGCCCTATAGCTTCAGATGCATGGTGAGTTTGAGTATCTAGTTTTAGATGACAAAGTGGACACGGAGTTACCATCCAGTCCGCATTGTTATCCATAGCTCCGGCAATTGCATTACCTGTTAAAGTTGCAGCTGTTTTTGGAGCTTGAAGCTCAACATGAAAACCACAACATTTGTTTTTTTCGTTATAGTCAACATTTTGACCGCCACAAGCTATAATCAAGTCATCTAACGAAGTAGGGTTGTATGCACTCTCTGCAGTTTTATGAGTTTGATTTTGAAGTTCGGACGGACGTATATTATGACATCCGTAAAACGGTGCAATATTAAATTGACTAAGTGGAGTTTTTACCATTTGTGCAATTTTATCAAGACCGATATCATCGATAATAGCATATAAGAAGTGAGTAACTTCAGATGTGCCTTTATATTCTAGTCCTACTTCTGCAAGTTTTTCGTTAACTTCTGCTTTTAGTTTAGGATTTGAATCTAAACGGTGTTTAGTCATAGCAGTATTTAGTTGACATGTATTACATATAGTTACCATAGTAAGACCATGTTTCTCTGCATATGCGATATTTCTAGCATTTAGTACTAATGATAAAAAATCATCATAATCCTGAAGGTGTGAAGCTCCACAACATGAAGCTTCAGTTAGTTCTATAAGCTCAATTCCAAGCTTATCGGCAACTGCCATAGTTGACATCATTTGTTCAGGAGTACTTTGCTTAGCTGTACAGCCGGTAAAAAGTGCGTATTTTAATTTTCCCATTGTTATCTCCTAAAACTTAACTGTTGATGATGATTTAACAAGTTTTTTAATCTCATCAAGGTTCTCTGATTTTGTAATTGCCCATGGTGGAACAATTTTACCTTTTCTGAACATTTTAAGTGCAACAGGTATATGTTTAACAATAGCCGGTCCTTCAGAATATAAAACAAGTCCACCCTCATCAAGGATACCGTTTTTAGCAATAGAATGTTTAAATCCTACAGCGTGACGAGTAGCTACATTACTTGTTGCAACACCCTCTTTAAATAGCATCTGGTGAAGTTTCGTAATCTTATCGATAGGATTAACTTCTTTTGGACATACTTCTGCACATTCAAAACATTTAACACAGTCCCAAACACCTTGGCTTTCAGAATGAAGCTCAGTAAGTCTTTCTTTATGAGCTTGGTCACGTACATCAGCTTCAAAACGATAAGCTTTTGCAAATGCCGCAGGACCCATAAAATTCTCGTTTATTTCAACGACAGGACATGCATAGTGACAAGCTCCACATTGGATACAAATGTCAGCATCTAAAAGTGCTTCGGCTTCATCCTGAGTTACAATATGCTCATGTTCTGGGTTTTCATCAACATCTGAGATTAGGAATGGGTGAATTGCATCGTGTTTTTGCCAGAAATCACCTTTATCTATAATCATATCTTTGACTGATCGTTTAATACTTAACGGCTCAATTGTAAGTTCGTTACCAAATAACTCAATCATTGAAGTCATACTTTCTTTACACGCCAGTGTACTTCTACCGTTTACTTTTATAGCACATGCTCCACATATGCCGTGACGACAGCTTCTTCTATAAGAAAAACTTCCGTCGTGATCCCATTTAATTCTGTTTAGTATATCTAATACAACTTCTTCAGAAGTTACATCCATTTCATAATCTTCATAGTATGGAAGATAATCATCATCAGCGTTAAAACGAAATACTTTAAAGTTTACTTTTTGTGTTGTAATACCATCTGTACTCATAACTCTACCTCCCTTACCTAGTATGTTCTTGCTTTAAGTTCATGTTTGCCAAGAACGACATCCATGTAATCGAGTGAAATATCACCGTTTTCATCCATATAAGCCATCGTGTGCTTTAAAAAGTTCTCATCATCTCTTTGCTCAAAGTCTTCTCTATAGTGTGCACCACGACTCTCATTACGAGCTATTGCACTCTCTACGATAAATGCAGAGTAATCAATCATATGACCAAGCTCGATAGCTTCTTGAAGTTCTGTGTTAAATACTTTAGATTTGTCTTTAATACGGATGTTTTTAAATCTAGCTCTTATCTCTTTTACTTTTGCGACAGCTTTTTCAAGAGTCTCTTTTGTTCTGAATGCACCTGCATTTTCAGTCATAGTATCTTGAAGTTCAACACGAAGACCAGGTACAGTTTCGTCACCATTGTTATTTAGTATAAAATCGATTTCTGCCAATGCAGTAGAAGCATCTGATTCGGTTGCCTCACGCAACTCGATATCATCAACTTCTGCAACCATCGTTTTACCGACATAACGACCGAATAAAAGCGCTTCAAGAACTGAGTTTGCACCAAGACGGTTTGCTCCGTGAACAGATACACATGAACACTCACCTGCTGCATAAAAACCTTCTACAAACTCATTATTATTTTTGCGTACATTACCTGCGATATTTACAGGTATTCCACCCATAGAATAGTGTGCCGTAGCTGAGATTAGGATTGGTTCTTTAATCATATCAAGACCTAAGAAAGTGATAGCTAAATCACGAAGTTCAGGAAGTCTTTCCATGATTAAGTCTTTTCCTAAGTGAGTAACATCAATATAAACAGCATCTTTTCTTGGACCGACACCGCGACCTTCGCGAATCTCATTTAAAATTGCACGAGACACAACATCACGAGAAGCCAATTCCATAGCGTTTGGAGCATATTTTTCCATAAAACGCTCACCTTCTGAGTTAAAAAGACGCCCACCTTCACCACGGGCAGCTTCAGAGATTAAAACACCGTTTCCTGAGAGACCTGACGGGTGGAATTGAACAAATTCCATATCTTCAAGCGGTAAACCGTGACGAGCAACAATAGAAAGACCGTCACCGGTATTTGCGTGAGCGTTAGAATTGATTTTATATGAGCGAGCATATCCACCTGTTGCAAACATAACTTGTTTACAGTTGAAAATAGCCATTTGCATATCACGAATGTTAAAAGCTATAACACCTGATACTTTCCCGTCTTTATAGATGATATCAGCAGCATACCACTCATCCCAAAATTTTACACCTACACGATGGGCTTGCTCATAAATTGTTTGTAATAATGTAAGTCCTGTTCTGTCTTTTGCATAACAAGCACGAGGTGAGCTTTGTCCACCAAAAGGGCGTTGTGCGATTTTTCCATCTTTGTTACGGCTGAATGCCGCACCCATTCTCTCTGCCCAGCGAATAGTTTCCGGTGCATTTTTACACATAAACTCAACCGCATCTTGATCGGCTAGATAATCAGCCCCTTTAACAGTGTCAAATTCATGAAGTTCAACAGAATCTTCATCACTAAAAGCTGCGTTTACGCCACCTTGAGCTGCACCTGAGTGACTTCTTAAAGGGTGGAGTTTTGTAATAACCGCGACTTTTTTTCCTGCATTTTGCAACTCTCTTGCTGCTGCACATCCCGCAAGACCTGCACCAACAATAATTGCATCGTAAGTATAAATAGGAATACTCATTAGCTTTCCTTAAAAATTAGAATATAATATAAAGTGATTTTACCGAAATTAGTCTTGTTGTAGATTAAAATAAGACAAACCGAATATGAACTACAACAGTGTTACAAAATAACACATTTGAGGTCAAAATATGGTGTGTTAAATATTCACACCTTCCATATCTCTTTTTTGTGAAATTCTATTTTTACCACCTGATTTTGCGAATGCTAAAATTTGTTTAGCTTCTGCTATGGCATTATTTAATACTACATTGTTTGGTTTTATGTAGAAACCTCCGGATACGGTTATTTGAACAGGTACTTTTGTCTGAGTTACAAATTTTAATTCCGAGATAGCTTCACGAACAGCTTCCATATCTTTGTAAGCTTTTTCTTTTGAGTCTCTGGATAATATTACGGTAAATTGATTATAGTCCGTTCTTGCTATAACATCTGTAGGTTGTTCAAATAAAGATATTGTATATGCTATTTTTTTAAGAGCGGCTTGAGAAAATTCTTGATTAAAAGCTCTATTTGTTTTTGAAAAATTATCTACTTCTAAAATAGTAACAGATGTAAAATTATTCTCTTTAAAATTTTTCTTTAGAGCATATTCGGAAACCAAACCTTTATTATTGTTGATTTTAGTTATTGGGTCTATGTTGTTTGGATTGTCTTTTACATCAGGTTTTTTTCTCATTCTAATAGAGATAGAATCTGCTTCTAAAGTACTTATTTGATAGTCTTTTTTA
Source organism: Sulfurimonas lithotrophica (assembly GCF_009258225.1). Classification (NCBI taxonomy): domain Bacteria; kingdom Pseudomonadati; phylum Campylobacterota; class Epsilonproteobacteria; order Campylobacterales; family Sulfurimonadaceae; genus Sulfurimonas; species Sulfurimonas lithotrophica. Next base: position 1,112,665 of record NZ_CP043617.1, read on the forward strand.
CTTTTAGAAGGTGCTTGTAGGTATGCAATGTCATTATATATTTTTTTAAGTCTGGAGTAATACCATAGGAAACTAAAAGTTACCAGAACAAAAGCAACTATAGCTATTTTCATCATAAATTGAAGTTTTTGTTTGTTATAGCCTACATTTTTAAATATTATTGAGTTTATTTGTTTTTCTAAAGTTATATAAGCTTTGTCAAAATCAGATTTAACGTCATGTGATTGATTCGGGGATTTATAGTATGTATAAGCTTTTTCATTAAAAATCTCAATTAGATTAGACAACTTTTCTAAATCATTGTTATACTCATTTGAATTATTTAAAAAGTATTTTCCCGTAATATCGTATTCGTAGAGTTCTCTTAATTTATTGATTTGGTATTGTAACTCTGTGCTTTTACCGTTATACTGAATTAGAGCAAGTTCTAAATCTTTTTTATCTATTTGTTTTAATGTTTTAATTATTTGTTTTTGTTGATTTAATATGTCAGTCTTAACAAAAGAGTTATTTTGTTCAAACGTAAATAATACGGCTGAAGCAGAAATTAATGTAAATATACTAAAAAATACCAATATGTTTTTAAATACATTTTTTATAGATATTTTCATAAATGTTTCTCCAATTAATGCTATAATTTTGATATTATAACATATATTAATTATATCTGGTTATATCGGTATAATTTCAGTAATTATTTAAAAGAAAAATATTTGAATTTAGAAGACTATTTTATTTCACGTTTTAATAATGTTAGTATTGGAGATGATGGGGCATGTATAGAGAACTTTGTATATTCTAAGGATGCTTTTTTTGAAAATGTTCATTTTAAAACAGAATGGATGAGTTATTATCAAATAGCTAAAAAAGCCATGTTTGTAAATATTTCCGATGCAATAGCTATGAATGCAAAGCCGATGTACGCACTTTTAGCTGTTGCAATGCCAAAAACAATAACAAAGCATCAGATGTCTGAACTTGTACGTGGGTTTGAAGATATTGCAAAAAAATATTCCGTAGAGATTATCGGCGGCGATACCATTGCTAACACTAAACTTGATATTACCGTTACGATTATTTCAAAAACTAACAAACCGCTTTACAGAAAAGGTGTTAGGAAAAATGATGTTTTTGCTTACACGGGCGAACTTGGAAAAAGTAAAAAAGATTTAACCAAACTTCTAAGAGGCGGAAAGATAAATGAAAAGTCAAAATTTATAGATATAAAGCTAAGAGATAAGTTTATATCCCAAAATATGAGATTTTTGAATGCCGGAATGGATATTTCAGATGGACTTTTTACTGATTTGGATAAAATGATGCATGTAAATAACATAGGTATAAAATTTTATAAAAATATAGATAAGAAAATCGGCTGCAGCGGTGAAGAGTATGAGATGTTGATCTCCTTTGATAAACGGCACAAAAAAGCTATGATTAGGCGTTCTAAATTATCTAGAACAAAACTGACTATTTTTGCAAAAGTAAAAAGAGTTAAAAATATTTTTAAATGTAAGGCAAATCATTTTTAGGAAAGTAATGGACAGATTTTATTCTTTAAACCACGCAAGTATAGATTTTCATTTTAAACAAAGTGCTCGTGATTTTGTTGTTGATGAAATTCCGCTTTATGAGTTTAGCGGTGAAGGTGAGCATCTTATTTTGCATGTAAGAAAGAAAAACCTCTCTACGATGGAACTTGTTGGCATCCTAGCAAAATATCTTGGAATTAAAAACAAAGAGATAGGATATGCGGGCTTAAAAGATAAACATGCAATGACAAAGCAATATATCTCCCTTCATAAGAAATATGAAGAGAAACTAGATAAATTTGAGCATGAAGGTATTAAAATACTTTCAAAAACATATCATAACAATAAAATCAGAATAGGGCATCTTAGTTCAAATAGGTTTTACATAAGACTTAAAAAAGTAAATCCTACGGATGCAAAAAAAATTGATGAAGCATTAAACATTATATCTAAGCAGGGAATGCCCAACTTTTTTGGTTATCAACGATTCGGTAATGATGGAAACAATCATATAGACGGTGAAAAAATTGCAAAAGGTGAAAAAAAAGAGCGTAACGTAAAGGTAAGAAAACTTTTAATCAGCGCGTACCAAAGTCATCTTTTTAATCTTTGGTTAAGCAGAAGATTGGAGATAAACTCTTTAGTATCAAGTTTTAATATTAAAGAGTTAGAAAATTTATTGAATATGCCAAAAACGGAAATCAAAAAGCTAAAAATACAGGAACATCCATTTAAACTTATAGAGGGTGATATAATGGAACATTATCCTTATGGAAGACTTTTTGAATTTGATCAAAGTGAAGATGATTTTAAAAGATTTTACAAAAGAGATATAAGCGTTACCGGTCTGTTGTGCGGAAAGAAAACCAGAATTGCCACAGGGTTGGCCAGAGATATAGAAAAAGATTTTGATGACGATATAAACGCAGACGGTGCAAGAAGATACGCTTGGGTTTATCCAACGGATATAGAAGGTAGGTTTAATAACCAAGAAGCCCAATATGAACTAAATTTTACACTTCCAAAAGGCTCTTACGCAACGGTTCTTATAGAAGAAATAGCTAAACGTAGGCTTATTTAAAAAGATAATTAAGGGAAATATTATATGAAAAGACACATAACATCGATTATTTCACAAACTTTTGGAAAGTTTGCCAAAAAAGAATTTTTACCATCTATTCAAACAATGATAAACAAAACATATATCTCTATGATGGGTTTAGATATGACAGAGTTTAATCCTGCAAGCTCATACTCATCTTTAAATAAGCTTTTTACAAGAAAGTTAGAAAAACCTAGAGAATTTTCTTTAGACGCAGATGATTTTATATCTCCGTGTGATTCGTGGATATCCGCTTGTGGGGAGATTAAAGAAGACACAGCCTTACAAATTAAAGGGATGCAATACAATTGTAGCGATTTTTTAGGTAAAGAGTTTTTTGCAGAGGAGAAAGAGATAATAAAAAACGGAGTATTTATAAACTTTTATCTATCTCCAAAAGATTATCATAGATATCATATGCCAATAAACACTAAGGTTTTAAAGGTTGTACACATACCGGGGAAATTTTATCCGGTTAACTTGCCTTCACTAAAAAAAAGGTTTAATCTTTTTATTGAAAATGAACGTGTAGTTTTAAAATGTCAAGCACAAAATAATAAGATTTTTTATATGGTTTTAGTTAGCGCACTTAATGTAGGTGTGATGAATATTAGTTTTGAACCAAAAATTAAAACAAATGCAGATATAATTAATAGTCGTGTATATGAATATAAAAGTCAAAACTTGGATAAAGGTCAAGATTTTGGATGTTTTGAAATGGGTTCGACTATAGTCATCCTGGCTGAAAAAGATATGTTGGATTTAAGTATAAAAACTAATGACAATGTAAAATACGGACAAACAATAGCAAAGGTAATATAAAAGAATTATGTTTGATACAAAAGAGCAATTAGAAGAGTATATTGAAAAAATTTTTAATAATTTAGAATTGTTCGAATGGGATGTATTGCATGTATCTACAAATACGGATAGAGCCGAAGTGATAGAAATTTTAGCTAAAAAATTTGTACATGAGAGTTTAAAAAACGATATTAACTTTTTATACATAACAGATATAGAAAATATAAAATACAATAAAATTAAGCAGGCTATGTTTAAAGAGATAGTCGGTGAATGGGTATTTTTCTGTGATGATGTTTTATCTTACTCAAAAGATGATGCTTTAAATGCAGTGAAAAAAGAAGGTAGAGTTAATTTTATAAATAAAATCGTAAGTAGTTATTTTCAAAAGTTTCATAGTATAATTTTTACTGAAATGTTTGACTCGTTTTTAGAGTTATTTAACAATATGCCTATTACAAAAAATAAACAGATATTTATAGATAAAATATTGCAAAGTAGTTTAAATAGAGATGCAAAATCGATTACTATTCGTAAATTTAGTCAATTATACGGCAGAGTAAGAATAGCACAAGACTTAAAAAATAAAGAAATAACTAAATTAAATTTAAGAATAAAAGAATTAATGAGTAAATTGCATAGTACTCAAGATATCAATTATGATGAAGATAATGAACTTTTATATGATATAGAAGATTTACAAGAAGATTTGGAAGACCTGGAAGAAAAAGGCTTATACGAGTTTGATGAATTAATAGCAAAACTCAGAGAAAATATGTTGGAATCTATGCGTATAGCCAGCTTAGGTGTTTAAGCTTCTATACATTAAATCTAAAGTGCATTACATCACCGTCTTGCACAATATATTCTTTACCTTCAAGTCTCATTTTACCCGCTTCTTTTGACTTTTGTTCACCGCCACAAGATATAAAATCATCATAAGATATAACTTCTGCACGGATAAAACCTTTTTCAAAATCGTTATGAATAGCAGCTGCAGCACGCGGTGCAGTTGAGTTTTGTCTTATTGTCCATGCACGTACCTCTTTTACACCTGCGGTAAAATAACTCATAAGACCAAGTTTATCAAAACCTTTATGGATAATCTGTTCAAGTCCGGATTCTTCAACGCCAAGCTCGTCTAAAAACTCTTTAGCTTCTTCATCATCCAAACCTACTAGTTCTTCTTCAACTTTGGCACAAAGTTTTATAAGCTCACAGTTATTCTTATGGGCATGTTCTTTTAGAACTTTTACGTATTCATTATCTTCTAAAAGACCGTCTTCATCAGTATTTGCACCATACATTATCTCTTTGTTTGTTAAAAACCTAACTTCTTGGTTTAGTTGTTTGTACTCATCAGTATCGGCTTTAGAGAAATTCCTTGCAAGGTTTCCTTCACCTAAGAACTCCAACAGCTCTTCTGCTACATCTAAGATGGCTTTCGCGCTTTTATCGGCTTTAGCTTGTCTTTTAAGTCTATCGATACGATTTGATAACACCTCTATATCTGCTAAGATAAGTTCACCTTCGATTATCTCAACATCACGAAGTGGGTCTATACTTCCTTCGTTATGAACAATGTTTTCATCATCAAAACATCTGACTATTTGTAAGATAACTTCTGTTTCGCGTATGTTTGACAAGAATTTATTTCCAAGCCCTTCACCTTTACTGGCACCCTTTACAAGTCCTGCAATATCTACAAAGTCAAGTGTGGAGTATTGGATGCGTTCAGGATTTACTATTTTTGCAAGTTCTGCAAGTCTTGAATCAGGTACCGGAACGATTGCTTTATTTGGCTCTATAGTACAAAAAGGGTAGTTTGCAGCTTCTGCATTTTGTGCTTTTGTCAGTGCGTTGAAAGTTGTTGATTTACCTACGTTTGGAAGTCCTACTAGACCTATGCTTAATCCCATTAGTTACCTTTTAATAAGTATATTATATAGCTTAAATTATTTTTGAAATTATATCAAGTTTTTTCTTTTAGTGCCTTGAGTCGAGATAGATATACATCAAAGCTCAAAAATATATAGAAGAAGCTAAGCAAGTCGCAGTTGTAACAATGCAATTATTTGAGAATATAATGCCCCTATTTGAGCTTGAATAGCTGATTTACTCTCATTATTCGCATGCACTAACTTGCTTTCTAGAGCGCTTATCTTTGCTCGTAATTTTGATATTTTATCATCGGAACTATCTTCGCTTTTATTTGTTGTTTTTGCATAAACGCTATCGAGTTTTAATATAGATAGATTTTTTTGTAATGTATCTACAGTTTTTAGTTCATTTTTTATCTCAGGACTAACTGCTAAGTCCACTTGTGAAATAACACCGATTTTATCATTATTAAAAAGTACAAAACCGCTTTTTTTTATTTCTCCTAGAAGTTCGTTTGAATTTGATTTTAGACTAAACGGAGTTGAAGTGTTTCCTAGAAATATAGCACCGATGCCAACTTCGCCTAGAGCTATTAGTTTATCTTTGCCTTCACTTTTTTGCCAGACTCTTAATTTATCAAATATAGCATCGTTTTCATCTATCCAACCATTTTTATCTTCGTCGTATTTACTTAAGTCTTTAAATCCATCACCGCTTTTAGTACCAAATAGTTCATTTCCGTCATCAATGATACCGTTTGAGTTTTTATCAAGTGCTAAAAAGCCGTTGCCTGAACTAAGTTGAGATATTTGATCGCTTTTACCGTCACTGTCGATGTCAAAAGAAAATGTCTTAGAGCTAAGTGATGGCATAGAGCCGTTTAATGATATAACAAGAGGATCTTTTAAAACTTTATTTATTTCTATCGTTCTTGTTGTTTTTTGCACAAAACTTCGAGATAGAGAAATATCAAGAGAGAGTTCTATTTCTCTTCCGTCAGCTTGTACGAAAGCTTTTACTTGGAAGTTCAAAGCTTCTGCTTCTGTATATACACTGTTAATCTCTACTTTATCTCTTATAAATTTTCTAGATTCAGAGTTTATATTTTTTAAGATAGCTTCTGAGAGTTCTTTAGATAGTTGATTGTTGGCATCATCTATTTTTGATTGATTGATTTGTATTTTTTCGATTTGAGATGATTTGTCACTGTTGAAATCTTGAGTCGATGTTGATACGCTTGTTTGCGTTGATTGCATTTGAAGGTTGAAGAACTGGGCATTCATAGCAACTTTGTAGCCTTGTACTCTCATAGTATCCTCCTTGATACAATAATGAGTGAAAATCGGCTAAAAGTTGTTAATTGTTTAATGTGTTAATTTTACTGATATTTTTAATTATTTTATATTTTTCAAAAAGCTGCTTATTAATCTAACACCGGCACCGGTACCGCCGTAAACGTTACAATCCCATGGAGATTCTGTATAAGCACTTCCTGCTATATCAAAATGCAGCCACTTATCTTTGTTTTCGTCTTTTATAAAATTATCTAAGAATAATCCTGCCGTTATAGCTCCTCCATAAGGCTTTGAAGATACATTTGAAATATCTGCTATATCACTTTTTAAAAGTTTTTTAAGATGTCTGTTAAAAGGAAGGTGTCCTGTTAGTTCTCCGGAATCTGCCGATGCTCTCATCATAATATCATGTTTGATTTTTGTTGAGTGTCCCATTACCCCTGTTGTGTATTGACCAAGGGCAATCATACATGCACCCGTTAATGTCGCAAAATCAAATATATAATCAGCTTTAACTTTCTCTTGTGCATAATCAAGAACGTCACAAAGAACCAAACGACCTTCGGCATCGGTGTTTCTAACCTCTACTGTTTTACCGCTTCTTGTAACTAGTATATCATCAGGCTTATAAGCATCACCGCCGATCATATTTTCCACTGCACCTATAAATGCATGAACTTCTATATCCAGTTTTAATTCACTTACGGCTTTTATCATACCAAGTACGGCACAGGCTCCGGCTTTGTCCATCTTCATAGTAACCATACTGGTTGATGGCTTTAGGCTTAGTCCACCACTGTCATATGTCAAACCTTTCCCGACTAAAGTTATAACTTTTTTAGCTTTTTTCTTTGGTTTGTATGTTAGGTGTATTAACTGGCTTTCATGTCTTGAAGCACGTCCTACTGCAAGCATAGCCGCACATTTTTCTTTTTTAAGTGCTTTTTCATCTAAAATATTACATTCCAAGTCATTTTCTTTAGCTAGTTTAAGTGAGAGTTTTGCAAGAGTTTCCGGATGCATATCTTCAGGGATTGTGTTTACAATATCACGAGTAAAACATGTAGCTTCTGCAATTATAACAGCTTCTTCAAAATCGCTTTGGAGTTCTTTTATATCATCACAAACTAAATAGATGTTTTTTAATGTATCTTTTTTTGGTTTAGATTTGTATTTAGTATATTCATAACCGCCAAGAATAATTCCTTCAACAACGGCCTTAATATTTTTCTTGGTTACCTGAAAACTTGCAGATTTATATTTTGCAGATTTTAAAGTTTTTATAGCAATACTACAAACACTTCTTGTATCATCGCTAGATTCACTATCAATTCCACAAGCCAAAAGCGATTTTTCATGTAAAAAGCATATTGTGTCTTGTTCGCCACAAAATCCTGCCAAGTCAAGAAGCTTATTTTCTTTTTGTTTTTTAAGTTTATCTTTTGTGATAAACTCAACCGTTACATCTGTAGTGTTTTTATTGTTTCTCGAAGAGTGTGAAGTAAGTTTGATATCCATAATAATCCATTTAATTTTTTTGTATCATAGCAAAAAAACTTAAAATTAATATATTATTATAATTTTAGATATAATTTCTTTATGGTAAAAAAAAGGGTTTTAATATTAGAAGTAAATGAAAAAAATTTTACTTCTTTGGCAACGGTTTTAAAGCGAAAAGGCTATGAATCTGTATCTTACAACGAGATAAATAATCTAGATAAAGAAATAGAAAATATTGATATCGTACTGGTTAATACGCATATCACATATATAGACATAAGTAAAATATATGAGCTTGTAAATACAGAATTTATAGTTAAGATTCCAATAATTTTTTTGGATAACTCAAAAGAATCAAATAAAGAACTAATTGAGAAGTGTTTTTCAAACGGGGCAAGTGATTTTATCAAAAGACCGTTTAGCTCCAGTGAAATTTTAGCACGTGTTGATTATCATTACGATCAGTTTTATAAATTACGTGAGTATAAATTAAGGGTTGATAAACTTGCAAACTTAGCAACGGTCGATCAACTCTCAAAGCTAACTTCAAAAATGCATATGCAAGCTATATTAAAGCATCAGTTAAATAATTATAACAGATATAAAACACCCACTTCAGTGTTATATATCGGATTAATAAATGTAGATAAAATAGTAAGTATATGTGGTTTTGAATATGGTGAAAAGTTAATACAATCTTTTTCTAAAAAACTTAAAGCGCTTATAAGAGAATCAGATGTCGTCTCACGCTGGAAAGGTTCAAACTTTATGGTACTGCTTAGCAATACGGATGCAAAAAATGCCGAAAATTTAGCAAAAAAACTAAATAAAACTCTCTCAGGGATTGAAGTTATGAAAGATACAAAGCCTGTTCTTGCATTTGGTATTACTGAGTTTATTGAAGAGGACTGGATAGAGGAGATTGAACAAAGAGCAGTATATGCTCTTAAACAAGCTAAAAAGCAAGAATACGGAAGGATTTATACCTGTTAGTCAAAATGTAGTATATCCTTAGCTTGAATCATATCTTTATCTCCACGACCCGATAGATTTACAATGATTAGCTTGTCTTTTATATCTTTTATTTTTTTTAAGTATGCTACTGCATGAGAGCTTTCAAATGCAGGAATAATTCCTTCTTTGCGACTAAGCCATACAAATGCATCAAGTGCTTCTTGATCGGTTGCAAAATCATACGATACTGAATTATTATCTTTATGAAAAGCGTGTTCAGGTCCTATTCCCGGATAATCAAGTCCCGCACTGATTGAGTGAGCTTCTAAAATTTGCCCGTCTTCATCTTGAAGTAGATAACTCATCTGACCGTGTAAAACGCCTGGGCGTCCTTTGTTTAAAGAGCATCCGTGTTTATTGGTATCTATTCCAAGCCCTCCTGCTTCAATACCTATGCATTCAACTTCCTCATCTTCTAAAAAGTGTTGAAACATACCTATAGCGTTACTACCACCGCCTATACATGCTATAACATGGTCGGGTAATCTGTTTTCTTTTTCAAGTATCTGTTTTCTTGCTTCATAGCCGATTATAGCTTGGAAATCACGTACCATTAAAGGATATGGATGCGGACCTGCAACAGTACCGATTATATAAAAAGTATCCCTAGCGTTTGTAACCCAATGACGGATTGCATCGTTCATAGCATCTTTTAATGTGCGGCTACCGCTTATAACTGAATTAACCTTTGCTCCAAGTAGTTTCATGCGAAATACATTTAATTCCTGACGATGGACATCTTTTTCACCCATAAATATTTCACATTCGAGTCCAAGCAGGGCACATATCGTTGCAGTTGCAACACCGTGTTGTCCTGCACCTGTTTCGGCGATTATTTTTTTATAGCCAAGTCTTTTTGCCATAATACCTTGAGCTATTACATTGTTTACTTTGTGTGCACCTGTATGGTTTAAATCTTCACGTTTGAAGTAAACTTTAGCACCGAGTTCATCTGAAATGTTTTTAGCAAAGTAAAGTGGGCTGGGGCGACCTACATAGTCTTTTAGATAGTAGTGAACTTCCTCCCAAAATTCTTTATCAAATCGTATAGAATTGTATTCTTTTTCTAGGTTTAATAAAGCAGGCATCAATGTCTCAGGGACATATCTCCCGCCATGAATATCAAAATGCCCGTTTAAATCAGGATCATATTTTGAAGCTTTTGGAATATACATTAATCTACCTCTAACACTGTATATACATCAGTTTTTTCTTTTAAAGTTTTTATTCCGTCTAAAAAAGTAAGACCTAGTATAAAACAAGCCTCAATACATTTAGCACCCGTTTGGTTTATAAGTGTAGCTGCTGCGTTTGCTGTACCGCCTGTAGCTATCAAATCATCTATTAAAAGTACGCGTGCATTATTGACTCCGCTAAATGCATCCAAGTGCACCTCTATTTCATCTATACCGTATTCAAGTGCATATTTTTCACCTATTGTCGTATAAGGCAATTTTCCTTTTTTTCTAATAGGTACAAAACCTATTCCCAGCATCTGAGCCAGTGCTGCTCCAAATATAAAACCGCGTGCATCTATACCTGCAATATAGTCAAGGTTATAGTCTTTATATCTGCTATGTAGGTGATTCATTAAAGTAGCATATGCTTCTTTATTATTTAAAAGAGTTGTTATGTCTTTAAAAACTATTCCCTCTTTAGGGAAATCTTTTATATCTCTTATCGAATTTTCTATTATTTGTTTTTCGTTAGTTGTTAGTTCCATTTTTATCCCTTAAAGTAGTGCATCTATTCTATTTTCAAGTGCTTTAATTTTGCCATTTAATCTGTCAGTTTCTTGTCTATGTTTTGAGTTTCTTGATTTTAAAACTTTTAACTCGTTTCTTAGTTTAGTAAGCTCTTCACTTAAAATATCAACATTTCCAAGTGCACGTTGAAGTTGAATTTGATATTTACGGATTAAGATTTCAGCTTCTTGAAGAGTCAGCTTCATCAAATCGTTACTTCTTTTTTCCTTACTGGTAATGCTTTTAAAATAAAACATTTTCACAAAAAGATATATTGATAGTACTGATAGTACTGATAATAATGACCATTCCCAAAACATTTTAGACCTTTAGTTGATTTCTATTTTTTCTACACGCCCGCAGTGTCTTCCACCTTCAAAACTGCCTGCAATCCACGCATCAAGTATTGACTCTGCTACACCTTTTCCGACAATACGCTCTCCAAAACAAAGAACATTTGCATCGTTGTGTCCACGTGCAACCGTAGCTGTATATGCATCATGACAAAGTGCCGCACGAATACCCTCGTGACGGTTGGCAGCCATACTCATACCGATGCCGCTTCCACAGATCAAGATACCTTGTGCATCCGAGTCTTCAAGGATACTAAGGCATAGTTTATGTGCATAATCCGGATAATCGACTCTGTCTTTGTTAAACGGACCTAAGTCAATTACTTCATGTCCTTTTTCTTTTAATAATTCTACCGTATAGTCTTTTAGTTCAATTCCGGCATGATCCGTTGCTATATAAAATTTCATAATATCCCTTCTCTAACTTAATAGCATTTCTAGTATAGTTTGTACCGGCAAAAGCAGTACATAGTCTTTAATAGGCGTCATAAGTACAATCAGTACTATTATGATACCATAACGCTCATTTTTGTAAAAAAACTCCGCTACGCTTCTAATTTTGTGTTTTAACGATAAATGCATTAAAAAGTGTGCACCGTCAAACTGAGGTATAGGCAGTAGATTAAATACTGCTAAAACAATATTTATCAATAGTAAATTCCAAATAAACAAATATGTAAATATATATATTAAACCATCTGCAGTAGTAGGTTTAGACATAGCTAAAAGGGCTACAGAAGCAATAACCCCCAGTGTGAAGTTGTACACTATTCCAGCCAAGTCAACTTGCATTGCACCGTTGTATCCTGCATTTCTAATTACGGTAGCCGTGTTTATCGGGACAGGTTTTGCCCATCCAAACAAAAAGCCTCCTTCACCACCTAAGAGTATAGGTAAAAAGTACATTGTCGCAGGTACCAAAATAGTACCCACCAAATCTACGTGGACAATAGGGTTTATACTAAGTCTGCCTGCATTTTTTGCGGTCAAGTCGCCATATTTGTATGCCACCCAGCCATGCATTATCTCATGTCCTATTATGGCAATAGCAAGTGCGAGTACCGCCGATATGATTTTTAGTAAATCAATAGATTCCATAATCGTCTTTATCGTGAATTTTACGCTCAGTTATAGCTTTGTCAAGATAAAACGGCTGTTCAAGATCAGTTGGAGTTTTACCGATTCTATCCCATCTGATTTCCCAATTTTTATCTATTGAAAAATATATAAACCAAGGTGTGCCTTCTATATTCTCATATGGTACTGTGCCCCAGAAACGGCTATCGTTAGAGTGGTCACGGTTATCACCCATCATAAAGTATTCACCTTCTGGAACTCTTATGGGACTTAGGTTAAAAATTGGTTCAAGTCTAGGATTTCCGTTGTTTATTACTTTTTCGTCATGATGGATACCGGGATGTTTTTTCATATATGGATTTTTAACCCATAATTTACCGGCTAATTGTGCTATTTCATAACCATTATAGTTATTTTTAATCCATTCATCACCTTCATTAAAGTGTATAAAAAGGTTTTTTTCTAAAACAAAAAGTTCATCTCCGGGAAGTGCTACACATCTTTTTACAAAGTGTGTTTTTGTATTGTGCGGGTATCTAAAGATTACCACATCCCCACGTTTTGGTTTATCTCCATCTACAAGTTTTAAGTCATCACTCCAAGGCATTATAGACATCTCTATAAATGGGATATGAGGCATAGGGATACCGTATGCAAATTTTTTACCAAAGAGATGATCGCCGATTAAAAGAGAATCTTTCATACTTCCGCTTGGGATACGAAAAGCTTGAGCAATAAAAAATATTATAAAAAGAACAATTATAATCGTTCCGGTCCAAGAGTTTGAAAATCTGTAAGCTTTACCTAAAACCTCTTTCATTAACACTCTTTTTGTTCAGATAATTTTGCGGCATTTATTTTAGCAGCTTTAAGCGTGTTGCTAAGTAGCATCGCTATTGTCATAGGTCCTACACCGCCCGGGCTTGGAGTGATGTATGAGCTTTTTTTACTTACGTTTTCAAAATCAACGTCACCAACAAGTTTTCCTTCATTTGTTCTGCTGACACCGATATCAATAATAATTACATCATCTTTAACCATATCTTCTGTAATTAGATTTATAACACCTACTCCGCATAAAACAATGTCTGCATTTAAAGTGTGTTTTTTTAAATCATCCGTAAATATATGACATATCTCTACCGTAGCATCTGCATTTAAAAGTAGGGCTGCCATAGGTTTTCCAACTATGTTTGAAGCACCTACTACTACACAGTTTTTACCTTTAACATCTATGTCGTACTCTTTTAATAGTTCCATTACGCCAAGCGGAGTACAAGGAACAAAACCATCAAGATTCGTTACTAAACGACCGACATTGTAAGGATGGAAACCATCCACGTCTTTGGAAGGATCAACTAGTTCTAGTAGCTTTGTCGTATCTATATGTGAAGGCAAAGGAAGTTGAATTAAGATTCCGTCAACATTTGTATCGTTATTAAGTTGTACTATGGTTTTTTCAATAGCTTCTTGTGAGATGCTTTCTGGCATCTCGTGTGTGATTGAGTAAAAACCTACTCTGTCACACGCTTTTTTCTTCATGTTTACATATGCAGCACTGGCTGGGTCTTGACCGACAAGTACAACTGCTAAACCAGGTGTACATCCGCAGGTAGATTTTAATTCTTTTACTTCATCACCAACATTTTGTTCTATTTTCTTTGAGAGCTTTCTACCATCAAGGATTTTGCCGTCTAATAGTTGCATTTAAACCTCATAAATAATTTTTTAGATATTATATCGTTTTAAAATTAATTGGAGTTTTTATGAGGTCTGTAGTTGTTTTGTTCTTACCTTTTGTTTTATTTGCAAAAAGCTCATTCATAACGCCTTTGGAGTATTCTTCTTCTCTATATAAAAACCCTAGAGGAATAGGATGCTATCATTGTCACGGTGAAAAAGGCGAGGGTAAACTTGTAGCTAAATATATGCATAAAAAAGAGAAAAAAAGTTTTATTGGACCTGCTATAAACTCTTTGTCGTACGATAAATTTAAAAAAGCCCTAAATACTCCAAAACAAGGTATGCCTCGTTATTATTTAACTAAAGATGAGATAAAAGCTTTATATTTTTATTTACAGCAGATGAAGATTGATGATGAAAAATGATTTTTTTGATGCTTTAATGCTCTCGACACATAATGAAAAACACCTGCAGAAAATACCTGATTTAGATGCAGAATGTATTATGCTCAATCTTGAAGATGGCGTAAGCATTGAACAAAAACCGGAAGCTCTAAGGTTGTGCGGGGCATATTTAGAAAAATATAAAAACTTAAATAAGATGTTTGTAGTACGTGTAAATGCATTAGATGACGGTGGTATAGAAGAGATTAAATATATTAATTCTCTCAAGCCTGATGCTATAAGAGTCCCAAAGATCAAAACATCTGATGATGTAAATAAAGCACTTGGCTTAATAGATGAAGATATTGAACTGCATCTATCCATAGAAACTGCACAAGCTTGGAAAAATCTATCTGATTTACGTATAGATGAGCGTGTTAGTACATTTTATCTTGGCGTATTGGATTTATTTGCAGACTTAGGTTTAAGTCATTCAATCATAGATAGAAGCAACCCTACTATGACATATCTATTAAGTCATTTTTTAATTACGTGTAAAAGTATTGGTGTTAAACCTGTTTCTTTTGTATATCAAGATTATAAAAATACGGATGAGTTTTCAAAATGGCTTGAACTTGAAAAAAGTATGGGCTTTAAGGCAAAAGGTTGCATCTCCCCTAAACAATCACAAATGGTTCAAAGTATTTTTGGATATGACGAATTAGAAGTAAAAAAAGCAAAAAGAATAATAAAACTGTTTGAAGCAAATGAAGCAAATGGTATAACAGGTTTTTCAGATGAAGAGTTTGGTTTCATTGACGAACCGATATACAAAGGTGCTAAAGTTATCCTTGAAAAACATCAGAAAAGGTAGGTTGTAATAAATCTAAGATAATGTGCATCTTTGTCGTTATCTTTAAAATCTTGATATTCATAACGCAGGTAAAAAGTCGTAAAGTTATTTGTGTTATGTCTGAAATGTGTATAGTATGATTTATATTCACTCGATTTTGAGTCTATGTCTGCAAGCCAAAAAGAAAGTTCGGAACTTTGTTTTTTTATGAGTTCTAGTTCTATATTTGCTTTTAACATGACAGCTTCTGCTTTATTTTCGCCTCTGCCGTTTGAAATCATAGAAGCTGTATAGATTTTTGATAAACCGCCGTATCCGTCGGCTTTATCAATTCCGTCGTTTTTTGTATAGTTAAGTGTTATGTCCAGATTGTCGGTAAATATACCTGTTCTTAAACCGATTAAATCTACATCCATCTCATCATATGTTTTTATATTTTGAAAACCGACACAAAAAAGAAGTTTGTCGTTTATAAAGTTGTCTTTATAGTCAATTTGAAAAAAAGAACTGTCATAAAGTGACGGAGCTCTGTAATAGTACAAATGTACATCCAAAGGCTCGATAGGATGATGCTTAAATCCTATCATAGCTATACCGTCATTAATCCCTCCTGTAAGACTTTGTTTTGTATATTTGTCTGATGCGAAATTACGTATTTTATTTACGAAGCTTAACTGAATTGATGATTTAAATATGTTTTTTATAACTAAACTAGCACCTTGATAGCTCCAAGGGACTATTCTAGCTGAGCTTTTATTCATAAGCGGAGTATTTAATAAAAAATTTCCCACTTTTAAAATTGTATTTTTAGTTTTGTATGCTAAAAAAGATTCAGATATAACAGTTAGTGCATCTGCATCTTTTTCCTTATTAAAAAGAGATGTTAAGTTTTTGTTTTTATTTTCAAGTATCGGTGTAGAATTGTGAAAAGCAACAGATGCAAAAAGATTGTTAAAGCTGTCGGTTGTATATTTTAGCGAACCTCCTAGTGCAGTGGAGTAAGCATCTTTAGAGGAATCTTTTTTATTTATATCGTAATGAAAAAAGCTAATAGAACCTGTAGCATCTGCATAGAGTATATTTGATAGAAATATTAAAAATAAATACTTGATTTTAATTCCCATAATTTAAAGTATTAGTAGCATCCATACTGTACCGACTGTTAAAAAAACAAAAGTATTTATAAAGGTTATTATACCGCCTATTTTATATATCTCCGCAGCTTCAATATATCCGCTTCCCAAGTAAATTACATTTGCGGATGAGCCTTGAGGTGTAATGATAGCATTAAAGTTTGTTGCAAAAAGCAGCATCAGTGCCATCATCTCTGCAGGAACTCCGGCATTTACTCCTACCCCTAAAAAAACTGAAAATAGTGCTAACATTTGAGCTGTTTGAGATACAAAGAAATAATGTATAAGTACATAACCTATAGTTAATCCTGTATATACAACAGGCCATGAAAAACCATCTACAATCGAAGATATATTCTCACCGACCCAGCCCATAAAACCAAACTTGTCCAAATGTACACTCATTGCAAAAAGGATAGCAAACCATATAAGCGTACCGAGGGCATTTCCTTCGTTACGTAAATCATCTAAAGTAAAAATATTACTAAGCATAAGTATAGCCAGACCGAAAAAAGCCACGGCTGTTTTATCTAGTTCCAAAGAACCGGACATAATCCATAAAGAAACCATACCTATAAATGTAGCAGCCATAATCCATTCGTTTTTGCTGACTTTTCCCATAGTGTCTAATGCATCTTGGGCTATTTTTGGTGCATCTGGTGTTTTTTTAATCTCAGGCGGGTATATTTTAAACAAAACCCAAGGTACAAGAAAAAAAAGAACTATAACAGGCACAGATGCAGCTAAAGCCCACAAGCCGTAAGAGATTTCCACACCGTACTCTCCTGCCATTTTTGCACCCGCAGGATTTGCTGCCATTGCTGTTAGCCATAATGTCGAAGAGAGCGTGAGTCCGGCCATTGAAGACATCATCAAAAAAGCACCTAATTTTTTTCTCGTACCGTCTGCTACTTTTGAGCCGCTATCAGCTGAGAGAGCATTTACTATAGGAAATAATACGCCTGAACGGGCAGTATTACTTGGAAAAGCAGGAGATATAAACATATCTGCGGCAATAACCGAATAGGCAAGCCCCAAAGAACTTTTTCCAAATTTTCTAATTATTAAAAAAGCAATCCTTTTACCAAGACCGGACTTGATTACCCCTCTGGCTATTAAAAAAGCGACTATTATCAGTAAGATAAAACCTTCGCCAAAGCCGCTATATGCTTGTTTTGAGCTCATCGTCCCTGTTAATACTGCTATTGAGACGGCTAAAATAGAAGATGTCAGTATAGCCATTGCATTTAATATAACTGCAAAAATCGCACTTATAAATATGGCAAAAAGATGCCAAGCTTGAGTTTCTAACCCTTGTGGAGTAGGTGAAAACCAAATAGCAAAACCTATAAAAAAGACTAAAACCTGCATAAAATGTTGCTGCTTAGTCTCTTGAGGATGATGTGACATCTAGTTTCCTTTTTTAGTATCTCGCCAGATTATAAAAGACATTATATCTTATTAATGTTTTTTCACTCGGTCTTGGATATCTGCTGTATGCATACTCTATAGTCTCTTTTGTCGTATCGTCCAAAATATAGTAACCGCTTTTTTTCAAAAATTTGAAATCACTTATATCACCGTTTGGATGCAAGTAAAACTCTATTACGTTTGTTCTATTGACGTTAAGATCGTTTGGTAAGTTTACTCTTGCCACACGGTTTAAGACTTGTTGTGTAATACGCCTCATAATCTCCTGGTTATCAAGTATATACTTTTGTTGACCTGGACTTAACTTTCCAAATTCTTCACCGTAAAGCTCTTTAATATTATTTGCAATACTACTGCTGTTTTTGATTTTTTTCTTTTTATCTTCTTTTTCGTTGGCAGAATTGTCTTGTGATAACATATCGTAAAGTGATTTTGTTTCTTTTTTCTTTTTATCTTCTTTTTTTAAAATCTTAGTCGTATTTGTTTCACTAAGCAGAGGGATATAGGGTTTTTCAGGCGGAAGAGGTTCTATTTTTTTTACTATAGGTTTAGGTTTTTTTTCCTGTGGTTTTTTAATAGTCGGCTTATTTAGTTTTGGCTTTTTAGGTTTTTGTTTTGGTTTAAACTTTACAGGAGGTTCTTTAAGTAGTTTTTTTAATTGTGAACCCTTTGGCATCGGCGGTGCTATTTTTGGTTCGGGGATTTTTTCTTTTGTAAGTCCTGACTTTTTATATTTTTTAGGTAATTCTTTAAGTGAGATTTTTATTTTTTTCTCTTGTTCTTTTTGAGGTTTTTTTTCAAACTCTATCGTTCCAAGCAGCCAAAATAATAGTAAAAAAATAAAATGAATTAGCAAGGCTACAAAAAGTGCAAAGTTTGAACGGCTCAATAGGTTTCCAATTTTTTAGAGTTTAGCGGATTATATCAAATGAAAATTAATACTACTTCGCTATAATCATAAAAAATTTTCCAAGGTTAAAATATGAGTAAAGATAAATCATTAGAGGCTTTTAAAGAGGCACAAGAATTAATTCCGGGAGGTGTTAATTCACCTGTTCGTGCATTTGCGAGTGTCGGTGGAAGTCCTGTGTTTGTTTCAGAAGGTGAGGGTGGATACCTTAAAGATATAGACGGTAATAAATATGTAGATTTTGTTCAAAGTTGGGGACCTTTAATTTTTGGTCATCGTGATGAAAGTATAGAGAGTGCCGTAATAGAAGCTGTAAAACATGGTTTAAGTTTCGGTGCACCTACTTTAGCGGAAACTGAGCTTGCTAAACTTGTTATATCAATGTTTGATAGCATCGATAAGGTAAGATTTGTAAGTAGCGGTACTGAAGCTGTTATGAGTGCTATCCGTTTGGCTCGCGGTTTTACAGGACGTGATGATATTGTAAAGTTTACAGGATGTTACCATGGTCACAGTGATTCATTGTTAGTTCAAGCAGGAAGCGGTGCTGCGACTTTTGGAAATCCATCAAGCCCTGGTGTTCCGGCTGATTTTACAAAACACACACTTTTAGCTCAGTACAACAATATTGAGAGTGTAAAAAAATGTTTTGCAGACTCTAGTGATATAGCTTGTGTTATTATTGAACCTATTGCCGGAAATATGGGTCTTGTACCAGCTGATAAAGTATTTTTAAAAGAACTTCGTGATTTATGTGATGCAAACGGTGCATTGCTTATTTTTGATGAAGTTATGAGCGGCTTCCGTGCAAGTATAAACGGTGCAGAATCTATAACAGGAACTAAACCTGATATTGTAACTCTTGGAAAAGTTATAGGCGGCGGTATGCCTGTAGGTGCATTTGGTGCAAGGCGTGAGATTATGGCAAAACTTTCACCTGAGGGTCCTGTTTATCAAGCGGGTACGCTAAGCGGAAACCCTGTAGCCATGGCAGCGGGATTCGCGGCACTTAGCAAACTAAAGAAAAATGCCCCTGTTTTAGACGTGTTAAATAAACGTGCAGTACGTTTGGTTGAAGGCATGAAAACAGAAGCCGCTAAGTTTGGTATAACAATGCAGATAGATACTCGCGGAAGTATGTTTGGCTTTTTCTTTAATGAAAATGAAATTAAAAACTTTGAAGATGCATGTACTTGTGATGCTTCGTTTTTTGCAAAATTTCACCAAGGTATGTTAAATGAAGGTTTTTATTTTGCATGTTCACTGTTTGAAGCTGGTTTTATTTCAACTGCGACTACCGATGAAATGGTAGAAGAGTGTATAAAAGCAAGTGCAAAAGTATTTAAAGAGATTGCATAATGGAAGAGAAAGAACCTGCTGTAGAAGAAAAAACAAATGAAAAACCAAAGGTAAGACAAGTCGTAGAGGCTGTAGATAGTCTCTCTCTTGGAATATCAATGGTAGTAGCCGTAGCCATGGGTGTTGGTATAGGTTTGGTTTTAAAAAGTTTTACAGGTGTTTTTTGGACACTTTGGATAGGTGTTTTTATAGGTATTGCGGCTGCTATACTAAATGTATATAAAGCTTACGAGAAACAAAAAGAGGGTTATGAAGAGTTAGCAAAAGAACCTCGTTATGCTATTAAAAAACAACTTGAAGATGAAGATGATGAGGACTATGGTGATAAAAGCTATTAAATTAATTGCCATAACTCAGCTACTTGTATTTTTAACATATTTTATATCTGTAGGTTTTTATGCAAACCTGCAAGTAGCATTTTTAAGTAGCTTTATTATAATGCTTGGGTCTTTTTATGCCCATAAAAAGATGGTTGATTCTAAAGTAAAAACTGAGTCTTTCGAGAGTGAAAGAGACGCACTAGATGTGATTGATGATCCACATGAACTATATGATGAAACACCTTTAAACGATTCGGAAGAATTAGATTTAAAACAGATAGTCAAAGAAGAAAAGAAAAAAATAAAAACTTTTAATCTTAAAAGTATAAAAGAGGGCGGAAGTGCTTCTTTTTCGTTATTTAGACTTGGCGGTTATCTGTTTTTGGTTTTAGGCTTTATAGCACTTAAGAACAATGAAATTTTAGATATAAGCGTATATTTACCGTCTTTACTTGTAGGAATTATTGTCGGTTATATAGCTTCAAAAGAGATATTTGCTTAAATATCTTCTTTTTAAAATTTAAATCTACTCGGTAATCATTGGTAGATTTATAGTTATCTTTTTTTGAATATCTACGTGTATATTGCTTGCATCCACAAGGTTTTGAAGTTCTGAGATTTTATTTTTATCTTGATTTTGAGACGATATCTCTATACTAAAAAGTGAGTATTTTTTACTGTCAAAAATAATATGCTCACCGATTCTGTAGTATATCTTTGTGTTAATACTTTCATTTTCAATAAAACATGAATATATTTTATTTAGTATCTTTATAAAAGAATTTGAGTCTATTATGATTTCAGGAATAGTCGGGTCAAATTCTTTTGAAAATGTAGCATCAGAGTTAATAGAGTTTGTTGAAATACATAAGTCAACAAGAGTATATATATTTGTTAATTCACCTGTCGGTTTTTTATTATTTAATTTAAATGAAGGTTTTTGGTATAGTTTTATCCCAATCTCATCCTCATTTTCATAACCTACTGTTAGACCGAAGAATTTCTGTTGAGAAAACTCTACATCAACAAAAGTAGTTTTAAATCCGAATGTAACATTTGCATATGTCGTTGCTAATTCAAATAGCTCTTTTGAGTTAAAAGGATTGACGATAAACTGTGCTTGTTCGTTAAGAGATAATATTTTACCGTCTGAACTAAAAAGCACGAATGGATTAAAGTCGTGTTCTAGTAATCTTTGCTCAAAACTCATAAAATTTATTATTCTTCTATGTAATTTTTAAGCTTACGACCCACTTTAGGGTGTTTAAGCTTTTTAATAGCACTAGATTCTATTTGACGAACACGTTCACGTGTAACGGTTAACTCTTTCCCTATCTCTTCTAAAGTTCTGTCACTCTCATCATCCATAATTCCAAAACGAAGTTTAATAACTGCTTTTTCACGCTCGTTTAATTGTTCAAGAACTTGTTCTATTTGAACTTTTAAATCATCTTTTAATATTGCATCTGAAGGACTAAGAGATGTTTTGTCTTCGATAAAGTCACCAAAGCGACCATCTTCTTCACTACCGATAGGTGCTTCAAGAGAGATTGGCTCTTTAGTGATTTTAATAACGTTTTTAACTTTCTCTACTGAAAGCCCTACATCCTCTGCAATTGTTTCAACATCCGGCTCTTTACCGTGTTCTTGAAGATGTTTACGCATAATTTTATTTATACGATTGATAGTCTCGATCATATGTATAGGGATACGGATAGTTCTTGCCTGATCAGCAATGGCACGGCTAATCGCCTGACGAATCCACCATGTGGCATATGTAGAGAACTTGTAACCTTTTTGATATTCGAACTTATCAACTGCTTTCATTAGACCAATATTTCCTTCTTGAATTAAATCAAGAAAAGGAAGGCCGCGATTTGTATAACGTTTAGCAATCGATACAACAAGTCTTAGGTTAGATTTTGCCATTTTGGTTTTAGATATCTCAGATATATTTTTACCACGCTTAATCTGCTCTAATATGTCGGCTAACTTTTCAGGTTCCATGTCAAAAGAGTTTTTAGAAGCTTCTTTGGTTTGAACAAGCTTTTTAATCTCCATATATGTAGAAACCATTGTAGCTTCCGGAACCATATTTAATATATCTTCTTTTGAAAGCGAACATATTTTATCTACAAGAATTTTATGGTTTGCTCTTAGAGTGGCATTAAAAAGAGGCAGTTTGTATTCAAGACGTTTAAGCTCTTTATCATAACCTTCATCACTTTTAAGTGCCGTCTCCATCGAACGTACAAGTTCATTAATAAGTTTAGAAGTTGGACCTAGTTCAAGTAGGTTTTCTTTTAAGATTTGCTTTTTAAAAGTTGAACCTAAAAAGTATGTAACTATCTCTTCGTCCATCTCTCTTGAATCTAAATCTTCGGGAGCTTTTGAGTTAAACTTAACCCAGTCTTTTTTAGCTTTTTCAAGTGCTTTAAAGCTTGTTGTAACTTTTTCTACACGTGATTTATCTTTAGCACTTAAAGTTTTTTCTCCATCTTCATTTGATTCATCGTCGTTTGAATCCGAATCATCATCATCGTTGTTGTTATCATCCTCAAAACTTCTAAAAAGCTCTTTGACGCGTCTCTCACGATTTATTAAAGGCTCTTTATAGTCAAGTATAAAATCTATCAAATACGGTACGGAACATATTGCATCTATTATAATGCTCTCACCGTTTTCTATTTTTTTAGATATTTCTATCTCTTCTTCTTTTGTTAGAAGAGGGATTTGTCCCATTTCTCTAAGATACATACGAACGGGAGAATCTGAACGAGACCATTCAAGAAGTTCATGCTCTTTTAAAATATCAAACTTATCCGTTTCGTTGTTTTCAAGCATTTTTCTTTGTGCATCGCGTCTAGCTTCAGCTTCTTTGTCGTTTAGCTGTTTTGCATGTTCGCTTGCAGTATAAAGACATACTTTATGTTTTGTTGCTAATTTAAATATATTTTTTGCTTGTGCAGCTGTGGGCTGTTTTTCAAAAAGTTCAATTAGGGACTCATAAGTTGCACAATCTTTTGATTTATGTTCACTAAAGAATGTGTCTATCGCTTTGTTGAGTTCTTTTGCTGTCATTAAAGGTAACCCTTGTAGATGTTTAAGTTTTTTTAAAGAGTGGATTATACCGAAATTTTATTAAAATTATCTTCAAATCGATAAAATTTATAAATTTATTTTTGGAACGGCTATTGCTATAGTTATCAAACAACGTATTATAAAGGGATGTGATGCAAACAGGTTACTATGGTGCTGCAGCAGGAATGGTTGTCCAGTTTAATCGTTTGGATAATATTGCCAATAATTTGGCAAATGTTAATACAAACGGTTTTAAAGAGGATAATGTAGTTGTCGGTGATTTTATGCGTTTATATAAAGAAGCTAGGGATGAGCTTCCAAACGAAAATCAAACAAAAGAAGCTGCACAGTTTATAAACAGAACAATGGCAAAAACACCGCATATTGTAGATGAATACACAAATCACAATGTCGGCAGTATGCAAAAAACTCAAAATGATTTGGACATGGCATTATCACGTGAAGGTTTGTTTTTTTTAGTAAAGACTCCTGAAGGAATCAGATTGACGCGTGACGGTTCATTTATAAAAGATGATGAAGGAAAACTTACTACCAAGCAAGGATATGAAGTTTTGCCGAATGATTATTTTAATTCAAAAACGGGTATATCGTTTGATGAAAGCGATGCTATGGTTGAGATAGATAAAAACGGTCAAATGTACACAAATGTTCCCGGAGGTTTTACTCAAGTTCAAAAACAAAAGCTTTTTGTTGCCAACCCAGATAACTTAGATATGTTAAAAAAAGTCGGAGATAATCTTTATGAGTATAAAGGTACGGAACAACTTAAGCCTTTGGAAGAAAGTGGGGCAGTTTTTCAGGGTTTTGTTGAAAAAAGCAATGTAAATCCCGTGAAGATGATGACACAGATGATTGAAGCGAATCGTTTGGTGGGAATGTATCAAAAGGTAATGGATTCACAGATGAATGATATGAACCGCGATGCAATTGAAAAAATAGCTAAAAAAGCTTAATTAAGGGATAAATTATGATGCAATCACTTTATACTGCTTCTACGGGGATGCTCGGGATGCAGACACAAATCGATACTACGGCAAATAATATTGCCAACGTAAACACTATAGGATTTAAAAAATCTCGTGCCGAGTTTGCAGACTTGATGTACAGTGTTATGGAGTATGCAGGAACCGCTACAAGTGATACTACCAAAAGTCCTACGGGTATAGAAGTGGGACTTGGGGTTAGACCTACTGCCGTAAATAAGATATTTTCAGAAGGTTCATTAAAACAAACCGACAATCAATTGGATATGGCTATTACCGGTCGAGGATTTTTCAAACTTGAACTGCCGGACGGAACTGAAGTATATTCCAGAAACGGTGCGTTTAAAATGGATGATAACGGAGCTATCGTAAATAGTGACGGTTATAAGTTAACACCTGAAATAGTTGTCCCTGAAGATTCTACGAATATAAGTGTCGGTACTGACGGTATTGTTACTGTTGTTTTACCTGGTACAACGGAAGCTACGCAGATTGGTCAAGTAACTCTTACAAACTTTATAAATCCTGCAGGTTTACACTCTATGGGCGATAATCTTTTTGTTCAAACAGACAGTTCAGGTCAACCTGTTGAAGGTGTTCCGGGAATTGATGGTTTAGGGACTATTAGACAAGGTTTTGTAGAATTAAGTAATGTAGAGTTAGTTGTTGAGTTGACGGATTTGATTACCGGTCAGCGTGCATATGACTCAAACTCTAAAGTTATTACGACAAGTGATGAGATGCTTCAAACCACAAACAATCTAAAAAGGTAACTTTTAGTAGTTTATGATAAAATAATCTCATTTATCTTTTTGCAGCAAAGGTTTGTAATGGAGTATATAAGTTTAGAATATATATTTTTCGTAACGTTCACTCTTTTTATTATTAGTTTTTTATTTAATTTAAAACAAAGAAATATAATAAAAGATTATCAAAATAACGAATCGAGTATTGTTCAAAATATTTTCTTTGACTCTATTACGGATTTGCCTAATAAAAATAACATAGAGATTATTATTACCGAGCATATAAATTCAGCTACAAGACATAATAAGTCTTTTTACGTACTTGCAATAAAAGCTTTAGATTACTACAACTTAAAAAAAGACTCAAATGAAAAATCCGACAAATTATCGGTTGGTATTGCAGATGCAATACTTTCATCAATAAGAGATGAAGATACCACCGCACGAGTTTCCGAAGATGAATATATAGTAGTATTTAATGAATACTTAGAAGAAAAAAACCATAGTATTCCTATAGATAGAATTAAAGAGTCGTTAAAAAATATAAATGTAAGCTATGCTACTTGTTCTTATCCAAAAGATGCCGACTCTACGGACTCTCTAATTAAGAGTGCACTCACCAAGCTTTAACAATTAAACTATTTAAAAAGATATCTTTATGAAAACTAAAACACATTTTTGATATAATCCCGAAATTATTTTTATATATATAGGGATTTTTATATGCAAAAAGCAAATATAAACGGAAAAGTTTGGAGATTTGGTAAAGATATAGATACAGATTTAATTATAGCTGCTCGTTACCTAAATACTTCGGAACCTGCGGAATTGGCAAAACATGTTATGGAAGATGCCGACCCTGAATTTGTTAATAAAATGAATAAGGGAGATGTTATTGTTGCAGGAGAAAACTTTGGATGCGGAAGCAGCCGTGAGCATGCACCAATAGCACTTAAAGCTGCGGGTGTTGCTGCTGTTATAGCTCCGACATTTGCAAGAATTTTTTATAGAAACTCTTTTAATATGGGATTACCTATTTTTGAATTAAACGAGAGTGCTGAAATAAATGAAGGTGATGAAGTTAGTGTTGATATGGATGCCGGAACCGTAACAAACAAGACTACAAATAAAACTTATAACTTTACGCCGATTCCGGAATTTATGCAAGAATTGATTGACGCAGGCGGATTAATGAATTTTGCTAAAAATGAAATAGAGGATAAAAAGTAATGAAGACATATAAAATTGCACTTATAAAGGGTGACGGGATAGGGCCTGAGATTATTGATGAGGCTACTAAAGTTTTAGATGCTGTTGCATCTTGTTTTGATTTTGATTTTAAGTATGAAGAAGTCTTAATGGGTGGTTGTGCATATGATGAAACAGGAGATCCTCTTCCTCAGGAAACTATTACTGCTGCACTCAACTCCGATGCAGTTTTATTCGGTGCAATCGGTGGCGAAAAATGGGATAATCTTCCACGTGAAAAAAGACCTGAAAGCGGACTTCTAAGATTTCGTAAAGAGCTTGGTGTATATGCGAATTTACGTCCGGCAGTTGTGTATGACGAATTGGTAAATGCTTCATCATTAAAACCTGAAGTTGTATCCGGAGTTGACTTGATGGTTGTTCGTGAGTTAATAGGCGGCATCTACTTCGGTGAGCCTAAAGGACGTGATGAAAACAAAGGCTGGAATACTATGGTCTATACAAAAGACGAAATAGTCCGTATAGCACATAATGCTTTTAATATTGCAATGGAGAGAAGTAAAAGAGTTTGTTCTATAGATAAAGCAAATGTTCTTGACGTGTCTCAACTTTGGCGTGAAACTGTCGAAGAAGTGGCAAAAGAATACCCTGATGTAGAACTTACTCATATGTATGTTGACAATGCTGCTATGCAGCTTATTCGTGATCCAAAACAGTTCGATGTTATGCTTACGGGAAACATTTTTGGAGATATTTTAAGTGATGAGGCTTCTATGCTCTCAGGTTCAATCGGTCTTCTGCCATCAGCTTCGGTCGGTGCTAAGATAGGTGTATATGAGCCGATTCACGGTTCAGCTCCCGATATTGCAGGGCAGGGAATTGCAAACCCTATTGCAACAATATCTTCTGCATCTATGATGTTAAGATACGCACTTGGCGAAAATGAGGCTGCAGATAGAATAGATGCTGCAGTTAAAAGGGCTTTAAAAGAGGGATACCGTACACAAGACTTGGCACAATACGATGCTAAAGAGGTATGTTCAACCAGTGAGATGGGTTCAATCATTGCTAACTATACGGCTAAATAAACAATGCAGACACTCACTTTAGCAAATATATATGAACTTCAAGGACTTAAAGAAGAAGCCTTAGAGATATATAAAGAGGTTTTAAAAAAAGACCCCGCTAATAGTGAAGCTAAAATTGCTATTAGAAGACTCTCAGGAATCAGAAAAAAATTTTTGAACGTTAATTCTGAAATGAAGGAGTTTTTTATAAAAATGGATAGTGAGATAGAGATAAATGAATTTGAAAGGTGGTTACTCAAATCATGGAACTAGAAGATGCAATATTATCTACTTTAAAAGAGATTGAGGATAAGGGAAAATCTAAATTACTTCAACCTAAAAAAAAACCTTTTGAGGTAAAAGAAAAAAAAGAGATATCAACAGAAGAAGACATTTGTAATCATAAAGATAATTCAGAAGATTCATCTATGGATGAAAAAGCTTATTTAATGTCTATGAGAGAGCGTTTGCTAGTTTTATTTGAGGGCTTTCAGGCACCAAACAACACAAATATAGAAGCAAAAATAGATTTAACACTAAACTATTTGGAATATGTTTTAGCATCTATAGATACAAGATTAGAAAAATTAAGATAGGGTTGTAAATAAATGGCACAATACAGAATTTTAATAGATGCAAACGATGAGAAAGGTCTAGTCTATAAAGTATCTTCTATATTTTTTGAAAAAAATTTAAATATATTAACAAATAATGAATTTGTAGATAAAGTAAACGGTAAATTTTTTATGCGCAGTGTCGTAGAAGGTGATGTGGAGGCTTCCGAGCTAAAAGAGCTTATTCAAAAAGCCTTGCCTAAAGCTTCAAACGTAAATGTAATTGAGCCTGCTAAGAAAAATATAGTTATAATGGCTACAAAAGAGATTCACGCACTAGGTGATATACTTGTTCGCCATGAAGAGGGTGAGTTGGATGCAAATATTCTTGGTGTTATATCTAACTATGATAACTTAGAGTCTTTTGTTAGTAAGTTTAATATACCTTATTTTACTATATCTCATGAGGGTTTAGGCAGAGCTGAACATGAGGAAAAAATACTGCAAAAACTATCTGAATTTGAAGATATCGACTATATAGTGCTTGCAAAATATATGCGTATATTAACACCTAGGTTTGTAGAGGCATATGAAAATAAAATAATAAATATACACCATTCATTTTTACCTGCATTTATCGGTGCAAATCCTTATAAACAAGCTTATGACAGGGGTGTGAAAATTATCGGAGCTACAGCACACTTTGTAAATAACAATCTTGATGAAGGTCCAATCATATCTCAAGAGATTATACATGTAAACCATGCATACTCATGGAAAGATATGCAAAGAAGCGGTAGAAACGTAGAAAAAATAGTTTTATCCCATGCATTAAAACTTGCACTTGAAGATAGAATCTTTGTATATGCGAACAAGTCAGTTATATTTTAAGCGAGAAGTGATTTGTTTAATTTAGTGTTGGTAAATCCTCAAATTCCAAATAATACAGGCGCTATAGGCAGGCTTTGCGTAAATGCAGGGGCTTCTTTGCATCTGATAAAACCCATAGCTTTTGATATAGATGAAAAAGCCGTACGTCGTGCAGGACTTGATTATTGGAATAAGTTGGATTTGCATGTTTGGGAAAGCATAGATGAGTTTTTTGAAAAAAATAAGATAACAGACAATGCATACTTTGCAACAACAAAGACTGACAGGCCATATTTTGAAGCAGAGTTTAAAGCGGGTGATTTTATCTTTTTTGGAAGTGAAACAGCCGGCATTCCTGAAGATATACTAAATAAGTATAAGTCTCAAAACATAACTATACCTATGACAAAAGAGGGTCGTAGTCTAAACTTGGCAATCAGTACCGGTATAGTCTTGTATGATGCTATACGCCAAAACTTTACACATTTTGAAGGATAATTATGGGCACAATTGTAGATATTTTAATGATTACACTTTTTGTACTATTTATGGTTTTTATACAAAGAGGTTACCACCAAAAGAAATCTGAAGAACGTGAAGAACTGAGAAAAAAAGAAGAAGAACAAAGTTCTTAAAAAATTCTTTCTGCTAAATCTTCAACTATATTTTCAAATCTTTGAAATAAACTCTCTGCATTTTTTATAAAAAGTGACATTTTCTATCCTTTTTTTCTTTACTATATTAAAAAATGCAATAAAAAATAAAAAATATTGCAAATTGACATATTTTTCTTTACTTTATTTCAAATTTACATTATAATTTGTGCATATAACAAAAAAACTACATCGTATTAGGAGAGATAGCATGAATAGTTTTAGCAATATTGTTGAAGAGATTAAAAGTATTATTTCCACCAGTTTTGATGGGAAAAAAGTTTTTGATAAAGATGTTGCAGATGCATTGGGTATTGCACAGATGAATTTTGCGACTATGAAAAAGAGAAATAAAATACCTTATGCTGAATTATTGGATTTTTGTGCCAGAAGGTCTATCTCTATAAACTGGATGCTTTATGGTCAATCGCCGGAGAGTTTGGTGGAAGCTACAAATAGACTCTATATGGTAAAATTTTTAGGTGATGTCAATGTTAGTGCCGGTGGCGGTAGTGAATCAGAAGAGGGTGAAGTAAGTGAAATTCAAATACCCGAAGAGTTTGTAATGATGCTAGGCGGTCAAAGCGAACTTAAAAATATAGAAGCTGTAAATGTTTCAGGTGATTCAATGGAACCAACATTTAGCTATAACGATATTGTTTTTGTTAACAGAACAAAAACAAATGTAGATCGCGGAGGTGTATTTACAATTAGAACAGAAGGCGGTTTATTTATAAAAAGAATTCAAAAGAGACTTGATGGAAAATTTGATATAATATCTGATAACGATGTATATACAACACAAGTCATGGAACCCCATGAATTAGAAGTAATCGGCAGGGTTGTAAGTAGATTTGGTGAAGTTGATTAGAAGGGTCTGAATGAGGTATCTTGCTTTAATTTTTATATTTTTATTTTTTACTGCATGTAGTTTAAAAAAACCAATTTCAGCAAAAGAGGGTATTTCGGATTTATTGACTTTATCTCAAAACTCTTCGACATATTTAAAAGAGAAAAGTATAAACGGTATAGATGCAAACGAAGACTCTTATGAAGAAAAGTATTTTAGAGTTTGGAACGAAATACCGGATGATACAAAAGATGAGTCAATGTGGCCTTTTGTATCATACACTAACTCTGAAATGTACGGAGAAAATCTTCAACCAATAAAAGAAGATGCTTTTAAAAAACTTGAAGATAATGCAAACTTTGGGGAATACAAAAGCATCAATAAAACAGCAATTACATTAAATCATCTTGATATAAGAGCATTTCCTACTTCAAAACCTATGTTTAAAGATCCAAATATAGCAGGGGAGGGTTTTCCGTTTGATTATGTACAAAACTCTACAGTGAGTGCAAACAAGCCTGTATTAATATCTCATTATTCAAAAGACGAAGAATGGGCTTTTATCTTCAGTAGTTTTACAAGCGGTTGGGTAAAATCAAAAGATATAATAACTATAGATAAAAAATACACTGATGCTTGGCAAAAAGCTAAACAGGTATTTTTATTAAAAGATAATATTCCCATGTATGATGAAAAAGGCAACTTTTTGTTTCGATCTAGAGTAGGTATGATGCTGGCTCTAATCGAAGAAGATAAAGATAATTACACTGTGCTAAGTGTTTCATCTTATAAAAATAATCAACCAAACTATCATAAAACAAAAATATCTAAAGATATATCCTCAAAAGGTGTTTTAGAGTTTAATAATAAAAACATACAAAGCATATTTGATGAAGTGGCTAAGAGTAAGTATGGATGGGGTGGAATGTTCGGTGAAAGGGATTGCTCATCTACAGTTCGTGATATTTATGCACCATTTGGGTTATGGTTACCTAGAAACTCTTTTCAACAGTCACAAGTAGGGAAAGTTATTTCACTTGAAAATCTTGATGATATGAAAAAAATAGAGCTTATTAAAAAAGAGGCTAAGCCTTTTAAAACACTACTTTATAAACAGGGACACATTTTGATATATGTCGGAGTTTATAATGGTGAAATAATTGCTTTACATAATGTATGGGGGATTAAGACTAAACAAAATTCTCAAGCAGGAAGACTTGTTATTGGAAAAAGTGTTTACAGTTCACTTAAACTTGGTAAGGAACAAGCTGATTACGACGAAGAGTCGGAAATACTGCGAAATTTAAAAAGTATAAATATCATAGCTAATTAAGCTTTGATATCTAAAAGTGAGCCAAACATCTCATCTTGTGTTTTTATTGCCGTGACATTCACACCTGTCGCTTTTTCTGCAACTATTTGATCTGGAAACTCTTTTGTTAAATCAGTTTGACTCTTGGAATATCCATTGTCATCTGCTTTTCTTACATTTGTATCAACGGAAGTGTCATTTCCCTTATTTACGATTTTAGTATCATTAGGAACATATTTATCAGTATTTACATTAGCAACATTATGAGCACTACTATTCAAAAGTGTCTGATGAGCTGAAATGGATGATACATTATTGGAAATATTCATAATATTCTCCTTATTTTTTTAATTATATAACCAGCTTTATAAAAAGCAGATTATATAAATAAGTTAGTTATTAGTGTAGATCAGCGTTTAGCTTTATTTCTCTAGTTGAACGAGAAGCTGTTATTTCACCTGTAAGAGAGTTCTGTCTATAGTGAATTCCATAAAGACCTGCTAGTTGTTTACCTTTGAAAATTTCACCTTCCATTCTCATATTTGTGTTAACATCCATGATTTTTTTCAATTCTTCAGGATGAATGGCAATTTTTGTACCCTCTAAAATAGCGATACCTGCGTCAATGATACACCCGTCACCTAAAGGTATTCCACAAACAGAGTTTGCACCTAATAAACAGTTTTTGCCGATTGAGATAGGGTTCCCGTCAGTTCCGCTTAGTACACCAAGTATTGAAGCTCCACCACCTACATCGCTACCGTCACCAACGATAGCAGAAGAACTGATACGACCCTCAACCATACTCACACCCGTAGTTCCGGCATTAAAATTAATGTATGAAGCACCAGGCATAACTGTAGTACCTGCTGCAAGTTGAGCACCAAAACGCACTTTTGAAGTATCAAGTATGCGAGTATTATCCGCAGGAATAATGTGTTGTAAGAATCTAGGGAATTTATCTACAAAGTCAATATGTGGAAATTCATTTGCTAGTTTTAATTCAATCTCAAACTCTCTTAGATAATCAAGTTCTATCGGTTGCCCATTGCTCCATGCAACGTTTGGTAGAGCTCCAAAAGCACCATCAAGACAGATTTCGCGTAATCCTACTTTAGCTTGAGAGATAGCATATAGCTTTAAATAAGTTGCTTCAACACTTTTTAGAGCTGCGTCGTCATAAATAAAAGTAACTTTATATTCCCCTTCTATCATACCGTTTTCTATCAGTTGTGTATATAGAGCAGAAACAACTTGGATATTTTTGTGTGCATCACCATAAGCTTCATCTGCAAAAGGAGTAAAGGCATTTAAACAAGATTTTAAAAATTCTAAGTTTATGTTACAAACAACTTCAGTTTGTGAAAAATCTACATTAATCCCTTGTTCTGAAAGGGCTTTAACAAATACTGCTGCACTTCCAAAGTTTTCATCCCAGTTAATTATTGGGTAAGTAGCTTGTAAGCTTTTATCTACGTTTAACTGACCTAAATCAACTCTTGCAATACCAAATGCTAGAGGATCCCTATATCCATCTATCTTTTTTATGTCTTCAATAAGTGCTTTAAAAGCATCTGCTGTTTGAATTGTTTCCATAACTCATCATCACCTTAATTAAATATTTTCGCAATTATATTCAAACTTTACTAATAAGTTTTAATATATACTTTTGGTAATAAACTTTATAAACAAAAATTAAATAAAAGAAGAAATATTATGAATAAGTGGATTGAATTATTAAAAAATAATGATTATATAGGTGTAAAACAATATATAAAAAACGGAGCTGATATAAATGATGAAAATGAGATAGGAGAATCTGTACTTGCAGTTGCACTAAGAAATCATTGTGATGATGATTTAATTAAGATACTTATACAAAGTGGTGCGGATGTATATGATTTTGATAATGAAGGAGTTAGTATTTTTGATATGGCAATTACTTACAATAATATCGATTTGGTTAAGTATATAATTGAAAAAGGTATTGATGTAAATAAAGCAACAAGAAAAAGTGGTTTTACTCCTTTAATGTGTGCAGCATGTTATGGAAGAGTTGAAATAGTTTCAATTCTATTAGAACACGGTGCAGATAAAAATGCGATGGATACGAAAGGTTTTTCCGCTCTTGATTTTGCCAGAAAAATGAATAAAAAATCTGTTTTAGATATTCTGGGATTTGATAAAGAATTGCCGCAAAATAGGAATTATACTAGATAATATCAATCGAAAAATTTTCCTTGTTTTTCATTGTCTAGTGGTTTTCTTTTTTCCTTAACAAGCCACTCTTGGAGTAACGATTCTACAACTTTGCTTAGACTCATTTTATATCTGTTTCTTGAATAAAGCATAGCATCATCCCATGTCTTTCTATCTATAAGTAAACTTCTTGTTATTTCATCTTTTGGTTTCATTAAATTTCCTAACTATATAATAAACTATATAGTAATAAAAACAAGCTTATAAGTCAATTCAAAGAAGTATTATGTATAATAAAAAGAAAAAAAGACAGTGATAAATATGGGAAATAATACTTATATAGCAAAACAGCCAATATTAAATACAAACGGCGAAATATTTGCGTATGAACTTTTATACAGGGATACTGAAGTCTCATCCAATATTAAAAACCGTAAACAAGCCACAGTTTCAGTACTTAGCTCGGTCATAAATAAATTTGGTGTAAATAAACTCTTGGGTGATTATAAAGCTTTTGTCAAAGCTGATAAAGAGTTTATTATGCATAGTGTAATAAATACGATTCCTAAGGAATATTTTATCTTTTCTTTACAATTTGAAGAAAAAGTAAAAGAGAAAGTAAAAAACAAGATAGCCCAACTCAGTAAAGAGGGCTACAAGTTTGCAATAAACGATACGATTTTAAATGAAGATGTACTTAAAAATTATGAAAGCATAATGGAATATATAAGTTATATAAAAATTGATGTAGAGACCCCTTTAAGTAATATGTCTATAATAAAGGATTTTGATATAGAGACTATTGCAACAAAAGTTGAAAATAGTGAAAAAGAAACTATTGCAAAAAAAATGGATGTTGACTTTGTTCAAGGTTATTTTTTCGCAATGCCAAAAATAGAAAAACAAGAAAAGTTTGATTCGGAAGTGGAGAATATAATTCGCTTATGCAATAAAATTATGCAAGATTGCAGTATTGATGAGATAGTAGATGAATTTGAAAAAAGTCCTATAATCTCAATTCAGTTACTGAAATTTATAAATTCGGGTCTATTTCATTTTAGACAAAAATTATCATCTATTAAACAAGTCGTTACACTTGTAGGTAAAACAAAACTGACTCAATGGTTAATGCTTATGATATATTCAACACCAAGAGGTGAGGGTATAGTCAATACTTTACTCTTTGATAGGGTAAGAAGTAGAACATACCTTATGCAAGAGATAGCAAAATTGCTTGATAAGACAATGATATCCAGCTCATATTTTGTGGGTGTTATATCTTTAATGGATACTCTTCTTGGTATAAAAAAAAGAGTGCTTTTGCATGAATTGCATGTGGATAAAGAGATAAAAGATGCAATATTAAAAAAGGATGGTATTTTAGGTGAAATACTAAGTTTTGCTATAGCACTTGAAGAGTTTAATACCGAATTTATCGATAAGTTTATACAAAAGTATAATATCCCTCAAGATTCTTTTGAGTATCTTAGTTTAAATGCCTCAGGTGATTTAAGAGACATTTAAAAGTCTGATAAAGTTTTTATAACTATCAACTATTTGTTGATTTTTTGTGTTTTGTATGTAAAACTCTATGGCTTTTTTTCCTAGTCGTGGAATTTCATTTTTTACGGCCCAACTACTTACTGTACCTTCAGGGACTTCAAGTATGTTTGCCAAAGCTTTTTGTGTGATGCCTAGTTCTTTACATACCTCTTTTACAACATTGCTTTTTTTCTCAACAACTTTCGTTTTTGAGTATATAGCTCTGTTTTGAGCTATATAATTGCTAGTTTCGTCTGAATCTTCAGTTTCCTGTATTATAGTTGAGTTTTTTGATATCCAATCAGCTACATCGTATGAGTTAAGGACCCAATCTCTTGAATGTAATGAAACTACAACATCTTTTAAAAATTTTTCGGCATTTTCGCTTGCTATCTCTTTTGTGCTTATTTGGCGAAGTATTGCATATGAGAGTTGAAGAGAAGCGGAACCGTTTACACCCCAGTCAAATCCATTTTTTGATTTTGGGTATTCATCAAATCTGTTTGGTAACTCAAGTTCTCCGTAAGTAACATATCTATTTCCTAAAAGCGCTTTGTGCCCTTTAAATACATAATTGCTGTGTTTAATTGCCATGTTGTCCTCTTAAATTTTAAAAGTATAATGATTTTTATATTTGTTTATATGCTTATTTTTCATATACAACTTATATCGATAAAAAGCATATATGGATATACTTAGCAAAAATAATGCCAATAACCAAACTAACATAATATAATTCCTTGACTTTTACCATTTTATACAATATCGACATAAAAATTTATTCCATTAATTTCCAAATAAAAACTTAAAATTTCTGCTATCATTACAAAAAAATAAACGCCAAAAAGGGTTGAGTATGTCTTATACACAAAAACTTGAAGAACTTTTAATAAACGAGGTTATTCCTGATATAGATGATGCATTAGATGAGATTTTTGAACAAATAGCTGATGAAAAAAATGCAAATGATGAACAAAAAGAAGAGATTGAAGAATTACGCGAATTTAAATCAGACTTGAAAGATCTACTAGATGATATAGCAAGTGGTGAAATCGAAGATGATGAGTGTGAAGAGATTTATAATGACATAATAGATGCACAGCAAGGTGAAGAAGAGGAATAATTCCTCTTTTATATTTTAGATAATATAAACATCTCCATATCTCTAACTATCTCTTCGATAGTTCGCTCTCCGTCAATAACTTTTAATATGTTTTTATTTTCGTAAAATTTTTGTATAGCTTTTAGCGGACCTGTATATACTTTCATACGGTTATTAAAGACTTCATTATTGTCATCAGCTCCACGTGCACGTCCAAGGACTCTATTACGTGCTACAACTTCACTAACACTAACTTCAATAACGTTGCTAAGTTCAACGCCGTTTTCATTATTTAAGTAGGCATCCAGTGCTTGCATCTGCTCAACACTCCTTGGATAACCATCTATGATTACTACCTTGGTAGGGGCTTTTTTTATTGCACTGACTATAGTTTCTATGGCTATATCTATAGGTACGATTTCACCTTTAGATATAAAAGAGTCAATTAGTTTACCACGCTCACTACCGCTGGCAACTTCTGAACGAAACATATCTCCGGCAGAATAATGAGTAATAGACTCGTTCTCTTTAGCTATAAGTTCGGCATCGGTAGTTTTACCGCTACCTGGTGCTCCAATAATTAAAAAAAGTTTTTTCATTGATTACTGTTTTTTCTCACGCAAACGGATATGTAAATCCCTTAGTTGTGCGTTATCAACTTCACTTGGTGCCTGAGTAAGGATACAAGATGCTTTTTGAGTTTTAGGGAATGCTATAACATCACGGATGCTTGATTTTTTAGAAATTAGCATCATCATTCTGTCAAATCCCATAGCGAAACCACCATGCGGGGGTGCACCGAATTTAAGAGCATCTAGTAAGAAACCAAATTTTTCCTGAGCTTCTTCCTCTTCTATGCCTAGAAGTTTAAAAATCTCTTCTTGAACTTCTTCTTTGTGGATACGGATGGAACCACCGCCAAGCTCGGTACCGTTAAGTACAATATCATATGCAATAGATTCAATCTCTTCAACATCATCCTTGTCGGTATCAACAGGCTGTGTAAATGGGTGGTGTAATGCTTTTACACGTCCATCTTCAACTTCAAACATCGGAAAGTCTACTACCCATACAAATTCGTATTTATCTGAATCAACTAAGTTCATTTTTTCATGCTCGGCAATAAAGTTTCTAAAACGACCCATATAATCCCATACAAGTTTTTTCTCACCTGCACCGAAGAATACTACGTCGCCTACTTCTAATTCCGTTCTATCGATAATAGCTTGAATGTCATCATCAGAGAAGAATTTAATAAGTGGACCTTTTAGACCGTCTTCTTTCATTTGAAAGTATCCGAGACCGCTTGCTCCGAATTTTCTTACAAAGTCTTCAAAACTTTTCATCTCTCTTTTTGAAAAAACTAAGTCAGCTCCAGGAACTTTTAAAGCTTTGATACGGTTTTTGTGCGGTTGCGCTGCTATTTTAGAAAAGATTTCATTATCGCATCTCTCAAAAATATCAATAACATCTACCATTTTTAAGTCATATCTTAAATCAGGTTTGTCAGAACCGTACCATTCCATAGCGTCACGATATTTGATGCGGTTAAAAGGTGCTTTTACTTCTATATCACAAGCACTGAAGATACCTTCAAGTAAATCTTCGGCAACTTTAATAACATCCTCTTGATTACAGAAGCTCATTTCAACATCTATCTGAGTAAATTCAGGTTGGCGATCTGCACGTAAATCTTCATCACGGAAACATTTTGCGATTTGGAAATACCTATCAAATCCACCCACCATTAATAGTTGTTTGAAAAGTTGTGGAGACTGAGGAAGAGCATAAAATTCACCGCTGTGTACACGAGAAGGTACAAGATAATCTCTTGCGCCTTCTGGAGTCGATTTGGTTAAAATCGGAGTTTCAACTTCTAAAAACCCGTTTGCATCCAGTACGTTTCTAGCTGCAATTGCTGCTTTTGAGCGAAGACGAAATGCTTCATACATAGCTGGATCACGAAGTTCTAGGTATCTGTATTTTAACTTTACGTCTTCACTAACGTTTGGATCACCAAGCGTAAAAGGCATTGGTTTTGCTTTATTTTCTATTGTAAGTTCACTCACAACTATTTCAATAGCACCTGTTTTAAGTCTAGGATTAACCAAGCCTTCTCCACGATGACGAACTTTACCTCTAGCAACTAAAACAAACTCATCACGAACCTTATCCGCTGCTTCATGAGCTGTTTTGCTGTCCTCCGGGTCACAAGTAAGTTGAATAAGGCCTGTTTTGTCTCTTAAGTCAATAAAAATAATACCACCATGATCACGGTAGCTATTTGCCCAACCCGTTAGCGTAACTTCTTCGCCAACATTTGTTTCATTTAAATCTGTACAATAATGAGTTCTCATATAAATAGAGTCCTATAAAAAATTTTCGCGATTATATCTAAACTTGGCTTATCTTAGACTAAGATGTATTCAGCACTAAATATGTCAATTTGCAATATTTTTAATAAATTAAATATAAAAGTGTATAATTTGTAAAAATTAATTAAAAAAGAGCCGTTTTGAAGAGTATAAAATTTAATAAAGTCGGGATTGTTTTAAGACCAGGAAGTCCGGAATTAAAGACAAGTTTTGAAAAAATTAGAAATACACTTAATAAACATGATGTTGAAGTTGATTTAGAAAAAAACAGTGCAGAAATGATCTCTTTGGATGGAATTGAATTTGAAGAGTTATGCAAACAAAGTGATTTTTTAATAACTGTAGGCGGTGACGGTACTTTAATTTCAACTGCCAGAAAGTCTTTATCTTTTGAAATACCTATACTCGGTATTCATGCAGGAAGACTTGGATTTTTATCTGATGTAAACATAGAAGCTTTTGATGATTTTTTTTCACAGATGCTAAATGGAAAATATAGAATAGATGAAAGAGCGATTCTCGAAGCTATTTTAAACAAAGGACTAAAAGAAGAAAAAAGATATGCTTTTAACGATGTAGTATTAACACGATCATCCGTACCTCAAATGATACATATTGAAACACTTGTTGATTCTAGACCTTTTAATACATACTACGGTGACGGTGTTATTGTTTCAACTCCAACCGGTTCTACTGCTTATAACTTATCAGCGGGAGGGCCGGTTATGTTTCCTTTAACAAATGTATTTGCTTTAACACCTATTTGTCCGCATTCTTTAACCCAAAGACCTGTCGTATTACCGGGGAAATATCCAATAGAGATGAAAACATCAAGTGAGAGAGCATTGGTTATTTTTGACGGTCAAGATACAGTTGAGCTTGGTCTTGGTGAGAGCATAGATATAAAACTTGCTTCTAAGATGGTTAAATTGATTCACAAAGAAGACTTCAACTATTTTGAGATATTAAAAGAAAAATTAAGTTGGGGAGACTAGACTTTAACGATGATTGAGAGATTTTTTTTAAAAGATTATTTGAGTTTTAAAGAAGTTGAGTTAAATTTATCAAGTGGTTTAATAGTATTTACAGGTCCTAGCGGTAGCGGTAAATCTATACTTATTAATTCAAT
Organism: Sulfurimonas lithotrophica; assembly: GCF_009258225.1. Classification (NCBI taxonomy): domain Bacteria; kingdom Pseudomonadati; phylum Campylobacterota; class Epsilonproteobacteria; order Campylobacterales; family Sulfurimonadaceae; genus Sulfurimonas; species Sulfurimonas lithotrophica. The sequence continues at coordinate 1,152,730 of NZ_CP043617.1, forward strand.
ACTCTCTTCTCTTGGAAATTCAAACTGTGAAGCAAGCGTATGTGAATCTTCAACTTCCTGGGAGTTTGACGGAAATGAGTATGGGCTTGAGTGTGATGATATTAATGTTTTTAAACATATAAAAAAAGAAAAATCCAGATATTTTATAAATAATCAAAGCGTATCTAAAAAATCTATACAAAATATATCTGCAAAGCATTTAAGATATCTTAGTCTAAAAGATTATTCAGATTTTGAAAATGAAAATTTATTAAATATACTTGATGCTCGAATAGAAAAAAAATTAAAAAATATTTTTTTACTAAAAGATAAGTATAAAAAAACTTTTTTGAAACATAAAGAACTGTTTTTAGAACTAAAAAATATAGAAGATGAAGAAAAAAGGATAGTAGAACTAAAAGAGTTTGCCAAATTTGAAATAGAAAAGATTGAGAGCATAAATCCTAGCGAGAATGAAGATGTTGAGTTGCTTGAAATTAAAAAAGAACTATCTAAAAAAGAGAAAGTTTTAGAGTCCTTATCATATGCAAATGAAATTTTCAATAACGAACACAATGTTTTTAATGCACTGGATGCATTAGAGATAGATAGTGCTTTTTTTAGTGATGCCATGAATGAACTTAGAGCAACACTAGATGGAGCTGAAGAGAAGTTTTCGGCTCTTGAAGAAGTTGATGTAGAAGAGGTTTTAAACAGGCTAGAAGAGTTAAGTGAAATAAAAAGAAGATACGGAAGCATAAAGGAAGCCTTAGAATATAAAGAAAATAAAAAAATCGAACTTCAAAAGTATGAAAATATCGAAGTAACAAAAGACGAGCTTCAAAAAAAAGTAGAACAACTTAATATTCAAAGTGATGATTTAGCTGAAAAACTTACTAAATTAAGAACAGATGAGCTTTCTTTATTTGAAAAAGATTTAAACAGTTATCTAAATGAATTATATTTAGACAACTGTAATGTTTTTATAAAAAATATTGACAGAAATGAACTTGGAAAGGATGAGATAAGCATCTCTTTAAACGGTGCAGGATTAGATAAAATAAGTACAGGTGAATTTAACAGGTTAAGACTTGCTATACTTGCTTTAAAAACGGAAAATATGAATAAAAACGGTGGCGTTTTGATGCTAGACGAAATAGATGCAAACTTAAGTGGAGAGGAGTCTATGAGTGTTGCCAAAGTTCTTAAAAAACTGTCCAAATATTTTCAGGTATTTGTTATATCTCATCAGCCACAACTTACATCTATGGGAGATCAACACTTTTTAGTTCACAAAGAAAACGGTGAATCAAAGGTAACCCGACTTGATTTTGAAAATAGGATAGATGAAATAGCAAGAATAATTAGCGGGGATAAAATAAGTGATGAAGCTAAAAAATTTGCCAGAGAACTTTTAGAGGGTTAGATATGATAATTGATACACACATCCACTTGGATGATAAGAGATATGCAAATGATTTGGAAGATGTGATAAAAAGAGCAAAAGACGCAGGAGTTGATAGATTTATAATCCCAGGTGCCGATGCAGATACTTTAGAATATGCCATTGAGATATCTCAGAAATATGACGATGTTTATTTTGCTGTTGGAATTCACCCTTATGATTTAGATGGTTTTGATGAAAGCGTGTTTGATAAATATGTAAGACATGAAAAATGTGTAGCTATCGGGGAGTGCGGGCTTGATTATTATCGTTTAGAAGGTAGTAATGAAGAAAAAGAGCTAGAAAAATCTAAGCAAAAAGAGGTTTTTATAAAACAGATTAAGTTAGCGAAAAAATATAAAAAGCCTTTGATAATACATATTAGAGATGCTTCTGTCGATTCAAAACAGATATTATTAAATCAAAATGCAGGAGAAGTCGGTGGTGTACTGCACTGTTTTAATGCAGATGAACAACTTCTTAGTTTAAGTAAAGATGGTTTTTACTTTGGAATAGGCGGTGTTATAACATTTAAAAATGCTAAAAAACTTGTAAATGTGTTACCAAAAATACCACTCGATAAATTATTGATAGAAACGGACGGGCCATATCTTACTCCAAGTCCGCATAGAGGGGAAAGAAACGAGTCTTCATATACTAAATTTATAGTGCAAAAAATATCTGAAATTTTAGACATTGAAATCAACGAAGTAAAAAAAACAACAACACAAAATGCTTTAAAACTTTTTTTCAACTAACTTAGGGTAAAATGTAGCTTTTATTTTATATATAAAGTTAGCTAAATTGAAATATTTTTTATTACTCCTTATACCGTTTGCACTTTTTGGTAATCTAAATTATGCTTTTAATCATAATGAAGAGATTAAAATACTAGACTCGTTTGATATCGATGCTTCGTTTTTATTTGATAAAAAACTCAACGATATGAGAGTAAGAAATTCGCAAGTATATAGAAGTAAACACTTCTTTCATGCCATGGATCATGCGTATATTTATATACCTGCAGTTAAAAAAATACTCTCCCAATACAATATTCCACCTGAATTTTTATACTTAGCAATGGCTGAGTCAAATTTTTCCAACAGAGCATATTCGAGAAAAAGAGCAGCAGGCTTATGGCAATTTATGCCTTCAACCGGAAAAAGTTTCGGACTTAGAATAGATGAATATGTAGATGAAAGACGTGATCCTATTAAATCTACCAAGGCAGCGGCTAAATATCTATCATCACTTTATAAGCGCTTTGGTAAATGGTATTTAGCGGCAATAGCATATAACTGTGGAGGTGGTAGGTTAAGTAAAGCTATTAAAGAGGCAGGTAGTGATGATTTGTCTATTTTGCTAAATAAAAAGAAAAGATATCTTCCGCGTGAGAGTAGATTATATATTAGAAAAATTGTATCATTTGCATTGCTTGGTTATGATGATAAATTTTTACTAGAGAGTGAATATGCACATATTCTTAACCGTGCCAGTGCCTTTTCTATGTCTACGGTAAAACTTCCAAGTGGAGAATCCCTTAAGAGATTTGCGAAAACTATTGATTTACCTTTAAAAACTTTAAAAAAATTAAACAGACACTTAAAATATGATTTTGTTCCCCCTTATAAAAAAGATTATGAAGTGTATATACCATATGTTAAATTAAATGATTTTAAACAAAAATATCGAAGAGATTCTGTTAAAAATATATATAAAATTCATGTTGTGTCAAACGGAGACAATCTGTCATATATAGGAAAAAAATACGGTGTTCCTTATAAAGTTATTATGGATTTCAACAACTTAAAACATACTCGTTTGAAATTGAAACAAAAACTTATCGTGCCGATTGACGTAACTTCAAAAACCGTAAAAATAAATACAAAACATTACTACCTTGTAAAAAAAGGAGATACTTTAGAGTCTATATCAAAAGCTCATAAAGTAAGTATAAAAAATATAAGACAACAAAATAGACTAAGAGGCAGTTTGATAAGAGTAGGGGAGAGGCTAAAAATATATGAATAATTTTTTTTTCTTATTTTTGGTTCTAATATCGTTACTGTTCACTGCATGTAGTACCAGAGGTAAGGGAGTATATAGAACATATACTCAACCAAAATCTTATTCATATGATAAATCGGCGCATTCATCCCAAATGGATAAAAAAACTTATTCCCATCCTACTATGAAGCCATATATAATTCATGGAAAAAAATACTATCCGGATATAGTTGAAGTAGGCGATACATACAATGGCATTGCCAGTTGGTACGGTCCAGATTTCCACGGAAAGCTTACTTCCAACGGCGAAACTTATAATATGCACGACATGACTGCAGCGCATAAAACTTTTCCGATGAACACTATAGTTAAAGTCGTAAATGTTGAAAACGGATTGTCAACCGTTGTTAGAATAAATGACAGGGGTCCTTTTGTGGGAACTAGAATAATTGACCTCTCAAATGCCGCCGCACACAAAATTTCAATGGTTAATAAAGGTACGGCAAATGTAAAACTCGAAGTTTTAGGTTTTCAATCTAAAGGAAGTACAAAAATTGAACCTAAAGAGAAATTAAAAACGATTCCTCAGGATTCTCAAATAGCAGATTATGCTATTCAAATCGGTTCATTTTCAAGGTTTGAAGGAGCTTTGCAAACTCAGCAAAAATATAATGGACTAGATGGCTACGAGACTGTTATAAAAGATATAGATAACGGTGCTTCTAGAGCATTTAAAGTTTGGTTAAAAGGTTTTAGAAGCGAAAAAGAGGCTAGAGATTATAAAGCTTCATCAGAATTTCACAGTTCATTTATAGTAAGGGATAATTAATGGTTACAAAAGCAAGAAAAACAAAAGAAACAGATATTAGCGTATCGTTAAAATTATACGGTGAAGGTAAAAACAACATAGATACGGGTGTAGGGTTTTTAGATCATATGTTGGAGAGTTTTTCAAAGCATTCCTTAATTGACTTAGATATTAAATGTATAGGCGATACTCATATTGACGATCATCACAGTGTTGAAGATGTCGGAATAGTATTGGGTTCGCTTTTATCTGAAGTTTTATATCCGGCTAAAGGAATTGAGCGTTTTTCAAATTCTTGTATTGTTATGGATGAAGCTTGTGTTGAATGTGATATGGATTTAAGTAATAGACCGTTTTTGGTGTATGAATTGGATGTGTATGGTAAGGTTGGAAACTTTGATGCTGAACTTGTAGAAGAATTTTTTCGCGCTTTTATTCTTAACGCATCAATTAGTGCTCATATAGTTCAAAAACGTGGGAAAAATAAACATCATATTATAGAAGCGGCTTTTAAATCAGTAGCTGTTTCTATCCGTAGAGCAATAGCCAAAAATGATAGAATAGGTATACCTAGTACGAAAGATGTATTATGATAAAACTTATTGTTTTAGATGTTGACGGATGCTTAAGTGATGGAAAACTAACTTATACATCGGATGGTTTGGAGAGCAAAAGCTTTAATGTAAAGGACGGTCTTGGAATAAGTACATGGATTAAAATAGGAAACCATGCTGCAATAATAACAGGAAAAAATTCACCTATGGTTGAGAGACGCGCACGTGAGCTTGGGATTACACATTTTTATCAGGGTATTAAAGACAAAAACAGAGTTATAAAAGAACTTATAGCCGAACTAGGTTTAAAAAACTATGAAGTTGCGGCTATAGGTGATGATTTAAATGACTACAATATGCTTCGACATGTCGGAAGAAGTTTTACGCCAAATGACGGTATGGATGATATAAAAGAGATTGTAGATACTGTTTTGTGCCGCAAAGGCGGTGACGGTGCTGTTAGAGAGATGATTGATATAATTGTAAAAGACAATAACCAATATGAAGAATTTTTAGGAATTTGGCTGTGAATATAAATATCTTTTTATCCATAGTTATGGTTGGTTTATCTATGATATACTTTTTATTTAAACCGATGAATTTAAAACAAACTCAAGATAAAGAGATAGCGCAGTTTAGTTTAGAAAAATTTACTCTTAATGAACTTGATAAAAGTTCTATGGTTACAAAAATGAACGGTGACGAAGGTATAAGATATAATGACAGGTATGTTGTAAAAAATATAGACTATACTGATAATTCAAAAGAATTTTTATCAAACATGAAAGCCAAAAACGGTTTATATAAAGAGGATATCGTATATCTTAGCGGTGACGTTAACTTTAAAAGAGAAGACGGCGTTAGATTTTTCTCCCAAAAAGCGACATATAATAAAAGAATAGATGTAGCATCTAGCAATGTCAAATATGTAGCTTATTTAGGACAGAATTATGTAACCGGAGATAGTGTTACTCTTGATAATAAAAACAATAAAATTAAATCAAAAAATATATATGCAGTATATAATTTAGAAGAAAAGAAGAAAAAATGAAACTATTTTTAATACTATTAATAAGTATGTCAATTTATGCGAATGAATTAAAAATCAAAGCAAATTCATTTGAATCTGATCAAAAAAAAGGTATATCTATATTTAGCGGTGATGTTAATATAATTAGAGAAAATGATGAAATAAATGCCTCTAAAATTACGGTTTATACAAACACTAAAAATGAACCTACAAAGTATTTGGCCGAAGGAAACGTATCTTTTCATATAACAACCCAAGAAGGTGCACAATATAAAGGCCGTTCGCAAAAAGTTATTTATGTACCTTTAAGTAAAGAATACCTTTTTTATGAAAATGTACATATTAAGCAACTTGGTGAAAAAAATGAAATTATCGGTGATGAAGTTGTTGTAAAAACAGTTGAAGGTAAGGCAAAAGCGAAAAGTAACACTAAAAATCCCGTTATTATGATTTTTGATATTAAAGAAAACAATGAGAGTAAAAAATGATAGAAATTGTTGACTCAAAATTTATCATATCTGCTCCAAATATTAAAAGTGTTCCCGATTCTGAGATGCAAGATGAAATAGTGTTTATGGCACGCTCAAACGTAGGTAAAAGCTCACTTTTAAATGCCTTGACAAATCACAAAGGTTTGGCAAAAGTATCATCTTCACCGGGAAAAACAAGACTTATAAACTATTTTGATGTTACATTTATCGATAGAGATTTAAATGAAAAAAGAATCGCCAAATTTATCGACCTTCCGGGTTTTGGTTATGCAAAAGTATCAAAAAGTATCAAAAATGATTGGGAGAAGAACCTAACTGACTTTATATCTAAAAGAGCAAATATAAAGGTATTTATACATTTAATTGATTGCAGACATCCACATTTAGATATAGATAAATCAGTAAGTGAATTTTTATTGGAAAATTCAAATGAAAGTCAATATATTCTTCAGATTTTTACAAAAATAGATAAATTAAATCAGAAAGAACAAAACAAACTTAGAAATGAGTTTCCAAATGCACTTATGGTTTCAAGTGCTAAAAAACGAGGTATGCATAAAGTGAACAATCTTTTATTCAAGATACTTGGAGATAATTTAGATAATGATTGAGTATAAAAAAGCAAAGCTTAGCGACATTGTCTCTATGCAGAATCTGGTATCACCAGAAGTTGAATCTGGTATAATACTAGATAGAAGTGATGATGAGATAGCTACAAATATACGCTCATATACGCTAGCACTAGATGATGGTAAGCTTATAGGTTTTTGTGCCTTGCATGTACATGCACCATCACTTGCAGAGATAAGATCATTAATAATCAAAGAGGAGTATAGAGGTAAAGGTGTCGGAACAGGTTTAATAAATAAAGTTATAGATGAAGGAGTAGGGCTTGGTCTACAAAAGATTCTTAGCCTAACATATGAAAAAGAGTTTTTTGAAAAATTAGGTTTTGTTGAAATTCCTAAAGAGTCTATTCCTGAACATAAAATTTGGGCTGATTGTATTAAATGTAAACATTTTCCGGTATGCAACGAAGTATCTCTCATAAAAAATCTTTAGCACCTTTTATTTATGTCGTACTTTTTGTACTATATGAAGGTTTAAGCAGTATCTATCTTTTTTTGCCGCCTTTGCTAGGTGTTTTATTTTTCTTGTTTATACAAGCATTTCGGAAAGAAGATTTGTTGGCAATAATTCTTGTAGTTTTCTCAATTTTAGTTTTTGAAAGCGAAAAAGGTTATCTTCTTTTTACGACCGTAATCTATTTTGCCTTAACTTTAAAACTGATTTTGCCAAAAATTGAACAAAACTTTAACTGTAAAGTTTGTGTAAATATATCAATAGTATTACTTGCATATATAGGCTTTTATTTTTTTACCTCTGTTTTATCAAGTATTTTTTTATTGCCAATGCCTGCAATTAACTACTATGTAATTTATTATATAGTAATCGAGTTTTTAATAGTGAGTGCTTTATGAAAACTAAATTTATTCTTATTGTGTTTTCTTTAGTGTGGATAACACTCATAATCAGAGTATTTATACTGTCCGTTGAATCAAATTCTTATTATGAAAAGCTTTCGCACAGCAATACCATTAAAATGGAAAAAATATCACCGGTCAGAGGCGAAATCACAGATAATAAAAATAGACCGATAGCTATAAATAAACTTGGTTTTAAAATACAATTAAAACCGCATCTTACTTTGAAAAAAAATGAACAGATATTTAATAGTGAACTTGACAATTTATTGCATCTGTTACCTAATTTAAATAGAGATGAGATTATAAAAACATATAATAAGCAAGATTCTTATTATAATCATGATTTTATAGATATAGTGGACTTTATATCTTATAATGAGATAATGCCTGTATATACGAAGTTGAATTTGCGTGAGAATATAAAAATTGTTTCTGCTCCAAAAAGATACTACCCGTATGGGAATATTGCCGCCCATACAATCGGATATGTATCACGTGCTAACTCTAAAGATATAAAAGGCGATAACTTATTGAAATTGATAGGTTATGTTGGAAAAAGTGGAACAGAAAGGTATTACAATACATATTTACAAGGCGAAGCAGGAAATAAAACCGTAAAAGTAAATGCAAATAATCAGGTGATTAAGCAGATATCTTACGAAAAAGCTAAAGAAGACAGAAAACTTGTTTTAAATATTGATATAAAACTTCAAAAATATATATCATCATTGTTTGAAGATAAAGCAGGATCAGTTATTGTGATGGATATAGAGGGTAGAATATTAAGTGCCAGCAGTTTTCCCGAATATGATTTAAATACTTTTGTAAACGGGGTATCTCATGAAATGTGGAAAAAACTCTCGACAAGTTTAGATAAACCTTTTACAAATAAAATTACACATGGATTATATCCACCTGGTTCAACTATAAAAACAGGACTCGGTCTTGTATATATTACAAATGAAATAAGCCCTTACTGGACGGTTAATTGTACGGCAGAGATGCCTCTTGGAAAAAGGGTTTTTAGATGCTGGAAAAAAAGAGGACACAGGAAAACTGGTATAAAAAAAGCTATACGTGAGAGTTGTGACGATTATTTTTATAAAGGCAGTTTGTTAGTCGGTATAAAAAAAATGAGTGAAGGACTTAAGAGATATGGTTTGGGTAAAAAAACAGGAATTGATCTTCCAAATGAATTTATCGGTACAGTACCGTCACGTGAATGGAAAAAGAAAAAATTTAATAGAGCTTGGTATATCGGTGAAACCGTAAATACATCTATCGGGCAGGGTGATTTTTTGGTAACCCCGATACAAATGGCACAGTTTACCGCATTGATGGCTACTTCAAAGCTTCCGACACCGTTTATTGCAAAAAAAATAGGAGACACTGAGTTAGAGCCAACTATTCAAGATGTTTTAAGTGAAGATGAGCTTAAAAAGTTGCCTTTGATTCAAAAAGCAATGTATGAAGTATGTAACCATCCAAAAGGTACTGCTACAAAATATTTAAATTCTAAAATTAAAATTGCAGGTAAAACAGGTACGGCACAGGTTGTTGGTATTATGCAAGATATTGAAGATAGGGAATTAGAGCATGAGATGGAATATTATACTCGTTCTCATGCTTGGTTTACGACATACGGTCCATATAAAAATCCGCAGTACGTAGTACTTGCATTAGTTGAACACGGTGGACACGGTGGTACTGCTGCCGGTAAAATTGTATCTAATATATATGATAAACTTTTTGAAATGGGTTATATCAAGCAATAATATGCTTGTTGTATAACGGCATTTTCTAAAGAAACTTGTCGTTAAGCGACTGCGTTTTGAATAAATAGTGCAAGAATGGTTAAAAGAAATATACCGCCTGCTTTATTGTAAAGCTTATTGGCGATTATAAATAATAGCGTCAATGATGCACCTATCATAATTAACATATCAAACTGTGTAGCATTTAAATCAATACTTAAAGGTCTAACAAGAGATGCTGCACCCAAAACCATAGAAAAATTAGCTACGTTTGAACCGATAATATTTCCAATACTCATCTCCGCTGAGCCTTTTTTTAAAGCTACAAGAGACACAACAAGCTCAGGTAAACTTGTTCCAAGAGATATTAAAAATATACCTATTATCCATTCGCTGATTCCAAAATCTCTTGCAATGTTTGCACCACTGTCAACTACAAAATTAGCACCGCCGATCGTTAATGTAAATCCTATAAGTAAAAGAAAAATAGTCTTTGCCCAGTTAAATTTTTCTTTTAGAGTTTCATCTATTTCACTTTCCAAATCATCTTTTGAAGATGTAAATAAAAATATAAGATATGAGACCATTACCAATAAATATAATACCCCGTCAACTCTACTTATTTGTCCATCTTGAGACATTAAAAAGAAAATAACAACAGGAACTATTACCCATGCACTGTCTTTTGCAAACAGATCACGTTCAGTAGTCATTTTCTTAGCTAAGATAAATACAGCACCAAGGACAAGAGTAATGTTAAATATTACACTACCGACAACATTTGCAACAGCCATATCACTTTTATTTACACCAGCTGCCATCATAGATGCTGCCATTTCCGGTAAGCTTGTCCCAAATGCAACCAGCGTAGCACCGATAACAAAATGGGATATATTAAAATGAAGGGCTATTCTTTCAGATTCTTTAATAATAAAATCTGCACCGTATATTAATGCTGCCATAGCAACAATAAAAATTATAAAATCCAATTATTATCCTTGTGTTCTTATGATTAAGCTATTTGGTAAATTGAATTTTTCTATAATATTTTTCTCCTCAGCCCTCATCTCACCGTTATCAACCTCATGGTCAAATCCCAACAGATGCAATAAACCATGAATAAAAAGTAGCGCTAGCTCATCATCTTGAGTATGACCGAACTCTTCAGCTTTTTGTTTTACATGTGTCGCCGATATAACTATGCTACCAAGTGGTGCCATAGGCATATCCTCATATGGAAAACTTAAAACATCAGTCTCTTTGTCAATTCCGCGATGCTCTTTATTTATAATTTTTATATCTTCATCTGTTGTGATTATCAATTCAATGTGTTTGTCGGTTAGTGACGAGGCAATTTTATTTAAAAAATTTACATCGACACTCAAAGAGGTATTATTTTCTAATTCAATCATAGGTTGAATTATATCAAATACCGAAGAAAAATCCTATCCTAAAAGATTTACGTTGTTTCCAACTCCGGTTTTTTGAGCATTTATTTGTTGAGTTTGTTTAGATTGTTCTTCTAAACCTTCAAGAATTTTCAATACTTGTCTTTCTTGAACTTCTGTAGCTTTTTTCATCGGATCTTTACCATCTGTTTGTGCAGGTGCATTTGTTGAAGATGAAACTTCCATAATAAATCCTTTATATAGTCTATATTTTTAAATTATATAGGTAGTTTTATTTAAAGTAGATTAAAAATATATGTTAAAATTCTTTTATGAGAAATGTAAATAATAAAAAAGCAGTATGTGTAATGAGCGGAGGAATGGACTCTACTTTAAGTGCATACATGAAAAAAAATGACGGATATGAAATTATTGGTGTTCACTTTAATTATGACCAAAGGACACAAAAAAAAGAGTTGGAATGTTTTCATAAAATTTGTAAAGACTTAGATGTGTCTCAAAAATATGTATTAGACCTTGATTTTTTTAAACTACTTGGAGCTTCGGCACTTACAGATAAAAGTATAGAAGTTCCTACGAACGGCGTAGAAGAAGGTGTACCAGTAACATATGTGCCTTTTAGAAACGGAATCTTTTTAAGTATGGCTGCAGCAATTGCCGAAAAAGAGGGAGCATCCGCAATTAGCATAGGCGTTGTTGAAGAGGATAGCAGCGGTTATCCTGATTGCAGGTTTAATTATATAAAGAGTATGGAACAAAGCATTAACCTTGGAACAAAAGATGAGACAAATATATCTATAGATATGCCTTTGGTTAAATTAAAAAAATCGCAGATAGTTGAAGAAGCAATAAAATTAAATGTACCGCTTGAATTAACTTGGAGTTGTTATAAAAATGAAGAAAAAGCTTGCGGTGTTTGTGACAGTTGTAGGTTAAGATTAAACGGTTTTGAAATAGCAGGGGCAAGTGATCCGATACCTTACGAATAAAATCGATTATAACGGTTTGGAGGTTACGCATATTTGTAAACCAAAGTTAAAAAACAGCTATATTAGCGTCACTAAAGATGGTGTAACATTAAAAACACCGAAAGTATCTGACTATTACATAAATAACCTGCTAAAACAAAAACAAAAATGGATTGAAAAAAAATTATTTGAAATCCAAAGTAGAATCTACGTAGATAAAAATATTTTGGACGAGAAAAAAGCTAAAGAGTTTTTAGCATCCAGAGTAGAATACTTTTCAAAAAAGATGAATTTGAGTTTCTCGGAATTAAAATTTAGAAAAATGAAAAGAAGATGGGGGAGTTGTGATTCTAAAAAAAGAATCACTCTAAATACATATCTATACAATACAACTAAAGAACAGATAGATTATGTTGTTGTACATGAACTGGCACATTTGGTACATATGAACCACTCAAAAGAGTTCCATTTGCTTGTAAATGACTATATACCGTTTGCAAAGTCTATTCAAAAACAGTTTTATATACTTTAAACGCTATCTTTCATTTATAAAATATCCCAAACTGACGTCACTCCACTCTTTAGATAAGGCTAAATATTTTTGAACCTCTTTATAAACAAGTTCAAAGTCTTTATTTTTTGAGCTAAGCTCAGTTAAAACTTCATCTAGTGCTTTTTTTCCTGCTTCCATGACATCTTTTGGAAACCTTGATAAAGTCACATCCATTGACTTTAGCTTTTGAAGTGCTAAAATATTTTGTGCATGAAATTCATGTGTCATATTTGAATTTAATTCACTTGCAGCTACCTCTATAATAGCTTTATGCTCATCTGCAAGTTTTTCCCAGCTTTGTTTGTTAAAAGTCAGTTCCAAAATTGAGCCAGGTTCATGCCAGCCGGAATAGTAATATGGAGCTACTTTGTAAAAGCCCATTTTTATATCAAGTGCAGGTCCTACCCACTCTGTAGCATCTATAACCCCGCGTTCAAGTGAAGTATAAATCTCCCCTGCAGGAAGCAAAATAGGGTTAACACCCATATTAGCCAGTACCTCTCCACCAAGTCCCGGTATTCGCATTTTAAGACCGTTCATATCCTCTAGTGAGTTGATTGGTTTTCTAAACCATCCACCCATTTGAATATTTGTATTTCCACCCAAAAACGGATGCAGGTTATATTTAGCATATTGTTCACGCCAAAGCTCTAGTCCACCGCCGTAAAGCATCCATGAGTTGATCTCTTCAGCCGTAAAACCAAAAGGGATACCGCTATAAAGGGAAAAAGCAGAATTTTTACCTTTCCAATAATATGGTCCGGAATGAAAGGCGTCTATTTGACCGCTGGATGCTGCATCGAATACTGCAAGTGCGGGAACAAGTGTGTTTTTAGCATAAATTTTTATATCTAAACTGCCGCCACTTATTATTTTTACCCTAGATGCAAAGTTATCGACTCCTGTTCCCATTATAGGAAAATGTGCAGGCCAACTGGTTGCTAGTTTTATAGTTGTTTTTTTATTTCTGTTTATATTTATATGTTTATTTTGAATATCACTTTTTTTTGGATGTTTGGAGTAGTCAATAGCTTTTCTGTTGTTATCATTACAAGCTGTAAGCGCCAGTGCTGCCGCAGAGACACTTGTCGCAGTAAAAAAATCTCTTCTATTCATGACGTATTCTCCTAAAACTCTAAAGTCAATTGCCCGGTTTGTTTTTCTTCTTTTTTCTCAAGTATAGTTTTATCGACACCTGCGATAAAAGCAAAGTTAAACTTGTTCTCTTTTAGTATGTCCAAAATTTCACTTTTGTCTTTGTATATAAATGTATTTGCATTTGCTTTTAAGGACGTGTTTTGTGGAAGAATATATATGATGTTTGCCCATGTTGCATGGTTTTGAAGATAATTAATCTCTACTTCCATTAAGTTTATGTTTGATTCGAAAATAAGTACGTTATTGCTTGTTCCAAACTCTTTTATTTCAAAATTTTTATTTGTAAATACCGCCTCAAAATGCTCAATAGATGTAAGTTTTTTAAGCTTGTAGTTAATTTTTAAAGATTTAAAAATATTAAACAACTCTTCTAGATACGGAATAAAAAAAGGTGATATAAGTTGTCTCTCATAATATTTGTTTTCATATATAAAAGATGTTTCAAAAAGAGTTTTTTCTATTACTGTTATCTCTTGAGCTGATGTACTAGGTGCAGGTTTTTTATTTGCAAAAAGTTTTTGATCATTTAATGTTGGACTAAAAAGCAGGGTAGAGCGATTTTCTATATGCCAAAGTTTTTTAAAAAGTTCTTCAGTATTACCGTAAATTACTACGAAATGACTATCGGTAATACAGTTCATTGCCAATTTTAAAGCAATTTCATTACATTCATATGCAATAACTTCTTTCTCAATAAGTCTAAATCTTAAAAGTTTTTTGAGAGCTTCATCAATGTTAGCAGTTTGAATCCAAGCTATTTCGTTGTCAAGTATTTCGGTCGATGATTCGTAAAAAATTCCGTAAGCACCGTTTTTTATAGCTTCAGGAATATCTTCAGTGTTTTTGGCAATAAATAGATCACCGCGATTTACTTTATTTACATTAAAAATTATATTTTCAAAATTACTTACACACGGATCGCTTTGAAGATTTGCATGTGTAAGTGCTAATAGGTTTTCAAGCCTCATCCAATAGGAGTGCCCGCTTTTTTGGATTTTTCCGGACGGACTAAGCATAAACCGTCATCATCTTTTGCAGCAAGAAGCATGCCTTCTGAGAGCATACCCATAAGTTTCGCAGGTTTTAAATTTGCAACTACACAAACTTGTGTTCCGATTAAGTCCTCAACAGAATAGCTTTTTTTGATGCCCGCAATGATTTGTCTAGGTTTATCCTCGCCTAAATCCACCTGAAGTTTTAATAGTTTAGAACTTTTTGGTACAGCCTCACCCTCAACTACGGTTCCAACCTTTAGTGATGTTTCAAAAAACTGACCTATCTCTATCAAGTTGTCTTCTTCAACTTCTTGAGGTTCTTCATCATTTACAGGTTTGTTAGGCTCTTGTGCCGGTGCTTCAGCCATTAAGGGTTCCTCTATACGAGGAAATAGCGGGTCTATCTTTTCAATTAAGAATATATCTAATAGTTTTTTATCACAAACAAGTTTTTTGTAGCTTTCGTTATTGATTTCAAATTTTAGAGTAGCTGCAACTTTATCGGCAGTTTTAGGCATTATAGGTGAAAGCATAACAACGGCTTTTGCCAGAATATTTGCAACTAATGCAACCGTAGCTAAAGCTTCATCTTTTTTATCTTGCTTCATTTTTGCCCAAGGTTCATACTCTGTAATTGCAGAATTTCCTATAGCAAACAGTCTCCAAAGTTCTTCTAGGTATCTGTGAGTTTGTAGAGTTTCCATATAGTTATCTAGTGAGTCTAAAACCTCATTCATTTGATTTAATTCTTTAGAATGATACTTTTCAACATCAATACTGTCTATTTCAAAATCTGAATATTTTCCACTCATACCTATTATACGATTAAGTAGGTTTCCAAGATCGTTACTAAGCTCGGAATTCATTCTATCTATTAATGCACGTTGAGAAAAATCCCCATCTTGTCCAAAAGGAACTTCACGAAGCATAAAGTATCTTAGGTTCTCGTATCCGTAAGCATCTGCCACTTCTTTTGGTGCAACAACGTTACCTTTTGATTTACTCATTTTTTCACCATCACGTGTCCACCACCCGTGAGCACCTATGGTTTTTGGGAGAGGCAGATCCAGACTCATTAGAAATGCCGGCCAATAGATGGCATGAAATCTTAAAATGTCTTTACCTACAAATTGAGTAGTTGCAGGCCAAAAATTCATCAGTTTTTCATCTTGACCGTATCCTAAAGCAGTAATATAGTTTAAAAGTGCATCTAGCCATACATACATTACATGTTTATCATCATTGATAGATGCCGGCATATGTACACCCCAGCTAAATGATGTACGGGTAACGGATAGATCACGTAGTCCACCTTTTACAAAGTTAATCACTTCATTAGCACGAGATTTCGGCATAATAAATTCAGGGTTTTGTTCATAATGTTTTAGTAGTTTATCTTCATAGTTAGAGAGTTTAAAAAAATAACTTTCTTCTTTAACTACATTTGTGGTACGACCACAATCAGGACAGAACTCTCCATCTACCAGTTGTGTTTCAGGGAAAAAGGTCTCACAACTTACACAATAGTGACCTTCGTAAAAATCTTTATATATATCACCTTTTTCATACATCTTCTCAAATGCTTTTTGAACACCTATTTTGTGTTCTGCATCTGTTGTACGAATAAACTTATCATAAGAAATTTCAAACTCATCCCAAAGATTTTTAAAGGTAGCACTTATCTCATCTGCAAAAGCCTGTGTATCTTTGCCGTTCTTTTGAGCCGACTCTTCAATTTTTTGTCCATGCTCATCAGTACCTGTTAAGAAGTAAGTGTTTTCACCTTTTAATCTTTCATATCTAGCCATAGAATCGGCTATAAAAGTTGTATAAGCATGACCTATGTGTGCCTCACCGTTTACGTAATATATCGGGGTGGTTATATATTTACTCAATTTTTATCCTATTAAAATATTTTAATCTTGTTATTTTAGCTAAGAAATCTTAGATTCAATTATTAAATTTGACTTTTTTCCCATTAATGAGACAAGTTCTTCTTGCATCTCTTTAGGAAGTTTATCCTCACTTACAAGGTTTACAAGCATCTGAAGTCTTTTTTCTTCCATCTCTCTCTCAGCTATCTCTTTTTGTTGTTTTAGTTCTGCTTGATGAAGTTTAAGTTTTATATCTCTATTTTTTTTGTTATTTAGATAAAATATAATCATTAAAATAAAAAGCAAAATTCCTGCAATAACGGCTATATATATTAAAACTCTTGTATCTTCGGTTTTTGTTTTGGCATCAATTAATGCGATATCTTTTGAAGTAGAGGATTTTACTTTTTCTATTTCAATTTTATTTTGTGCTTCTACTTTAGCTATGTCGAGTTTATTTTGTGCTTGTATTTTTGATATTTGAACTTTTACGTCATCTTGTTGTTTTTGAATTTTATTTTTTATTTGTGAATTTTGTGCGGATGCATACTTTTTATCTAAAAGTTGTATCTTTTCATTATTTGAATCACTGCATCCGATAAGTAAAACTCCCATAAAACAAAATAAAAAAAATTTAAAACTCAAACCCACCGGTATCACCTTTTGACATGCTGTTGTAAACAGATTTTACATAATCTTCTCTAAGCTGACAACCTAGATATTGCTCGCATTTACTGCAAGAATCAAGGGTTTTGTTTTGCTGACACTCCTGAACTTTTTGTATCATACTTTCAAGATGTGCTTCAAACTTGTCTAGTTCATTTTGATTAGTTATTTGCATAAACTTCTTTTACTCTTTGAATTTCATATTTAGAACCAAAAAAACATGGTGAAGTATCATGCACATGGGCATGAGAAAGAGTCATCAAATCCTCTTTTCCGTTTATAGCCTCGCCACCTGCAAGTTTGTAAATAAATGCAAAAGGAAATACCTCGAAAAGTCTACGAAGTTTCCCTTCCGGTTTATCACTTGTAGCAGGATAGCTAAACAGACCGCCACCCTTTAAAAGTATTTGATGCAAATCAGGTACCATTCCGCCTGAATATCTAAGACGGTATCCTTCTTTAAAAAGTCCATCTACCATCTCTTTATGATAATCTGTCCAGTTCTGCTGAGTTCCGCCGGGAGCATTTAACTTACCTTTTTCACTTAGGCGAATCTCTTTAACAAACTCCCAGTTATCGCCTTGTAGCAAGTGAAGCTTTACTTTGTTGTGGGCAAATACCATCTCAACTCTTGGTCCATGAACTACATAGCATGAAGCTACCATGTTTTTAGAACCAAAATCACCCTCGTAGATGCCGTATATAGTTCCAACACTTAAGTTTACATCTATAAGAGAAGATCCATCCAAGGGGTCATATGCTATAAAATATTTTCCGTTTTTGTTTAATTGCATCGGATGTTCTTTTTCTTCACTGGCAATTGTATTTACGCTTAATACGTGAGATAATTCCTCTTCAATAATCATATCGCACTGAATATCTAATTGAAGTTGGGTTTCACCCGAACTATTTGCTTGATTTGAATAACCTATATCTTTTGTATCTATAGCATTTTTAATTCTGATAGCACTTCTTTGTATTGCCTCAAATATATCTGTCATTTTTTATACTTCCTTTGCATTTTTAAGTATCCAAGATATTGCATCTTCGGGATTGTTTAAATCCAAAACATCAACTCCTGAAGGTAGTTTGTATTTGCTTAAATCTATACTTTCATCGATTGCTAAAGCATCCATATACGGAAAATAGTCTTCATCTAAAGAGTTTCTAAAGATGCTTATTCTAGGCAGAGGTAAATTTTTTAAGCCCTCAACCAAAAGAATGTCAAATCTGTCAAAGAGTCTTATCATCTCGTCTAAATCTTTTTGTCTTTGAGAAAAATATGTCGTACGGGTAGGGGATGTGACTATAACTTCTGCGCCCGTATCGCTAAATTTGTAACTGTCTTTACCTTCGACATCAAACCTTGCTTTATCACCAGGATCGTGTTTGATTATTGCAACTTCTTTTTTATGCTCGTAAATAAGTTTTCTTGCAACATTTAATATAAGTGTAGTTTTACCACTGTTTGAGGGCCCTGTAAAGGCTACTGCTAATCTTTTGTTCAAAATGATTTCTTTATATAAAATTTTAAATGATTATACAAAAGAAAAGTTTAACAAGCTATAATTTCGGCATGAAAAGTGTATATATTTTATTATTTTTATTATTTTTAAACGGATGCTCTAGTAAAAATGCATTTGAAAATTTTGATATGGATAAGCATCAGCAATTGAGTGCACAAAGCTTTAAGAGAATCAAGCTCACAAAAAATGAATATGTTATAGGGACTTTTTCGTCAATCTATCTAAATGATATCTACCCTGATAGATATAATAACAATGAATATTTTTTCGTATATGTATTTTTAAAAGATTCTAACAAAGAGTATGAGATAAAATTAAACTCTACTGAGAGTTTAAAAATTAAAGAACTTCACTACGACAATAGATTTTCAAGACTGGTAAAAGATAAAAGCAAATGGAATAGGTATTATTTGATTTCATTTCAAAAAACCGGAGATTTATTAAATTTAGAACTATATGTAGATAAATCCAAATTAGCTTCAATAAAGTATCAAAAAAATACCGAATGAAGCTTTCTTGGATTTTAGTATAGTGAACGTAAAACAGAACTAAGTATTACTATAACAACTTGTAGAGCGATAATTATAATTAGCGGAGCCAAATCTAAACCTCCAAAGTCTGTTCTGATATACCTTCTCACAAGTCTATATGCAGGTTCTGTTATTCTATGTAAAAACTGAACTATCGGGTTATACGGATCAGGATTAACAAAACTAAGAAGTGCAGCAATTATAATTACCCATATGTAAATATTTATAACTCCAAGTAAGATACCGCCTAAACCTTGAATAATATCAATAATTAAACTCATTTAACAATTTCTCCTATATAGTTTTTTATATATTTATATACCTTGGCTATATCAGGAGTATTATTACTACCTGTTAGTATATAAATAAGGGGTTCGATAATATCTTTCTCTTTTGCACCAATCTCTTTGATTATATAATCTTTAAAGTCCTTATATTCATCAAAGTAAGGGGCATTTTTTATTACTTTTACTATAACTTCAAAGTTTTTTGGTATTTTTTTAGTAGAAAATATAGGCTCAATTTTAGCTTTTAGCTCTTTTGTCGTAGAAACATCATCTTCTAAATATATACGTGCAAGCTCACCTATCTCTGTATCTGCAAAGCCAACATAACGAGATAACTCTTTTGCATCCAAGTTTATTAAATATTTTTTATTTATATTTTTTAAAGTGTCAATATTAAAATGAGCAGGGGAGTTTGGTATGTTTTTTAAATCAAAAAATTTCACAGCTTCTTCTAGGCTAAAAATATCACTAGATGTCTTGTTTTCAATTGATATTAAATAATTTGAAATAGCTTCCGGTAAAAAACCTTGTTCTAGTAAGTATTTTACACTAAAATCTTCTTCATTGGAAATGCTAGGCAGATGCGCATACTCTATATCTTTTTCATAACCTAAGGATTTTCTTATATGCTCTTGTCTTGGCGTATTTTTTATATGTTTTTCATCGCGAATTATAATGCTTATGTCACTAATCATGTCATCTACGGCACATGCAAAACTATATGTTGAAGTTTTATCTTGATGCAATATCTCAAAACTATCTACTTCATCTGGGGTAAAAGATATATTGCCTTTAATTTTATCCTCGATTAAAATATCATTTGCAGGTCTTGTTATTCTTATTCTAAAAGGGTTTGTATTATCAATTACAAGTTCGTCCGGAAGATTTTTACATGCATCATCGTAACTATATTCTTTATTTGCATCTTTTGCTTCTTTATATTTTTTCTCAATCCATTCATCGGAGCAGAAGCAGGAAAATGCCTTTTTGTCATGCATAAGTTGAAGAGCCATAGCCGAATGAAATTTAAAGTTTTGACTTTGATATATGGTTTGTGAATATTTTATTCCAAATAAATCCAAAATATCAAGTATCTCTTGATCTTTTCCTTGTACATTTTTCTCTTTTTGGGTATCTTCGATGCGAACAATAAAGTCTTCTTTTTTTTGTTTTGAAACAATATAGTTGAGTAGGGCAACTCTCAGGTCGCCGATATGCATATCACCAGTTGGACTAGGTGCAAATCTTAACATTAAAATTCCTGTAAAATTATTTTTGAAATTTTATCAAGTTTTAGCTAATAAAGTTCTTTTATTTTATGATTTTTTTATAGTGAAAGTGGTGACCCCGAGGAGAATCGAACTCCTGTAACATGGATGAAAACCATGGATCCTAACCGCTAGACGACGGGGCCTTCCGTTGTTGAGCCGAAATTATATATATCTTTTACTTAAAAGAATATAAAATTTCGGAAAACAACTAGTTGTTTTCGTAGAAACCTCTAAGTGCTCTAATGATTACGGCATTTTTAGAGATGCTTTCTTCTTTAGCATTTTCATTAACCAAATCGTATAAATCTAGAGGTAGCGAAATAGAGAAAGTTTTTGTTTCAACTTTACGTTTTTTATTTATCATCGAAGTGATTCCGCTAAGTAATTCAATGATTTTTTTAGTGTCAATTGGTTTTTGAATAAAACTATTTACACCAACCTCAATAGACTCAGATATTTTTTCAATATCATTACTTGCAGAAATAACGATTATAATCTGGTTTGGATTAAGTGCACGAATTTTTCTTGCTAATTCAATACCATCCATTCCAGGCATAATAATATCGACAAAAACAATGTCAGGATTAGTTTTATTATAAGCCTCAAGAGCTTCTTCGCCGTTAAAACATGAAGTTACGTCAGAAAAAAAGTTTTTAAAAGTTGAACTTAAAAGTTCATTTGTAACTTTTTCATCTTCTACAACCATAGCCGTAAGTTTTTTTGTCTGCTGTGTTAGCTGAACTAAATCTATGTTTCCCATGATAAATCCTATTAAATAATATTTTATGTATTATACACAAAAAATATAAATAAACAAAAAACTATTATTAACAGAGTGCTATTTGTATTTCTTAAACTTTTCTAGCCATTCAATATCTGTCTCTTTTAAGCTTTCTTTTTCTTTTAAAAGAGTATCTATAATGCTTATAAGAGTTTTTTCATCCATAAATTCAAGTAAATCAGGATTAATCGATGTTGAATTTACTTCATCATAGCTATTTAGTAAATTTTGAATATCCAGTATTAGTTGCTCTTTTTTAGTCAAGACAATACTCCTTTGTTTAATATTGTACGTTTTTTAAAACCTGTATTTAGTCTTAGCTTCAAACCTATGTAATAACTTTTTGTTATTAGCTTTTTTAAAATATAAGCTATATATCCTTTGGTTTTTATAAAACCAAACAATTCACCGACTGCATAATTTCCTCCTAAAGCAACAAATAATCCATCAACTTTTGCATCAAAAGGTTTTGGTTTTTGATTTAAAATCATACCTGTTATAGAATCAGCTACATATTCTGCACTTTTTTCGGCAATTTGTGCAGTAGGGGGAAGTATGATATTGTTTTTATTTCTAATTTCACAACAATCACCTATCGTAAATATGTTCTCGGCAATACGCTGTGTAGAATCACATATGTATTGATTTAGTCTATTCTTTTGAAATTCTATATCGGAATCGATAGAGTTTGCCAATATCCCTCCTGTAAAAATCATAAAAGTGTATTTTAATTCTCTTTTGTCTTTAAAATATACGGTATCCGAATCAACACTTTCAATAAAAGCTTTTGTAAGTGTATTTACTCCTAGATTATCAAGACGTACTTGAGTATTTTGTATGATATATGGACTCATACCCGGCAATATCGTATCACTTGCATCTACCAAATATATCTGAATCTCTTTTGTAGCATCAGCTATACTTTTAGAATGTTTTTTAATAACATTACTCATTTCTGCTGCAATCTCAACACCGCTCAAACCGGCTCCACCTATTACAAGGTTGATCTTTTCATTGCTTGTAGAACCATTTACTAGCTTTTTATACAACAGTTCTTCAAAAGATGTCCGAAAACTATGACTTCTAAAGAGTTTTTTAACTCCAAAGCCATATGTATCCATACCTGATATAAAATCAAAAAAGTTTGTACGTGCACCTGTTGCTACTATAAGATAATCATAATCAAAAGTAGATGTTTTAGTTTGCACAGTTTGTTTAGACGAGTCAATAAATTCTACTTTTTCTTGAATAAACGTAATAGGGCGCTTAAATCCATGACACCAGTTTTTTAAATCAAGTGCAACATCATGTAGGTCAAATCTACCTGCAATATAACCGTAAGCTTCTGTTTGAAGATAATGATAAGAATTTTCATCAAACAGATAAAGTTCTATCTTTTTATTGTTAATTAAATGCTCAATTGCTCTTAAACCGCCGTAACCACCACCAATTACTATAACTTTTTTCATATATAAAAAACTCGCCAATTAAAATGTTTTGGAATTATAGTACATTTTGAAGATATATTAACATAAAGATTGTAATTGGTTAACATAATGTATATTCTATTGAAAATAGTTTTTTCACTTTAAGAGAGTTATATCTATTTATATTTTTAAATATTATATTAATATTATTTAGTATGTAGTCTAATATAGGTGTAATATAAGCCGAGTTTTGTTGTGGTAGCATTAATCTACTACACTTTTCACAAAGTGTCTCTAGCGAAACAAAAGCATTAGTGTAAAAACACCTTATAAGAGGCTAACCGTTTGTTTCTTGCTGCCGTGTTGGGTTTACAAGCTCTCTATGTTGCCATAAAGACCGGTGGTCTCTTACACCACCTTTTCACCATCACCGCTAAAAGCGGCTGTAATATTTCTGTTGCACTTTCCCTCGCCTTACGACGGTCATCCGTTAGATGAAACACTCTCTTATAGCAGCTCGGACTTTCCTATTGCCAAGAAGCAATTAACTACCTATTACACCTGCTGTAAGTTTACAAAGATTTTCCTTTTAATCCCCTTTTTTAAGTATGAACAATTGTTCATGTAACTTATATTCCAATGAGAACAGGTGTTCATTTTCAATAAGCTTATATTAACACTTGTTCATATATAATACTTTTACAAAGAACATATGTTCATGTGTTAAATCACTTATTTTAGGACTATAGAGATTATGAATACTAAAGAAAAAATATTAAAAAGTTCAACAAAACTCTTTTGTGAATATGGATATAAAGGTACAAGCGTGCGTAAAATTGCTGCCGATGTTGGAATAAAACAAAGTGCCTTATATAATCACTTTAAAAACAAAGAAGAAATATTTTTAGAGGTTTCAAAAAATATCTTTAGCTCGCCCTTTTCTTTAAAGGATGAAGAAATAAAAGAGAGCGCATTAAAAGGCAAAGCATTTCTAACAAAATATGCTATGCAGTATAAATTACTTACATTTGATAAAAACAACGAAAACATGTTTAGGTTGTTAATGATAGAGTTGTTTGCGAATAAAGAGCTTAGAGAGCAGTTTATGAGTGAGTTTAATGATAAAAACATTCAGGTTTTATCAGAGGGCTTTTTTATAATGATGCAAAATTCACTTGTTAAATCATCAGATCCTATGCTAATGGCATATGAGTTTTTATCTACCCTATTCTACATAAGACTTCAAGTTACCCTGCTTCGTTTTGACAACAAAAGTACGGATACGCTCTCAACTCAGTTTGAAAAACATGTGGATTTTTTTTGGGAAAGTATAAAAGCTAAATGATTATTTTTATGATATTAAACAATATTAACTTTATTGAATAAAAAAAGTAACCCTTATTATAGGGTTACTTATATAGTTAATTAAGCTTTTGCTTCATTTGCGTATTTTTCACCAAGTTCATAAGCTTTTTTATTTGCAGCATGAACTTTTTCAGGTACCTTTGAAAGCATTACCTCAATTAAGTGATCTTTTTCTATAGCACTCATAAAAGTATTTGCTATAGCTAGTGCAACAACAGATTGAGTAATTACGTTACCAACCTCTTCTTTTGCAATAGTAATAATTGGAATCTCATAAATATTCCAGTTTTTTCTATCCTCTTCAGTCGGAGTAACAAGGTTTGGATCAATTACGATTGTCCCTCCTTTAGATACACCGTTCTTAAATAGGTTATAACTAGTTTGTGCAACAGACAACATAAAATCTATCTCGCCGTCGTTTGCATATGGATAATAAATTTCTTCATCATCCAAAGTAATATCAACAACCGTCGGTCCACCACGAACTTGTGACGTATATGTAGCCGTTTTTAATCCATGACCGCCTGATTTAATTTTTGCAGCTGCAAAAATTTCACCTGCAAGAAGAACACCCTGTCCACCAACACCTGTAAATCTCATTAAAGTTCTAGCCATTGTGTTTCTCCTTATATTTTCTTAGCAAAATCATCTTGAGTGATTTTTGAACGTTTACCTTGGTGTACGTCTTTAATTTCTTGATACATCTCACAGTATTCGCGAGCTTCCATATCCTGTTTTAAAATACCTGTAGGAAGTAAGTTTAATCTTTCCTCTTCACTCATTGCATCGTATTTTTTCTTAGCAACAGTAATATTGTCAATCCATTCAAGATTTTCCATAGCAGATTGCATTTGATTTTTACGACCAAGATTAATGTGACAATTTGAAAGAACTTCTAAGAAAGAAAAACCTTTATGCTCTAAAGCTTTGATCATGATTTTCTCTAACTTTTTAGGATCTAACATTGACTCACGTCCTACAAAAGATGCACCAGCAGCTATAGCTAAGTTAGATGCATTAAAAGTTGGATCGATATTTCCGGCTTTTTGTGATACAGTCCACATACCCTGAGGTGTAGTAGGTGAAGTCTGAGAATTTGTTAAACCGTAGATAAAGTTATTAATAACAATTAAAGTCATATCTATATTTCTTCTGCAAGAGTGGATAGTATGGTTACCACCGATTGCAAGTGTATCACCGTCACCACCGACACAAACTACTAATTTATCAGGAAAAGCCAATTTAACACCTGTACCGTATGCAACAGTACGACCGTGTGTAGTATGAATAGTATTAAAGTCAACATAAGAAGAAAATCTTCCTGAACAACCAATACCGGAAACTACACATACGTCATCTTGGTTTACCCCCATTTTGTCAATTGCACGGATGAATGCTTTTAAAATAACACCATCACCACAACCCCAACACCATAGTGTCGGCATTTTTTCAAGTCTTAAATATTTATCGTAATTAAATGCCATCTTAGAATACCTCTTTTACTTTGTTTACAATTTCATATGGTGATATTGCTCTACCATTAACTTTATAAAGACCTTCAATGTCAAGTCTTTGAGAAACTCTTTCAACTTCTTCAGTGTATTGTCTAATATTAAGCTCAACACATAATACATTTTTAACTTTATCGGTAAAGTGTTTAATTCTATCTGCCGGTGAAGGCCATAATGTAATCGGTCTAAATAAACCAGCTTTAATTCCATCAGCTCTTAAGTGACGAATCGCCTCTTTAGCAGCTAGAGAAACTGAACCGTAAGCAACAATTAAAACATCATTTTCTTCTAAATCATCACACATAAATTCTTCGTTAAGTTCTAACTCATCAGTATGAGCCATAACTTTGTCTTCAAGTCTTTGAATAAGTTTTCTACAAGTTTCAATCTCTTCTGTAGGGAAACCTTTTGCATCATGATGAAGACCGGTAAAGTGGTATCTATAACCTTCAAACATTGGATTAAGAACCGCTGGCTCTGTTGGACCACATTCATACGGTCTATAATCTTCAGGAGCACCTTCGAATTTTTTACGAGGTACAATTCCAGCTTGTACTTCTTCTACAGTCGGTAGCATTGCCTTACCGTGCATATGTCCTAATGTTTCATCTGTTAAAACAATAACAGGTTGCATGAAACGATCAGCTAAGTTGAATGCACGAACAACTTCAGTATAACACTCAGCTAAGTTTCCGGCACATAAAGTGATTGAACGATAATCACCGTGAGACGGATTTCTTGCTTGTCTAACATCACCTTGAGATACACGAGTTGGAAGACCGGTTGATGGACCACCACGCATAACATTTACTAAAACTAAAGGAACTTCAGCCATTTGAGCTAAACCTAAATTTTCAGCTTTAAGCGATACACCTGGACCAGATGTTGCAGTCATAGTGCGAACACCGCCCATACCAGCACCGATAGCAGCACAAATACCTGCTATCTCATCTTCCATTTGAATTGCAGCCCCACCTTCTTTTGGTAAAAGGTCAGAAATTGTATGCATAATCTCACTTGATGGTGTAATTGGATAACCACCAAAAAATTTACAACCGGCATCAACTGCAGCTCTTGCAGATAGATCGTTACCGGTAGATATTACTTCTCTAGTTGCCATTATTTAACTCCTTGCTCAAGTGACATATAGTTGTTTGCAACAATCTTAGCTTGACGTTCTTTAGATTCGTCCGTAAGTTTCGCAAAACTGTATCCAGCTTCTTTATATTCCTTTTTATCTGCTACATATATAGCAAAATCAGGACATGAAATTTCACATTCCATACAGCCGATACAAGCTTCAGGGTGATCAACAGATATCATAGCACCAAGAGTCGATGATGATTCGTATTTCATTCCAAGTACACCTGATGGACATACAGACACACAAATATCACAAGCTTTACAATTATTTGTATTTACCCATACAGGCTGATTACCTGGGTTTTTAGTTTCAAAAGTTCCCATTTATTCTCCTATTTTTATATTTAAAACTCTACACCTAAAATAGATTGTAAAGCTTAAATTTATTATCCCTAAGAAGGATAACTTAGTTTTCTTAAATATCCTCTAAGCTGTGCTAATGACGCTTAATAATGTAACGTTTTGTTACATTATGAGGCTCGCACTGTTTCTTAAAGTTACTTATTTAAAACTTCTGATACAGCTTTTCCAATATCAGCAGGTGACACAACTACTTTGACACCGGCAGCTTCTAAAGCATCCATTTTCTCTTTTGCAGTGCCTGCACCACCTGATACGATAGCACCAGCGTGACCCATACGTTTACCTTTAGGTGCAGTTTGACCTGCAATAAATGCAACAACAGGTTTAGTTATTTGTTCTTTAATAAGCTTAGCTGCTTGAATTTCAAGGTCTCCACCAATCTCACCAATCATAACGATTGCTTCTGTTTCAGGATCTGCTTCAAACATCGGTAAAATTTGTTTATATGAAAGACCGATAATTGGATCTCCACCGATACCGACGGCTGTAGTAATTCCGTATCCTTCATTACATACTTGGTTAGCACCCTCGTATGTTAATGTACCGGATTTTGAAATAAGCCCAACATTACCTTTTTTGAAAATCATACCAGGCATAATTCCAATTTTACACTCTTCAGCAGTAATGATACCGGGACAGTTTGGACCAATAGTTTTCATATTGTGTTTAACCGCATAAGCTTTAGCCGCTTGCATATCGCGTACAGGTGCACCCTCTGTGATAATTACTGCAAGCTCAATTCCAGCTTCGGCTGCTTCCATAACTGCATCTGCAACAAAAACAGGTGGAACAAAAATCATAGAAACAGTAGCACCTGTAGCACTTACAGCTTCTTTTACCGTATTAAACACAGGTTTGCCTAAATGTTCTTGTCCGCCTTTGTTTGGTGTAACACCGCCAACGATGTTTGTACCGTATGCTATACATTGTTCAGCGTGGAAAGAACCCTCTTTCCCTGTAAAACCTTGAACAATTACTTTTGTATCTTTATTTACTAAAATGCTCATATTAAATTACTCTCCTTTTCTAAAGAAACTTCACTAAGCTTGTTTTGCTGCAGCTACTGCTTTTGCAGCACCGTCAGCTAAATCTGTTGCAGCTATAACATTTGATATATTTGCATTTTTTAGAATTTCTGCCGCTTCAGGTGCATTTGTACCATCTAAACGAACAACTACAGGAACATGTACATCAGTAAGTTTAGTAGCTTCTAATATACCGTTTGCAATACGATCACAACGAACGATTCCACCAAAAATATTTACGAAAATTGCTTTAACATTTGGATTTTTTAGAATTATCTCAAAACCTTTTGCAACTGTTTCAGCATTTGCACTACCACCAACATCTAGGAAGTTTGCAGGTGTACCACCCATATAGTTAATAGTATCCATAGTACCCATTGCAAGACCTGCACCGTTTACCATACAACCAATTTCACCATCAAGTGATACATAAGAAAGACCATATTGACTTGCCTCACGCTCATCAGCATCCTCCTCACTTAAATCTCTCATATCTTCAATATCTTGGTGACGACCTAATGCAGAATCATCAAATCCCATTTTTCCATCTAGTGCTAAGAATTCACCGGAACCAGTTTTGATTAATGGATTAATCTCAATCATCTCAGCATCGTTTTCCATATATACTTTATATAAAGCCTGAGCGAATTTAATAAATGCACCCTGCTCTTTTTTATCAGTAATACCTAACCCAAATACTAATTCACGACCGTGAAAACCTTGAAAACCAACAGCAGGATCAACTGCAACTTTAATGATTTTTTCAGGTGATTCTTCAGCAACTTTTTCAATCTCCATACCACCCTCAGTAGAAGCCATGATTACAGGCATCTCACGAGCGCGGTCAAGTACTACACCAAGATAAAGTTCATCTTTAATGTCAGCACCCTCTTCTATATATACCTTATGTACTTCTTTACCTTCAGGTCCTGTTTGGTGAGTAACAAGTTGCATACCTAGTATTTCACTAGCCAATTGTTTAACTTCATCTTTACTTTTTGCAAGTTTAACACCACCGCCTAAACCGCGACCACCAGCGTGAATTTGAGCTTTTACAACCCAAATGTTTCCACCAAGTTCTTCTGCGTTACGAGCAGCTTGTTCCGGTGTATTTGCAACAATACCGCGAGGTGTCGGCACACCATATTTAGCAAAAATTTGTTTTGCTTGATATTCATGTATATTCATTTATTCTCCTTATTTTAAAGTGGTTATTTACGCTTTAGGCGCAATCATATCTTCTGGTTTAACATACTCATCAAACTCTTCAGCAGTTAAAAGACCAAGCTCAATTGCCGTAGCTTTTAATGTAGAGTTGTTTTTATGTGCAGTTTTTGCAATTTTTGCCGCATTTTCATAACCGATATACGGGTTAAGTGCAGTAACTAACATTAATGAGTCATGTAAATAGTGGTCTATTTTTGCATCAACAGGCATAATACCAACAGCTGCATTGTCGTTAAAAGAAATAATAGAATCACTTAATAATCTTACAGATTGTAAAAAGTTATATGCAATAACAGGCTTAAATACATTTAACTCAAAGTTACCTTGACTAGCCGCAAAACCGATAGTCGCATCATTGCCCATAACTTGGCAAGCTACCATAGTTACTGCTTCAGACTGAGTAGGATTTACTTTACCAGGCATAATTGAAGAACCGGGCTCGTTTTCAGGAATTGTAATCTCACCTAAACCACATCTAGGCCCAGATGCCAACCATCTTACATCGTTAGCAATTTTCATCATATCCGCAGCAAGTGCTTTTAGGGCACCGTGAGCAAATGTAAGCGCATCATGAGAAGTCAGCGCATGAAATTTATTTGGAGCGGTTATAAAATCATGTCCAGTAAGTTCTGATAGTTTAGCCGCTACTCTCTCTCCAAGTTCAGGGTGAGCGTTAAGTCCGGTTCCAACCGCAGTACCGCCAAGAGCAAGTTCGCGAACTGCTTCTAATGAATCTTTTGCCATTTTTTCACATTTACTTAGCATCTCAACCCAACCACTAATCTCTTGACCTAGAGTTAAAGGAGTTGCATCTTGAAGGTGAGTACGTCCTATTTTTACAATAGAATCAAACGCTTCACTCTTAGCTTGCAGTGTTGCTTTTAACTTTGCAATCGCAGGTAACAAAGACTCTTCTACTGCAATAACAGATGCTACGTGCAATGCTGTAGGATATGTATCATTTGAAGATTGAGATTTATTTACATCATCATTTGGATGAACAAGCTTTTCAACTCTGAAATCTCCTCCAAGTATTTCCGTTGCACGGTTAGCTAATACTTCGTTGTTGTTCATATTTGATTGCGTACCTGAACCTGTTTGCCAAACAACTAAAGGATAGTTTCCATCCAGTTTACCTGCTAACATGTCATCGGCAGCTTGAGCAATAGCATCTGCTTTTTTAGCATCAAGTTTTCCAAGATCTTTATTTACAAGTGCAACCGCTTTTTTAAGATAAGAAAATGCTCTTGTAATTTCATAAGGCATTTTCTCTTCACCGATTTTAAAGTTTTGGATTGAACGTTGTGTCTGCGCAGCCCAATAAGCATCTACAGGTACTTGCATCTCACCCATAGTGTCTTTTTCAATACGTGTACTCAAATTATTCTCCTTCAAAAAATTTATTATTATTTAAAGAGTCAATTAGCTCCTGAACAGATGCGCAAGAATTTTTAAACATATCTTTTTCTTTTTCATCCAATGTAACTTCGATAATTTTCTCAGCCCCGTTAGCTCCAAGCATTACAGGTACACCTGAAACTACATCGTTATATCCGTATTCACCATCTAAATAAACGGCACAAGGGTGAATCTGTTTTGTATCTTTTAAAATTGCTTCAACCATAATTGCCGTAGATTTAGCAGGAGCATAATAAGCAGAACCTGTTTTTAAATAACCTACTATTTCTGCACCGCCGTGTCGAGTACGGTGAACAATTTCATTGATTTCATCATCGGTTAAAACATCTGACAAAGGTACACCGGCTACTGTAGAATAGCGAGGCAAAGGAACCATATCATCACCGTGTCCACCCATAACAGATGCACGTATTTGTCCGCCGCCGTAACCAAGCTTTTCTTGAATAAAGGCAGCCATACGAGAACTATCTAAAATTCCAGCCATACCGATAACACGGCTTCTATCAAATCCACTTTCCTTTAGAGCTACATAAGTCATAGCATCTAGCGGGTTAGAGACCATTATAATTATGGCATTCGGAGAATATTTTGCTATTCCTTGAATTACTTCTTTTGTGATTTTTGCATTTATCATCAGTAAGTCGTCACGACTCATACCAGGTAAACGTGGGCTACCGGCAGTAACTACTACCACATCACAATCAGTAAGTTGAGATATGTCTTCAGCAACCGTAACAACGGTATGACTTCTAACCGCTGCTGCAGCTTGAGACATATCAAGGGCTTTACCTTTAGCTACTTCGATTTTATTGTCACGTAAAATAATCTCATGACAAGTACCAAGCATAGCTAGAGAGTAAGCAACGGTAGCACCGACATTACCTGCACCGACAATACCTACTCTCTTCCCTCTTTCTTTATTCATACTTACTCCTTAAATTTTACTTCTATTATAAAACTATCAGTATAGTTTCATAAAAAAAGCAAAATGAGGGAAAATCCCTCATAATACTTACACTTATATAGCGTCTATTATAGCGTTAAGTGTTGCAGATGGACGCATTGCAGCTTCAGCTTTTGCATCATCAGGATGAAAATACCCTCCAACATCTTGGGCTTTACCCTCAACAGACATAAGTTCTGACATAATTTGCTCTTCTTTTTCCGTTAACTCTTTAGCAACTGAAGCAAATTTAGCAGCTAACTCAGTATTATCTGATTCAGCTAAAGCTTTTGCCCAGTATTGTGCTACATAAAAATGAGAAGCTTTATTATCAGGTTCACCACACTTTCTTGATGGAGCTTTATTATTATCCAAATAACCCTCATTTGCAGTATCTAAAGCAGCTGTAACTGCAGCTAGTTTATCAGAGTCATGTTTTTGAGCAATAAATCTTAAAGATTCAGCTAATGCTAAAAATTCACCAAGTGAATCCCAACGCAAGTGTCCTTCAGCTAAAAATTGATCAACATGTTTAGGAGCAGATCCACCCGCACCTGTTTCATATAAACCACCACCTGCAATTAATGGAACTATTGAAAGCATTTTAGCAGATGTACCAAGCTCTAAAATCGGATACATATCAGTTAAATGATCACGTAAAACGTTACCTGTTACAGCGATAGTATTTTCACCTCTACGGATACGCTCATTTGTAAAACGTGTAGCATCCGTAACATTCATAATTCTAATATCAAGTCCGGATGTGTCATGATCTTTTAAGTACATATTTACTTTTTTAATCATCTCAGCATCGTGAGCACGGTTTTCGTCTAACCAGAATACTGCAGGATAACCTTCAATACGAGTTCTCTCAACTGTTAAACGAACCCAGTCTTTGATAGGGATGTCTTTAGCACGGCTCATTCTCCAGATATCACCAGCCTCACAATCAAAACTCATAAGTTCAGTCCCGTCTTGGGCAGTTACAGTAACTTTACCGGCTTCTGCAAGTTCAAAAGTAGTTGGGTGAGAACCGTACTCTTCAGCTTTTTGAGCCATTAGACCTATATTTTGCATAGTACCCATTGTAGATACGTCGTATTGACCGTTTTTAACACAATCAGCTACCATCTCAGCATGAAACATTGCATAAGTAGAATCAGGTATAACAGCTACAGTTTCTAATGCTGCACCTGTTCTATCCCACTGCTTACCGCCTTCACGAACAACAACAGGCATAGATGCATCGATAATAATATCATTTGAAGCATTAAAGTTAGTAGTCCCTTTATCCGAATCAACCATAGCAATTTTAGGTGCATCTGCATCTACAACTGTTTGAAATGCCGATTTAATCTCAGCTTCTTTTGAATGACCTGCGATTTTTTTCTCTAAATCACTCATACCAAGATTTGGATTTACACCTAATTCTTTGAATGTATCGGCATATTTAGCAAATACGTCTTCAAAAAAGATTTCAAAACCGTGACCAAACATAATAGGGTCAGATATTTTCATCATAGTAGCTTTTAAGTGAAGTGACCAAATTAGACCTTCGGCTTTTGCTTCATCTATTGTTTTTCTATAAAATTCACGTAAAGCTTTAACAGACATAAAAGTACCGTCTAAAATCTCACCTTCAAGTGCATCGATAGATTTAAGCTCTTTGCCGTTTAAAGCAATAGTTACTTTTTGATTCTTATTCATAGTAACAGATTTTTCATTACCGTAAAAGTCACCGTTTCCACCCATATGAGCTACACGTGCTTTAGAGTTTTCAGAATAATCTTTAAGTCTATGAGGATTTTTTTGAGCAAAATTCTTAACAGCTTTAGCAGCACGACGATCAGAGTTACCTTCACGAAGAACAGGATTAACTGCAGAACCTAAACAAACACTATATTTAGCTTGAATTTCTTCTTCCTCGGCATTTGCCGGATTTTCAGGATAATTAGGAATATCATAACCCTGTCCTTGAAGTTCAGCTATACAATCTTTTAGTTGACCTACAGATGCTGAGATGTTTGGAAGCTTGATAATATTTCCATCTTCTTGAAGTACCACTTCACCTAATTTAGATAAATTGTCTTCAGCTAAACCCATAGCTGCAAGTACACGACCCGCTAGTGAGATATCACTTGTAACTACTTCAACGCCTGCTTCTTTTGTAAACGCATTTACGATAGGTAGTAACGAATAAGTTGCCAAAGCCGGAGCTTCATCAATCTTTGACCAAATTATTTTTGACATTTTCATTCCTTCGAATAGGGTAATTTAATTCCTAAAGTTTGTATAACTTACGGATATGTAACACAAATCATACTAAGTTTAATCTAATAATTATCATCAAAAATTGTAAAGATGGATTTATTTAAAAGATATGTTTCATTTGGTAGCACGTTTTATATTGCTTAAATGTGTAGAATAGTTACATGAGAAATCATGCTCACCGCTCTTTGATTTCATAAAATATAGATAATCTGTTTTTGCCGGAAATACTGCGGCCTTTATAGCTTCAAAACCTACATTACAGACTGGAATATCGGGTATGCCGTGGTTTTTATAGGTATTATACAAGCTGTTGTCTTCGCGAATTCGCTTAGGCGTAATTCTAATATGAGAATATTTTCCATAGTTTAAAGTACCATCCATTTGCAGTTTCATACCTTTTTTAATTCTATTATAAATCACTGATGCTACCAACGGCATCTCTTGATTATTTGCCGATTCTTTTTGAATCACTGAAGCAACTGCTACAAAATGAAACCATTTTTTTTCATTATAGGTACCGAAAAGCTTATAAGATAGTTTTTTCATTTGCTTTTTTGACTCGAAAAGAAGTAATTTTATAAGCATCTCTTCATTTATTCCGATAGGTATTTTATATGTATCTGGAACAAATGCACCCTCCTCTATCGGTGTGTATTTTTCATACACCTGTTGAAGCTTCCCTCTATTAAGTTTAAGGTTTGTCGAGAGTTGATTTAAAAATATATATGTTGTTTCCCCCGGTATCAATGTTACGCTAGTCAGTGCCGCTTTTGCTTTTGTTAGTCTATATAAAAAATCTGCTCTTGTTAAACTTTGCACTCCAATATCAATCCAGCCGCTTTGAGGCGAACCTATTACTCTTAGTAATAGAGAGTCAAGTTTAGATAAATCATAATTATTTCCCGACAAATGTGTTATAATCTTATTTATTGAACCATTTGGAATATAGATAATTTTTTTTGACTTGATTGGCTGATTTAGGTAATAAATGAAAGATAAACTTATAATTAATAGTATCTCAAAACTATATTTTAGTATTGTTAGCTTTTTTATATTCATTTTATTAACACTTTCTGCAACATATTTACTTTTAAGTTCCGGAGTTTATCTTAAAAATATTAATTTTAATTCTGTAAGCATAAACAAATTATACATAAAATGGAATGAAAAATTAAATATTCATATACAAGAAATAAATATTTCGGCTAATGATTCATCTTCAAAAACAGGTTTTTCAAAAACCGACCTTATTTCATATTTAAATAAAATTATTTTTTTGCCGGTGTTTACAGAATCTATCGTTGTTGAAGATATCAAATACAAAGATATCAAAGCTCATCTAAAATACACTGATGAAGACGGTGGCAATATAGAAATAAATTCAAAAAAACTAAATATTTCCACAAATATATATACGGGACAAAATTATATCAATGTGTCTATAGATAAATTTAAAAACTCCACAAAAGATATAAACTTAAGCGCTAATATAATACTAGATTCAAAAAGAAACAAACTTTTTCTTGATTCAAAAATAAACGTTGCAGATGATATATCCTTAAACTTTTTTGCAAGGTCTGATTCAAAAAGATTAGATTATGCTATAAAATCAAATAAAACAATTCCAAGCACAAGTTACTTAGTCTCAATACTAAATATTGATCCCAGAGTTGTATATTGGGTAGATACTGCAATAAAAATGGATGGATTAGACATCAAACAGGCTTTTGGTTTTATTGAATATGACAAAATGGATGAGGCACTTGAAAATTTTTATGCATACGGTACTGCTAATAATTTAGAATACACTTATGACCGGAAGCTTGACTCTATTAAAACAAAATATACGGAGCTGTTTTTTAAAGACGGCGTTCTTTTTATACTGCCCAATGAATCCAAAACTTATAATTTTAACTTGGATGCGAGCTGGCTTAGAATAGATTTTACAAAACCAAAAGAGATACTTACACTGCATCTGCTTTTTGACGGTATTGTAAACAAGGATTTAAAAAATCTTTTAGAACGCTACAAGATAAAACTACCTTTTATCCAAAATAGCGGTTATATGGATACAAATTTAATCCTAGAAATAAATTTGCAATCACTGGACGTAGATGCCAAAGGTGAGTTCTACACAGATAATGCAAATTTTAACTACCTAGGTCTTAATCTTGACCTAAAAGACACTCTTGTAAAACTTCATAATTTTGATGTAAGAATACCTAAAATGTCTGCAAAATATAAAGATATCGCAGATGCGGACGTAAACGCAGTTTTGGATTTAAAAAACTCTCTAGGCTTTATAGATTTTGATTTTAAAAAGATATTTTTCGGTGACGCATTAAAATTAAATACAAAAGAAAATCCACTAAACGTAAAATACCTTATATCTCCAAAACAAGATAAAATCGAATTAGATAGTTCAAAATGGCTTTTTAATAAACAAAATATGAATATTGAAGCCATTAGCATCCCTTTTGATTTGAAAAATCTAACAGCAGATATTCCAACATCCGAATTATCTATAAACGATATGCTGACTGCATATATTTCAGGCAAAGTAAATCTAAAAAAGCTTAAGTTTGATTTAGAGGCAGATTTAGTGAAATTCAAATACAAGAATATCAAATTAGCTCAAGCAGATGCACATCTAAAAGCTATTTATGAAAATAAAAAACTTACTCTTACATCCATAGAACCTATAAATTTAGACGCAAGCAAACAAGACGTTAAACTTGAAAAACTAAAAGTTATATATCACGATAATTTAGTAGATGCAAAAAGCTCAAATACAGAAATAAAAAATCTTTTAAACACAGGTTTTAATTTAAGATACTCTTTTAAAAACAAAAGTGGCTATTTAAATCTTAATAAATTAAATTTTAATAATGACGCTCTTGGTAAAATATTTAAAAAAAATAATAATGTTGAGTTTAAAATAAGATCTACAAATGAACAATTTGTAGTTAACTCAAAAGAATTAAAAGTATCTGCATTTATTACACCCCAGCAATGGGTACTGGCTTTTAACTCCTTAAATAAATTAATGCCTTATTCTCCTTTTTTACAAAAATACCAGATAGATAACGGAAATTTTTCTATCTACAAAAGGGAGAGTGAAGAAAATATTAAATTTTTAGCAAAAGTTGATTATAAACATACCCTATTGCATCTAGGCGGAAAAAATATTTCAAACTATACAATCAAAGGTGAAATAGATAACAGCAATAATACTTCCTATATGGAGATAAACGACAAAGTTAATGTTAACGTCGCAAACGACATTATCGCAATTAAAGGGAGCAATGTAGGAATCAACCTAAATAAAACAGTAGATTTAATAAATGAAATAAGCTCCACAAACCAAAAACCTTCAAAGTCTCATATATCATTATCTTTTGACAACTCTTATATATATTTGAGTGATCAAAGACGTGTTATAGCAGACAGCATGGAACTTCAATATTTAAATGAAATAGTTACTGCTCAAATAAAATATAAAGATGCAGAAGCAGGTTTTAAATATAAAAAAAGAAAATTCCATTTATACGGTTCCGGTTTTAACAGTTTATTTATGGAAAACCTTTTTGCACTCTCAAAATTTAAAGGCGGTTCACTAGATTTTTCAATAAAGGGAGATATAGACGAGTTTGGCGGGGTTATATACATCAAAGACACTACTATTAAAAAATTTAGACTTTTAAATAATATTCTTGCTTTTGTAAATACCGTACCGTCTTTGGTAACATTTTCTCTTCCCTCATATAACACAAGGGGTCTTCACACTAAATCAGCATATATGAAATTTTCATATAAAAACCATATTTATGATATTAGCGATATATATCTTGATTCTAAAGAACTAGATATATTGGGTCACGGAAAAACAAACATTAAAAACGATTCTATAGATATGGAACTGAATTTAAAAACCGATTTAGCTAGTGAAGCCTCGAAGATACCGCTTGTCGGATATATACTTTTTGATAAAGACAGCATATCGACTACTGTTAAATTAGACGGAAAATTAAGTGACCCAAATATTAAATCGATGCTGCCAAAAGAGATAATAGTAGCACCGATAAATATAATAAAAAGAACTCTTCTGTTACCTTTTAATATATTTAATTAAACTATTCGTTTCTAAGAACTGTTAATATATCTACTTCACTGGCTTTTTTCGCAGGATAAAATGAAGATGCTATAACAATAACAAAAGCTCCCGATATAATTAAAAGAAAATCTTTTAAACTTAGGTCAAGAGGTAAAGATGTCGTCGGATATACATCTTTAGGTAAAGAAACAATGTCAAATGTCGATAGAATCCACATACCGCTTAATCCAAGCACTACACCTGCAAAAATCCCACTTATACCGATAACGATACCTAGATATAAAAATATCTTTTTAATTTCTGTTTTTGTAGCACCTAAAGACATAAGTAACGCTATATCGCTTCTTCTATTCATAACAGTCATAAGCAGTGATGAAATAATGTTTATGGCCGCTATAAGTATAATCAACATTAAAACTATAAATAAAGATACTTTTTCAAGCTCTAGTGCCGCAAAAAAGTTAACATTATCTTCCCACCAGCCTTTTATGGAAACATTTGGCGGCAATACTTTTTGAATCTTTTGAATATCTGAATGTGGGTCTGATGAAAAAATATGTATCCCGTCATACTGATTTGAAGGTATTCTCAAAAGTTTTTGCAAAGACTCAATCGTAGTATAGCTATATGCTTTATCGTAAGCACTAAGTCCAGAATCAAAAACCCCTTTAACTTTAAAACGTTTTATTCTAGGCGTTACGGACAACCCACCCGGTTCAGCACTCGTAAATATATACATAAGTTTATCATCTAAAAAGATATCAAACTCATCTTTTAAACTTTTTCCCACAAGGACATCAAACTTTCCAAAATTTGTGTCTTCTATAGCTTTTGCCAATATTTTATTAACTTTGGCTTCATCATTAAAATTTACGCCAAAAATATATCCACCTTCCAGTTTCGCACCACTTCTGGTCATGACGGTTGACTGAACATAAGGACTAAACTCTAAGTTGGGAAACTTAGTTTCTAAATCTAAAAGAAGTTTTTCGTTTGTAGCGCCGTAAAATTTGGGTATAACAGTTAAAGGGTAGTTCATAACGGTAAGTTTTTTTCTAAACTCGTTATCAAAGCCGTTCATAAGCGACATGGCTATAATTAAAACCATTACACCCAAAGATATGCCTAAAAAAGCAAGCATAGCAGACAAAAAGATAAAAGGTTGATCCTTGTCAAACCTTAAAAATCTTTTTACCAAATATGGTATTAGTTTCTTTTTCAAGATTCGGATGCACCGTTTCCAGCAAATACTCCCTTCTTAGGTCCACTTTTCCCGCAGCATTGCTTATATTTTTTTCCGCTGCCGCATGGACACGGCTCGTTTCTTGCAGGTTTCTTTTTTGCAGAAGATTCTTCTTGAGTGCTTAATTGCATAGCTGCTTCATCTACTTTTCTTTGTAGTTCAAGCTGCTGGGCCATTCTTTTTGCTTCATCTTCGGCAGATTCCATTCTAAACTGAATAATCTGGAGAGTTTTAATAGTGTTAAACTTAATATCGTTGATAAGTTCACCAAAAAGGTTAAAGCTTTCTTTTTTGTATTCAACTAATGGGTCTTTTTGATTATATGCACGAAGTCTAATTCCTGTTTTCATGTTATCCATTGCATAAAGGTGCTCACGCCATGCAGAATCTAACTCTTTTAAGTATAACTCACGTGCGACTTCACTTTGAATATCACGTTCCAACACGGACATTTTTTCATCATATGATTTTTTTAGTTCGATATTTACTTTTTCAAAAAGATCTTCGTAGTCTAAATCACTAAGTATATTAGCTTCTATATCAAAGTTTATATCCTCTTTAATATGTTTAGTAAGCTTCTCAATATTAAAGTCTTCTTTTGCAGCACCTTCAAAAATATCTGAAATAAAAAGAATATTTTGGACATAATCAGCCCTTATTTCATTAACTTTTTCAAAAATATCAAATTCAGGGTTAAGAAGTTGGTTTCTAAATTTATAAACTATTTTTCTTTGTTCATTTGCAACATCATCATATTCAACAATTTGTTTACGACCTTCATAGTGCATATTTTCAACTTTTTTCTGAGCTTTTTCAACTGCACGAGTAACCATTTTAGACTCTATATATTCGCCGTCTTCAACACCTAGTCTTTCCATAATGGATTTAATCTTATCGCTTCCGAAAATACGAAGAAGATTATCTTCTAAAGATAGATAAAACTGTGTAGTACCCGCATCACCCTGACGACCAGAACGTCCACGAAGTTGATTGTCTATACGTCTATTTTCGTGTCTTTCCGTACCGATAATATATAGTCCGCCGAGAGCTTTTATTTCTTCACTCACTTTAATATCAACACCGCGACCCGCCATATTTGTAGCAATTGTTACGGCACCTTTGGCACCTGCTTTTTTGATTATCTCACCTTCTTGTTCATGGTTTTTAGCATTTAAAACCGTATGAGCTACTTTTTCTTTTTTTAGTATGCTATGCAAGACTTCAGATTTTTCGATAGATGCAGTACCGATCAACACCGGTTGACCGGTTTTTTGTAGCTCTTTTATTTTTTTAATAACAGATGCAAACTTCTCATTTTCAGTTTTATATATTAAATCATTTAAATCCTGACGAGATATAGGTATATTTGTAGGTATAGATACAACGTCAAGGTTATATATTTGAGAGAATTCCGTAGCTTCAGTTTCGGCGGTACCCGTCATTCCAGATAGCTTATTGTACATTCTAAAATAGTTTTGGAAAGTAATATCTGCCAGTGTTTGAGTTTCTTCTTTGATTTCAACACCCTCTTTAGCTTCTAATGCCTGATGCAAACCTTCGGAAAAACGACGACCTTCACTTAAACGACCGGTAAATTCATCTACAATAACAACTTCGCCGTCGTTTACAACATAATCGACATCTTTTTCAAATAAGTAGTTGGCTTTTAGTGCCTGATCTAGTGCATGAGGCAGTGAAGCGTTTTCCGCAGAGTATAGGTTTTCAACTTTAAATAACTCTTCTGCTTTTGTTATACCCTCTTCTGTTATAAGGATAACTTTGTCTTTTTCATCAACCGTAAAATGTTCATCTTTTATTAGTTTTAAGGCAATGCCGTTTGCGTCATGATAATCTTGCATGGTCTTATTAACAGGACCAGATATTATCAAAGGCGTCCTTGCTTCATCAATCAAAATAGAATCCACTTCATCGACTATAACAAAGTTATGTCCTCTTTTTTGAACCATTTGTTCTATTGAATAACTCATATTATCGCGTAAATAATCAAAACCAAACTCATTATTTGTACCGTATGTAATATCAGCGTCATATGCTTTACTTTTGATTTCAGGGTCATGCATATCTTCTAAAATAATACCGACGCTAAAACCTAAAAATTCATACAGTGCACCCATTTCTGTACCGTCACGTTTCGCCAAGTAGTCATTTACGGTAACTAAATGTACGCCTTTACCGGTCATAGCATTTAAAACAATGGCAAGTGTTGCGACAAGTGTCTTACCTTCACCGGTTTTCATCTCGGCAATTCTGCCTTCATGAAGAACCATACCGCCTATTAGTTGAACATCAAAATGACGCATACCAAGAGTTCTAATACTTGCCTCTCTTGTAATTGCAAATGAATCAACTAAAACATCATCTAAAGTTTTCTCATTGTTTTGTATGCTTTGCTTTAACTCGTTAAAACTATTTTTTAATTCATCATCACTTAATTCTTTATATTTACTCTCTAAAGAGTTTATAGCTTCTACTCTTTTTTTATATTTTTTTAATTCGCGATCATTAGAAGTTCCAAAAATCTTACCCATAAATGCTTGTAGCATCTCCAACCTTATGAAAAGCTACTATATAGTAAATTATATAGTGCTAAGAAATTGTAATAATTTTATCATAGTAAAAATAATAAAAGGCATAAATGGAACAATATCATAATATTAGAGTCATATTAATTAATATGTAAATGATTACTTGTGTATAATTTTTCTAAAAAAGAGTCTAAATGAAATTATTTTTAACTATATTGTTTATCGCAGTTCATACATATGCATCTTTATCTGAAATAAATACTTTTGAAGCCGATTTTACGCAAAGTATTACGGATGAAAAAAATAAAGTATTAAAATATAATGGACATATAACTGCTTCTAAGCCAAAAAGTGCAACTTGGCAATATCACTACCCTATAGAGAAAAAAATATATATAAATAATTTTGAAGCTACTATCGTTGAACCTGAAATAGAGCAAGTTATAATAAGAAGGATAGAGAGTGAGTTTGATTTTTTTCAATTAATCAAAAAAGCTAAAAAAATTAATGAAAACAGTTTTTTAACCGTTTATAATAACACCGAGTATATCATTAAAGTACAAAACAATTTAGTAGAGTCCATTTCTTTTTTAGATCAATTTGAAAATAAAGTTAAAATAGAATTTTCAAATCAGAAACAAAATCATAAGATAGATACAAGTGTCTTTACCCCTAAATATCCTATGGATTTTGATATTGTAAACGATTAAGATCTAACTTTAATTGCTATTGCGTCACGAAGGCTTTTATCTGTTACAAAAGTCCCAAATGGTACAAACGATGCTATAAATATTTTAATAGCCTCTTTTTTATCTATCTCTTTATCAACCAAGTTTTGCATCAAAAGCATTATCAAAGCTATAAATAAAACGCCATGAGCCATCCCGATAACTTTTACATAGGTAGGATCACCCCATACGTATTTTAAGGGCATCGCTATAAAAAGAAGAAGTAACCATGAAACACCTTCCGTTAGTGCCGTATATCTAAGTAAGTTTAGTTGATTCATAAATAACCTTTAAGAAAAATTTGTTAAATTTTAGCAAAATATGGATAATATTTTATTTTTATTATAAATTACTTTTATATTTTAATAAAAGAAAAATTTTATAGATACTTTTCTAACACATTGATTAATTTACTTTTATTCGCAGGTTTTGTTAAATACTCATCCATTCCGATTTCTAAAAATCTTTCTCTATCGCCTTTTAGTGCATTAGCAGTTAATGCAATAATAGGCGTATGCGGGAGATTTAGTTGTTTTTCAAGTTCTAAAATTTTTTTTGTAGCTTCCATTCCATTCATATTTGGCATATTCTCATCCATTAATATTGCATCGTATTTCGTTTTTCCACAATCACATATAATTTTAGGAAAACGCTCAATTGCTTCTAAACCGTTATTTGCAATATCGAAAGTTAAACCAATTTTTTTCAAAATAACTTTCATAAACATTTGATTTGCTTTGTTGTCCTCAACCAGCAAAATATGCCCACTCAATTTCTTATGTGTTTGTATTATACCTTCTTGAGTTTGTGATTCTATCTCTTTAACAGGTATCGTAAAATAAAATTCACTGCCTTTACCGAGTTCACTTTTTACTTTTAGTTCCCCGCCAAGAGCTTTTACAAGCCTAGAACTTATTGTTAAACCAAGTCCTGTTCCTCCATATTTTCTGGTAGTTGAGTTGTCTGCTTGTGTAAAAGGTTTGAAAATTGTTTTAATTTTCTTAGGATCAATACCTATTCCTTCATCCTTTATATTGACACTTAATTTTTCATCAATATATTTTACTTTAAAACTAACCGTTTTATTTTCATCGGTAAACTTAAGAGCATTAGATAAAAGATTTGTAATAACCTGCTTTATTCTTAAAGAATCACTATTTATATGCTTAGGCAGATTTTTATCAATATCAACTTTAAATATGAGATTTTTTTCTAATATTCTGGCTTTAAAGAGTTCAGATACAGATTCAAGTTCATCCAGAGGATTAAAAACTCTACTTTCAATATTAATTTGATTAGATTCTATTTTCGAAAAGTCTAAAATATCATTAATAATATCAAGTAAATTATAGCTTGAATTGCCAATTATATTCAAATACTTGAGTTTATCTTTATTTTCTTCATCCTCTTTCAAAAGGTCTATAAAACCCATTATCGCATTTAAAGGTGTTCTTATTTCATGACTCATGTTGGCTAAAAATTCAGACTTGGCGATATTTGCAGCTTGGGCTTTTTGCATAGCCCCTTTGTATTCATATGTTTTTTGCTCTATTATTTTTTGAGATACCTTTTCAGTTTCTTTTTCGTAGTATCTTAAGAGTAAAAATACGATTAATATAATTAACCCCGTCAAAACGAATGTTTTAAAAATATTTTTCCACTGTTCATTTACGATATCCGTAATATCATAAGCAATCAAAATAGTTCCAAAAGAGGTGTTGTTAAAACTTGTCATCTTAAAAGTGCTGTTAATTAAATATATTCTACCCTCTTTTTCTACCTGAGAGATTTCTTTGTTTAAATCTATACTATCAAAAAAGGGTTCAAAAAATTCATTGAAATTAGGTGCTAAAAATCCTTTTTTTATAGGAGTTTTATTTAAATATGTATTTTTAATAAAGTTTTTTAAAAAATCTTTATTCAACAAAGACGTAGCATGGGCACTAGATGCTATTTTGTTAATATACTCAATAAAAAAGTTA
Organism: Sulfurimonas lithotrophica; assembly: GCF_009258225.1. Taxonomy (NCBI): domain Bacteria; kingdom Pseudomonadati; phylum Campylobacterota; class Epsilonproteobacteria; order Campylobacterales; family Sulfurimonadaceae; genus Sulfurimonas; species Sulfurimonas lithotrophica. Next base: position 1,197,609 of record NZ_CP043617.1, read on the forward strand.
CTTGATATACCCATATCTAAAACACCGTAATGTACACCTTCGTATATTATCGGTATTGTAATCCTGTAAGGTATACTCATTTTACCGGCCTCAAAACCAAATAAATTTTTTTTAAGTTCATTAGCTTTTTTTATAATAGGTCTAACAACAGACAAATCATCATTATTCATCTCCGGTCTATGGGCTCTCAATACGACTATAGAATTCGTATCTGTTATAAGCATTGTTTTAACGAATTTATTCTCTTTTTGGATTTTATCGAACATAGGTATAAAATATTTCTTCAATAAATCGATATTTTTATTTATAATACCCTCTTTTATTTCAGGTACACTCAACAAATTTTCTAATCTTTTTTCATATATATGTTCTATATCTTTAATCTTTTGTTTAAAAACTTTCCCTATAAGTTTTTGTTCATTTTTTATATTTTGTTCAAAATATCTTTGCATGACAAAATATTCAAAGTATATAAATAATGTAAGAATTACAATTATAGATACCAAGACACCGTATTTTAATATGTTATTCTTTTTTTGATTCAAATTTCTCACCTACAAATTTTCAAGTGACTCTCTAGCATTTCTGGCGTTATTTTACCAAGAAGCGGTTTGCAAATAAATAGTTCTTCATTATCCAAGAAAAATAATGCGGGATATTCTAAAGTATATAATAATTCTACCGGATAAGTTTTTTTCTGATCTTTTACTATTATTACGGAAATAAAATTATCATTTATTTCATCAATATATTCATTATTCATAAACACTTTTTCTATCATATCTCTATATTGTGAGATCTCTTTATCTAAAAGTAATGCTATAAGATACTTTTTTTCCTTTACGGCTTTATGATGTGCTTTATCGAAGTCATAATGCCATGAAATATAATTTGCTTCTAAAAAATTAATTAAAAAAATTAAAACCAATAAATACTTCATTATAATTCTTTTGTAACTTTCTCTAACTCAATCACAGGTGGATTTGTTAGCTGAGGATATGCATTTTTTACTATGTCCGTAACCCATTGAGGATATATTCTAAAGTTTAGCTTTACAACAACTTTGGATAGTTTAACATCTTTTAAATCAGATATATCAAAACTCTCTACCCTTCTCTCTCCGGATGGAATTCTAGTATCACTTATCATCTTTTCATATCTCCAAAAGAAAAGTCCAACAGGTTTTAAGTCTTTATCACCGAATACTTTCATAAAAACTTTTGCATCCGGACCAAGATTTCCATCTTCTTTTAATTTTCCGCTTCTAAAAACAATGTTTGAACCCTTATCATAAAGTGTTACTTCAAGCCACAGCTCTCTAAAATCTGATACTCCCGTCGGTAGATGATGACCAGCTCCTACGTTTTTAACGCCTACTAAAATTTTATTGTCTCTAATATCTACATCCAACTCCGCTGCAGTTTTCAAAAGTTGTATAGTTTGATCTTCATGTTCTTTACTTTTTAAACCTGACAAAAAGTGGTTTGAACCTGAAAAATAATGTACCTTAACATCCTTTTTGATAGCTCCGCCATCGGTAGATGTTCCTTTTAACGGAGTAAGCTTTCCGTCTTGAAGTTTCGTCATATGACAATCTATACACGTCTTATGTTTAGATTTGTCTTTTGGATTATTAAACGGAGATTTTTCCCACTCTTTAAATGTTGAGACCACGGCTCTTTTTGAATCAGGCAAGAACTCATCGTGACATGATGCACAATATGAACTATCTTTATAGATATCTTTCATATAACTGTCTTTATGTACTTTTGGATTGGAGTTTATAAATTTTTCACCCAGCCAAGCTTTTACACCATGAGTATTGTCTTCAAATACATACTTTTCTCTGCTCGTCAAATCAAGTGTATATGAACTGTTTCCTTTTGATTTAGCATCTATTATTCTATGGCAAGCTATACAGGATACACCCTCTTCAAGTCTTGAATTCCCGTGTACTTTTAATTCATCTATTAAGTCTTTCGACCCGCTCTCAAAAACAATAGCAGGCATATTGTTGCCGTCCATTGCATGTGCAGTCCTTGTTTTATCCGTGGTTACGGCACTTGGATTGTGACATCCCATACACCAAAGTCTAAATTCTTGTCCCATATCCTCAGCTGCTAAGTTCTCTAAAACCATATAATAAGGGTTTGTACCTGCCATATGTCTATGGTTTGAATCAGCCCACTGATTAAAAATATCCTCATGACATGATTTACATCTTGCAGAGTTTGTCCAATCTTGATTATGATATCTTTTGAAGCCCTCTTTTATCTGTATATTATGTAGTTTAATCTCTTCACTGTATGAAGGTGTTTGAATAAATACTAATATAAAAAGAGCAACTGCAACATTTGGAGCTTTCTCTTTTATATGCCAAAAAAGAGATGCC